>NZ_CABUHK010000039.1 GCF_902491285.1 uncultured Bacteroides sp. | reverse complement strand
TATTGAAAGAATATAGAATATGATAAGATGTAATACTTATTGAGCGTTTGCCCTGGGATAATATAACAAAATCCGTTTTATTTATCAGAACGACATAGGGAATAATTGATGCGATGGAAAAAGTGAAAATAACTGCTGCAGATATTATTTATAAGTTTTGCAGTGTATATCTGCAACAGTATTTTAGTTTATCTATTGCCGAATGGTAATCTGAAACGTCTCTGTACATTCTTTCAATGCTTGTTCATGATTGACCGCACTTTCTACACAAATGATTCTTCCATAGCTTGAGTCCTGCCAATGCACGATGTGTTCTTTTACTGTTTCCGCCAAATCCAGTAATTGCAGGCTGTTTTCCAGTTCGTTAGATTCTGTACCTATGATATGCAATCGTATCTGTACATTTCCATTCTGTACACCACCGCATGGAGCTTTCCAGGCAATAGGTAGAAATTCAATGTATATGGCAGGTCTTTTATTTGATATGTCACTTGCCTCGTTCAAGATCTCCGGTTTCCATAATCCGAAATCTTTGAAAACACACTCTTGGATATTTTCATTGGTGATTTCTCGTAAGCGGCTCACCATTGCCTGATAAAGTTCTTTTTTCATGATTCAAGAAATTAATGATAATATGGATACTAAATAATATCTGCAAATTAGGGTATTTATGTGTGGATAGAAAAATAAGTGTGAAGTGCCTGCATAGTTCTATGTAACTGTTGCATTATAATTTGCCGATTGCCAAGGGTGACCCTTATGTTTGCATCCGTATTTGAATTAATAACATAAATGTATGTAATGATGAATGAAGAAACAACTACAATGAAACAGAAAGCAGAACTTCGAGCTTCCGGACTTCTGCTGGATATGGGAATCTCTATCCCTGTTCGTCCTTTACGTTTCATGACAAAGCGAAAGCGGTGTGGGATTACCATGCGTACCCCCGCACTAGGTGGACTTATCCGGATTTCCCGTAAGTATTTGAGTCTGGGGGTGTCGGTCGATGAAATGCGGGAATATACGTTTGACCAGAACATGGAGTTTGTTGCTGAGCGTGGCAAGGAAATCAGTGAATTGGTGGCCTGCGCCATCGTCAGCGGTTATATCACAGGGCGAGTGTTTAATAAAGTAGTAGCTTGGTGGTTGCGTTGGCGTGTGCATCCGGCCTATTTGCAGGAAGCCATGTTGCAGCTATTGCTTTTGCTGGACATAAAGTCTTTCTCGACTACTATCAAATCGGCGCAGATGATGAATGTGATGACTCGCCGTTTGAGCCATGGAACAACAGGGAGTTAAAGGGACATACGGAAGGCCCTCATAGCCCGTTCGGATTAATTTGGCAGATAGCTTCTGCTACAGGTTGGACGCCTCACTATATTATGTGGAATATCTCATATCCCATGTTACTGCTAATGGCGGCAGATGCACCAAGGTATGTGGATGCGAAAGAGGCACAGAAAAAAGCACGTAGGAATTACCGCAAAGGTAAGCAGGCGCTTGACTTTTTTCAGACCAGATTATCAAAAGATGAATAAATATAAACCTAAAATAGAATCATATGACTAGAGGATTGAGAAATAATAATCCGGGTAACATTCGTCATGATGGTACACGGTGGCAGGGAGAAATAATTCCCTCAACGGATTTTGCATTCAAACAGTTCAAAACGATGGCATATGGCTATAGAGCCATGTTGAAGTTACTACGTAATTATTCGTTGTTGCATCATTGCTATACTATCCGTACGATGGTGAGCCGATGGGCTCCACCTTCGGAGAACGATACGAAAGGCTATATTACTACTGTCGCGAAGATAGCGGGCATCGACCCCGACCGGCGGATTGATGTTTATGATCGTCATCTCATGTGTTCGCTGGCCGGAGCAATGAGTCGGGTGGAGAATGGAGTACCGGCTGTTATGGCTGATGTTGAAGCCGGTTGGGATTTACTTTAACGGATAGGGAACGATGGATATGTTCATGCAAATATTGGCTATGCTATTCCCGGCCGGAATAGGCTCAATCGTAACTTGGATGTTTAGCCGTAATCTCTATCGTGCTAAAAAAAAGAAGGAAGTACATGATATTTATCAGGTGATGTACAATGATGTATGTACAACTTTAACTCATATCAAAGATGAAAACAGAAAATTATATCAGATTGTGGAGCGGTTTGAGAAAGCGGTACTCAAAGCTACGGATTGTTGCTATTGGGATGATTGTCCTATGCGGCATGAGTTGCAGGAGTCAGCAGAACTTGCAAGTACAGTCAGATTATCAGGGCGACAGTCTTTGGTCAAGAAAAAGGGTGGAACTGGCACTCATGCCCGTGCCGCCAAGCCGGGCAAAACTCAAATTGATAATACCACAGATTGAATCTCTTCCGGTTGGAGCCGGATATATGTACCAGAGTGATCGTGCCACAATAAACATCACTAAAGCAAAAGGGGATACCTTGTATCTGACAGCTACTTGTGACAGTTTACAACGGGAGTATTTACGGTTGGAAGAGGAGTTGCTCCGGTTTCGTGATTCTTCCACGCACCAGTCGGTTTCTCTTATGACAAGAGGACCGACCGGATGGCAGTCATTTTGGATATACTTTGGAAAATGCTCGGCTATTATTTTTTCTTTTGTCTTGATAGTAAAAGTAAAGAAAAGTAACAGTTTGTTTTGTTGAATGAAATTAAAAAAGGAAGTTCTGTGTAAATGAATTATATTCATAAACGCAGAACTTCCTTTTTTGCTAGACATCGTAATCCGGGAATTTAGTGATTGCGTTGAGGTAGTTATAGAATGTTTTCTCTGAGATATGATAGATTGGGTATTATACCGTCTAAGAATTTCTCTGTTGGATAAACCTGACCGTGAGTACTTGTCATAAATTCGATTTACGTCTTTTACTCTCTCCTCGTAGCTTTTGCCTTTCATTTCGTTTTTCATAATCTAATTTTTTGAGGTTTCTATTCTTTTATTTCAATTCCTTGTCTTTGGTGTTATAAAGATATGGAAAAATAATTATATTATAATAGAAAAAATGAGACTTGTGCAATGCTTACATACATTTATGCAAGCGTTATACTGTTATTTGTTTTCCACTTCTCATCCCTGTATGTTTGCACTGTCGTTTTTATTAATAACTAAAAAATAGATTTATTATGGCACAAATTAATGACGGTCTGACTTTTGGGTTGGACCAGTTTAAATTCAACAATCAAGTATTAGGTTACATTAGTGAGGAAGGTTTGGCTTGGGGAGGTGACAAACCCGAGAAGGTGAAGATTAATGCTGCTCAGGTGAAATCCGGACCGGTGAAGATCATTACCAAGAACAACGGCACTAATGTGATTACGTTTAAGCTTATTCAGCTTGACGGTCCTCATTGCGAAGCGGTGATGGGTGGAAAGACAGAAGCTAATGGTACGTACACACCGCCTGTTGCAGTAACATTGGAAGGTCCTGCCGAAATCGTTTGCAGTAGTGGACATACTATTCGTATCAGTAAAGGTAGTCTGTCTGCCAAACTTTCCGGTAATATCAATGGTAGCGAGGTTCTGGCTATCGAATGCGAACTGGAGATAATGGCTGCTGCTGACGGTGGGGCCGGATATACTATCTGTCCGCCCGCAAGCTCTCCTGCAAATGCTTGATTGAAGGATTGAATGATTACTTATTTTATTAACTAAAAACAAATTAAAATTATGGCACAAGTAAATGATGGTCTTACATATGGATTAGACCAGTTTAAGTTTGGTGAAAAAGTATTGGGTTACATTAGTGAAGAAGGTCTGGCGTGGGGCGGAGATAAACCTGAAAAGGTGAAAATCAATGCCGCTCAGGTGAAAGGTGGTCCGGTGAAAGTGATTACCAAAAACAATGGTACGAACGTGATTACTTTCAAGCTTATCCAGCTTGACGGTGCGCATTGCAAGGATGTGATGGGAGGTACTGTTGCTGCTGACGGTACATATACTCCACCGGCAACGGTAGAAGATTTGGTTGGCGTTGCGGACATCAAATGTGCAAGCGGTCATACTATCCGTGTCTTCAATGGTAGCCTTTCCGCTAAGCTTTCCGGTAATATCAATGGTAGCGAGGTGCTGGCTATCGAGTGCGAATTGGAAGTGCTGGCCCCTGCTGACGGTGGTGCCGGTTACGCCATTTATCCGCCGGCAGTAACTCCTGCATAAGGATTGGTTTTATAAGAAGACCGGAGCTGATATGTCAATCTCTTTAATCAGCTCTGGTCTTTTTTTTACTTGGAATCCTTCTCCGTATTCGGGAATCTTGCACTTGCGTTGAGACAATTGTAAAAAGTCTTCTCAGAGATACGATAGATAGGATAAATGAATTTTCTAAAAATCTCTCTGTTGGTCAAACCTTCTTTTGAGTGCTCGTCGTAAATTCGATTTACATCTATCACTCTCTTTTTATAACTGTTTCCTATAAATTCATACTTCATATATTTGTTGAATAATGGTTAGTTCGTGTGTTGTCCCCTACCTAATACTTAATCACAAAAGTATGAATAAATAACTGAATTATCATCATAAAGCTAAAAAAAATTGTTATGGAAGTCATATTTCAGCTTCATTGACATGAGGCTGTCACTTTGACAAGTAAGAGAGCTTCCACGGGTTGGAAGCTTTTCTTTTAATTTACCCATCGTCAATGTTGTACATTTCTCAATAGAATATTTTGAATAAAGCTTTTTGTTATATAATATTTGACTACTTTTGCATTACAGATAACAAAACAAGTTCTAACTAAAATGGTTATAAGGCATGAAAAACTATTTATTCTTGGCGATAGCTGTTATCGCAATTACTTTTTCCTCTTGTAAGGATGATGATGACAAAGATGCATTGTCTGGTACAACTTGGGTATGTAATGAAGACGACGTTTCGGGTTTCGACGAATGTTCTCGTACTATACAATTTCATACGAATGGAGAATGCTCGGTGGAATTGGTAGAAAAACTGCATGGAGAAGATGAAAGTCGTTCTGCGGCTAGTGGAAAATATAAGTATGCAGATCCTTCTGTATCAATAACTTGGTCTGATGGATATAAAGAGAATGGAACAATTGAAGGTACTAAAATGACTTTGGTTGATGAGGATGGATATTCTGAGATCTTTGTAAAGCAGTGAACGTCAGTAATGATGTAAAATTAAACAATATCAAGTATATGGGAATAATCGATTTGGAAAACATTATGAACAAGTAGTACCTTGCAAAATATACAAGGTACTACTGATAAAGTTAATGGCTTACATTTACACCGTTTATCCGTCGCCAGTAACTTCTACATAAGGACTGGTTTTATAAAAAGACCGGAGCTGATGTGTCAATTTCTTTAATCAGCACCGGTTTCTTTTTGCTTTTTTGTGAGTTGCTGTCATTGATAAATCTTACTTGAACTCTCTATAATTTTTCACATTTACGTTTAATCCGCCGGAGTATCTATTTGAATTTTATTATTCACATTTACATCTATTCCATTATGAGAAACCGAAACAATATTCACGTCTAAGGGTGTCTGGGGAGTCATGTTCATAGAATGTGCACAAGCAGAAGGTATAAACTCGATGTTTCGATATGCTATTATCGACAGTGAAATAGCAATAACTGCCAAGATGAGTTTGGTGTATAAATCTATTTTCATCATAATTGGTAATTTGTTTAAGGTGATTCAATAATAGTCTCGTTGTTCTCTTTCGCCAAATTTAAATGAAGAAAAATCCTATACCAAAGGAAATTAACTAATTTCATGTATGGCTTTTCCTAAAAATATAGATAAGAATAATAGTGATGTTTTTTTATCAATTGATTTTTCTTGAATATAAGGAATTATTTCTGAATCTTTCTTTATCTTTGTGCTATCTATAACAAAACAATTTATTAACTAAAATAGCAACCAATATGAAAAACTATTTATTCTTGGCGATAGCTGTTATCGCAATTACTTTTTCTTCTTGTAAGGATGATGATGACAAAGATGCCTTGTCTGACACAACTTGGGTATGTAATGAGGACGTTTCGGGTTTCGACGAATGCTCTCGTACTATACAATTTCATACGAATGGAGAGTGTTCGGTGGAATTGGTAGAAAAACTGCATGGAGAAGATGAAAGTCGTTTTACGGCTAATGGAAAATATGAGTATGCTGCTCCATCTGTTTCAATAACTTGGTTCGATGGATATAAAGAGAATGGAACAATTGAAGGTACTAAAATGACTTTAGTTGATGAAGATGGATATTCTGAGATTTTTGTAAAGCAGTAAACCTATCAGTAATGAATAGCAAGTGTGAGTTTTTTATAGCAAAACTGGTATTGTTCATGCTATTGTTTGTTTTTAATAATGTAGCAATAGCTCAAATATCGAAGATAAAAACGATTCAGGAAGAGACTCCTGAACAAGAAGTTGTTGCTCCTTATGATAGTTTAAAGAATATTTGTTGGGAGAACTTTCGTAGTCAGGTGGGACAGACTTTGTATTTGAATGATGATGCTGATTATAAAAAAACAGGGGTGTATTTAGGTATTACTACAATGCCTAAGTTTGAGTATTTTGCATTAGTACTTAAGAATAAGAATATGAGGTATTTGCCTGACTCTATAGTGTATAAGTTTACGGTGGGAGAAGGGCAATGTGGCTCAGCTTATGAATCTGTTGTAGGTAAATACTATTATGTGAACCGTCTGATTGAAGATCCAAAGAATAGTCCTAAGAAATCCGGTTTAAATTATTCTTATGAACTTATCATGAAAGATGCTCCTTATGATACTGTATATTATGATTTTAGTTCTTTAGTTAAGTTTTTCGAAACTTTTATTAATACTGGATATATCGAAAAACTGAAACAGAAATATGTTGGTAAGGACCTAATCATTAATAAAGATGATGCCAGTTTGCCCAAAATTGGTACAGGGAAATATGAGGATATTCCTAAGGGGACGCATCTAAAGTGTACAGACATAAGTATTGAGGATGGGAATCGGTATTACATTTTGCTGTTATTACATCACGATAAGTATGGTAACTTTTATGTAAATCTTACTCTTGAAATAGGATTAGAAGAATTGGATACTCCTGAAATGTATAAAGTTCGCTTACAAAAGGAAGCAACTTTGGCTCGAAAATATGGTAAGGTTAATGCAGATCTCATAATAAGGAATCAAGTACGTACCGGATGGAGCAAGGCTATGTGTCGTGAATCTTGGGGTGCTCCAAAATCAGTAAATGTAATGTCTGGTGCGGATGGAACAACAGAACAATGGGTATACTCCTCAAGTTGTTATTTATACTTTAAGAATGGAGTTCTGACTACTATTCAATACTAGTTGATAAATCATTCTTTATTGATAATAAGTCTGTAACGCTTACATATATATATGTAGGCGTTACAGACTTATTTGTGTTATAGGTTTTCCTATGGTATGTTTGTGTTGCTTTAATTGAATAAATGATGTAATATTAAACAATATCAAGTACATGGGAACAATCGATTTAGAAAACATTATGAATAGTAATACCTTGCAAAATATACAAGGCACTACTGATAAAGTTAATGATTTGAGTTCATCAGTCATTAACCTGAATGAAGAGATCCAAAAATTAGAGAACAGTTTGCTTTCAATGCAGAAAGTTTTTGAGCGGGCAATGAGTGCAAAAATAGACCAAACGGAAAATCTAGCAATGATAATTGTACTACGTTCTGAAATTGGAAATTTGAAAAGTGAGTTGGCAGGCTTGACTGCTCAATTGGCGGCAGTAAAGAGTAATGCAGATATTTCGTCTTCAGTATCTCCTGATGATGGTAAACTCTCAAATTTGAAAGCGGTAAGAGAGGATTTGAAATTGATGAGTTCTGGAATGAATGTAGCTATTAATACGGCATCTCTGTTGGGGATAGAGCAGTCTCGACTGACGCAAATTCAAACTAAGCTACAAACAATGATTTCAATTACCAATTCTTTACAGCAGATAGCAAATGTCTTGAATGGCGCAGGAGTCGCTAATACTCTTCTTTTGTCACGAGCAAAACAGGTACTTACTGCGGCAAATATGGCACTTGCCACTTCTTTGGGCATTTCGACAGTTGCTGCACAAGCATTGATGGCTACATTAACTTTAGGACTTTCTGTTGTCATTACGGGGTTAGTTCTGCTATGGGATAATTACACGACTTCGCAAGCCGAAGCTGCTAAGGCAAATGAAGCATTCAGAAGTAAAGTCGCAGATATGTCTGCTTCTACAGTTGCGAATTTCCATAAAATGAGTGGTGAATATGAAGCTCTGGGAGAATCTCTAGAAGATAAACAAAAATATATTGATGAGAATCAAGAGGCTTTCAAACAATTGGGGGTATCTATAACGAGTGTAGCTGATGCCGAAAATCTTTTTAATAGTCAAAAAGATGCTTTTATAGAAAGTATTGAATTGAGAGCTAAAGCGGTAGCAGCTATGGAATTGGCTTCGGAAAAGTATAAAGCATCTATGATTGCAATGATGGAGGCTGAAAGTATGCCTGATAAGAAGACTGTATTTGTTTCACAAGGAATGTTTGGACCGGCTATGTCTTATGAGGTAGACAATTCTGATAAAAGTAAAGCTATAGAAAAAGCTAAAGCACAAGAAGGAGAGGGCACGAAGTATATAACCCAAAGTCTCGCTTTTTCTAATCAAAGTGCGGAAACACTGAAAAAAGCAGATATTAAGGCGGCTGATACAGTAGTGAAAGGATCAATAGAAGCTATTGAAGCAAGTATAAAAAGAAAAAAGGAAGCTTTATCAAAGGTCACAAGTAGGGGGGAATATAATAAACTGATGGCTCAGATAAATGCGGAACAATCTAAACTAGATAAAATAACTGGCGCTAATATCCGTACAGTTACACCGGAAGAACAAACTTCATTTATAGAACAACTCGGACAGGCGGAACTTAAAGCAAGAAGAAAAATAACAGCAATGACTATTGCTGCTATTGGGGATGAAGCTAAAAAAGAAAGAGAGCAGGAGGAATTAAATCATCAATTGGAGTTAGATAGGATTGATAGAGAAGAGAATGATCGTATTCAGGCGATTAAAGAGGCGAGGAAAAAAGGTATTAAGGTAGATAAAACTGTCGAGGACATAGTTAAAAATCAGGCTAATGAACAACGTGCTATAGAGAATAAAAGAACGAAAGAGCAACAAAATAGGATTAATGAAAATGAAAAACAAGGTGTGAGAGACTTGCAGGACGAAATAAACTCCCATTCAGCATCAACTTTAGAAAGGCGTCTAAAAGACATAGACAAAACCTATGATGAATTGGTTAAAAGAGCAAATAAAGATCCGGAAATGATTGAATCCATCAATAAGAACAGGGAAGCTGATAAAGATATAGAAAGGAACCGTTCTAAATTAGATGTGCTGGATAATGCGGAGCAAATAGAACTCCAGCGTCAAGAAATAGCAACTCAAGGCTTGGAGATGGATGAGTATGTAGAGCAGCAGCGTAATGATATTATGTTGAAATATGCAAAAGAACGATTGGCAATTTTGTCCACAATGAATGATGAACAGAGCCTACAAGAAAAAGAACAATTAGAAACTACTATTGCTGGCCTTGAGAAGCAAGGTAAAAAGCCTAAGTCTATAAAAGGAATATTAGACGAGAAGACGATGAATTCATTAGTGAAACATTATCAAAAACTTGGGAGTAGCGAAGAGGAAGCTAAAGAGAAAGCTGCGGATTTTGCTACTACTTTTCAAGGACGGATGCAGACTGCAAGCGAGGTTGTCGGCTCTTTGAAAGGAGCATTTGGTGGACTGGATGAAGGATTGGATATGGCTTTGGATGCTGTTGGCAGTATTGCGGATGGGTTTGCTAATGGGGGACTCGTGGGTGGTATTGCGGCTGCAGCTGAACAAGTAATATCTGTAACTGCCGGATTGATAGGAGCGAAAAAAGAGATGGATGCCGGAATGGTAGCTCGTTATGGTGTCTGGATGGAGGCAATGGATGATTTGATAGATAAACAGATCGGCTTATTGGACAAGTTGGGAGGTAATAACTTCGGCAGTAACATAAGGAAGACCGCAGAAGATATCGGTAAACAGATTGCTGCTAGCCGTACAATGCTGGGAGAAGCTGGTTCTGCAGGCTCTTCGGTCGGTAGTCATTCATATGGTTATCGTTTGAATCGTACACTCAAAGACTATAAATCAGAATTAAGACAAATAGGAATAAATACTACCACTTGGGGGGAGATGAGCGATGACCAGTTAGTGAAACTCCGAGAAATTCCAAATCTTTGGGCGCATATCCCGAGTCAGATGCGAGAGTACATAGAAGCTATGGCTGAAAGTAAAGAGAAACTCGCAGAGTTTAATCAAGAAGTACAAGATACTGTATTGGGTTTTTCTTTCTCCGATATAACCGGTATGATTGTAGATTCCTTCACAGATCCTTCAATTGATAATGCGTTGGATAAGCTATCACAAAATATAGACGGAGCTATTGGGGATATTATTAAAAAGACATTGGCTCGGAATATGTTGACGGAAGAGATGAATAAACTTGTGAGTAAATTATTCCAGTCCATGGATAAAGGAAATTATAATTATTCTCTTGATTCTAAGGCTGCGTCTGATTTTAAGAAACGTGTGATGGAATTAGGCCAACAATACAATACTGCATGGGAAACAATGAAAGAAAGCTTCTCTGAAGCCGGTATCGACTTGGAAGGAAAAGAGAAAGAAGAAAATTCCGAGCAGTCCGGTCGTTCCGGCTCCTTCACCACCATGTCTCAGGAGCAAGGAACAAAACTCGAAGGATTATTCACCTCTGTTCAGGATCATGTGAGCAGCATAGATACTACTGTTTTCGACATCAGCCGTTCTATGTACGAAGCATCGGACTCATTGGTTGCTATTGTACGCAATACAGGCTATTGCTACCATTTGGAACAGATGGCGGCAGATATATCAGAATTGAAACGTGATGGAATTAAAATGAAATAATTATGGAAAAGATTTTAGAGGGATTATTGCTTATCAATAATCAGGATGTGTATCTACAGTATGGAGCTTTCCTTACAGAGGACAAGCAAGGTGATTATAGTAACTACTCGGCATTACTCAAGCCGCCTTCCATGAAGGATTATCCTGCCGTCGTTTATCGTGAACGGGATGGCGAAGAATTGCCGGAAGTATTGCCTCAGCCGAGATTCGAGGCGCGGGATGTGACTTTGTATTTTGCTATCGTAGCGGAGACAACACAGAACTGGTTGGAGCGTTATACCGGTTTTGTCAATCTTCTCAAAAGTGGATGGCTTCAAATACGATTGCCGGAAATTGATAAGACTTACCGGATGTATTATAAGGAATGTAGCAGTTATGATCAACTGACTTTCCTCGAAAAGGATGGTTTGTATGCTGCACGCTTTAAAGTTAAGTTGCGGGAACCGGTTCCGAGTGTATAATAATTGAAAAAATGAAATGACTTATGGAATTAAATATTTATGATGGAGAGGGTATTTTGAAATTTACCGCTCCTGCCTCTTCTTCCTGTACCTGGAGTCATGAACTGATGTCAGAAAATAGTCTTTCGGTCAGTTTTACGTCTCCTGAACTTTTGACTTTCTCGGTCAATGATTATATGGAAGTCGCGGGCATCCGTTTTACTATTCGTAGCGAGTATCGACCACAGCAGAATAGTACGTTGGAGTACAGTTACAGTATGCATTTCTACGGACCGGAGCATGATGCGGAACGGGTGAAGATGTTGAATCTGACAGACGGACAGTTTGAATCCCAGTTCTCACTGGATAATAATGCGGCGGCCCATCTGCAGAAAGTGGTGGATAATTTGAATCGTATCGACGGCTCTGATACATGGAAAGTGGGTGAAGCGGTTGACAACGGCAAACGAAACATTGAATACAGCAACGTGAATTGTTGGGATGCTCTTGGCATGATTGCCGAGACTTTTGAAACGGAATGGTGGATAGACGGACATCACGTAAACTTGACCCGTTGTGAACGTGGAGATGCAGTAAGCCTTGGCTACGGACAAGGACTGACTAAGATGGCGCTTGCTGAAAATAGCAATGATGTGAAATTCTTTACCCGGTTGATTCCTTTGGGCAGTACCCGCAATATCGACCGGAGTAAATATGGCTTTTCCCGGTTACAACTTCCCGGGCGGCAAAAGTATGTAGAACAAAATATTCATTATGGATTATATGAACAGGTGGAGGAAGCTGCTTTCTCCGAAATTTACCCCAAGCGTGTCGGCAAAGTGTCTGACGTCCGCTATGTTGAGAAGAAGAATGAGAATGGACCGTATACAGTTTATTACTTCAAGGATAAGGATTTGAATTTTAATCCGAATGATTATGAACTTCCCGGTTTGGTGAAACATGTCAGTTTTCTGAGTGGTGAATTGAACGGGCGTGATTTTGAAGTGAACTATAATAGTAGTACGCGTGAATTTGAGATTATCACGACGTTTCCTGACGAGAGGACACAGATTCCGGGCGGTCATATAATTCCTGCGTCTGGTAATGAATACATCTTGTGGAATATCAGTATGCCCGATGAGTATTATATACAGGCTGAAAAGGAATATGAAGCCGCCGTGCGTGATTATCTGCAAAAGGGAAGTGTCGATACGATTATTTATCGTTGTGACATGGATTATATTTACGTGGATGCCAATCAGGTACCCCTCGTTCCGGGGCAACGTGTCCGATTGTTGAGTAACGAGTATTTCGGTGAAACGGGATACAGGGATACACGTATAACGAGAATCTCACGTAAACTCGATAATTTGTCCGGCGCTACTATCGAATGTACGAATAAGGTAGGGAAGGGCTGGAAGAAAAGCATTGATACAGGGCTGAATGATTTGAAGTATGTAGTGGCCGAGAATTTTAAACAGGCTATTGTTGAAGTGTTGAAAACTTGGGATACAAAGACTCCGACCAATTATGATGTGTTTTCATCTTTGCGTTCCCGGAAAGAAATTGATGAACGTGCCATCAGCAAGCTGCGTCCGGATGAAAGCAATTATTTTCTTAAACTCTTAGGCGGGTTACTTATAGAACAAGGGCTTTCGGTAACGGGAGGATTGACAACCGATACGTTTACCGCAACGGAAGTCACTACTCAAATCATGCATATTCTTGATAAACTGGTAGGTAAGGAAGCTTCATTCTCCGGTGCTGTTTCTTCCTATGATTATGCTGAAAAGTTTTTGGGATGGCTGATTTCTCCTTCTGGTGATGCGGAATTTGATAATGTGCGTGTTCGTGGCTTTTTGGAATCGGACGAGTTGCGATATAACCGGGTCGAAGTGGTCAGTGGGGAACGTTGGAATGCTTCGGGAGGTGGCATTATCGCTTCTGTGGATGAAGAGAACTGCCGGATTAGGCTGAAACTTGAGCCGGGGGAGGTTGCCTCGGTGGCAGTCGATGATATTTGCAAGGCTACCTTTAATGATGCGACAGGTTTTCAGACGGTTTATTTCCGGGTTACGGAGATAGTGGATGAGGCTACGTTTGCTTATGTGCTTCGTGACGGAACGACGCATCATCCGTGTGCATTGATGCATTTTGTTTGTTATGGCAATTTTACGAATCTTTCCAGACAGTGCTCATGTTATGAGACACAAAGTTATAAACGTTATTTGTCGGGAGTCAATAACTGGGAGATTACAAAAGATTGCATTGTGATGCAGTTGGGAGATTTGTCGAATCTGAAACTGTTTGGTATCAATATGGAAGGACATAGTGCCTATCTGTGTAATGTGTATCTGACAGGAACAATCAGGCAATTATCTTCTGATGGTGTGACAGAAACGCCAGTTCCCTGTTTTAAAGGTGAATATGTAGCAGGAAGTTCCTACTATTATTATGATGAGGTGGTGTATAACGGAAGTACATGGCTTTGTATTTCTGAGAATCCGACGGAACAGGAACCGGCGGAAGATGCTGCTGACTGGAAACTGCTTGTAAGGAAAGGAATAGACGGTAAGGATGGAAGCCTGCTTCGCCCCCGTGGAATATGGCAAACTGGAGTTGACTATGTAAATGATGCCATGTATCGGGATACGGTAATTTATGATGGCAACAGTTATGTTTGTAAAGTTTCCCATACCTCGGGTATTGTTTTTGATTCTGCGCAATGGAGTAATTTTAATGAATTTGTCAATGTGGCTACTCAGGTCATGCTTGCGGAAAATGCTTCTATTGATGTGTTGGGCTCTTCTTCTATATTTGTAGGTGATCAGAATAAGACACAAGGCTGGGAGATGACAAAAGGAGCGATTAAGCATAATGTGAGTGGGCTGGAACTGACAGCAGACGGGCGGCTGGTAGATCCGGACGGATTGGAATTCTCGGTGGGCGGTATTGAAAATGCACTTCAAGACACTATGAAGGGAGGTGAGAATTTAGTTCCTAATAGTGATTATGCCGAACAGGAAGAAGTACACCCGGGATGGGATGAGAGTCTTAATGGTACTGTTTCTGCGGTAGGATGGGGTGATTATGATGCAAGTGTCGTTAATCCGGAGAAAGGGTATCATGCACATTTGAATACGACACGATTTGATTTTCCGGTTTTTGAGTTTAAGACTGTGTACTCTAAGCCGGGTGGTTTAAGCTATGTAAATTTAGATAGTGTTTATGGTTCATGGACAGTTGATGGATTATATCATAAATCGCCAGCAATTACTCATAATCAAATAGCTAGGGAACAAATCTATTTTTATACAGAGTCTCCAAATACTGTAGTTCAGTTTGAGATAAAGACTAGCTCTGAAACAAACTATGATTGGATGTTTATTGGAAAGTTGGATGACGCTGCTGCTACATATTCAACTGCAGCGGGGAAAATCTCAGGTAATCCGGCTTCAACTGTTGTTTCCATAATGGTTGCGGTCCCTGGTAGACATTTCGTTATTGCTGGATATCGAAAAGATAGTTCTACTAGTACGGGAAGTGACTGTGGTTGGTATCGTATTGTGTCCGGTTATATAATTTCAAGTGTTAATTTATCACGAGCTTCAAAAGTGTCTGTTGATATTGAGCGTTATGTTAGAGAATTAAAAGTTGGAGATGAATATCAACTTTGTTTTGAAGTGTATGCCAGTACGACGTCGCTTTGCTTTTCCTATAGTATTGATGGAAATACTGGACAAAAGAGATTTACAACAGATGAGTTGAATAAGTGGGTAACTGTAGTAAAGACATTTACGGTGAGAAGTATAGAGTCTATTCCTAGGTTGGAGTTTATAGTTGATGAAAATACAGGTACCGGATATCTAAAAGGTGTTTCAATAAAAAGACTTAGTGGAGTTGCAAAGGAATTGTTAAAGACTGGCATTGATATTACACGTCGTAAAATTATACTTTCCGCCGATTCGATATTAATGCAAAGTAATTCGGGAGAAGAGTTTGCTTTATTTACTACAGATGAAAATGGTGGTACAAGAATAAATGCGGCTTATATAAATACAGAGAACTTAGTAGTTACTACAGGAGCGGAAATAGGTGGATTTAAGGTTAATGGTTATAATCTGAAAAATATTGGTAATAAAGATTGTTGGATTAGTATAGAACATAAAGAGGGGGATTCAACTAGGTTTTCATCTTTAGGCAATAATATTCCTGCTATAGCAGGATATACTACAGCTGGCTATTTCCAAGCAACAGGTTCTGGTTGGAATAAAGCTCTCATGCTACGTTCTTCAGGAAGTACTTCAAAGGTTGGGATAGTCGGTGGATATCATAATTTAGCAATAGATGCAGTTGGAGGATGCCACTGGATAATGGATGCACAAGATCATTGGTGTATGCCTGGATTATTAGGTATTGTGCGTTTTTTGTGCTCCTATGCTAATAATACATATACTTATTCGATACGAAAAGAATGGGGAAATGGGATACCTGATGTAAGGGTGCTAAACTTTTCTATACCAGATTTATTGATTCATGTTGGTTTTGTTAATACTAAAAATGGATTCTATTCTGTAACAGGACAACCAGTCGGTCCTGCTCCAAAGGAAGGAGTATGGGATTTGAATCTTGTAATAGAAGCTTTGGATCAGAATGGCTTTATATTTTCGTGTTGGTGTAACAATGGAAAGTATATTCCTAGACAAGTTGATTTATATATATATGGAACTCCTCATGCTCAATAATAGTAAATATAATAATGAGAATAGACTTTAAAAATATTCAAGTAAAAGATATCGAAGGAAATAACAGTACCGTCGATATTGCAAAAATGTTAGGTAACGCGATTTATCAGAAAACGGCTGATTTGGGTGAATTAGAACTTGCTCGAGAAATTTATAAAAATGGGGAAGTTGAATTAACACAGGAGCAAGTGGAATGTATTAAGAGTTATGTGAAGACAGGCTTTGTTGCATTTGTCCAAGAAGCCGTTATAGCTATGTTGGAATAGCTGGTAATGTTTGTTATTGGGGGCTGGCAGATTATGTCAGCCTTTTCTTTTATTTGATGACTATCATTATTGTGTTATGTAAGTCTTTTTGTTGTAGAGAAATTATTGATTTTCCATAATAGATTAAACTTGTTTTATTATATTTGCAGTACATGATTTCTAAACAATAATTAAATTATTTATTCTTATGAAAAAGGTTTTGTTATTTTTTGCTTTAGTAGCGATGAGTGTAGTGAGTGTCAACGCGCAAGATAACCTGAAATGGGGTGTGATGGCAGGTATGAATGTCAGTAAATACACTATTACAGGATTTGACAGCAGGATAGGTTTTCATGCAGGTGTAAAAGCAGAATTGGGATTGTCACAAGAAGCGAGTGGCGCATATATGGATTTTGCTGCGTTGTTGACATTAAAAGGTGCGAAGATTGATGCAGGCTCACTTGCAAGTTTCAAGATGAATCCGTATTATTTGGAAGTTCCGGTACATGTTGGTTATAAATATGCAGTAAATGATGACTTTGCATTATTTGGTAGTGTGGGCCCCTACATTGCTGTCGGCTTGTTTGGAAAGGCAAAAGCAAAAGTTGACGGTAATATTGCCGATTTAGGAGAGTTGGGTACTAACTCTGCATCCGAAAATATATTTGGCGATGATGGGTTAAAGCGATTCGATTTCGGTCTTGGCTTGAAAGCAGGTGTTGAGTTCAGTAAGAAGTATCAAGTTGCTATAAGTTATGACTTCGGTTTGGTTGAAGTAGCAAAAGATTTGGGAATGAAGAACCGAAATCTGATGTTGTCATTGGGCTATATGTTCTAAAAATAGACAGTAGATATTCTTTTTGCAACTTTGTTGCACGAATCATTCACTACCTTTGCAGCAACTAAAAGATGAAAGATATGGGACATTGTAGTTGCTGTGCACATGGATGTGCATCTGAAAAGGAAGTTGAAGTTAAGAATTCTATATTTCAAGAATACTGGAAAGCAGGGCTTTCATTTATATTGCTGATAAGTGGTATTATAATGAATGCCCTGGGTTTCTCTTTTTTTCATAAAGAATATGTTGCTTTAATCTGGTATATTGTAGCTTATCTTCCGGTCGGACTTCCTGTTATGAAAGAAGCGTGGGAGAGCATGAAAGAGAAAGACTACTTCAGTGAGTTTACTCTAATGATTGTTGCCACAATCGGGGCTTTCTATATTGGCGAATACCCGGAGGGGGTAGCTGTGATGCTGTTTTATACCATCGGCGAACTATTTCAAGACAAGGCGGTTGATAAAGCAAAACGCAATATCGGCGCTTTATTGGATGTAAGGCCGGAGAAGGCTTTGGTGCTTAGAGATAACAATCTGATTACGGAAAGTCCGAAGAATGTAAAAGTCGGTGAGATTATAGAGATAAAATCGGGCGAGAGAGTCCCTTTGGACGGAGTGATGCTCAACGAAGTTGCTGCTTTTAATACGGCGGCATTGACAGGTGAAAGTGTTCCACGTAATATTCGCGAAGGCGAAGAAGTACTTGCCGGTATGATTGTGACCGATAAAGTGATTCGAATCAAGGTGACAAGACCATTCGATAAGAGTGCGCTTGCCCGGATATTGGAACTTGTCCAAAATGCTTCGGAACGAAAAGCTCCGGCAGAATTGTTTATCCGTAAATTTGCACGTATCTATACACCTATTGTCATAGGACTGGCGATATTGATAGTTATCCTTCCGTTTGTTTATTCATTCATTGACACTCAGTTTGCATTTGTGTTTAATGACTGGCTGTACAGGGCTTTAGTCTTTCTGGTGATTTCATGCCCTTGTGCTTTGGTAGTAAGTATCCCGTTGGGATATTTTGGAGGTATCGGAGCAGCTTCCCGATTGGGAATCTTATTCAAAGGCGGCAATTATCTGGATGCAATCACTAAAATCAATACGGTTGTATTCGATAAAACGGGAACTCTGACTAAGGGAACTTTTGAAGTGCAAGAATGTAAATCCGCATCCGGTATTTCGGAAAAAGAATTGATTAAGCTGGTTGCTTCGGTAGAGAGCGACAG
Organism: uncultured Bacteroides sp.; assembly: GCF_902491285.1. Classification (GTDB taxonomy): domain Bacteria; phylum Bacteroidota; class Bacteroidia; order Bacteroidales; family Bacteroidaceae; genus Bacteroides. The sequence goes on along the minus strand of NZ_CABUHK010000039.1, from coordinate 31,681 downwards.
TACTCATCCGATTGCTAAAGCCATAGTGAACCATGCAAAGCTGCAAAATGTAGAACTGCTGCCTGTCACCGATACAAAAGAATTTGCCGGCTTCGGTTTGGAAGCGATGATTGACGGGACTCCGGTACTGGTCGGAAACTGTCGTTTGTTATCCAAATTCAATATTGAATATCCGGCGGAATTATTGCAGGTGACTGATACGATTGTGGTCTGCGCCATCGGAACAGATTATGCCGGTTATTTGTTATTAGCGGATACATTGAAAGAGGATGCAAAGAAAGCTATTGATGACTTAAAAGCATTGCATATCAAAAACATTCAGATATTATCCGGTGATAAACAAAGTATTGTTACTAACTTTGCGGAAAAGCTGGGCATAACCGATGCTTATGGAGATTTGTTGCCGGAAGGTAAAGTGCGGCATCTGGAAGAACTGCGGCAGGACAGGACGAATCAGATTGCATTCGTCGGTGACGGAATGAATGATGCACCGGTACTTGCACTGAGCCATGTCGGCATTGCCATGGGAGGATTGGGCAGCGATGCGGCAATCGAAACTGCAGATGTCGTGATACAGACTGACCAGCCTTCTAAAGTGGCCGAAGCCATCAAGGTAGGAAAACTGACGCGCAGGATTATCTGGCAGAATGTCTCGCTGGCATTCGGAGTAAAACTGCTCGTACTGATATTGGGAGCCGGTGGAATCGCTACCCTTTGGGAAGCAGTTTTTGCAGATGTAGGTGTTGCGTTGCTTGCCATTATGAATGCTGTACGAATACAGAAAATGATAAAATAAGAGATTATGGAAGAGAATATTTATTTGGATAAGTTGGCGCGAAGGGACATCAAGCCAACGGCAATAAGGCTTCTCATACTAAAGAATATGATGGAAGTTGAACGTGCAGTTTCACTGCTCGATTTGGAGACTCTGCTGGATACGGTTGATAAGTCGACTATATCCCGGACAATAGCCCTCTTCCTGTCTCATCACCTGATACATAGCATAGACGATGGAAGCGGTTCGTTGAAATACGCCGTTTGCGATAATTCCTGTAATTGTGTGGTGCAGGACTTGCATTCACATTTCTATTGTGAGAAATGCCACAAGACATTTTGCCTGGAAGGTACGCATATTCCTGTCATTGATTTGCCGAAAGGGTTTGCTTTGCATAGCATTAACTATGTGTTGAAGGGCATTTGCCCGGAATGTTCTTCTCGTTCAGAACTAAACTCTTAGGATAAAAAAATAAGCCGGAACTCCGATAAAGAATATCGTCGAGTTCCGGCTTTCTACTAATATTGTATGTTTACTTGATGTTAGGATTCAGCGTATGCCAGTCCTTGATAGCGGGGATAATTCCCATTTCGATCACTTCGTCACGAAGTTTGCACAGATGTTCGTAGCTCTTTTCCAGTTCTTCCTGTTCGGCAGGAGTTCCGGCTACTTCTTTATAAGTAACTCCGTCTTTAGTAATTGACGTTTCCATTGCCATCATGATATGGTCGAATTTACCGTTGGAAACATAAGTTCCTGCAGGCCAGCGGAAAGGTTGTCCGCCCATAGCGGCAGCGATCATTTCAATAGAAAGATAAGCCGGGCTTTGGAAAGAAGAACGTCCGCGAAGGTCGATGATGTGCTTTCCACCCTGGATGACACGTACTTTCAGAGCTTCCCATTCGGTTAGTGGGAGACGGGTAGTACCGATGAAATCAGTCAGTGGTTCTCCTTTTACTTTGGTTGTAGAAGCGAATACAGCCATTTGTTCGCCATGTCCGCCGTAGGTACGGCAGTTCTGAATGTCGGAAGCGGGGATATGGAAATATCTCACTAATTCGTTTTGCAGACGGGTACTGTCCAGTGCAGCCAATGTAGAAACTTGTGAAGGTTTCAAACCTGAATATAATAAGGTTATCAGACCGGTGATGTCCGCCGGATTAAAGATGACAACGATATGTTTTACATTCGGGCAATATTGACGGACATCCTTACCGAACTGAGCGGCAATTTCTGCATTTCCTTTCAGCAAATCTTCGCGCGTCATACCTGCTTTGCGGGCTGCTCCACCGGAAGATACGATGTATGATGCTCCGGTCAATGCTTCCTTGATGTCGGAAGTATAAGTAAGGTTGACGCCTTCAAAGCCGCAGTGATACAGTTCTTCGGCTACTCCTTCCAAAGCAGGGGCGAATGGGTCATACAGACAAATATTCGGAGTGAGTTTCATCATCATGGCAGTTTGTGCCATATTGGAGCCGATCATTCCGGCAGCTCCTACAATCGTAAGTTTCTCGTTGGTTAAGAATTCCATAAAGCTTAATATATTTAAAGGTGAATAATTTTATCTTTCTTTTTGCCGCTACAAAGATAACATTTTACAGCCTTGATTGTTCATAGCAAATAGTTTTATCCGATAACGAAAAGTTATAGTAACTTGATAGAGAGTTCTGTTGAAAATAGACTATCTTTGTATTTAATAAGAGTAATAAAACAGAGTAGATTAAAAATATGAACATTGAATTAGGAAAATATAATCAGCTTGAAGTTGTGAAGGAAGTGGACTTCGGGGTATATCTTGACGGTGGCGAAGATGGTGAGATTCTGTTGCCAACCCGCTATGTGCCCGAAGATTGTAAGATAGGGGATATTCTGAACGTGTTTCTTTATTTGGATATGGATGAGAGGCTGATTGCAACGACGCTGACTCCGTTCGTGCAGGTCGGTCAGTTTGCCTGTCTTGAGGTGTCCTGGGTGAATCAATACGGGGCTTTTCTGAATTGGGGACTGATGAAGGATTTGTTTGTCCCGTTCAGAGAACAGAAGATGAAGATGCAGGTGGGACGTAAGTACGTGGTTCATGCGCATTTGGATGAAGAAAGTTACCGTATTGTGGCTTCGGCAAAGGTGGAACGTTATCTGTCGAAAGAGCAACCGGAGTATGCTTCGGGTGATGAGGTGGATATCCTTATCTGGCAGAAAACGGATCTGGGCTTTAAAGCTATTATAGATAATAAGTATAGCGGCTTGCTGTATGAGAATGAAATATTCACTTCGCTGGAGACAGGGATGGAGATGAAAGCTTTTGTGAAGCAAGTGCGTGAAGATGGCAAGGTGGACTTGATTCTTCAGAAACCGGGTTTTGAGAAGATTGATGATTTTGCGAAAACATTGCTGGACTATATCAAGGAACAGGGGGGACGAATCAATCTGAACGATAAAAGTCCTGCCGAAGATATTTATGATACGTTTGGTGTGAGCAAGAAAACTTTCAAGAAAGGGGTGGGCGATTTGTATAAGAAACGTCTGGTTGTCTTGCATGAGGACGGCATTACTCTGGCGGAATCCTAAACACAATAGGGAAATCCCTACATACGAATAGAGAGAATCATTGGGGTGGGGAGTTTCCTCACCCTATTTTTGTGGTATCAGATTAGAGATATTAATAATAAAAAACTAAATAAGCTATGCGTAGGATAATAATAACTTTCTGTATTCTGTTCGCTGCTCTTTCCTTAAAGGCACAATCCCTTAGCGGAATCCGCATTGACGGTGGAAATACCCCGATTCTTGTTTACTTTGGCGGCAATCAGATGTGTCTGCCGACCACTACTTGCTTTGTTGCCAACCTTAGATCAGGATATTATACCGTTGAAGTGTATGCTACTCGCTTTACCCGTCCGGGAGAACGAGTATGGAAAGGGGAGAGGTTGTATAATGAACGTATTTATTTTGATGGAAACGGTGTAAAAGAGATAATGGTGGATGACCGCAACGGGATTCGCCCGGACAACAGACCCGGACGTCCCGGACAGGGAGGACATCGCCCGGATTATGGTCATTATGACGGGGTGATGGACAACCGGCTTTTCCAGACGTTTCTCAATAATGTGAAGAAAGAGCCTTTCAAGGATGACCGCATCGCGTTGATAAATACAGCTTTGGCAAGTTCGGATTTCACTTCCGGCCAATGTCTCCAACTGACGAAACTTTATACTTTTGATGATGACCGGATGGAGATAATGAAGATGATGTATCCCCGGATTGTTGATAAAGAGGCCTTCTTCACAGTAATTTCTACGCTGACATTCTCTTCGAATAAGGATAAGATGAATGAGTTTGTGCGGAACTACGGAAGACGCTGATATTTGCTAACTAGTTAAAACTATATCGTTATGAAAAAGATACACGCTGTTTTGTTTTTGTCGCTGATTCTTTTGTGCAGTGCTTGCTTCACGTCCAGTAATATGTCCGGTAAAATGTTGATGAGCATTCAGCAGGGAATGACACCGCTCGAGGTTCGTAATGTGTTTGGGTCAGAACCCGACTTTCGCCGTTTCGACGGAAATTCGGAAGAATGGGAGTATCGCCGTTATTCAACAAGTGCCAATGCCGGCTGGTCTATTGTGCTGATTCAGTTCACAGACGGACGGGTATCGGGAATGGATTCTTTTAAAGACAGAAGCATGGAGATGAATGCTGCTACGGTAGTGACCCCTTCGCCAACGGCTGTTACTACTGTCGGAGCTTTTCCGAACCGTTATCCGGTGGAAGAGATTCGCGTAATGTCCGACTCGGAGTTTGAAAAGTTCCATGACAAGTTGAAGTTTACAATAATGGGTGATGAACAGAAAAAAATGATTGAGAGGATGTTGCAAAAGCATGATGTCACTTCTGCTCAATGTGTGGAAATGGTGAAGGAGATCTCTTATACTCCCGACCAGGTGGAGATGATGAAGAAGATGTATCCGTATGTAAGGGACAGACAGAATTTTAACAAGGTGATTAATATCTTATTCTCTGATACCTATAAAGATGAAGTGCGTAAGTTTATCAAGGAGTATCATCAGAATAATAAATGATAGGAGATTGAATTATGAAACGAATACTGTTTTTACTCTTTGCTGTCGGTCTGAGTGCCAGTATGACCGTGATGGCTGGAATGAGCACCGGCAAAGTGCGTAAGGAGACACGTTTCCTTACAGATAAGATGGCATATGAATTGAGTCTGAGTACTCAGCAATATAATGACGCGTATGAGATTAATTACGACTTTATTTATTCTGTCCGTAATATAATGGATTATGTGGCACGTGGCTATGAATGGGCGTTAGACGATTATTATGAAGCATTGGATATTCGTAATGATGACCTTCGCTGGGTATTGAGTGATGTGCAATACCGCCGGTTTATGGGAGCCGATTATTTCTATCGGCCGATATACGTAACCGGAGGAAGATGGAGTTTCCGCGTTTATGTCAATTATCCGAACCGTAACTTGTTCTACTTTGGTGTACCATCTCATTATCGTACATATTGTGGAGCGCATTACCGCCCGTATATTCATCTTACGAGTTATTATAGGGGCAGGTATACTGATTTCCACCATTATTCTACTCCGCATCGGGTGAGGGATCAAAGAGTATATCACTCTTATCGCCGTTCGGATTTTGGCTCGGTTCATTTCCGTCCGAATTCTTCTACCCGTCCGCATAATGCGCCGACTCGTCCGGGAGTGGCTGTACGTCCGGGAAATTCTACCAGACCGTCCAACCCGTCCGGAAATAGAAAACCGAACAAGGACGTTGTGCCTGATAGAAACAACAACAGAGGGGAAGGTAGTTCCAATCGTCGTCCGGAAACGAACTCCGGCTCATCAAATTCCGGTCGTAGACCGGCAAGTGGTAACTCGGCTACTTCCGGTTCTAATCGTGAAAGCGGACGTACAAACAGCAGTTCGACTGTCAGTTCAAGCAGGCGAAGTGAAAGTAGCTCCTCTGGCAGAAATAACAGTTCCGAAAGAAACAACAGATCTTCCAGCCGGAGAAACAATAGCAGTTCAAGCCGTAGTAGCGGCAACTCCAGTTCAAACCGCAGCAGTTCCGGTTCTAGCCGGGACAGTAACGCTGGCTCTACCCGAAGCAGCAGTTACAGCCGAAGCAACAGTTCTACTCGAAACAGCAGTTCCAGCCGGAGTAATGTTTCCAGCGGACAAACAGAAAGACGTTCTTCTTCAGGAAGTACGAGAAGTAATAGCAGTAGCTCTTCCCGTTCGTCCGAAAGAAGTAATGGTTCAAGAAGATAACCTATTCCTTTATTATTAATATCATTATCATTACTCCTCAGCGGTAGGAGAACTAGACTCCGGTTTCTCGCCAGCTAGACTATTCCGGGCGTTGCCCGTAACTTGGGTATCGGGGCGGATTGTATCCGCCCCGATTTCACGCTCTATTATTTATCCCGCTTTTATTTTAACGAGCTTTTATTTTACGAGTGATAAGTAGTCTCCATAACCCTCTTCTTTCATCTTCTCTTTCGGAATAAAACGAAGTGAGGCACTGTTGATGCAATAACGGAGTCCGCCCTTTTCTTTCGGCCCGTCAGTGAATACATGTCCCAAATGGGCATCACCGCTTTTGCTGCGAACTTCTGTGCGAACCATTCCATACGTAGTATCTTTCTTCTCTGCAATCAGCTCTTTCTGAATAGGTTTGGAGAAACTAGGCCATCCACAGCCGGAATCGAATTTATCGGTAGAAACAAACAAGGGTTCTCCGGTAGTGACATCTACATAAATGCCGGGGCGATGTTCATCCCAATACTCATTCCGGAAAGCCGGCTCCGTTGCGTTCTTCTGTGTCACTGCATACTGTTTTGCCGATAATTTTTTCCGTAGAGTCGCATCATCCGGTTTTTGATAACTTTTTGTTTGGGGAGCATTGGCTTTCCGTGCCATTTCAAATAAAGCAGGATTGATATGGCAATACCCGTTCGGATTCTTATCCAGGTAATCCTGATGATAGTTTTCTGCCGGATAGAAATTGGCTAACGGCTTTACTTCTATTGCAATGGGAGTTTTATATTGGTTCGCCAAAGTCTGAATAGCCTGATTGATAACGGGAACATCATCCTTATTTGTATAGTAAATCCCTGTCCTATATTGCGTACCACGATCATTCCCTTGTTGGTTAAGGCTGGTAGGATCTATCGTTTTAAAGTAGAGCTCAAGAAGTAAACTTAAATCTATAGTTTTAGGGTCATAGATCACTTTCACTGTTTCGGCTGCATTCGTTTCTCCCGAACATACCTGTTGGTATGTCGGATTAGTGATAATGCTATTGGCATATCCCACTTGAGTGCTTTCTACCCCTCTGATTTGTTTCAGGAAATGTTCTGTTCCCCAGAAGCATCCCCCTGCAAGATAAATTTCTGCTGCGATAATAAAATGTTTCATATCCGTTGGTTCTTTTTATAGTAACGGATGAACCGACGGATATGTTTTAAGAGTTGTGCAGGATTTAGAATGAATAGGTAGTAAACTTTCTATTTCTCTGTTCTTACATAAATAATAAGCGCTTTTTCAGCAGTTCAATGATTTGTGTCCGTAATTTCCCGGGTTGGATCGGTTTGGAAGTATATCCGTCAAAGCCACCATTCAGAATGCGTTGTTCATCTTCTGCGTAAGCGAAGGCGGTAATTGCTATAACAGGAGTTTCGGGAGACAACTCATGTATCTTTTTTGTCGCTTCGTATCCGTTCATTTTAGGCATATTGATATCCATCAGTACAATATGCGGATTATGCTCTTTAAACAGTTGTACGGCTTCCTCGCCATCCCATGCGTGGATTAATGTATATTCTTTTTTGAGTACGGATTCAAATAATTTATAATTACTGTCATTATCTTCTGCAATCAGTATGCTGAGCTTTTCCTTACTGTCTACGTGACGATAAGCTTCGTGTTCCTTGATGTTTAGCGATACTTTTTCAGTAGGGATATAAGGCAATGTAAACCAGAAAGTCGTTCCTTCTCCCTCTTTGGAAGTTACTCCTATCTGTCCGCCCATGTTTTCAACGATAGTCTGGCAGATTGATAATCCTAGTCCTGTGCCTTGTACAAAATTGTTGAGTTTGACAAAACGTCCGAAAATATTTCCCAGTTGTTCTTCCGGAATTCCGCTACCTGTGTCTGTTACATAAAAATGCAGGAAATCATCGTTATCTTGCAGATGGTATCCGAATTGGATACTACCTTTCTCTGTGAACTTCATCGCATTGTTGATTAGGTTGCTGACTACTTGTGTCAGCCGGTTTTTGTCTGTACTGATACTGCATTCCGGCATTTCCCGGTTATATATAATCCGGACATTCTGATTTTTATTCCTCATTCCGGCCGAGTCTTCCAGATTGAAGAACAATTCGTTAACATCCACATTGCTATATACAAATTCCAATGTGCCGGCTTCAATCTTAGAAAGATCAAGAATGTCACTAATCAGTTGGAGAAGTAGATTATTGTTGTCTTCGATAATGTGTATATATTCCTGTTTCTCTTCTTCGTCTTCCTCTTCTGTCGAAGCCAGAATGCCCGAGAAACCGACTATGGCATTCAGCGGAGTACGAATCTCATGACTCATATTTGCCAGGAAGGCAGATTTCAGCTTATTGGATTCTTCCGCTTTCTCCTTGGCTCTAATCAAGGCTTCCTCCATCTCTTTTCTTTGAGTGATGACTAATGAAGAACCTACAAGCGTCTTAGGTTTGCCGTTTTCATCTCTGTCATCTACTGTAGCTTGTACTTCCACCCATTCATAATGCAATGAATTTCCTTTTTTAGGAACAATCCGGAATTCTTCTTTAAGTTTTGAAACCTCTCCATTGATGAGCCGCTGATAAGCTGCCGTTATTCGTTCCTTGTCTTCTTTGCAGATATTGGAAAAATAGGAAGTGTCGGAAACCGATAAATGCTGTTCGCCGACTATTCCCTGTTCTTGGATGACTTCAACAGGGCGATTGACATCACATAAGATTGTGTTTTTTTCCAAGTCCCATTTCCAGGGAGTGATATCGGCTACATCAAGTGCAGCGGATAATTTATGATTGGTGGAGTGGAGTATTTGCTGGGTTACTACCAGTTCTGTGTTGTCTACGCAAAAGACATCAATAAAGCCTTTCTGTTTGGAAGGGGTGATGATAACAGTCAGATAGGTTTGTTTTTCTTCAACATAATATTGGAAAGTAAGTTCCCTCTTGTTATTAAGCGAATTGTACATGTTGATAAGTTGTATATTATCGGACTTGCTGAGTTCGCTTTGCTTCTTTCCTATTATTTTGCCTTTAGGTATGATGTACTTTTCGAAAATCGGATTTACTTCGCGATAGATGAAATCTATAATATGTCCTTCCGCATCGTAAATCAGTTCTTCCTTGGCATATAAAATAGGCATGTTTTCTATTAAGCTGCTGTAATTCATCATCGCATCCAGACGTTTACCCCGTTCGGTGGCGATTTTTCTAACCCACATCAGATATAAGATACCTGAAAGCATAATAAAACAAATAATGATAATATAGTGCCAGTTTTGCTCAAAGAACGTTGGCGGCTTCATGCTGAAGACCGTATCGGACGGACAACGGCTTATCTGTAGTCCGGAATTTTGTAAATCGATATAATTGATGTATGGGCAGGGTGGCCTCATTTCTATAAATCGGGTTTTCCCGATTTGTGGCTTCGCCAGTACTTGTTGAATCGTTTTTATAATATAGTTTTTTATGACATTATTCGGCCAGAAACATCCTCCAATCAATCCGTTTGTTTCCAGGGCATTGTTGTGCAGTGTGAAGATGGGAGCTTTAGAGTAGTTGCTTAATAGCCTGGATATATTGGAGGTAAGAATGGCATTACCTTGTTGCTGCTCTTTTTTAAACCAGGAAAGAAACAACACCCCGGTTTGGGAGTCGAACATTTTTAAAGAATCAATCAGGGCATCATTCGTAATATCGCCTGCAATCAGGTGTTCAATCTTGACGGTGGGGTATTCGGTGTGTATCAGTTCATTGACTTCTTCCCGGTATTGCGCACTGATACAACGCCTGTCCGAAAGGAATACTAACTTCTTCATGTGTGGAATAAGCGTATCCATCAATTTCACCGTTTCTTTGATGTAGAAAGGGGTGTAAAGGACAGTCAGAGGTATGCTGCCCTGATAGTCTGCCAGTGATTTTCTATCCTCTTCGGGAATAACCCTCTTTTTTAAATATATGCTGTCGTCACCTGTATATTTCCTTTCTGCACAAAGGATAACCGGTATATTTTTCCAATGCTTCTCGATGTCCTTGTTTAGTAATACCCATGACGAATTTCCTAATAAGACAATTAGTTTGGGAGGAGTATTGCCATATCTTTGAAATAGATTCTCCTTGTATTCTTGCAAGGCTTCCTCATCGTTGATGATAAGCATATTCATATGTTCCGTATGGATATCTACATGGCTTTTCGCTGTGCTGTATTCTTTGTATATCGGATCTATGAAGTCGTTGCTCCATAATGACATCTCTGTATAAGAGTTGATAATTAGAATACAATCGGATGATAAATTGTTCTGTTGGGTTTGGACGGCATAACAGAGGGAATGAAACATTCCCGTTATAAAAAGGAGTAATATTAATACTTTCTTGAAATATGATACCTTCATTTGTAAGTTTGTTTTGATTGCTCTTTATTTTGTTCAAATTTGCCGAAAGATAAGGCTTATTATTCAATAAACAGTAAATAAAAGAGAAATAATGTAGAGATTAAATATTATTTCCCAAAATGGATGTCTTGCTTTGCGTGGGGGATTAATAAAGAGACTGCACCATGTTGTGCCTGTTTTTTAAGACACGGATGGTGCAGTCTCTCATTTATTGTGTAGAGATTTTATTCTATAATCTGTCCTTTATAGAAATCCAGGATTTTAGTGCAGAACAAATAATCATATTTAGCTTGTAGTCTGTCTGAAAGTGCTTTAGTCAGATTCAGTTTTGATTCATTGTATTCCACAAAAGTGGCCTTGCCGTTATTGAACTTTTCACTCATGAGACGGAAAGATTCTTCATTGGCTTTCACTGCAACTTCACTGGAATTATATTTGCTTTCTGCCGCTAAAGCATTGTACCAGGATTGTTGAATCTCCTTGTAGAGCGTTTTTTTAGCATTGTCCAATTGCAGTGTAAGATTGTTTTGCTGTAAACGGGCTGTCCGTACCTTATTGCGTGTGGAAAAACGGTTGAAGAGTGGAACACTAAGATTGAATCCTACATATTTATTCAGGTTGTTTTTCATCTGACTGCCGAATCCCCCTTCTGATTTTCCGTTAACTGTATAGTAATTACTTCCCAAACCGGCGCTAAAAGATAACTGTGGGTAGAAGTTACTTTGCGCAAGACGGATGCTGTTGATACTACCTTGTAACTTGTATTCTGCCGATTTTATACTTGGCTTGTAGGCAAGTGCCTGCGTATAAATATCATCCGGCGGAGTTAGAGGAGTAAATTCCAGTTCTTCTTTGGGATTTTCAAGTACAAAACCTTCCGGTGTCGGTAATTCCAAGAGTTGACTGAGGTCAAGTAATGATAATTTGTATTTATTATCGGACTGTACAGCGGTCATTTCATCTTGTGCTACACGGGCTTGCGCTTCAGCCACTTCGGACGGAGATGCTTTGCCTACTCCGAAAAGTCCTTGAATACGCTTCAGTTGGTCTTTGCTCAAATTTACTTGATTATGGGCAACTTTGCTTAATTCAAAATTGAACAATACTTGCAAATAAGCAGAAGTGACATTTATGGCAATATCCTCTTTGGCTTTGTTGAGGTCTTCAATAGCCGCTTTCAGATCCAGTTTAGCAAGCGAGTATTGATTAGACAACTGCAAACCAGTAAATATAGGAACGTTTGTGCCTAAACTAAGGCTCGTATTAGCACTGTTAATATTGCTATATGAGTTATCTACCGGAGAAGCTGTACGTCCCCAGCTCCAGTTCTGACTGGCACTACCACTCAAATTAGGGAGACGTGCCCACTTGGTTGTATGCACATCTATCTTGCTTATTTCAGTATTGTTGGCGGACTTGCGAATCTCTATATTATGCTCAATGGCATAGTCAATACATTGTCGCAGTGTCCATGCTTGCGACGAGTTGTTGTCCTGCGCCTGAATGGAAATTATTCCGATTCCTGAGAGCAGAAGTACTGATATGGTTTTACGGATTGTTTTCATTGAAGTCTATTATTTGTCTTTTTTCTCAGCACCACGTATTTTATCCTGTGCAGTTATCCCTTTTTTAATTTCTATCTTGATACCGTCGCTCATCCCTGCGGTCACTTGAGTACGTTGGAACTTCTGTTGAGGTACGGAATCCGTCATAAGATATACAAAAGTAGAATCCCCGCTAAATTCGACAGTGCTTTCAGGCACTGCCAATACCTGATTGGCACGTTGCAACACGATTTCTGCATTGGCGGAGTATCCGGAACGGATTTGTACGGAATCGGGAACAGAAATGGCAGCCTTGATTTCGAACTGGTTGGCTCCGTTGGTTTCCACTCCTTTGGGAGATATATATTCCAGAATTGCGTTGAAAGTCAAATTCTGCAAAGCACCGATTGTCAGTTTCAACGACATACCTTCATGGATGCGCCCCACTTCCGTTTCATCAATATTGCCACGGAAAATGAGATCGTTCATGTTGGCTACTGTGGCAATGGTTGTTCCATCGTTGAAGGTATTGCTCATGATAACGGAGTTACCGGCTTTTACCGGTACGTCCAGAATCAATCCGTCAATAGTGGAACGGATCATGGTGCTACTGAATGAAGCACTGTTTTTGGTAATGCCTTCTTTTACGATTTCGAGATTATCTTTTGCGGTCTGTCTCTCTTCACGCGCCTGTTTGACGACAACTTCGCTTTTCTCATATTCTTCCCGGCTGATTAGCTGGTCTTCATATAACTTCTTGACGCGGGCAAAATCAGTTTCAGCCTGTGCCGCATTAATCTCTGCCAGGCGGACGCGGCTTTCAGCCGAGTTCAGTTGCCCGAGTTCGGGGATAACCTTAACTTTGGCTATCACTTCACCTTTCTTTACGCTTTGTCCTGCTTCTTTGTACAATTCGTCTATGATGCCGGAAATCTGCGGTTTGATTAAGATTTCATCTCTTGGTTCCACCTTCCCGGTAGCTACTGTAGTCTTTTGCAAGTCAGTTATTTCCGCCTTCACCGTTTCATAAACAATGACCTTGGGCTGGGATTTCTGATAAAGGAATACGAACGTTCCAATAAGGATTATGGCAATGATTACCAATAATGCGATTTTCAGATACTTTTTCATCTTGGATATATGTGTTTAATTTTTAATTCTTCGTTCTCAACTCTTCATTCTCAACTTCTACTCGTCGCGGATTGCTTCAATCGGTCTGATAGCCATAGCCCGGTAAGCGGGTGCCAGTCCTGCCAACATTCCTAATGCAATCAACAAGGCACAAGTACCGATTGCCAGTCCGAAGCTGACTTGGAAATGAGTATCTCCACCACCTGAATTTGCAGCCATTTCCACTAGTTGCAGTATCATGACGGCAAAGGAGATTCCGCACATCCCGGCAATGGTTGTCAATACCATACTTTCTGACAGGATTTGTTGCATGATGTCTTTCGGACGTGCACCGATTGCCCGACGGATACCGATTTCGGTAGTGCGTTCTTTCACGGTTACCATCATGATATTAGACACACCGATGGCACCGGCCAGCAGAGTTCCCAAGCCGACCATCCAGACTAATATATTAATGCCGGTAAATAAATTATCAACCATTGAAAACATAGCTTCTGCATTCAGGTACATAAGCGCCTGTTTGTCATTGGGAGCAATATAATGTGCGGCTTTGATAATCTCTTCCATTTTCGGTTGCAGGTCAGACACTTTGACTCCATGCTTTGCGGTAAAACAGATAACATCAATTCGTCCGCCCAGGTTGTACGTTTGTTGCATGGTAGTGAAGGGCAGGGTGACAGCTTCCGAAGCCCGTCCCTGTATGTTCATGTCTCCTTCGGAAGAAGACATACCGATAATCCGGTAATAAATTCCGTCTACACGTATGTATTTCCCGCACGGGTCTTCTCCTGCTTTGAAAAGACTTTCATAAACCCGTTTCCCGATAACACACACTTTGCGCGCTTCCTTAATATCTACATCATTGATAAATCTGCCATAAGCCATTTCCTGTGATTCAATGTGAAGATAGTCGGGATACAGTCCTTTTACGCTGCAATCATATTTTTTATCTTCATATACGGCTTTCGACCCCCAACGGGCGATAGAAGGAGTAATGACTTCCACATCTTTGACTTGCGAACGCAGGCGTTCAATGTCGACAGCTTCCAGATTCCACCATCTTCCTTTACGGAAACCTTTGTAGGCTTCACCCGTTCTTTGCGAAGCAAGGAAGCCGGAGTTGGTGGCGAATCCTTCAAAGTTCTTTTTCATCATATCTTCCAATCCCTGCCCGCCACCGATAAGGGCGACAAGCATGAAGATTCCCCAGAACACACCGAAGGCAGTCAGCAGGCTTCTTGTTTTATTTCTTGTGATGGTTATGAGGATTTCCTCACAGGTATCCATGTCTATTTTCATATTCTTAATCTGCTCTAAGTGCTTCAATCGGCCGGATGCTGACCGCTTTGCGGGCAGGGAACAATCCGGCTAACGTACCAGCTATTACTAATGTAAGTGTAGCCTGTATGGCAATTCTTATATCTACGGTAGGATTCAGGAAAACCGTTTCCGTCCACACTCCGGTATCCATTGTCTGATTCCCGAAGGCATTGTTCATCCATTCGGTCACTCCGATGCCGGCCACCATGCCGATGTATCCGAATGTGGTGGTGATGATGATACTTTCTACAATAATAAGCCAAAGAATAGATCTCGGTTTAGCTCCTAACGCCTTGCGGATACCGAACTCGCGTGTACGTTCTTTAACGGTGATCAGCATGATATTGGACACCCCTACAATGCCGCTTAAAAGAGTGAAGATACCGATAACCCAGATTCCGGTGCGTAGAATGACCATGCCTTGCTGTTGTTGTAGATAATTGGTGAATCGGTTCCATATCCAGATAGCGCTATGGTCGGTAGGGTCAAAACGATGGTTGGCACCTAGAGCTTTTCGGTATTCTTTCTCAAAGTTCTCATTTGCTTCGATTGTTTCCAGATTCTTTGTAGCAATGGTCAGACAGTTCAGCTTGTCGCCTTTATTATAGATAGTTTGCAGAGTGGAAAAAGGGATGAGAGCGGGATTCTCCCCGCTGTCTCCTTTGTCGTTGCAGAGTCCTACTACCCGATAGACAACATTTCCCATGTTGACAAATTGCCCGATAGGTTCGATATGTGTCTTATTAAAAAGTATTTCAGCCGTTTTCTTATGAAGGACGATTACTTTCCGTCTTTCTTTTATATCCGTCTCATTAATGAAACGCCCTTTAAAAAGCTTTATAGTCTCCATTTCTATATGGTTAGGGAAGACTCCCGCCAGTCCGACACTGGCATACTCCGAACCGAAGCTGATGTTGACGGAACCTTGCCAGATCGATGCTCCTGTCGTAATGACATTATTGGAGAAATGGGTATCGGTGATCTGGAAATCCTTGTTGTCCAGTTGAATCTGTCGCCCCTCTTTTAGTCCGTCGTAAGACTTGGAAGTCCAGCCCGGATAGATTTTAATACTGTTCAGTGCACGTTCCGAAGCCGATTCTTCGAATGCGTGAATCAGCCCGTTGCCTGCACCCAGCAGGACGATAAGCATAAAGATACCCCATGCCACAGCAAATCCGGTGAGAAACGTCCTCAGTTTGTTGCGCTTGATGGTACTGTATATTTCTTGCCAAATATCAATCATGATAATGTTTGTATAGTAGGTGGTGGATTTGGATTTATTTCATGATGCCGTCCTTGCCGAAAGGAGAGGCGTCGTGGTCGATGTTATCCTCGATTCGTTCGATAATACCATCTTTGATATGTATAATCTTGTCTGTCTGGTTGGCAACGCCACTCTCATGAGTGACGACTACAATCGTCATTCCCATTTTATGCAAATCTTTCAGAATCTGCATCACTTCTACGGAAGTCTTGCTGTCCAAGGCTCCGGTCGGTTCGTCCGCCAGGATAATTTGTGGCTGGGTGATGAGTGCACGTGCGATGGCTACACGTTGTTTCTGCCCGCCGCTCATTTCGTTGGGCATATGATGTGCCCAGTCTTTCAAACCCAGCCGGTCGAGATATTCCAGTGCAAGCGCATTTCTTTTTTTGCGACTTACCCCCTGATAGAATAAAGGAAGTGCTACATTTTCTACGGCATCTTTAAAGGAAATCAGGTTGAACGACTGGAAAATAAATCCTATCATACGGTTCCGGTATTCGGCGGCTTTGGTCTCGCTCAGGTTTTTGATAAGTACATTGTTCAGGTAGTACTCTCCGGTGTCGTAATTGTCCAGTATGCCTAATATGTTGAGTAAAGTAGATTTGCCGGATCCGGATGCTCCCATAATCGAAACAAATTCACCTCGTTCGATATTGAGGTTGATACCTTTGAGTACATGGAGAGGCGCTCCGTTGTTGTAGGTCTTGTTGATGTCTGTTAGTTGTATCACAATTTTCTTTATTTAGTTTCTGTTTTCTAATAATTTTCTACTATTAGACGACTGCAAGATACAAAAAGTTGCAGAGAGAGTGAACTTTTTTTGAAAAACATTTTGTAAACTCAATCTTCTTTACGTAATTTGTGTGCAGTAAACTTAATGATTAACTAACCCTTTTAAATAAAAGTATCATGAATTCAAACATGGAAAAGCCCTACGTAGTAGGTATTGACATAGGCGGAACGAACACCGTCTTTGGAATTGTTGACGCACGCGGAACTATTATTGCCAGCAGCTCAATCAAAACTGCCGGTTATCCTACTGCCGAAGAGTATGCTGACGAAGTTTGCAAGAACCTGCTTCCGTTGATTATCGCTAATGGCGGTGTTGACAAAATCAGAGGTATCGGTGTCGGTGCTCCGAATGGCAACTACTATACAGGAACGATTGAATTCGCACCGAACTTGCCTTGGAAAGGTATCCTTCCACTGGCTGCTATGTTTGAAGAAAGACTGGGTATTCCCACTGCTCTGACAAACGACGCTAATGCTGCCGCTATCGGTGAAATGACTTATGGTGCTGCCCGTGGTATGAAAGACTTTATCATGATTACGCTGGGTACCGGTGTAGGTAGTGGTATCGTTATCAACGGTCAGATGGTATATGGTCATGACGGTTTTGCAGGCGAATTGGGTCACGTGATTGCCCGTCGCGAAGGTCGTATTTGTGGTTGTGGCCGTAAAGGTTGTCTGGAGACTTACTGTTCGGCTACCGGTGTAGCACGTACAGCTCGTGAATTCCTTGCAGCTCGTACCGATTCCAGCTTGCTTCGCAACATTCCGGCAGAAAACATCACATCAAAAGATGTATATGATGCAGCCGTACAGGGCGATAAACTTGCACAGGAAATCTTCGAATTTACAGGTAATATTTTGGGTGAAGCATTGGCAGACGCTATTGCATTCTCTAGTCCTGAAGCTATTGTATTATTCGGTGGTTTGGCCAAATCGGGTGATTATATCATGAAACCGATTCAGAAATCAATCGACGAAAATGTCTTGAATATCTATAAAGGCAAGACAAAATTGCTCGTTTCCGAACTGAAAGACTCTGATGCTGCCGTATTGGGTGCCAGCGCTTTGGCTTGGGAACTGAAGGATATTAAAGAATAATATCAATTTTATAATAAAGGTAATGAAAGTCCCCGGGAACTATTGTTTCCGGGGACTTTCTTTTTTCATCTCTGTCGGAGAAGGACCGGTGAGGAAAAAGCAGCATTTGATGGCCAATAAAAAAGGGAACTTCATCTTGAATGAAGCTCCCTTTTTTATTTCGAATCTTAGAGTTAATCTTAGTTGTTAACTCTTTTTTCTTTGATTCTGGCTTTCTTACCGGTAAGAGCACGCAGGTAGTACAATTTAGCGCGACGAACTTTACCTACCTTGTTCACTTCGATGCTGTCGATAGCCGGTGATTCGATTGGGAAAATTCTTTCTACACCGATAGTACCTGACATTTTACGTACAGTAAAACGTTTTTTGTCTCCGTGACCGGCGATTTTGATAACAACACCACGGTACAACTGTACACGTTCTTTGTTACCTTCAATAATACGATATGCTACTGTTACAGTGTCTCCTGCTTTGAAGCTCGGGTGCTGTTTTCCGGTAGCAAATGCTTCTTCTGCAATTTTAATTAAATCCATTGTTGTTATTATTAAATTGTTTCATCGTTACAACGCAACATACCAAGTATCTCGTCTCTTGACAGCGATTGCGCGAAAGCGGTGCAAAGTAACGAATTATTTGGCAGATAGCCAAATGTTTTTTGTATATTTGTAGCTGTGAACAAGAAAAGGCTTGTTGGGTTACCAATAATAAATAAAGATGGAAGTAAGCATACCAAATATACAATACCAAGCTCAATTTGACGAAATCAAATTAATAATTGATACACGTAAGAAGCGAGCTTATAAAGCTTTAAATAATGAGATAATTCTTAGTAATTGGGAGATTGGGCGGTATGTCTCCGATAAAATAAGGTCTGCCAAGTGGGGGAGCAAGGTCATAGATATGCTTGTTGTATATCTCAAAGAGAAAATCCCCGGTATCAAAGGGTATGAAAAACGTTCTATTGAAAGAATGGTCAGATTCTATAATGAATATTCTACTGTAGAATTTGCGTCAGCCATTCCGACGCAAATCAAAGAACAGGCAATTGCGTCAGACGTTCTGACGCAATTTGGTGACGATGCTGCTGTACTCTTTTTATTGGTACAAGTGGGCTGGTCTGCCCATCTTGAGATAATGTCCGGATGCACGTCTCCTGAAGAACGCATTTTCTACATATTATTAAGTAATAGAGAAAACCTTACTTATCAGGAACTTCGCAGGCAGATTGATGCTTGTGTTTATGAACGGAGTTTATTAGGGAATACGCATCAATCACTAGCATTGGAAAAAGCATATCCGGATGCCGGGCGGATTTTCAAAGACACATATATGGTTGATTTTCTTGGTTTGCCTGAAAATCATAGTGAGAGAAGTCTTCAGGCTGGCTTAGTGAAACAGATGAAGAATTTTATATTAGAATTGGGAAAAGATTTTTTGTTTGTGGATGAGGAGTATCGTGTGCAGGTCGGAATGAAAGACTTTCGGATTGATTTGCTTTTTTTTCATCGTGGACTGCGATGCTTGGTTGCGATGGAGATTAAAACGAATGAGTTTAGACCGGAATATCTGGGGCAATTGGATTTTTATCTTGAAGCGTTAGACCGGGATGTAAAAAAAGAAAATGAGAATCCGAGTATAGGAATATTATTGTGTAAAAGTGCAGATAGTCAAGTTGTTGAATATGCATTAAGTCGTAGCTTAAGTCCCACAATGATTGCAGAGTACAAGCGGCAGTTAATCCCCAAGGAAATATTGCAAAAGCATTTAAAAGAGATTCTTGATAAATAATAAAAATAGCGAACATGAAACAGACTTATGTAAAGTATCTGATAGTGGCAGCGTTGGCAGGTGGTTTCCTGTTCACGTCCTGTCGCTCGACACGGGAGGTTGCGGCTCACTATCAAGTGGCAAAAGTGGAAGGTAGTATGATTAAGGTTGATTCTTCCTGGGATACTAATCCGGACAAAAAAGCTGCCGAAGTATTAAAGCCCTATAAGGATAAGATTGACGGGATGATGTATGAAGTCATCGGTACCAGTGAAATGAAAATGGATAAAGGGGGGCCTGAAAGCCTGCTTTCCAATCTCGTAGCAAGCGTCTTGCAGCAAGCTGCCGCTCCGATGTTGGGCAAACCTGCCGATATGGGCCTGGTGAATATGGGCGGATTACGCAATATCCTGCCGAAAGGTGAAATCACAGTAAGTGAAATCTTTGAAATACTTCCTTTTGAGAATTCCCTTTGTATCCTGACAATGAAAGGCTCGGACATGAAACGACTTTTTAAAGCGATTGCTTCCCTGCGCGGAGAAGGTGTAAGTGGTATTCGTCTGGAAATCACGAAGAATGGAGAATTATTAAATGCTACAATTGGCGGCAAACCCGTGGAAGACAACCAACTCTATACGGTAGCTACCATCGACTATCTGGCAGACGGCAACGGACGGATGGACGCTTTCCTGCAAGCAGAGAAACGCGAATGTCCCGATGGCGCTACTTTACGCGGCCTATTTCTCGATTATGTCCGGAAGCAGACTGCCGAAGGCAAAATGATTACTTCCAAACTGGACGGACGCATTACCATAAAATAAGAAGGAGAATCTAAAAATATTGAATATGAAAAGAATTCAGATATCATTCCTGTTATGCCTTGCATTGAGCTTTGCTTTTTCCATATTTGCGCAGGATACCAAGGAACTTATACTTTTACAGACCAGCGACGTACATAGCCGTATCGAACCTATCAACCAGAAAGGCGACCGTAATTATGATGAAGGCGGCTTTGTCCGCCGGGCTACTTTCCTTGACCGGTTCCGCAAGGAACATAAGAATGTCCTGTTGTTCGATTGTGGAGACATTTCCCAAGGCACACCTTATTATAATATGTTTCAGGGAGAAGTGGAAGTCAAGTTGATGAACGAAATGGGGTACGATGCCATGACTATCGGCAACCATGAGTTTGATTTCGGCCTGGATAATATGGCACGTCTTTTCAAAATGGCAAACTTTCCGGTAGTTTGCGCCAACTACAACCTCGATGCTACCCCCTTGAAAGGCATCGTAAAGCCTTATGTAATCCTCGAAAGATACGGCTTGAAGATTGGTGTATTCGGCTTGGGAGCTAAGCCCGAAGGTTTGATTCAGGCGAATAAATGTGAAGGAGTAGTTTATGAAAACCCTATCGAAGTATCGAATGAGATAGCAGCCTTGCTGAAAAAGAAAGGGTGTGACGTGATTGTATGCCTGTCCCATCTGGGCATTCAGATGGACGAACGCCTGGTTGCGAAAACACGCAATATCGACGTGATTTTGGGCGGACATTCGCATACCTTTATGAAAGGTCCGAAAACTTATTTGAATATGGACGGAAAAGAGGTGCCCCTCATGCACTCAGGAAAAAGTGGTGTGCGTGTGGGTCGTCTCAATTTGACTTTGAAACGTAAATGAAGATAATTCCCTCAATTTTAGCGATTTTAATTCTATTCTCGGTCGGACAAGCCACAAGCTCGGCTCAGAATGTTACCACCACTGCCGAACCACTGTTAGTTTATAAAGCTCTTCAGGATGAAGATTGCCGTCATTGGGTAGACTCGGTGATGAACAAACTCTCCTTTAAAGAGAAGGTGGGGCAGTTATTTATCTATACCATTGCACCGGTAGATACCAAACGGAATCTGGAGCTGCTGCGCGAAGCTGTCGATACTTATAAGGTAGGCGGACTCCTTTTTTCCGGTGGGAAGATGCAAACCCAGGTCGACTTGACAAACCGGGCGCAAAAACAGGCGAAAGTACCTGTTATGATTACTTTCGACGGAGAATGGGGGCTGGCGATGCGTTTGCGCGGAACGCCTGTTTTTCCAAGAAATATGGTATTGGGATGCATCCGTGACAATCAACTGATTTATGAATACGGGAGAGAAGTAGCCCGTCAATGCCGGCAGATTGGAGTGCAGGTTAATTTTGCTCCGGTAGCGGATGTGAACATCAATCCCAAGAACCCGGTCATCAACACCCGTTCTTTCGGAGAAGACCCGGTGCAGGTTGCAGATAAAGTAATCGCTTACGCTTATGGCCTGGAAGGTGGGGGAGTATTATCCGTCTGTAAACATTTTCCCGGTCATGGAGACACCGATGTCGATTCACATAAAGCGCTTCCGGTGCTTCCTTTCACTCGCGAGCGTTTGGACAGCGTTGAACTGTATCCCTTTAAAAAAGCGATTCGTGCCGGACTGGGCGGTATGATGGTGGGACATCTGCAAGTGCCTGCTATCGAGCCGATAGGCGGACTTCCTTCTTCTTTGTCCCGTAATGTCGTCTATGATTTGCTGACGGACGAGTTGGCCTTCAAAGGGTTGATATTCACCGATGCCCTTGCTATGAAAGGAGTGTCCGGCAACGGCAACGTCAGCTTGCAGGCACTGAAAGCCGGTAATGATATGGTACTTGCTCCGCGCAATCTGAAAGATGAAATTCCTGCCGTGCTCGAAGCCGTTGAAAAAGGGGAACTGAGCAAAGAGGATATTGAAAATAAATGCCGTAAAGTATTGACCTATAAGTATGTGTTAGGACTCAAGAAAAAGCCGTTTGTACAGTTGTCCGGTCTGGAACAACGAGTCAACAGCCCTCAGGCACGTGATTTGATTCGTCGGCTGAACCAGGCGGCAATTACCGTTCTGAATAATAAGAATCATATCCTGCCGCTCCACGCCGACAAGGCGCAGAGGATTGCATTGCTCGAAGTCGGGAAACCGGGAGAAACGGAAACATTGGCGAAACAAATGTCCCGCTATGCGTCACTGTCACGTTTTCGTCTCCGTCCTAATCAGACAGAAGAAGAAAACCGGCGACTGCGTGATTCGCTGGCTGCTTATAAACGAATCGTAATAGCCGTAAGTGAACAACGCCTGGCTCCTTATCACCCGTTCTTTGCAAAGTTCGCTCCCGAAAGTCCGGCTATTTATCTCTTCTTCACTCCCGGGAAAATGATGTTGCAGATTCACCGGGCGGTATCTGACGCTTCGGCAGTGGTATTGGGGCATAGTCACAATAGCGACGTACAGCGTCAGACGGCTGACATATTATTTGCCAAAGCTACCGCGGACGGCCGATTATCAGCAAGTCTCGGCGGATTGTTTCCGACAGGTGCGGGAGTGACTATCACTCCGGAAAGCCCTTCGCACTTCATTCCGGAGGAATACGGACTTTCATCCGCCCTTCTTAAAAAGATTGACACCATTGCCTTGGACGGTATTCAGCAGGGTGCCTATCCCGGTTGCCAGGTGGTAGTCCTGAAAAACGGTCATATCATGTTTGATAAGGCATTCGGTACTTATGCGGGAAAAGGAAGTCCCCGTGTCGAATCTACGGACATCTATGACTTGGCTTCCCTTTCCAAGACAACGGGAACGCTGCTCGCCGTCATGAAACTCTACGATAAGGGGCGTTTTAATCTGACTGATAAGATTTCCGATTATTTGCCGTTTCTGCAACGTACTGATAAGAAGGATATAACGATTCGGGAAATCCTGTACCATCAGTCCGGACTGCCCCCCTGGCTTCCTTTCTATCAAGAAGCCATTGATAAGGACAGTTATGACGGGAGACTGTTCAGCGCACGCAAAGATGCACAGCATCCGGTGCGGATTGGGACAGCTACGTGGGCGAACCCGAAATTCAAGTTTAAGAGTGAATACATATCTCCTGTCAAGACCGGAGATTATACAGTTCAGATTTGCGACAGCCTGTGGTTGAACCGTTCTTTCCGGAAAGTGATAGAAGAGAAAATCGTGGAAACTCCGTTGAAGCAGAAACGTTACGTATATAGCGATATAGGATTCATTCTGTTGGGAATGTTGGTGGAACAGTTGGCGGGTATGCCTATGGAAGCCTACTTGCAGCGTGAGTTTTACGGGCCGATGGGGTTGGAGCGTACCGGCTATTTGCCTTTGCGCCGTTTTGCCAAATCAGAAATCGTTCCTTCCAATAAAGACCGTTTCTTGCGTAAAGAGACCTTGCAGGGATTCGTGCATGATGAGGCTTCCGCCTTCTTCGGCGGGCTGGCGGGGAATGCCGGGCTGTTCTCTACTGCCCGTGAAGTGGCGCATATCTATCAGATGTTGCTGAATGGGGGAGAGATAGACGGAAAACGTTATCTGAGCAAAGAAACCTGTCAGCTATTCACCACAGAAGTGTCAAAGATAAGCAGGCGAGGCTTAGGGTTTGATAAGCCGGATATGCAAGATTCAAAGAAGGGAAATTGTGCATCCGTTGCTCCTGCCGGAGTGTACGGCCATACCGGATTTACCGGTACTTGTGCATGGGTGGATCCCGAGAACGAACTAGTGTATGTTTTCCTGAGCAACCGCATCTATCCCGATGTTACCAATCGTAAACTCAATCAACTGCATATTCGCGAACGGATACAGGAAGCGATTTATGGCGCGATGAAGAAAAAATAATCCTTCCGATAAAAAATAAAAAGAAATGCCCTTCCACCTGTAACGGTAGAAGGGCATCTTTTTATTATTAACGTAATATTCTGACAGTTGTAGTTCTTTTTTAGAACGATACACCCAGGCGGAAGCCGAAGTTGCTCAATCCGTCTACACTGTAATGCAGTACGTCAGCCTTGTTGGTACCATAGCTGTAGTACAATGCAAAGTGCAAGCCCGGACCGTACACCCAAGGGAATACGTTGACACCCACTTCAGGAGAAGCATAGAATCCCCAACTGTCTTCTCTTGCTTCAAGCATATTGAAGTTGGAGCGGATTTTCGCATATTCAGCACCTAATTTTGCGCTGACATAAGGTTGGAAAGAACCGCCGCGGTTCCATTGGTAGCGTGCAGCAGCACCGAAAGGCAACTGGAACATAGTATGTTGCTGGTCGGTAGTTACATCGCCGCCTGCCATTTTAAACGTTTCACGACCTACGTATTCGTGGTTGCTGTGATAGTTAAGGAAAAGTCCCAAACCGATGTTGGGAGTTACAAAATAACCACCTTCGAAGTTCATACCCCAACCACTTGCTTTGTCAGCGAAATGATTACTTAGCGGGGCATTGAACTGCCAGTCGATGTTGGCATATCCATTGTCTGATAACTGTGCCTTGGCCGGCATGGCGAAGGCGATGGCAATAGCCGCCAAGGCTATCACCTTGAAGTATATATTTTTTCTTGTTTTCATAACAGTTGTAGTTGATTATTTGTTAGTAAGATAAGGTGACTGAGCGAATGACTGGTTGACAGCCTCCACTGCGAGAGTGCGGTTGATAGCTTTGGAACCAGTGTCAAATCCGGTCAGGTAGCTTGTCCATACAATAGGCAGTTTTTTGCTTTCACCTTGTTCGGCTTGCAAGTTCACCATTTCTGTCAGGAATGAGTTGGTACTATAGCTGTAAGTCACAGCATACGGGTAGTACCATCCGCCACCCCAGGTTCCGCCCCAGTAGTTCGGGCCCCAGTAACCGGGATATCCCCACCACCATTCCGGCTGTGCGTAGCTGGTGAAATAATAAGTACTTGCGATGTAGCTCACTTGAATACCGAGGTCAGCGCTTTCTTTGTCGGCAGCGGCCGTATATCCTCTGGCTTCCATGTTTTCCGTGTAAGCAGCCAAAATTTGTTCAGCGCCTTCTCCTTCGAGATATTCCGGTTCTTTACTGTCACTGATCACCAGGATCTGAGGTGCCAGAAAGAAAGTAGGAACTTTGAAGTCAGCTTTCTCGTCGTGGTTAGTGTATACCAGATAGTTGTCATCCAGCTTACCCATGTCCGGGTCTTTTTCGCAGGAAGCGAGTGCAAAGACCGCCAATAAAATAGGAATTAATTTCTTCATATCTTTATAATGTTTAGGTTATATAAAATCATGCCCTGGTACCTTGGGGCTTTTGTTACAAACAACAAGAAAAAAAAGAAAAGGTTCGCCTGAAAAATTATTTTGCCGGAAAATTAACATCTTTCTTTTTGTTCTTTTCTGTAAGAACAATGAGCAATCTGCCCATGTTCAGGCGGATTGCTCATTGTTTTACTGTTTGCGGGAATTTGTTTGAAAATCCGTTGTTAAAACAAAGGTCTTAGTAATTCCGGTATTTCAACTTTATCAAGTTCCAGTTCGTTCACCCGTTGTTTACCCGCTTGGGACAGATGGAAATACATTTGCCGGCGGTCTTCGTTTCCGAGTGTCCGGATGATTAGCTCTTTTTCCTCCAGTATCCGGAGCATTTTTGATGTATGCGACGGGCTCAAGTCTGTTTGTTTTGCCAGGTTGGTGGCTGTCATTCTTTCCGTTGAGCACTTGAGGCAGCACAATATCATAGCTTCGTTCAGTGATATCCGGTAGACTTTTTCAAATGCAGATTCAAAGTTTGTCATGGCTCTGAATACATCACGCATTGCACATATTGTTTTCATATCTTATTGAATATATTTTATTAATTCTTCCTGTTAAATAAACAGATTGACGTTGGCATTGTCCGCTCGTTCCATATACGTTGCTACGCCGCCGATGGTCACATCGTCCAGGAGTTCTTCTTTTTTCACTCCCATCACATCCATCGACATCTGGCAAGCGATGAATTCGACGCCGTTTTCCAGAGCTTGCCGACGCAGTGATTCGAGTGAGTCGATTCCTTTCTCCTTCATGATATACCGCATCATCTTTCCGCCTATTCCGCCCATGCTCATCTTTGAAAGTTTCAGCTTCTTGGAGCTTGAAGGCAGCATCATACCAAACATCTTTCCAAAAATATCTTTCTCCACTTTCGGCTTATGCAACTTTTTGATGACGTTCAATCCCCAAAAGGTAAAGAAGATTGTGACTTTCTGTCCCGTGGCTGCTGCGCCATTAGCGAGCACAAAGGTAGCTAAAGCTTTATCTAAATCATCACTAAACATGATAAAAGTTTTTCCTTTGCCATCACAAGTAGTAACAATATTACATGATTTTGGTTCTCCTTTTTCTATAATAACAACAGATTTTCCACCGGATGTTTCTTTCGAAATCAGTTGGTTGCCGGTCGAGCTGCACCATGCGGCGGCGTCACGTGGGAATCCCGGATCAGTTGCCGTAATCTCCACCCGTTCGCCCGAAGCCAGTCCGTCCATAGTCTTTTTCATCTTCAGAATCGGGCCGGGACATTGCAGTCCGCAAGCATCCACCCGTATTGTCTGGGCGGTTGCGGCGGGGGTGGCAGGTTGTCCGGTTTGTGCCGTTGTCTCTTGCTGTGCGGGCGTTTCCAGCGTTTCATTCTCATTTTCTTCGTGCAGGATGATAGGGGCAGTAGCGGCACGGTAAGTTTTCAGTCCGCCCGACAGATTACGTACCTTGTCAAATCCGTGTTGTGTCAAGATACGGTAGGCGAGATATCCCCGTAGCCCGACAGCGCAGAACGTATAAATCATCCGGTCTTTCGGCAGTTCCGACAGCCGGTCGCGAAGTTCATCCAACGGGATATTCACGGCTCCCGGCAACGTTCCTAAAGCAAATTCATCCGAAGTGCGGACATCCAGCAGGAATTTGTTCTCCATTTCAATGTCTCTCAATTCTCTCCAATACACAGGATTCGTTCTGCCTGTAATAATATCTTCTGCCACATAGCCCGCAAGTGCTACCGGATCCTTGGCGGAAGAGAACGGGGGCGCATAAGCCTGTTCCACTTTCATCAGGTCGTAGATGGTTCCCTCATGCTTGATGACAAGCGCAAGTTCGTCAATCCGCTTGTCCACTCCGTCATAGCCCACAATCTGTCCTCCGTACAGCCGTCCTGTCTGCTTGTCGAAAGTGATTTTTATACTCATCGGCATTGCATCCGGGTAATATCCGGCGTGGGAAGACGGATGAATGGTAGACGACATATAATCAATTCCTTCCAGCCGCAATCGTTTTCCGGGCAATCCGGTAGAGGCCACCGTCATGTCGAAAACCTTGGCGATGGAAGTGCCGATGGAGCCTTCATACGGAATCTTCGCTCCCAGTATATTGTCTGCGACGATACGCCCCTGGCGGTTGGCGGGTCCGGCAAGATAATTGAGCCAGGGCTTTCCGGTAATCGGATGGCGATATTCAATCGCGTCGCCAATCGCATAGATGGATTCGTCGGACGTTTGCAGGTAATCATTCACGGCAATGCCGCCGGCAGCGCCGATAGTCAGTTCGGCAGCCCGTGCCAGATTCGTTTCCGGACGCACCCCGATAGATAAGATAACGATATCGGCTGCAATAGACCGGCCGTTCTTGAAGTTGACCTTCAATCCTTTGCCGTTCCGTTCAAAAGAAGCTACGGCTTGTTCCAAATATAAATTCACCCCCTTGTCCATCAGGTGTTGATGAACCAGCGAAGCCATCGAAAAGTCGATGGGCGCCATTACTTGGTTGCCCATTTCCACAATCGACACTTTCGCCCCTTGCGCATGCAGGTTTTCCGCCATTTCGAGTCCGATAAATCCGGCTCCTACCACTACGGCTTTCCGCGGAGCGTGGCTGTCGATATATGCTTTGATTTTATCCGTATCCGCAACGTTTCTCAGCGTGAAGATTCCGCTCAGGTCTATCCCCGGCAGGGGTGGACGTACGGGGGAGGCACCGGTTGATATTAACAACTTGTCGTAACTCTCTTCATACGTGTCCTCGCTGCTTTGCCGCACCGTGACCGTCTTTCTTTTCCGGTCGATAAAAATCACTTCATTTTCCGTGCGGACATCTACGCGGAATCGTGTAGAAAATGCTTCGGGAGTCTGGACGAACAGTTTTTCGCGTTCTTCGATAACTCCGCCTATATAATAAGGTAGCCCGCAATTGGCATACGATATATATTTCCCTTTTTCCAAAAGAATGATTTCTGCCGATTCGTCTACTCGTCTGATTCGGGCAGCAGTGGTAGCTCCGCCTGCAACGCCTCCGATAATGATTATTTTCATATATTTATTTTGTAAATAGTTTCCTATGGAAATAACGAACTACGTAAGCAAAATGTTCATGGATTCATTGAAAAAACTTATATTTGCACACCCTGTTTTTTCATTCTTCTATTTTAATACAGGCAAATTGTATGAGTAAGATTCTTATTATTGACGATGAAGTCCAGATTCGCAGCCTTCTGGCTCGTATGTTGGGGCTCGAAGGGTATGAAGTGTGTCAGGCAGGTGACTGTAAGGCTGCCGTCAAGCAATTGGAAGTCCAATCGCCCGATGTGGTTTTGTGCGATGTTTTTCTTCCGGACGGAAATGGTGTGGACTTGGTGTTGAACATCAAAAAGACGGCTCCCAACGTAGAAGTGATTCTTCTTACCGCCCATGGCAATATCCCCGACGGTGTGCAGGCTATCAAGAATGGTGCGTTTGATTATATAACGAAAGGAGACGATAACAATAAGATTATCCCTCTGGTGAGCCGTGCCGTAGAAAAGGCGAAGATGAATCTCCGCCTGGAGAAACTGGAAAAGAAAGTCGGGCAGATGTATTCGTTCGATTCTATTCTGGGGGAATCGAAAACATTGAAAGACGCTGTCTTGCTGGCGCAAAAGGTGTCCGTGACAGATGTTCCTGTATTGCTGACCGGAGAAACCGGAACGGGAAAGGAAGTGTTTGCACAGGCCATACATTATAACAGCAAACGCAGCAAGCAGAATTTTGTGGCGGTCAATTGTTCCTCTTTCAGTAAGGAATTGCTGGAAAGCGAAATGTTCGGGCATAGAGCCGGCTCGTTCACCGGTGCGGTAAAAGATAAGAAAGGGCTTTTTGAAGAAGCCAGCAACGGAACTATCTTTCTGGACGAAATCGGTGAGATGGCATTTGAACTGCAAGCTAAGTTATTGCGTATCCTCGAAACTGGTGAATATATAAAGATAGGCGACACCAAACCGACACGGGTCAATGTACGTGTCATTGCCGCCACTAACCGCAACTTGCAGGAAGAAATCAAGGCAGGGCGGTTCCGTGAAGACTTGTTCTACCGCCTTTCCGTATTTCAGGTACATCTTCCTGCGCTTCGCGAACGTGCAGGAGATATTAAGATTCTTGCTGCCGCCTTTGCCAAAAGATTTTCTGAAAAGCTCTCGTATGCAATCTGTGAAATGACTCCCGCCTTTCTTCATGCATTGGAGCAACAGCCCTGGAAAGGGAATATCCGCGAACTGAGAAACGTAATCGAACGCAGTCTGATAGTTTGTGAAGGCGGGCGATTGGATGTCTGCGACCTTCCTTTGGAGATTCAGAACAGTCACTATGAATGTTCGGACGATACAACGGGCAGTTTTGAACTGGCTGCGATGGAGCGCAGGCATATTGCACGTGTGTTGGAATATACAAAAGGGAATAAGACGGAGACAGCCCGCTTGTTGAAAATAGGGCTTACTACGCTATATCGGAAGATAGAAGAATATAAGATTTAGATAAATGAATGCCCCGCGCTTCACAGCGCAGGGCATTAGCATACAAACAAACAAAAATAAAACATAGTGTGGTATTAGGGATGACGGCTCCTGATAACTAAAGTGGGAATCCCTGAACGCTTTCTTGGGAATTAGCTATCAATATACCGTCCCACACTATGTAGTTTGCGCATATCCTTGATTTACATACAAGAAGTCTTTTCTCCTTTGAAGCCCAAAGAAACCAATGCCATTCGTTGTGGTTAGAACACTGCAAGTCGGAAATTGTTTCGGCATCCGGAATGGGATAATACCCGGCTATGATTGTTGATAAGAAAGTGGGAATGATTAATATCCTGGCTGGCATATACCGGTTTGCAATCTTCTCCAATAGATACCTCTCGAAGCCCTGCAAAATGCCGGAGTGAAAACTTTGTCCAACTCCATTGTATCTTTCTGTTGGTAGGTTCTTCCCATAAAAGTTTTGTTGAGTTTTGCCCTCATACCCTCATAAATTGCTTGAATCCCCTTGTTCATCGTTGTTTCCTCTATGGTAGCAGGTCGTTTTATCCCCCTGATAGTAACTTTTGCTCTCATACTGATTTTTTACTTTTAGCAAGTAATATTCTTGTAATCAGTGTGATATATGTTTCCTTGTGCTAAGTCTGTATACTCCATGCCGGCTGCTTTTTGTGCCTGATTTGCTTCATATAGCCTCTAATCTTATGCCTGTTTCGGTTTCAAGTACCCGTTTTTCTTCTTTTTCTCCTATATATCATACGTAAAGCCCTTATATATTATATGTCGGTTCCTTATATGTCATACGTAACTTCCTTATATATTATATGTCATTCTTTGTATGTTGTATGTCAATCCTTTGTTATTCTAATGTTTTCCCTTCATCATGTGTAGGGGCTCACAATTGTGGGCTTTTTTGTTCATATATGTGGTCGTATCTATCTACGGCTGTCAGCTTATTTGTTTACAGAAGTGAGCCCTTCCACATGGCTAAGGGAGGATGTACAGATGGCTAAGGAAAGATGTCCGGACAATAGTGGGATGACATCTTGATGTCTGCTTTGTGTGTTGTAAAGTACCGCTTGATGATATGAAATTAAGCGGTACATTCCTTCATGTTTACCTTGACAAATGTTGCTGTTTAATAATTCTTCTGTTTCAGAAGTGTTGCTTTCCTTATGAGAAATGATTGATAAATGCATGAGAAATACACTGTTTTTAGGCTAAAGTGGTGGAAAAAGTATGAGAAATCCCGTTTTTGATTTTATTTCTCATAGTGCTATCTTGTTGATTTATATGTAATTACGGTGTATGTTATGAGAATATGAGAAATGTTTTCTTTTTCTTGGTTCTTCGTCAAATTTGGTGGTAAGTTTTTCTCCGCTCATTTAGCTAATTCAGTCAGTGCCTATATTTTCTTATGAAAGTGAGTAAAAAGGGATAATTATTAACTTGGAAATAAAGAGATAAAGAATTTACCACCAAATTTGACGAAGAACCTTTTTCTTTGCAGAGGGGCTGAGCAGCGTAACCCCATCGCCCGTTGAGTTTAACTCATGAATGCGTTGCCTTTAAGCCGAAAATGCTAATTGGAGGGAGATTTGAAAGTCGCCTACGTATAACCCAAATAATTTCATGTCTCATAGTCATTTCCTTGTCAATATTGTTTGCTTGCTAAAT
>NZ_CABUHK010000038.1 GCF_902491285.1 uncultured Bacteroides sp. | reverse complement strand
ATCAGCGTTCGAGCCATACTGTATCGCGTTTTCTGAGTTTTATCGGACAGCAATAATAATATATAAGGGCTTTACGTATGATATATAGGAGAAAAAGAAGAAAAACGGGTACTTGAAACCGAAACAGGCATAAGATTAGAGGCTATATGAAGCAAATCAGGCACAAAAAGCAGCCGGCATGGAGTATACAGACTTAGCACAAGAAACATATATTACACTGGTTACAAGCCTATTAGTTGTTAAAAGTAAAAAATCAGTATGAGGGCAAAAGTTACTATCAGGGGGATAAAACGACCTGACACCATAGAGGAAACAACGATGAACAAAGCGATTCAAGATATTTATGAGGGTATGAGGGCAAAAATGAATAAAAACTTTTTAGAAAGAGAAGCCCTTTCCGCACACCAATCTCAATAAGCAGAGAGATGAAAACGTGAGGAAAGGGCAAATATGATGTGATTCAATCCTGTAACCTACTGACGAAACAAAAAGAATTGCGGGCGGGTATATATCCGGATATCTTTTACTTTTCCGGATAAGAATGACCCTTCACGCACTTTCACCCGCAGGGCAGAAACCTTATATATCTCTTTCATATCAATAATGATCTGATGAGGATGAGTAGAACTAACAGCCGGGTCTGTATGCCAGAATGAAGAGACATCGCCATCATATAAATTCTCTCCTATCCCAAGATTTTTATCAGACAGTTCACTACTTACATAAACCACATCCCACTTTGTCTTATCAATCGCCTGTCCCTTATCATCCAACAACTCAACCTCTGAAATACAAGCTTGATTGTCATCGGTATAAGAAGAAAGCGTTTCGATGCAAAAATGGCGGAGAGTAGCGGCAACAGGAAATGCAAATTGTTGCCAGTCATTGGTTTCCTGCACGGTAGCTTCCAGTGCAACATCCCCCTTCTCAAGAATCGGAGTTCCCTGAACGGCGCGGCGTTGCCCTTGCCGATAATTCTTGTCCACTCCCAAACTATCAAGTATGGGACGGTCCAACCCTTGTAAAGTACGGTTGCCGGTATCTTCCATTTCAAAAACGACTATTTCATTCTCCCCTTCTTTCAGCCACGGGGCAGGCAAATATAAAGTCTGCTGCGGACCGATATTCCAAAACCGTCCTAGCGATTTACCATTCACCCAAACAGCACCTTTCCCCCAACGGCTCATATCAACAAAGCAGTCGCCTTTCTTCTGAATGGTGAATATTCCCCGATGGAAAGCCGGTTTCCCCTGGATACTCCCGCCAAAATTCATTTCGGAGACCTTTTCTTTGTAAAGCGGCAAAGGAGTGATAGACCATCCGGTCAACTTTTCATCTCCCCACAATACCTGATTCGTAATTCCTTTCCGGTTGAACAATATATCAGGACCATAATTGACACGGCCCGAATTTTCGACCAATATTTCTAATTTAGCAGGAGCTTTCCGGATATCGAGCATCACATTGTTCTGATTGTAACGGCGATCCAAGCTTGCCACTTGTCTACCGTCGACCAGAATCACGGCATAATCACGCAAATCCTGTATTATCAGTTTTTGCTTGCCCGCCTTGTTGAGAGTAGTCTCATAATGTATATAACCGAAATCAACTCCCAAATCTTCCATTGAAAGCACATTTTCCGATTCGGTAGTCTGATGAAAAGCAGCTTTCAGCGGAGCACTTTCTTTCAGTTCAATCGTTGCAAATGCCGTCGTAGGATTATCAGCAGGCACTTCCGGCAGAACCGTTCCTTGAGGCAAATATTTCTGAATAACCTCCCTGAAAGCATGATATTTCGGATAACAGTTTCCCCATTCCCCCAAAGGCGCATCATAATCATAGCTTGTAGGCTGCGGACGGTAGCCACCGGCCGTATTCGCACCGTTCGTATACCAGAAATTCGTTCCTCCGTGAAACATATACATACTGACAGATACTCCATGCCCCAGCATCCAGTCCAGTTGTTCCGCCGGACGTTTATAATCGACCGTCGAATGATGCTGTCCCCATACGTCGAACCATGCCGGATAAAATTCCGCCACAAAATACGGACCGCCCGGATGATATTTATCCACGATTTTAAAGATATCTTCGCTGAATACTCCATTCAATGTCGGCAATGCCCCATCGATATGTCCGGCCTCAACCTGTCCGCCACCGTCACAAGTAAACAGCGGGACATTGAACCCTGCATCTTTTATCATATCGCGGAGAGCTGCCAGATATTCCTTATCCGCCGCGTAAGAGCCATATTCGTTTTCCACCTGCACCATGAGTATATTTCCCCCGTTATTGACAGTCAACGGCGCCAACTGTTTGCCAAGCGCTTTTATATACCGTTCACAATATTGCAGGAAGCGGGAATCTTTGCTGCGGTAAACCATGTCCTTTTCTTTCAACAGCCAAGAAGGGTATCCGCCGAAGTCCCACTCAGCACAGACATAAGGTCCCGGACGTAATATCACATACAAACCTTCTTCCTGTGCCAGACGGACAAACTCGGCAACATCTGCCTGCCCGCTGAAATCAAACTCACCGGGCTGACGCTCGTGAAAGTTCCAAAACACGTAAACCGAGATTGTGTTCAGCCCCATCGCACGGGCTCTCTGCAGCCGGTCGCGCCAGTATTCGTGAGGGATGCGGGGATAATGCATCTCCCCGCAAATCAACTGTACATCCTTGCCGTCAATAGTAAAAGCTCCCGCATCTGCCTTGATACGCTCTTTCGAAGACAAACAGGCACTCAGTAGAAACGGCATCAACAGACAAAGCAGATTTTTATAAAATTGTTGTTGTTTCATCTGTTTCTCCTCTTAGTTTACAAAAGCATGTTGATACTTAGTAACCTTGTTCCACCCACCGCGTGTAAAATCGGGTACTGCTACCGGAGCCGAGTTATTTTCAATGGAAAGACGAGTCAACTCGGCCATGCAGCACCATTCGGCCAAATCATAGACATCCATATCCAACGGCAATCCATTGCGCAAGCAATAAACCAGCCGGTAATCCATTATATAGTCCATACCGCCATGACCGCCAACTTTCTTGGCCGTCTCTTCCAATTCCACATGAATAGGATGCTTGTATGCGTTCATCATTGCCACTTTTGCCTCTTCGGGCATAGCCCCGTGAGCGTTCAGGTTCTCATGATTGAGCACCACATTCGTATCCACCTGTTCCGGACGCAGACAGTATTCCTCAACCGGATATTTGCTGGCATATCCGTCGGTGCCGACCAACTGATACATACGGCTATACGGACGCGGAGTCATTACATTATGCTGGATAAGCATCGTCTTGCCGTTTTCGGTACGAATCACAGTAGTAGTCTGGTCGCCGTTCTGAAAGTCTTTCACCTCTTCGCCCGTTGTTTTCCGGATATATGCCGGACCGTTCACCGCCTTTGTATCCATTGCCACCAGCGTTTTCATGCGATCCCCCCGATGAATGTCAAGCAACTGGCAAGCAGGACCGATGCCGTGTGTAGCATATACGTCTCCGCGGTTGTTACGATTGTAGTCCATACGCCAATTGTTCCAGTAAGACGACCAATAATCCTCCAGATTATGAATATACGCCCCTTCTACATGCAGAATTTCACCAAACACACCCTGTTGAGCCATGTTCAACGTAGTGAGTTCAAAGAAATCATACACACAATTCTCCAGTTGCATACAGTGCTTGCGGGTCTTTTCGGAAGTATTTATAAGATTCCAGATTTCCTCCAATGTCATAGCAGCCGGGACTTCAATAGCAACGTGTTTTCCGTGCTCCATCGCATAGATACCCATTTCGGCATGATGTCTCCAGTCCGTCGCCACATAAACAAGATCAATATCGTCCCTGTCACACAACTGTTTCCATGAATTTTCATCCCCGTAATAAGCAGCAGCTTCCGGCAGACCGGCTTCCCGCAGAATATTCTGCGCTTTCTCCACACAATCCTGACGGATATCGCATAAAGCCTTAATCTGTGTTCCCGGAATATGCGTAAAGCGTGCGACAGCTCCCGGACCACGCATTCCCAATCCGATGAATCCGACACGTACCGTATCAATTTTGGGAGCAGTCAGCCGAATCACATCCTCCTGTCCGGCAGGACGCACCGGCGTTTCTACCACAATAGGCTGAACCGTATCCCCTTTATTTTGCTTACACGCCGAGAAAGCGATAAACAAACATACCATTGTTAAACTGAAAAATATCTTTTTCATAATCCTTATTGCTTATAATAAATTAGTTTAGTCATATTCTTCTCAAAAATTATTAATTGCTTTCCGGGCTTTGTCCACCATTTTTCCCGCCGGGGCATCTGCTAGGCGTTCAAGACGAAAGTCTGATAATATCTGTTCAATCCGTTTCAACTTGGCCGGATGATTCTTAAACTCATCCCTCAGTATACGAATCTTCTCAAAGTCCTGGATTCCTTCCTGCAACTTTTCCATTCGGACGGAAGAACGCCCGCCCGGATAAAACAGGAAACAGTCTCCGGCAGCCCAAGTACGGAAACGGGTATCTTGCAACGGCTCCTTCACCCAACTATTATATGCCCAACGCAAATACCCGTCAAAGTTTTCGGCAGCCGCATACCAGGCAAGCCAGCTCGATTCTGCCGGAGGTGAGAAAGTGAACATATTCGGACGCGCCTCAGTGCAGCAAGTATAATAAGTGCTTTTCTTCCCTTCCGCCTTCCGCTTTGCCAGTACATCCGCCGGAAACACCTGACCGGAAGCTATGCTATAATCATAAATGTCGCTCTCAATTTCATCATGGTAGTTGCCGGCAAGAGCCACTTTATAGCCCGGCTCCGCTTCGCGTATCAACGCAATCGCTTTCTGCATCTGCTCCATCGGACGTTCGTCCATGGCGATAGTTGTTATTTCAAACCAGCCCTTTTCCTTCAAATGGCGGGCGAAGTCTTTCAGGAAGGGAAGCCAGTAATCACGGTATTCAGCAGTTCCGACTTCAGCTTTCACCGATTTCATGCCATCAGAAGCCTGATCGTAATAGCGGAAAGATAACTTCCAAGGAATCAGTGAATAACAATTTATCTCACGGTCAATGCCCAAAGACATCATAAACTCCACCCAACGGTCGAATACTTCATAATTATACAACCAGCTTCCATCCAACTGACGTACACGCATCACCATTGAATCAAACGGGTCTTCAGTCTGCCCGCCCCAAGGCTGATGCATAATGGAAGCTGTAATACATTTCTGTCCGGCATCTGCCAACGGCAGAAAAATGGAACGCATAGCCGCAAAGTGCTCTTTACTCCATAAAGGAACCTGATGATAACGCGCCACCGAATAAGGATTCTGCCACAAATCAAGATGAAAAGCCCATTCCGCAGCAGGCGGCAGTTGCCTGCCGGATACTTTCAGTTCTATATCCAAAGGAGCAAACGAACTGTCGGGAAAGGTCAGCTTGCCCCGATATGTTCCCGAGGGGGTATCGGAAGGCACCTGACAACTGAGCCATACCGGTTGTGTCTGACGGCTTTTGATGTCACATATTCTCTTTATATCCAACACATCCGCTACCATTGAAGAATCAAACTCCGCATGATTGGTGCGATATCCGCAGCCCGACTTGCCATCTTTACTCAACTCATCGGTCATGATATAACGCAAAAAATAAGTACGGAGGGCAGAAGCCGGAATCACCGCACCGCCCGAACCTTTCAGGTCGCTGACTTCCGCCCGTATGTTTTTGCAGTCGCGCGTAGTCCAGAGCAATGCCAATGCATTGACCTTTTCCCCCTTCCATGCTGTACCTTTCCAGGTGCGGGCAGCCATTACATCCGTCACCGGCACGTTAGTACGGCTATAACGGACATCGGTCACCCCCCATGCACTGTTGTAGGCCGATTTGCACTGTTCCCACTTGGCCTCATCAATCGGTTTCGTATCGATAAGCTCCGCCAAGTCTGATGACGGGCAGGCAGCCGGAAGAGTTATCTCATTCACAATCTCTTCCAGAGACATACGCGGCGCATCGTCAGCGATTTTCAGATTCTTCTCCACCCACTCACGTTCCCAATGGAAATAATCGGGAGCTTTTGCCTGTTCGCCACGAAGCTGTGCACGCAAATAGTCGAAATATACAATCCAACGGTCTTTATAATAGGTATTCATCATACCCGCCCACTCTTTGTAAGCATAATCATGCAGGTTATCCTCCGAAGTCACATGCTCTCCCCAATAAGTAATCAACATCATCAGGTTATGGAGATTATTACTTTTCTCGGCAGAAGTGCCGCCTGCATCTTTGGCCTGTTGTTGCCAGGTGCTCAGACGGAAGAAAGGATCTTGAGACAATAATTCATTTTCCGTATCTATCATCGTAAGGAACCGGCGCGTTTCCTTCTCGAATTTCTCCGCATCCTTCGCTTGATAAGTGGCTACGATACCCGCAAAGACCTGATCGGCTTCGTTAGCTATCATCTGCCGCAGGAAGTGAATCAAATCAATGCGGTATGTACGGACATTGCGAAATTCCGGCAATGCTCCGGCAAATAACAATGCCGCTTCCTTATAAAGTTCCAAATCATACTTCTTCGCCAGCCGCCCCCAACTGGAAACCGATTTAAGCTCCAACGACGGACGTGCACAAAGAATATTTTCAGGAGGTCCTTCCTGATAACCTACCTCACTGCTGTATATTGATTTCAACATCAATCTCCAAGCTGCACGTACTTCATTGGTTATCTTACCATAACGTGCTGTGATATAGGCGTCAATCCACCGGTCGACATCTACGTGTTCCTTATGCCATACCAGTTCAAGCAACAGTTCATAAGCCACCGGATTATTGTTTATGCCTTCGGGCAATATCCCCACCCCCTTCATATAAGAAGAATATTCGCCTTGGGAAGCTCTATAAACTTCATCGGCAAAACGTTGCAGTTTTCCATTAATCCCCGGCCGTTCACCGAAATTAGTGACAGTAGCCCATATAAAAGGAGTTCCTTCGTATCCCTTACGGGTTTCCCAATTATTGGTATTCTCGCCAAATAATTCCTGAACAAGCACATACCTCTTGTCCAGTTTTTCCAATAAACCGGGTTTAGGATTATCCTGCCAGCCTTGCAACACCCAGATAGAACCGGGGAAATGCTTCTGCATCACTTTTTGTATAGCCCGTCCGGCATCTCCCAAAGACACTCCCTCCGTAGCTCCCCCCTCATGGAACGGGTCGCCGGAGAAGAAACGGATATCCGAACCGTACAGCCGGCGTGTCTCGTCATAGAAAATGGCGGCAATACGTTCAAACTCCGGATCTGTGGGATCAAGGATATCGGGACGCGTGAAAGCTCCCCAATTTCCCTGCGGGATAATATGAGCTTTGCTTTTGGTCTTCAAGTTACTCGGCACCATTCCATAAAAACCGGGCATTAAAGGTTCAATCCCCAACGACTTCATGCGTGCCAGCATTTTCTGAACCAATTTCTTCCGGCTGTCTATCTGCGACTGGGGCATAGGACCTCCCCAACCTTCGATGTTTCCCATCAGCCACCAGGCATTATAAGCCGGACCGGTGATGAAATCGGCTATTTCCTTCTCCGAATAGTTCATCCGCCTGAGCACGTTTTGCCATACGGCTTCCGAGCCGTTGGCCACAAGCATCAGGTTCACCCCATTAAGCGCCATCCAGTCGAGTTCCCATTGCCAGTCATCCCAGGTATAAAAACTCATGGTGTAGTTATAAGTACAGTAATTTAAAGCATAGCGATATATAGCAGAGGTTTTGACTGTTACTGGTTGTTCTACGACCGGAAGCTCAGTTACGGGGGCGAGCTGGTCACCAAGATGAGACATGCTTCGGTGACAATAGTATTTCAAATACCAATTGACACCAACTGCCGCTGTGTTTGCGTCAGTAGCTTTTACTACCAGATTCTTCCCGATAGTTTGCAGAGTGAAGCAATCACCGTCCGGAGAGGATACTGCCTCAAAGCGGATGTGCTTGGCAAGCCACGGCGCCCGGCGGTCTACAAGTCCCTGTACACCGTCGAACACGTCCGCATAACCTTTGACTACTACGAGAAGTAAAATAAACAATAGAAGTATTTTCTTCATAACTTATATAGTTAAGTTTCATAAATTCTTGAACCTGCATATTTGTCCCCATCTCAGGAGAAATATACAATTTACTGGTCGGCACCGATATTTATCTTGTTATCTCCGAGACGTTTATCACCGTCTATATCATACTCACCAATTATTGCGCCCGACATAATAAATCCAACATTTCTGACAGGAGATTCGGACAATAAATGCAAGTCAGGTTTTTCTACCTCCTTGTTTTTCAGTTGCGGATCTACATTGTAAACAGAGTTCTTGTCTCCGCTGGCTTTCTGCCATTCTGCGAAGTCTGTATATTCTTTTCCGTCCCAGAACCATTTCTGTACCTTTTGCCCGGGAGAAAAATAAAGATTGTACCCTATTTCATTCCTGTCTCCCGTTGCCGTATATTTACGTATGAATATATCCCGGTCGCTCAATGCATAAATAAGGTTATTCATTATTACATTATCCGTGCAGTTTTCCGTCAGACGGATTTCTCCTTCACTGTCTTTTGCATCGTTTATCTGTCCCGAATTGTTGGTCCCGTTCAATGAGCCGCCTACTAAATTATTGTTATATAGAGTATTGTTCACAATATGGCATCCGGAAGTCCCGCCATTGGTATATCCTATATAATCTCCCATATATATGCCTGTGCGGTAGTTGTTGTACACAAAGTTATTGCGTACGATACAATCTTTTGTGGACAGTTCGTTGCTTTCACTCACCAGTCCGATGGCACGGTCGCACTCCCATACTTCGTTTTGCTCAATGACAGTATTCGCTCCGCCACAGACATAAATGCCGATAGCCCCGTAAGCCGCAGGATTATTACAAACCACTTCCCAAAACTCAGGGGTGTATTGATGAGTACACCTATATACTTTATTCCTGCGAACGATTCCGTTGCGGGCATAATTCACCTTGATATCCCCACCCGGATTAAGATTATCGCCGCCGGCCACAATGATTCCGATATTTTCGACATCATGCACCTCACAATCCCGAACAACAAATCCGTCAACGTTTCCGGCAATCGTCAACGATTCACTCGTTCCGGTGTGCATATCAAAAATCTCACACTGCTCAATTGTAAGGTTGCGTATCGGTGTCTCATCGTTGGTCCCAAGCACCAGGATGGCGTGGGCACTGCGCCAATCGTCTTTACCGTGCGTATCCAGACACACGCTCTTGATATTGTATATTTTACAGTTGCGGATTGTGATATCACCCGATTTTCCGTTAATGAGTATCCCTTCCGGATCGGAATTGGGAGATGCATTCACCGCATTGCATATATGTAAGTCTTCCAGTGTCAAGTGTTGTATATCTCTCAACTGCACCAATGCCGACCATCCTTCCAGCTTCAAGCCTGTACCGTCAATCTTGGCTGTTTCGCCAGGATAGCTTTTGATAGTAATCGCTTTTCCCGGTTCGCCCGAACGTGTAGGAATGACAAACTCATGATATGCCCCTTCACGCAAAAAGACGGTGTCTCCCGGAAGGGCATATTCCAATGCCTTAGCCACTGTCTTCAACGGAGTATTCTTTCCGCCTTCCGCCAGGTCGTCACCACCGGGGGATACATACCACCCTGCAGCCGACTGATTAGAGCATCCGCACAGTAATGCTCCCATAAATAAAAAGTAGATTGCTTTTATATATTTTTTCATGTTTTCTCTATAAAAATAATACCCTATTGAACTTTATTGATAGGCTCCTATACTGATAGAGGAACCGCTGTAACGTGCATTTCCTGCAAAATCTTCAGTGCCATTAAAGTAGGAACTGATAAACCATCCCGCATTGACAGCCGGTGAACCTGTTTTCAGCCGGAAGTTAGGATTGCTCAAGCTCGGATTGACCAACAGAGGGTCTATATCGAACAAGGAACCCGTATCTCCACTGGCTGCTTTATAGGCTTCCCATGAGGTGTATTCTACGTTTTCCCATACCCAACGCTTGTTTTTGGGATTGGTGGAATAATAGATATTGTTGCTTATCTTGTTGCCTGTTCCGCTCGTAGTGTATTTGCGTACGAAAATATCCCTGTCTGTTACCGCATATACAAGGTTGTTCGCAATGACGTTATCATAGCAGTTTTTCGTCATGCGGAGTTCGCCTTCGCAACTGTCTTCATTATCCTTGATACCTTCGGTATTGTTTGTACCGTTGTATGAACCACCTACCAAATTGTTATGATAAAGCGTATTGTTCAGTATATGGCAGTTTCTCGTACCGCTTACTTCGTCGAAGAAGCCTATATAGTTGCCCATATAAATCCCCGTACGATAGTTGTTGTAAATTATATTGCTTCGCACAATACAATCCGTAGTGGAATATTGATCGCTTTCACTCACCAGTCCGATGGCACGGTCGCATCCCCACACTTCATTTTGCTCGACAATCGTACGTGCCCCTCCA
The DNA here is from genome assembly GCF_902491285.1 of uncultured Bacteroides sp. GTDB lineage: Bacteria > Bacteroidota > Bacteroidia > Bacteroidales > Bacteroidaceae > Bacteroides. The sequence continues at coordinate 40,117 of NZ_CABUHK010000038.1, read as the reverse complement.
CATATATAGATACCAATAGCACCATAGGCATCTGTTCCCCAATAATCCGTCGAATTCTGATGCGTACATCTGTATATCTTATTACGACGGATTACACCGTCACGCGCAAAATTAACAGACAAGTCGCCACCAGGATTCAAGTTTTCTCCTCCTGCTACAATAATACCGATATTTTCCACATCATGCACTTTATTGTCTTGTATGGTAAAATTCGTCACATTACCCACCAGTGAGAATGTCTCACTCGTACCGCTATGAATATCATGAATATCACATTTCTCAATCAGGATGTCTCTGACAGGAGTTGTATGAAATCCTGTTATCAAAATGGCATGGGCGCTACGCCAATCATCCAGACCGTTGTTCACATCTTGTCCGGCTCGTGTACACGTGTTTTTGACATTATAAATTTCACATCCGCGAATCTCAATATTATTAGATGTCCCCGTGATATGAATACCTTCAGGATCGGCATTCTTGGCAGTATTTATGACGTTGCAGATATGCAGGTTTTCCACTGTGATAAAATTCACATCTTTAATTTGTACCAATGCATTGCCCCATCCCTCTATTTTCAGTCCTGTGCCGTCAATCTTGACAACTTCATTTTTATAGGCTTTAATAGTGATTCTCTTTTGGCGCGTACCCGACTTCGAAGGAGTCACATGCTCATTATACACACCTTCCCGCAAAAACACGGTATCACCGGGATTGGCTCTCAGCAAAGCCTTAGAGATTGTTTTCAGCGGAGTTGCAATCATTCCGTTAGACGAATCGTTACCATTCGGGGCAACAAACCAACTGACTGCTTTTGCCGGCTCCGGTTTTTCACCGTCATCACCGTCATCACCATCGTCTTTTCCGTCATCGCCTCCTTGTTCAGTATCAATAGCCTCATCCAGTTTATCATCACCGCATGAAACCATTCCCATTGCGAGAATAAAGCACAGCAATAGAACAAAATTCTTTTTCATTGTTTCTTCAGGATTATAGGGTTTACATTTTTCTAAATTAAAAAGTGATTGGATAGTCTGACAAGGCTTGCTTATGCACAAGCCTTGTCAACTCCTGTCCTGTTTACTCGTAAACAATCTTTCTTACCACATTATTCTTTCTGTCAAGTACATAGATCAATCCGTCCTTATCTACAGCCACATCTTCCGGTCCGCTGAATGTCGCAGCAGAACCATTGGCATCATTATACCCTGCCAAAGAACTTCCTGCAACAGTACGCACCACATGATTCTGCAAATCCAGTACACGGATACTTTGGTCTGCATTATTAATGTCACCACCATAGGCACCGTTACCTGCAATATAAATATTTCCATCAGGACCTACAGCCAAACCACCGGGGAAAGAAAAGCGAGCCTCGTTGAACGAACCGTCTACATAAGCCTGTTCGGTATTACCGGCTATTACAGAACGCTGCCATGATGAGCCATCATGCATATATTTCACAATACGGTGCACACCACTGTTAGCAGCTTCCGACACATAGATATCACCAGCGGCATCAACAACGATTCCCATACACAAAAGAGAACTTTCATTAACACCAACTTGCGTATCCGGACCATCCTGATTGAATTTCCAAACACCCGTAGACGGATGCGTATAATAAATATCGCCATTCCGTTTGTCTACTGCCAATGCCCAAGGCTGATTGCTCGTATTTCCCAATGTAGTAACCACGCCGTCAGGAGTAATCTGACGGATGGTATTATTACCAGTTTCAGTCACATAAATATTTCCGGCAGCGTCAGTATCCATTCCGTAAAGGTTAGAAAAACGTGCCTGCATCCCTGTACCATCAGCATAACCCCTCTGACCGGCAAAACCTGCCAGGGTAGTAACCGTTCCGTCAGGAGTAATCTTACGAATACATACATTGCCGGCTTCTCCTACATATACATTACCGTCATTGTCGACGCAGATACTTCCTCTCTGCCAAGGACCATACGTCCAATTGGCGTTATCTTCTTCGGTCACATCAAGATGCAACATTGTTTCAGAACCTTTACCGTCTTGGTAACCGGCTTCGCCATTTCCGGCAAACGTAGATACATTCGCGGCAAATGAATAAACAAAACTTTCAATTGTAGTAACCGGCTCGCGTCCGGCAATCGAAACTTTCAACCGCCCGTCACCCATACGGGCAGGGACTATAGCCATAATGTTATTCATATCACAACTCAGTACCGTTAAAGGTATATTACCTACCATTACGGAAACTTCATCAACATTAGTTGTAAAATTCTTACCGGTAATAAGAATTTCAGTCCCCGCACTACCGCTTGTGGGGTAGAAACGATTTACTACTACGGGACTTCCCGCATTATGCCCGTCATCATCTTTACAGCTGCCCAGCAGTCCTACACTACACACCAATAGGACAAGAGCAATATAGTGAATAAAATTTGTTTTCATAAGGTTTGTTATTTTTCAACAGTTGTAATCTTCTTCACGCAGTTATTCAGCCTATCCAACACATATACCGTGCCATCCTTGCCCACACATACGGCAGAAGGCGCACCGAACGAAGCCGGCAATATCTCTTCGGCAGAACTGATTCCCGCATATGCCGGTAAAGTGAACATACCGTCTTCATTACCGGAAGTTGCAGAGCCCGCAAAAGTTGTTACCATTCCGGTCTTCATATCTATATAGCGGATACTTTGATCGATATGTGAACACAGTCCGTCTTCATAAACTTTAGCACCATTTCCAGCTACCAATATATTGCCGTCCGGCGTAACCGCAATTCCCCAAGGAGAAGCAAAAGTGGCTTCCATACGAGGCCCGTCGCTATTTCCAGCTACCCCCGAACCTGCTACAACTTCCGGAGCACCCAACCCCGTCTCGGTATAAGGGAACCTGATAATCTGGTTGGAACGGCTCTTGACAGCATAAAGATCACCAGTGTTCTTATCCACATCCATTCCTCCAATATCCCATATATCATAAAGCCAATCACCTTGACTCTTAACACTTGTGCCATAATCATCCAAGTCTTTCATAAAAAGGCAATTGTCATTTCTGCTATAAAAACGATTATGCTTTTCATCAATGGCAATGATAGTGGATGCAGGATTTCCTAAGAAATGAGCTTTGCCGTCCGGCTCAAAGAATGCAGAAGTGCCAATCCAGCTATCACAAGCATAGATATTTCCTTTGCTATCTACCTTTATGTCTGCAGGACGAATATCCGCATCATAAGATCCCCCCTCCGTATACCGCCAGTCGATATTCCAATCCGGATTAGAGTTACCTTGACCGGCAGCTCTACTCAGCTTACCGTCCGGGGTAATCTTAGTAATACACATATTGCCAAGTTCACCTACATACACATTACCGTTATCATCAACAGCGATACTACCAAACCGATTAGCGTCCGCTCCTTCCCAAATAGAACTTCTGACAGAAAGCACATCGCTTCCCGGTAACGTAGTAACTGTACGTTCAAAGATAGGCGCATCATCATATGTAAAGTCTACCGAGAATGCTCTGCCATTAAAACTTAGGACAATAGGAAAAGTTCCTTCTTCTGCAAGTTCAGGGATTGTCACTAGAAAACACGCTTTTTCCGCATCAAATACACAAGTTGCTTCCACATCTTTATAAGTAGCGGTAGGATTCGTAATTTCCAGAGGCAAGTTTGAGATATAGATACTTACTTCCGTCCCTACTTTACCCATAGCAGGAGAATAACTGGCAAGTGCAGCTTTCTGGAAAGTAAATTTAGCTTTGGATTGTACAGCCTTACCGTCCACAGTCACCGTCAACGGTGCATTATCCACCAGCTCATTGTCCGGCACTTCTACTAGCAACTGCTCTTCGTTCGACTGCAAAACTGCTAATTCTACTCCATTGATACTCACGCTGACAGCATTTACATCCAACGCAAACTGTTCGCCGTTAATCAATAACTGTGTACCTCCTTTTCCCGTAGTCGGCGCAAAGTCAAAGATATTCAGTTCACCTGTAAAAAGCGGTTCTGATTTATCTTCATCGGTACAACCGGTGAATATGGCTGTTGTCAAAGCAACAACCATATATATATAATATGAAATTTTCTTCATTTTTCGTTCTATTAGAATTATGTCCTGGAAAAATTACTGTCCCCATCCCGGATTCTGCACCAACGCACGATTCCGGTCTATTTCAGATTGCAAAATAGGATACAAATACATTTTATTATCCCAGTAACGCGTCTGGAATAATTTTCGCTCGTAGAAACCTTCGAACTGGAATCCCTGCCCGCCATCATTTGCTTGTACGTTCATGCTATAAATCTTACGATTCTCTTCCTTCTCAAACAGCAAACGACGCTGAAGAGTCCAGAAACGGTCTCCCTCAAAAGCCAACTCAATCTGGCGTTCACGAAGAATCCATTTTCTCATTTCCGCTTTATTGCCAACTGCCTCTGGATAAAGTCGTGTCAACGGATTAGTAATACCGGCACGGCTTCTGATTTCCTGAAAATAGGAGAGAATGTCCGAATGCCCCGGATTGTATTCATTCAACGCTTCAATATAATTCAATAGAATTTCTGCATAACGAATGTGAATATACGGACGATAAGAGGTCTGGTCATTTCTGATGCTCGAAGTGGTGCTGACTCTTTTCGCTACATTGTATCCGGTAAAGTCTACCCGACCGCCTGTCGCTCCTGATTGACCGGAAAGATAATATTCTGCCCTTCCAAATCCATCTTGATTGGCCGCAGAAGAAAAATGGTTGTAGTCATCCGCAGAAATAGCCGATAATACCGGACGAGCGTTATAATGTACAAAAGCATAAAAACGAGGCTCACGATTGACATACATATTATGCTCTCCTTTGCGATACCCACGCTCTATCTCATTGCGAATAGAACCGAAATGGCGTGAATCGTCATTTTGAACAAATCCGACCTCCGTGTAAGAATCATCATCATTGATATCATATCCGTCGGCAGTCAAAAATGCATCCACAATATTCTGAGTGGCATTTGACATACAGAAGCCTTTTGGCCCCGGTGTACAACGTATATCATGACCATACAACCAATTATCACCAGCCATGTGGGTAGCGAAAATTACTTCTGCATGCGTGCCGCTCATGAATAGTTCACGACAAGACAAATAGGGGTCAAAGTTCCTGTCACCGCTTTCCGTATTGCGATAAAGATGATAAATTCCCAAATCCATCACATCTTTTGCCGCATCGGCTGCAAGTTCCCATTTGTGCGGATCGTAAGTTTGTGGAGCTAATAACTGTCCGTCCTTATCTTTAAAATCCTTATAACGGGGCGCTTCAGTTTCACTGCCATTCCATAATTCACTGGCAGCCAGAAGACGTACTTGTGAAATAACTGCTTTGGCAGCTCCTTCAGTCGGACGCCCCAGGTTGGCATTAGAAGACCAAACCGTTGGAAGAACACCATATGTTGACTCCATCAAGCCACAAATATATTCCACACATTGGTCAAAAGGAGTACGTGCATACATATTGAAGTTCTCATCCAATTCCGCCGGTTTTTCACAGATTACAAAAGGTCCGTACAAGCGAAGCAAATTCCAATAGAACCATCCACGGAGAAAACGGGATTCTGCCTTATACTGATTTTTCAGATCCGCACTTACAATATTATCCGGAACACGGTCAATATTAGCTTCAAATGTCAGCGCTTTCTGGATTCCTTGATAATAGTGCCCCCAACGATCCTGAGCATTGTCACCGGGACCATAGTTTCCTTCCACCATTTTACGAACGAACGCACCGGAAAGTACACAAGACGTTTCGTCCGAGAATCCTAAAGTCGTCGGATCATCCGTATTACGCTCTATGTACCCGTATACATTATATAAATATGCTTCTACATCAGAGCGTGTCTGCCAGATTTTATCCGTTGTTTTCAAGTTCTCCGGTTGCTGGTCCAGATAATCACACGAAGCAAGCATGCCTAATGCAGCAACGGAAAACAACCCAATGGTTAATAACCGGTTAATTATATTTTTCATTGTTCTTATCGTTTTATTAGTTAAAATGCAACTCTCATTCCAATTGTCACCATACGTGACAGTGGATATTTAGCACCGTTCGATCCCAATTCCGGATCCCACAACTTGAATTTAGAGAAAGTCAACAGGTTTTGACCTGATAAATAAAAATAAAGATAATCAATGCCTTTAGCTGTCAATGTCTTATTCTCAAGCGTATAACCTAAAGAAGCTTGTTTCAAACGTAAGTAATTTCCGTTTTTCAGCCAATGAGTGCTATTGACATAATTGTTATCCGAAGTGCTGGCTCCCATAGTCATACGCGGATACCAGGCGTCATCACGGGGATTGTCTTCTGTCCAACGGTCCAGTGCCTTGGAAATGATATTTGTCGGGTTCGCTCCCATACCGGCGAAAGGTACAATACCTACACCGTTGGCTCCCCAGCTACCTCCACCAGTATCAATATAAGAACCATTGGCCATTAAAGAGACATCAGCCACTCCTTGGAAAAAGAGAGAAAGATCAAAATTATGATAATTGACATTAACCCCAAATCCATATGACCATGACGGGAAATGTGATTTTCCTAAATAACATTGGTCATTCGGATCAATGACACCGTCACCATTGAGATCTCTATACTTGATGTCACCCGGTGCCAATTCACGCAACTGCTTCGGACTTTTCTCTATCTCCTCATAACTCTGAAAATAACCTTCAGCTACATATCCATAAAATTCACCATAACTGGTACCCTCGCCTTTTTGATAAGCATATTTCATTTGCGGCTCATCCTTGAATACGATTTTGTTTTTGCTATAAGTAGCGTTACCGAAAATACGAAGACCTACTTTCTGAGCAATGCTTGTCTGATATTCAATATTAGCATCAATACCCTGATTGTCCATTTCACCCATGTTAGCATAAATAGCAGCACTTCCGAAACCGGACATAGCAGGCAGAGAAGAACGCTGAATCAAAATGTCCTTACGACGTTCCTTATAATAATCCAGTGTCAGATTGAACTTTCCTCCCAACATCATTTCGATACCAATATTGGTTTTATAGGATTTCTCCCAAGTCAGGCTTTCCGAAGCCAACAAGGTTTCCCTGATACCGCCTACATTATTACCATTCGGTCCGAAACCATAACTATTTCCACCCCCATATTGAGTGAAATATGCAAAACGGTCACCTGTTCCACCAATATTATCGTTACCTACAATACCATAAGATGCACGTAGTTTTAATAAGTCGATATACTTGGCAGCTCCCCTAAAGAACGGTTCGTTAGAGATAACCCATCCCAAAGACGCGGCAGGGAAGAAGCCGAAGCGGTGATTGGGAGCGAAGTTTTCCGAACCTGTATAGGAAGCGTTGACTTCGGCAAGGTAACGGTCTTTCCAGCCATAACTCAAACGACCGGCAATAGCCTGATTACGATACGGAATGGCACCTATTGCAGAGCCGGCCGTAGCCACCATACGGTTACGCATATTATAAAGTAACATACCGCTCACACTATGAGCACCAAAGGTACGGTCATAGGCAATATTAGCTTCCGTATACATCACGCGCTCACCCGTATCACTGTGGTCATACCATAATTCATTCGATCCTTCCCTAATGGGTTTGTTGAATACCAATTCCCCATTGGCATCACGCTGGTTAGTATACCACAAGTCTACGCTACCGGTACGCTTATTATTAAATTCGCTATAACTGTCGAACGAAAAACGGACATAAGCAGAAAGTCCCTTTGTGATGAAGTCCAGTTTCTGGTTCAATGTAAACACCGACTGCAAAGCAGGACGGAACGTATCCGAATATCCAGAGTTCTGGAGCAAGTCCATCGGATTGACACCAGCATTTGCCGGCGGTCCTGCCCAACGTCCATCCGGATAACGTATCGGGAAAGCTACGGGAGAAGCAGCATAAGCTTCGTACCAGATTCTAGAGGCGGAAACACCCGGATAACGTGAATCAACCATCATAGCAGCCAGATTCATCTGCAAAAGCGTAGACTTAGTAATATTTACGTCAATGTTACTACGAAAATCATAACGCTTGTAATCCAGATTCGGATTGAATCCATTCTCTTTCTTTACATTATATTGCCCACCTTGATTATAGAAAGAAGCAGACAGATAATAACGCACCAAGTCACTACCTCCACTGATATTCAAATTGACATTGGAAACTGAAGTCATGTCTTTATAAGCAGCACCAATCCAGTCCACGTTCGGATAGAGATAAGGGTCCAAGCCGGTTTGCGTCTTCAAGATATCTCCGCGACTATAAACCTCACTCTGTCCCGAATTACGACGAGCCTCGTTGTATAGCTGCATATAACCTACCCCATCCAACATATTAGGCACTTTCGTAAAATTCGTAAAGCCAGTCTCCGCCTTAATTGATATTTTAGGCTTACCTACCGTACCGCGTTTCGTGGTAATAATCATTACACCATTAGCACCCTTAGCACCATATACAGCAGTAGCAGAAGCATCTTTCAACAATGAGATACTTACAATATCTTCCGGATCAATATTGTTGTAAGCACCACCGTAAGTAGAGTTCACATCATCGCGCTGCACACCGTCCACAATCACTAACGGTGAAGTGTTTCCTGTAAATGTACTGATACCACGAATAGTGAACGTAGAATTATCATAACCCGGTTCTCCACTAGACTGCACAGAAATTATACCAGCAACTTTTCCTTGTAAAGCGTTACTCAAATTGGCTACCGGAGTTTTCAAACTTCCCATATTTACTGAAGCCACCGACCCTGTCATGGTTACTTTCTTCTGAGCACCATAACCAACTACAACGACTTCCTCCAAAGCTGAAGTTGATTCTTCCAAAGAGATATTGATTGTTGTCTGATTTCCAACCTTTACTACTTTGGGTTCATAGCCCATAAAGCGATATTCCAATTCTGTCTGACCACCAGGAACCGTAATCATATAAAATCCATCGAGATCAGTAATCACACCGGTAGTAGCATTCAACAGCTTTACACTAGCCCCCGGAATAGCTTCACCTGTAGTAGTGGTAACATTACCTTTTATCGTATGCGATTTCTTTGTAACTGCTGACTGTTCTTCTTTTGCCGGAAATAACAGAATTTGCTTTCCTTGCACTTTCCAAGAAACCCCTTTTCCTTTAAAAGCCTGCTCCAAGATAGCATTAATCGGTTGCTTATTGGCAGAAACCGTAATGGGCCGATTCACTTTTACCTGGTTATCTTTGTAAAGAAAAGAATATGCACTTTGATTTTGTACAACCTCCACAAACTGCTTCAGCGTTACATTTTTCACATTTATCGTCAGTAATTCAGATTGTTGCGCCTTAATTTGAACAGGTATAAGAAGTAGTAAAAACAACATTTGCCAGACGCAAAATCTCATCTTCCCCGAAAAAGAAGAAGGCAAAATAAAGCCCTTCATTCCCTTTGGGATTGAAATATTTTTCATAAATTTGCAATTTAAAATTAATAATAGGTTAGAGATTAATTTTAATCTAAAGGATTGGAGAACGGGAATTTTTCAATCCTTTTCTTCATTTTTTTCAGGTAGTGTTCATCATTCTTTCTTTTAGGGTTAGCAATTGTTTTTCAAGTTATTATCTATTAGGCTGCCTATTTTCTTATTGCGGAGTCACTAAATAAGTTCCATCCGGTTGTTGCTGATAATGAATGGGGGTCATTTGATTGATTGTTTCAAAAATATCATCCAGGCTTTGTTCAATATCAAAACGTCCCGAGAATATTTCCTCTTTCAAATCTTCACCCTCAATACGAATCTCTGTATGATAGCGTTTACTTAACATAAACATCACATTTTCCATTTTTTGAGATTCTATATTCATATATTTATCTTTCCAGGTTGTATAAAGTTGCAAATCAACGTGATGAACTTCAATGTCGGCCTGTTGTCTAACACGTCCCATCTCCCCCGGACGCAAAATCACCCCCTTATTTGTGTCGTGGCGTTCGTTCAATTGAACGGAACCGGACTCCAATACAACTTCCGCCATCTTTTCCGACTTCGATACCTTCACATCAAAACGGGTACCCAGTACCTTTACTTCCACTACATCAGTAATTACCTGAAAAGTTCTTCCACCATCTTTCTTTACATCAAAAAATGCTTCACCTTCCAAATATACTTCCCGATCGCGAGCAGACAATTTATCCGGATACTTCAATCTTGAACCTCCACCTAACCAAACTTTTGAATTGTCCGGAAGTGTAAAGAGCAAGGCTTCTTTTCCCTGATTCATTACAATCAACATATCCGGCCTGCTCCATACCTGATAACCCAGAAGTTCTCCTAAGACAAATAAAGTAGCAATACAAGCTGCAACAGCATAACGACGGATAATGAACATCGGACGATGTCTCTTTTCTGTTTTCATGCCGGCTTCAACTTTATCCCAAGTCCGACTCATTGTTTCCTCAAGCAAATGAGTATCCATTTTCACCTGTGATTCATCCACTAACCGGGAAGCACGATGCAACGAGGCATCTTCCTTCAACAGCCGTTCTAATGCATTTTCCTCATCTTTGCTCAAGGAATGATCAGTCCTCTTAGCAAGCAAGTCCCATATATTACTATTCTCTTTCATCATCTTATTGAGTATTATTAAGCGCTTCTATATATAAAGACAGAAATAAAATTAAAAATACGTAGCTTTAATAAAATAAAAAGTTATTTTTGCAGATAAATTTTGTTAATAGACGCTTCTACATATCAACAAATCATTTTAATCATTTTATAACCAATTAGTTAGCCATGTCTCAAGAGAAAGATGACATAACTTATCTATTACAACAAATCAGTGAAGGAAACTCTTCCTGTTTTGAAAAGATGTATAAGCGATATTTTAAAAAGTGTTATTCCATTGCATTGTATTTCGTTCAGTCGACTTCTTCAGCCGAAGATGTACTATCTGATGTTTTTCTTACTCTGTGGAATAAACGCGAGAACCTGAAAGAAGTGAAAGACTGGGATTCTTATTTATTCATAACGGTTAAAAACCACGCTATCACATTCCTGGAAAAGAATCGCCAGGATAATCTAAGTTCTATCGACCAATTTACAATAGAGATAGCGGGAAACGAACTTACTCCGGAAGAGAAACTGCTTAAAAAAGATATGGAAGAAAGTATGCAGCAAGCTATCCGGCAATTGCCTGAGAAAACCAGAATCGTTTATTGTATGGCTAAAGAAGAACATATGAGCTATAAGCAGATCAGCGAAGCACTGGATATATCTGAAAGAACTGTCAACACACACATGACAACCGCCATCCGCAGACTGACGGAAAGTCTAAAAAGATACTTTAGATAAATCCATGCAAATTCCTAAAAAATAATTGTACATTCGTCCTGTCAGTTATAAAAAAACGACGGAGAAAAACGATCTTCTCCGCCGATTTATTCACGCTTCTGCCTTTTGCTCTCCCAGCTACATCATTTCGCAGGCGTAAAAGCAATAGCCAGTGATTCTTGCTTGATTCCCTTTGGTAAAGTTACTTTTACTCGCTCACCCTCAATACTATATTTCATCCTTTGCCCATTCTGTAAAAGAATCATTTTACCTTTTGGCAGATTTCCTGTCCACTCTATCGTTTCAGGCAACTGCCCATTTTCCGGTAGCAGATAAATAGCATAACGGTTCTTACCATCCTTGGCGGCAGTAAACCAAACATTTCCGTCATGAAAAACAGGTGTCGGACGTGTACCGTAAATAGCCTTACCATTCGGACGCAACCACGCTCCTATTTGATGAAGGCAAGCAACCACTTCATCGTCAATTGTACCTTTAGCAGTTGGACCGACTCCTAAAAGGAAGTTTCCTCCCTTTGCCACAGTTTCCACCAATGTAGCAATAATTGTGCTGGCAGATTTACATGGAGAACCCTCGACATGACTCCAGTGGTTTGTCAAAGTCATGCAAGTTTCCCAAGGAGATAATGTTTGTTTTTCCAAAAGAGATTGCTCCGGAGTACGATAATTTTCATTCCGTCCCGGTATAGTTCTATCTACAACCAACAAATGCGGTTGTGCACGACGCGCATTATCTGCTATTTCATCCATATTGATATCCTGGTCCGGAGCACACACCCAACCGCCGTCCAACCATAAAATATCTACATGACCATAGTTCGTCATTAACTCATTAATCTGACGTGCAGTATAATCACAGAATCTCTTCCAACGCTCCGGATATTTCTTGATATCATAATTCACATTCCGATCTGGGGTTGCCCAATAAGGACACCAATAATCCTCACAGTGCCAGTCCGGTTTAGAAAAATAAGCCCCAATCATAAAATCTTTCTTTCGGAAAGCATCCCAGACATGACGAGTAACGTCTTTCAGAGGATTATTCTTAAAGGCTCCTTTAGCAATAGTAAAATCAGTCTCTTTGCTGTCGTACATACAAAAACCGTCATGATGCTTCGTTGTAAACACAACATACTTCATTCCTGCATCTTCCATAATCTCCGCCCAACGTTCCGGAGCAAACTGAGTAGGATTAAACGAATCTTTCAATCCCCAATACCACCTTTTGTATTCATCATAGGACATATTATCAGGACGCGAAATCCATTCACGATCTTCCGAACTAAGTGTCCAGGACTCCATGATACCAGGCTCCGAATATATCCCCCAATGGAAAATGACTCCGAATTTCTGGTCCTGCCATTTATCAAGATTCTGTAAGACAGCGGGTTCCGTAGGCCATACATAGCCGTCAGACGTTTCATGTACAAAACTCTGTGCAAAGCCGGTGGTAGTCAGCACTGCACACAATGCAGTGGTAACCGTCAAAAGTTTAAATGTACTTTTCATATTTCACTTTTTTTCAAAATGCCTCAAAAGGCAAGGTTATATAATAATAGGTTAGAATAATTCATCAGTTATACAATAACTTGTTGTCAATTCTCCAAAATTGTTATTTCAGCTCCGGAAGCATAGTCTTGTCCCCGCTGCTCACTCAAAGCAGTAAAACGGATATAACGAACCTTTACCGGCCGGGCAAACAAGACTTTCTTTTCATTGAGATTATTCTCAAATGTACCTTCCCGAATAGGAGTACCCCAATTCTTGCCATCCAAACTTACATGAACCGTGTAATCCTTCACATTACCATTGTCCACATCGTGACGTGGCAGATAAGTAAAGCCCTTTATTTCCTTAATTTCACCTACATCCAAATCTACCCAATGTGGATGCTTGGCAACTGTGACAGAATACATCGTATGCCAAATAGTATTCGGATCACCATCCACAAGATGAGAAGCATTGCCTTCACCCGGTTCCTGACTACTGGCATATATCACATTCACCGGAATACTCTCTAATTTTGTGAATACCGCATTGCTCTTTATCATAGGAGCATGTTTATACCAAGCTGAAACAGTTCCACCATCACGCAAAAGAACCGGTGATTCGTATTCTTGAACCTTGCCTCCATTTACAGTATACTGAATAGCCGTTGCTTTCTGACCGGATGTAATCTCCACTGTTCCGACACGGTCACGAGTTATAGACAGGGGAAGCTCCCCGGAAGGTGCTACACAGGCGATAGCGGATAAATCCGCACCCGACGGCCGGATGATGAATCCCATATTATGATGTCCGGCATACACACAGTCTTTCGTCAGAGGAATCGGGCCACAGCTATTTCCCCCTAATCCTGTTACGGCACAATCCAGATATAAATACGTATCACCTGCTGCAGGTAATTGATATGGATGAGATGCCAAAACCATATCCAAAGACGAATAAGGCAAAGCAGAAACTGACAACCGGTCGGTAGCGATAAAAACAGCCCCCTTGTGTTGAGAATCGGTCAATGCACACCAACGTACGTCTTCATGGTTACCCATATTCTGCGGTTTAGGGAAATTAATGAATTCATCGGCAACCCTACTTTTATGTATTTCTATAAATTGACTGCTCTTACGGTCGGAATAATTATCAATAGGACCACGACCATAATATGTGAAATTTTCAAATTTACGGGGTACTTTCATCACATAACCCAAACGCGGCAAAACTAAATTCGGCTGATTGGAAGTTATACTGGCTTCCAACTCAATAGAGCCATCTTGATAGACTGTCCATATCTGATTCGTAACAAACTTAAAATCTTCACTTTCAAAAGGTCTATCGGAACGCTCCTCAATCCGGTTCTTGCCGGAATACATACCTCCACCGATAAACGCACCATTAGGAGCCTGTGACTCTACCGCAAAAGATAATATGACCGCCCCATTTTCCTGCGCTTGTATATAATGACTGATTACCTTATGTCTCAGATTATGCAGACCGTTTTCGAACCAGGAAGAGAAGAACCAATTATCATTGTTAACGAAAGCTCTCAAAGCATTTAATTCAGGTCCGTCCCCTTCTGTTATGACAAACCCATCATTATATTTCAAGCTATAGATGCTTCCGGTAGATTTGTCGAACGCTACTTCGAATCCGGTTCCCTTGACAGATACGATATTATCGCCCGACTTTACACCGGAAAGTTCCAGGTTCTTCCCGAATGAGGCTACTTTACTTATCTCCGGACGGTTACCGGCCTCTTTTATCCGGAACTGTTCTTCCGCTACCACATAATCTTTGTCTGCCCAAGGCATCTTTTCTTTCAAGCAGAATTGAATCTTCAAAAAATACTCTGATTGTTCTGACAAATATTGACTCCCATATGGAACGGTAATAAGTTTTTTCGTCCGCGGAGCCAGGTTTCCCAAGTCTACGATAGCTGATTTTATTTTGTTTCCATTCTCATAAAGCGACCAAGTCACAAGATAGTCTGCAAGATCTTTAAAATAGTATTTATTAAAAACTTCCAATATCCCTTTTTGTATATCAACAGCTTTTACTCCTATATGCTGATATACTTTCTTTACTTCATAATATTGAGGTTTAGGCTCCAAATCACCGAACATGATTCCATTCATAACAAATTGTCCGTCATTAGGCACATCTCCAAAATCACCGCCATAAGCCAGATAACGAGTTCCGGTTGCCGGGTCATAGTTATATAAAGACTGGTCTACCCAATCCCAGATAGCACCTCCGCACAGAAAATTAGTTGATTCAATCGCTTCCCAATAGTCGGCCAGATTACCGCAGGCATTCCCCATTGAATGTGCATACTCGGAAATATGAAACGGATATTTAATATCATACTTCCCCTGTGCCGCTCCACTAACCCAATCTACGGAAGGGTATTGATTGGACCCCATATCAACTATATCATTGTTTCGTTCATACTGGACAGGACGCGAAGCATCAAACTTCTTCAACGCCCGATAAGCAGAGACGAAGTTATTTCCCGGACCGCCCTCATTGCCTAATGACCAAATCACAACAGACGGATTATTAACATTACTATGCACCATTTCCATTACACGTGCAATGTGAGCTTTCTCCCATTCTATCGGATGAGAGAGAGAAGCTTCTTCATAACGGAATTCATGTGACTCCAGATTAGCCTCATCTTCCAGATAAATTCCGTATTTATTGCAGAGATGATACCAATAAGGGTCGTCCGGATAATGGGAGTTGCGCACATGATTAATATTGGCACGCTTCATCAGCATAATTTCCTTTTCCATTGTCTCCCGCGAAACGGCGTGTCCTGTAGCCGGACTGGATTCATGACGATTTACGCCTTTCAACTTCACAGTCTTACCATTAATATAATAATATCGCCCGGCCAACCCGAACTCATCTTCCGAAGCCGGCGTATCCCTGATTTCCACCTTACGAAAACCGACAACTGTTGAAACCGTCTCTACCGTCCGGTTCTTTTTGTCTTTCAACTCCGCTACCAATGTATAGCAATAGGGAAACTCAGCCGACCACTTCTGAGGCGTTTTCACTTGAAATATAGTTTGTACATTTGTTGATTTTCCCGGTACAACTTCTTGAACGACCGTTGACAACCAATCGCCCACCAGCGTATTCTCGTCAGAATATAGTTTATTGGCATACAGTGAATAATAAATCTTATAGTTTTTAGCTATCTTCTTATCAAGATTCCGAATTTCGGCATTAATCGTCAAAGAGCCGTCCGACAAATTCTTATCCAAGTCGGGAATAGCGACCAAATCACGGATGTGAACCTTTGGAACTGAATGCAGAGACACTGTGCGAAAGATTCCCGGAAGACGGAACATATCCTGAGCTTCCAAAAATGAACCGTCAGAATTACGATATACTTCGGCAGCTACTACGTTTTTACCTTTTTGCAAGTAGGAAGTAATATTAAAACTAGCTGTATTACGGGAGTTTTTGGAGAAACCTACATATTGGCCATTAATCCAAAGATAGAAGAAAGAGTCTACACCATCAAAATTGATGAAAACCTCACGTTCCTCCCAGTCTTGCGGGATATCAAACTCACGACGATAAGAGCCGACTTCGTTGCGATGCTTATAAGTAGTCCAATGAGTTGGCGGAATACGCATTACTCCATTTTTCCAATCACCGATTTCGACATGCTGTACGAAGATAACTGATTGGTTCACATAAACAGGGGTTCCGTACTTCTGGCTTCCGTCTTTCTGAATTCCATAAATATTCCAATTGGAAGGAACAGAAATCAAATCCCAGGAACTGACATCAAATTCTGGCTGATAAAATTCTTTCGGACGCATATCCGGTTCAGGCGCCCAATGGAATTTCCAATCTCCATTCAGAGATTTCCAGTATCTACTGTTTTCCGGTAGTACTTTCCGAGCACTCTCAAGATCGGCGAAAGAAAAGAAATAAGCATGCGGCTGCTCCTTGTTCAATGCCAATTGTTCAGGGGATTCCCATTCGTTTCCATTGGGAGCAGTTGTTGATGCATAAGCAAAACCTTTTAAAGGTTCGTCTGCCAGAGTTTGTATAGTCAATATGCTATACAATACAGTAGTTAACAAAATTTTGTGCATGGTATTTTTCAGGTTGTTCTGATAATAAAGACACAGATATTCTGTTAAATACGTAGTTGGGATAATAAAAAACTTTTTAAGCAGTATGTTACAAGATCCGTTCTATCTCCTTCAACTCCTCTGCTGTAAACTCCAAATGTTCCAATGCTTTCAGATTGTCCGCCAACTGATTGACAGAGCTTGCACCCACAATCACCGAAGTCATCCGTTCATCTTTCAGCACCCACGCCAATGCCATTTCTGCCAATGTCTGACCACGACGACGAGCGATTTCATTCAACTGCCGGACAACTTCTATCTTTTCAGGAGTTACTTGCGAACGTTGAAGGAAACCGGAAGAGCGTGCAGCCCGTGAGCCTTCCGGAATGCCGTTTAAGTATTTATCAGTCAGCAAGCCTTGCGCCAAAGGTGAAAAGGCGATAAAACCGGAACCAAATTCGGCAGCCAATGGAAGGGTTTCAGCCTCTACTGCACGGTCGAACATACTATAACGATACTGGCTGATAAGACAAGGCACACCTGGGTCCGCCATCATTTCGTAGGCAACGCGCGCTTGTTCGGGTGGATATTTGGATATTCCGATATAAAGAGCTTTGCCTTGCTTTACAATATCAATCAATGTCCGGATAGTTTCTTCTACCGGAGTTACTCCGTCATAACGATGGCTATAAAAGATATCAAAATACTCCAACCCCGTGCGACGGAGACTTTGGTCAATACTTGCCATCAGATTTTTACGGGAACTATTGCCACCATAAGGACCCGCCCACATTTCATGCCCGGCTTTGGATGAGATGATCATCTCATCCCGATAACCCTGGAAATTCTCTTTCAGAATCCGTCCGAAGTTTGTTTCCGCACTTCCGGGAACAGGACCGTAGTTATTTGCCAAATCAAAATGAGTGATGCCGTGGTCGAAAGCATACTTTATCATCTCAGTCGACACACTAAAATCGTCCACACTGCCGAAATTGTGCCACAATCCCAAAGAGATAAGAGGTAACTGCAATCCGCTCTTGCCGCAATATTTATACTGCATCCGTTCATAACGGTCGGGTGCCGGTTGATAGGTGAATGAATTATCCATATGATTAACGATTTATATTTCCTCTTACAAAGAAAGGAAAAATATGCCAAACAATATCCCAACTAATCAATGAAATGGCTCGTTGTCCTACATTAACCAATCCACTCATCTAGAGGAAGTTTTTGTTTCATGCCTTGAAACTATTTGTTTCTCGGTGTGAAACGATTAGTTTCTCGGTGTGAAACAGTTGGTTTCTCGGTGTGAAACTATTAGTTTCAAACGCATATGAAACTTTTTGTTCCAAGCAACCGGAAACTAAAATCCCCGTCAATGGAGCAAATGATCAGCCTGCATGAAAGAAACTTTAGAACTGGAAGTAAATGAACGGCTGAATCTCCGAACTCTTCATTTGAATGACTACATAAATCAAAACGACCATCATCAGCGCTTTTCCTACAAACGGCATACGAATAACGCCCCGGCATACCGCATTTTCCCAACTATCGGGTGCAAAATGAAGCAGGAAGCCGAGCAGCATCAATGCAAAGACCTTCCAGTAACCTTCCAGCAATTGAGGAAATAGTTGAGGGCGAAAAGTGGTGAATATCTGTTTCAGCATATCCATCGAGTTTTGGAAATCTGCGTTACGGAAGAATATCCAACAGAAGCATACGAAATGGAAAGTGATGATTACACCGAATATACGACGCCAGCCGTGACTTTCCTCGCCTTTCCTGCGACCAGTGATTGTCATCCACATTTTGTGCAATGCCAAAGCGATACCGTGGAATGTCCCCCAAAGTACGAAATTCCAGGATGCCCCGTGCCATAATCCGCCTAAAAACATGGTGATTATCAGATTCATGTATTGACGAAACTTCCCTTTCCGGTTTCCGCCTAAGGATATATACAGATAATCTTTCAGCCAACTGGAGAGAGAAATATGCCAACGCCGCCAGAATTCGGTTATGGAAGCGGACTTATAAGGAGAATTGAAATTCAGATTGAAATGGAAACCCAACAGCAGAGCAATACCGATAGCCATGTCACTATATCCTGAGAAGTCGCAGTAAATCTGCAAAGCATACCCATAAAGTCCCATCAGATTCTCGACTCCCGAATAGAGAGTAGGATTATCGAAGATACGTTCTACAAAGTTGACGCTGATATAATCGGAAATAATCGCTTTCTTGAACAAGCCGGAGAAAATCAGGAAGATGCCTCGCCCGAACATCTCCTGCGAGACAAAGAGGGGTTTCCGTATCTGCGGGATAAAGTCGCGTGCACGAACGATAGGCCCTGCAACCAACTGCGGAAAGAAAGATACATAGAAAGCATAGTCCAGCAGGTTGGTCAGTGGTTTTATATCTTTCCGGTAGACATCGATGGTATAACTCAATGATTGGAAAGTAAAGAAAGAGATGCCGACAGGCAGAAAGATGTCGAGTGCCGTAAACTCCCCTCCCATCAGCGATGCAATGACTCCGCCCAGGAAATTGGTGTATTTAAAATACGCAAGAAGTCCCAGATTAATCCCCAGACTCAAAGTTACCAATCCTTTACGTTTCCAATGTCCCCCGGTACGAGCCATAAGTTGTGCAAGAAAAAAGTCGGCAACAGTGACTATGGCAAGCAGAAAAAAGTAAGTGCCACTACTCTTATAGTAGAAATAATAGGAAAAAAGGGTGACAAACAAGATACGGGCGGTATATTTATGTTGCAACAACACGTACACTACCATAAAAGCAGCAAACAGCCAAAGAAAGATACCACTGCTGAATATCATCGGCGCTTGCGGGTCGTAGGTAAATACCTCTTTTAGTCTACTGAAATCTATATCAATGGGAAACATAATCGTTATATGCTTTGATTAAGGCCTGGTATAATAAATTCCCCTGAAGGATGTATCCTTCGGGTAAATAATGCACATGATCGGGACGCATCAGCTTGGCTTCCGTCCAGTTGGTGCAGGCACGGCGTTTGCCACCGACTACATCATACATATCCCACACCAGCAGGCGGTTATTCCTTGCATAGCGACGGATCGTTTCTGCGGCTGTCACCGTACGGGGATTAATGGCATAAGTACGCCTGCGCTTTCTTTGCCGGAAACTTTCATACGAACCCGGCGGAGTAGTGAGAAGAACAGGTACATTGGGGAGACTGTCGCGCAGAAGCTTGACAAGTTCATCCATTTGGTTGTAATGCACATTGATATTATAACGCCGGTTATGACTTTCATTCGTTCCGAAAGAAAGAATCAGCATTTCGGGTTTCAAGGCCACGATTTCGGCAATACGGTCAGGATGGGTAAAAGTGAGACAGGTAGCTCCGTTCACTCCTTTATCAATATAAGAGACAGCACCGAAAGTCTCGGCCAGACGGGCTCCGGTAGTCTGCGGATAGATATGCCCGCGCACATGGCTGTCACCGATATGAACGATACGAACCGTATCTTCGGACAATCCGGCACGCACCTGGCGGAGATGTTCAAAAACGGGAGACAACAAACCTATACTGTCGATAATCTCATTTCGTCCGGTTTCGCGGAAAACTGTCGGGAAAGAGACTTGCGCGGAAATGGTATCGTTTGTCCAGGTCATTTCCCGCAAAGGTTTGATTTTTTTTAAAGTCTTGCCTAATGGCGGGCAGGCAGGGATACGGTCTTGTGCTGTTATCTTTGAAAGAGAACAAGGAACAATAAGAATTCCTGCCAGCATAAGCATAAAGACAGACAGTAGGTTATTCTTTCTCATAATCTCTTCTCCTGTCATATTGTTTCTTACCGTATATCAATGTCTCATAAAGCAGCCCTGCCAGATGTTTGCCACCCCGGAAGTTTATATGCGTATAGTCGTAGTTTGCCATAGACGGTTTGGCATGAACCAGTTTCGCCATACTGCCCTCGCCGCCCATTGCTTCGAACATATTCCAAAAAGCGATACCGCTTTCGGCGGCAATATTCTGTTGATAACGAATCAGGTTCTTGACGCCCGGCATGGTGCGAAAGTCGCCGTTCTCGTTCTTATAGTCACGGTCGCCGACACTCAACAGCAGGATTCCGGCTTGGGGGAAACACGTTTTCAGATGTTCGATAGCTGTCAGCAGTCCTTTTTGATAGTTATCGTAGTTACGTCCGCGTTCGGTAGCGACGTTCAGACCGTATTCAAGAATTATCAAGTCGTAGGGGCGCTGGCGATTAAACTCTTTCAGCATTTGTTGCGGAATGCCACGCAGGGAAAGCCCGGAACTGCCACGCAACGAGAAGTTATCGAGAATGATACCTTGCTTTCCATCCATTGCCAGACCATAGAAAAGCGTGGAGTCAGTACGGTTTACCGTCCAGCGGATGGAGCCGATACGTCCGTTTACTTGAATTTCCTGTAAACCGCCGGAAGGTGCCAGTGCATAATTTCTGTTGTCTCCTTTGTTCACACGGGCAGAGAGATGAACGGAATCTTTATTATAAAAGAAGATAGAAGCACGCTGGCAGGTATCAAGCAGCGAAGCGTATTTGCTCTGTCCGCGTAACTCCACATAAGCTCCATTCCGGGGAACGAAATAATGACCGGAGATGCCTTGTTTTTTCCTGTCGAAGTAGACACTGTCCGTCACTGCGTGGCTCGCCCATCCGCCGAACTGATGCCGTACCGTAGGACGATAACCGCTTGTCATGGAAGTGATGGTGACAAAACCTACTCCACAACCACCAAATCGTTTCTGAAGCATTTCGCGCAGGTCGGCGGTAAAAATATCCGCTTCAATAAAGGAGTCGCCGAATACGGCAATACGTACCAAGCGGTCATCGGAGCCGGAAGCCCCGGAAGAGAGACGGTCGAGAGCTTCATAAAAAGGAGCCATGCCACGACGGGTGGAGTCGCTGTAATCTTCAATACAGGTCATACCTGCACGGCAAGTATCTACAAAAACCGGCTTTACTACGGGTGGCAGAGGAATGCTGTCCGAATCCGCTACGGCTGCGTCCGTGTCCGGATAACGAAGGTCACTTAAAAGGTCTACACGCCTCATCGTGTGCCCGTCAATGATGATGACCGGAAGCCAGTGCAGCCCCAACAGGGCTGCAAACACAACCAGCACAAACCACAACGAATATTTCAAATAATTCTTTATAATCTCCATAATGTTCCTAAATCCCAAAACGACCGCAAAGATAGATAAAAGCCATAAAAAGAAAGGAGAATCTACATTATTTATTAGATTCTCCTTTCCGTTTATTTATCCGGCAGACCGGTCATCAAATGGTTCGCTCAATGTTCCACACAAATGCGCGCAAGCCTAATTGTTCCGTTTCCATGTCCATCCGATGCAGGGTGTCAAGCAACGGATCTACTTTATGGTCTTCGACTACAGTGATGATAGCCGAACACATACTTGGCCAGGCATGACTGCCGAAATGCGGAGTACCCGTCTTCGAGCCACGTCCCTGTACCTTTTCAAGGTATGTGAAACCACGGCAACCCAAACGGTCGAGCAACGCCATGATTCGTTCGTAATAAGCCTGGTCGAATGTGATCAATACTGATTTCATATTTCTTTTCTGTTATTTCTTAATAATGGTGCTTTTATTCTCCTGAAAATAAACGTCCAGTTCGCGTTGATGGCGAAGTTTACGACGGCGGTTCTTGATACCTGTTCCCGCAAATACACAGTACAAGGTAGGAATCAGAATCAATGTCAACACGGTAGATACCGTCAGACCACCAATTACGGCAATCGCCATCGGACTCCACATCTCAGAACCCTGTCCGCCACCGATAGCCATCGGAATCATACCGAGAACGGTGGTAGCCGTGGTCATCAATACCGGACGGAGACGGCTCTTGCCGGATGTCACCACAGAGTTGATGACTGCCAGTCCACGCTCACGACAAAGGGTGATGTAGTCGATAAGCACAATACCGTTCTTCACCACAATACCAATCAACATGATACCTCCCAGCAAACTCATGACGCTCAATGTGCTGCCCGTGAAGAACAGTGCCATCAATACACCACTAAATGCAAACGGCAGGGAGAACATGATAATGAACGGATAGGTCAATGACTCGAACTGCGCCGCCATTACGATGAATACAAGGATAACAATCAAGATACCGAGTGTTCCCAAATCACGGAACGAATCCTGCTGGTCTTCGTACGAACCGGAAATCTGAATGGTTACTTCGCCCGGAAGATCCATCTTGTCAATGACCTTGTTACCGGCAGCTACCACGTCGCCCAACGGGGCGCCGGAGATAACGGCAGAAACGGTCACGATACGTTCACGGTCTTTACGCTCAATGGTAGGCGGCGCGAAACGTTCGACTACTTTTCCGACATCTTTCACACGGACAGCCTGTCCCTGGGCATTGTAGATAAGGATATTCTCCAAACTTTCCAGACTTGTACGGTACTCGGGAGCATAGCGCACCTTGATATCATACTCGTCTCCGTCTTCACGGTATTTGGAAGCGACTGCACCGTTGATACGGTTGCGCAAATAATTACCGGCTGTCGACAGGTTCAGTCCGTGCATAGCCAGTTTCTCACGGTCGAAGTCGACTTGATATTCCGGTTGGTAATCGCTACGGCTGATATTGACCTCGGTTACTCCTTTCACTTTCAGCAGTTCGCGTTTCAGACGGGCTGCCACGCTATCGGTCATGGTCATATCGTATCCGTAAACCTCAAAGTCAGCGCTCGCCTGAGCGGACATACCTGTGTTACTACCTCCGAGGATTACCTGTGCCTTGCTGAATTCCGGATAGGCTTTCAAATCTTCACGCATCTCATCACAGACCTTTTCCAGACTGATATTACGGTCGCCCGGGTCTACCAAGCTGATATTGAATGAGATAATATGAGAACCGTTGTCCTGCATGGAAGCCCATGTATTATCCGAGTCGGCCTGACCTACTGTGTAGTTACAGACTTTCATAATGTCCTTATACTTCGTCAACCATTGATTGGTCAGTTTTTCCGAAAGTTCCTGCGCTATCTCTTTACGTGTACCAATCGGCAACTCAAGTTGCACGGCAATACGTGCATTATCCTGTGCCGGGAAGAATTCCGTACCGATGCCTTTCGCGCACAGCAAACTGATAATAAAGAAAGCGATACATCCCACGATGACAACCGGACGATGACGTACCGCCCAATTCAGCATCTTCGCATACCCGGCATCGAGCCCGTCCAGTACTTTCTCAATCGGAGTAAAGAAGAGTTTGAACATCTTCGACGGTTTCTTCTGCAAACGAAGCAACTGGGAACAGAGCATCGGTGTCAATGACAGCGCAGCGACCGTAGAAATAAACATGATGGCACACATCATCCAACCCAACTGTTTGAAAAGCACACCGGACATACCACTCACCATCGTCAGCGGGAAGAATACGGCAATCATGGTCAGCGTAGAAGCGATCACGGAAATAGCCACCTCATTCGTACCATGCACAGCCGCCTGTTTCGGGTCGGAACCGCGCTCGATATGTGTCGTAACGTTTTCGAGTACCACAATCGCATCATCCACCACCATACCGATAGCGATAGAAAGAGACGAAAGCGAGATGATATTAATCGTATTTCCACTGATTGCCAGGTAAATGAATGAAGCAATCAACGAAAGTGGAATGGTGATACAGATAATCAGCGTCGCACGCCAGCGTCCCAAGAAGAGGAACACGACTATCACAACGAACAACAAGGCATATGCCACGGTTTCGGTCAAACTGTCGATCGTATTCAAAATATTATCGGACGTATCAACGATAACACCGATTTTCACATCACTCGGCAAGTTCTTCTGAAGTCTCGGCAAGGCATCCGCCACCTTCTTGGAGATTTCCACCGAATTGGCTCCCGACTGTTTCTGAACAACAATCATAGCACCTTGCACACCATTATTATAGGTTTCCTGTGCGCGTTCTTCTACGGTATCGACAATTCGGGCTACGTCCCGCAAAAAGACGTTTGCCCCATTGTTTGTACCCACCACAACATCTGCCAACTGACGGGAATCTTTAAACTCTCCTTCTACACGCAACGCGTAGGTTTCACTACCAATATCGAAGTTACCGCCGGGAATATTCTTGTTCTCGGCACCAATAATAGAACTGATTGTTTCGATAGTCAAGTGGTATGCTTCCAGTTTGTTCGGGTCACAATACACCTGAATCTCACGCTGCGGCGCACCACTGATAGACACGGTTCCTACTCCCGGAATACGTGCCAGCGGGTTAACCACGCGGTCGTCCAATATTTTATAAAGAGCGGACTGACTCTCATTAGCCTGCACGGAAAGCAACACGATAGGAATCATGTCCGTACTGAACTTGAAGATAATCGGATTCTCGACATCATCCGGAAGCTGCGAGCTTACCATGTCGAGTTTATCACGCACATCATTGGTGAGGACGTCAATATCATTACCAAACTCGAACTCCAACGTAATCAAAGACATATTCTCGGAAGAACGAGAGGTAATATGTTTCAAGTTACTCACCGCATTCAAGGTATTTTCGAGCGGGCGAGTCACATTATTTTCTATATCCGAAGCACTTGCACCGGGATAAGCGGTCATTACCATAATCGTATTTGTATCAATGTCCGGATACAAGTCGATAGGCAATTTGGACAAAGAGAAAAGACCAAAGATCACTACTGCGAGGAAGCAGAGCGAGGTCATAATCGGTTTCTTAACCGCACCTTCGTATAAACTCATGTTTAATAGGTTTTATATCACATTATAAACTTATTTCTCAACTTCCACTTCCATACCGTTCACCAAACGTGACTGGCCGGCAACTACAACCTGAGAATTATCGGGTACACCGGATTTCAACTCGTACTCCGCACCCATACGTCTACCTAACTCTACTTTATTATAAGATACTTTGCCATCTTTATAAACGAATACATAACGGTCACCGGAACCTGCCTGTTTCACGATAGCCAGATCGGGAACAACCACGTTGTCGGCCGTACCGAAGTTCAACGTTACACGGGCAAACATTCCAGGACGTACGCGCTGGTCTCTGTTGTCCAGTCTGATTTCTACCTGGAATGTACGGGTAGCAGCGTCTATCGTAGGATAAACCAGATTAATGGTTCCTGTGAATACTTCATCACCATATACATCCAGTTTCACGTCTACCGGCGCACCTTTCTTCACTTTTGTAAAGTAGGTTTCGGATACATTGATAAGGAGTTTCACCGGAGTAATTTGTTCTACGACCAATACCGGCTCTCCCCCACTGTACATATCACCGTTATCATAGTTGCGCGCAGTAATTACACCACTAATCGGGCTCAGCAAAGAAGTGTTCTCCAACAGATTCTTATAAGCTGTCTCTGTCACGTCAAGTTGCATCTTTGAAGCATCCCATTCTGATTTGGATGCACCGCCCACTTTATAAAGTTCGTCGATACGGTTAAATTCGATTCTCTGATTATCCAGTTGCAACTTTGTCTGATTCAGGTTAGCTGCATCCATCTGCACTAATTTCTGTCCTTTGGATACGCGGTCGCCCACCTCTACAAAGATCTTGTCGATACGTACGGGAGATGAAGGAGCGATATTGTTTTTCACTTCTGCTTCTACCGTTGCCGTATAATCTTGTATCTGCTCTACGGGACGAGCTTTTACCTCTGCCAGTTTCACGATGGGTTTCGCGTCCACGTGTTCCACAGTAGCTTTGTCTTTTCCACCTGTACATGAGCCCATAAACACAGCTAACAGCAGGGCTACTAATTGGATACCTTTTTTCATATTCCTTAGTTGTAATTTTTTAGTTGTCTATCTTTATTCTTTTCCTAAAATCTGGTCGAGGTCTGCCTTAGCAACCAGATAATCATATATTGACTGATTGTAAGTGAGTTGGGCTTGCGTCAGTGCCACTTGAGAACTGTTGAGTTCAAGCACCGTACCTTTACCTACATCATAACGTTTTTCGGCAATCACCACCGCTTTCTTAGCCTGCATTATATTTTCTTTATTGCTGACTACCTGCTCTGTGTTAGCAGCCATATTGTTACGGCAACTGACAATCTGCATATTCAACTGTCTTTCCGTATCGATACGGTTCCAATCAAGCTGGCGCATCTGAATACGGGCGGATTTTACTTTCGTAAAGTTGCTTGCCTTATACAAAGGAATGCTGAGATTGAACATCAGGCTCGAACTGTTGCTCCAATTATAATCGAAGAAGTTGATATTCGGATTATACAAGGATTGATAGTTGTAGGAGAAACTCATCGAAAGAGTCGGCATAAAGTTTGTTTTCAAAGACTTGACGTTCTTCTCTAATAACTTCATGTTCAAGTCCAACTGTTTCATAGTGGTATTGTTGTTCAGATTTACGTTCTCTTCCTTCAATTGGTTGGCAAACATAACCATCTCGTAATTAGTCAGACTATCATTAATCTTAATCTCCACATCGGCAGTAATGCCCATCAACACTTTGAGCTGCAACTTAGCCAAAGTCACTGCGTTGGCTGCCGAAATCAGGTTCGGTTTGATGCTGCGCATCTGCACTTCCGCACTGATTTTATCATATTCGCTCACAGTCCCCTGCTGATACTTGGCATTGACAACATTATAATTGTCTTCTGCCAGTTTGTAACTGCCTTGAAGTACTTCGTAACTGTCTTGTGCAAGCATCAACTGATAGTAGGCTTTACTTACCTGATTCACCAAATCCAGTTTGGAAGCGCGCGACTTCTCTACTGCAAGTTCGATATCTGTCTTTGTCATTGACATGGCACGGTACACACCCGGCACAAACAAAGGCAGATTTATGCTCAATCCGGCATTGGCGGTGTTCGTACCGTCCTGTCCCATCTTGAACGACATATCATTCAATTTCATTTCGGCTGCCTTGATTGTATGATCCACAGAGCCGGCGATGCTGGCTTCGGGCAACAGACTTTGCCATGCTTCCTTACCGGCTACTTTCTTCAAAGCAATCTCTTCTGCCGCCACTTTCATTGTCGGATTCTCATCCAAGGCAATTTCCAAGGCTTTGTCTAAGGTTAAGGTCAGCGTATTCCCCGCCACCTGAGTCTCCTGAGCTTTTGCAAAGCCAAACGCACAGAACACTACAGCCATCAGAAGAATCTTCTTACCTGTCGGTCTTTTCATTTTGTTCATAAACTGGTTTCTAATTAAATCTTTAATTGTTTGTCAACAGAACCTCACTCTTGCTTTTCGCCCATGCGGTTCTTACGATATTCTTGTATAAAATCTTCTAATACCTTTGCTCCTTTCTCTGTAGAAATGCCACGAATATAGGTAAACATAATAGACTCGTACACTTCTATAAAAGGATATTCATTGCAAACATCGGTATTCAGCAATACGTCAAACTGCTCACGTACCAACATATTGACAATAGCAAAATTCACATCTGAACGAAAAATACCCTGGTCTACCCCCACCTTAAAGAAGGACATTGTTTTCACCGAATCACTGTCCTGCCGGGCTCTCATTATCTCGTATACCTTCGGATATTTCTTGATGTCCTCAAAAAAACGTTTATTCGTCTGATGAAACACTTCAATGCTTTTCTGAAACACTGCAAGTATCACTTCCAGCACATTGTGCGATTCCTCATATACCTGCTGCAAATACCTGTCTCTGTCTGCCTGTGCCTTCAATATGCATTCTCTCAACAACGACTCCTTATCCGCAAAGACTTCGTAGAGCGTACGTTTGGATATACCTAATGCTGCCGCAATATCGTCCATTGTAATACTCCTGATACCTTTCGTTCTGAAAGCTTCCATTGCCGTCACCACGATTCGTTCTCTTAATTCTGCTCTTTGGGAAGCGTCTTTTCCATGCTCTGTCATCGTTCGTTCTTCTTTATTGTTTTAATGCAGTTTTCGTTTTATCTTCATTTACAGAGGAAAAACGGAACAAAGATAAATAGAAAACTCAATTAACAAATTAAGTTTCCACGTATTTATAGTCCATTTGAGAATTATTATCATTCAATGGACTCATATGAAAACAAGTGTTAAGAGGTAATATGGAACAAATACACGGCAAAGGTAGGAAGTAAAAGAATATGGAGTAAAGTTTTATCGCTATCAGAAGGGTTCTGACCGATAAATGCCGGATAAACGCCGATAAAAATCGACGCTTACCCGGCAATAACAGTCGCCCATATTAACGAAAATAGAAAAAGGGATGGGTTTATGGTTAATATTCTATTTGATTCCTTTTCAGGAAGGCAACTGTTTTATGTATCTCCTTGTACATCACAATGTCATCTTTCACAAAGGGCACTTCTTTCCTGTAAGCATGAAGGAAACGCTCCAGAACGGGAGACGTTTTCAGCGGACGACGGAAGTCGATACCTTGTGCAGCGTTCATCAGTTCAATGGCAAGAATATGTTCAAGGTTATCCATTATTTTATAGAGTTTGGTGGCGGCATTGGCGCCCATACTCACGTGATCTTCCTGTCCGTTGGAAGAGACAATGGAATCGCTTGATGCGGCATAACAGTACATTTTATTCTGGCTGACCATCGAAGCGGCGGCATATTGCGGAATCATGAAACCGGAGTTCAGGCCGGGATTGGCTACCAGAAATTCAGGCAGTCCGCGAAGTCCCATTATCAGTTGGGAGACGCGGCGCTCGGAGATGTTTCCCAGTTCGGCCAAAGCAATAGCAAGAAAATCATAAGAGATGGCAAGCGGTTGCCCATGGAAGTTTCCGCCTGAGATAATCCGGTCTTCGTCAGGAAAGATGGTGGGATTGTCTGTGACAGAGTTGATTTCTGTCAACAGGACAGAAGCAACGTAACGAATCGCATCTTTCGTGGCGCCATGCACCTGAGGGATGCACCGGAAAGAATAAGGATCCTGCACATGTTCTTTATGACGTTCGATAAGTTCACTGCCGGCCAGTAGTTTACGGAAAGCTTCGCCTGTCTCAATCTGTCCCTGATGGGGGCGGATTTGTTGGATACAGTCCATAAACGGGTCGATCCGGCCGTCAAAAGCTTCGAGGGAAAGGGCGGCGATGAGGTCGGCTTTCTTCGAGATGCGGAAAGCTTTGAGCATGGCGAATACACCGTTGGCACTCATGAATTGTGTGCCGTTCAGCAATGCAAGCCCTTCTTTACTCATCAGTTTGACAGGTTCCCAACCAAATTCGTCGAGAACGCTGATAGCCTCACATTTCTTTCCTTTATAATAGACATCACCGACACCAATCAGGGGAAGGAAGAGATTAGCCAGCGGGGCGAGATCTCCGGATGCTCCGAGAGAACCGCGGTCATAAACGATAGGCATGACGTCATTATTGAAGAAATCGAGAATACGCTGTACTGTGATAACTTGTACGCCACTATGTCCGAGAGAGAGGGCGTGAGCTTTCAACAACAACATCAGTTTGATAATGACCGGGCGGATTTCTTCGCCTACGCTGCAAGCATGACTCTTTATCAGGTTTTCTTGGAGTGTACCCAGCTCGCCGGAAGAGATGTTCTTGGTACATAAAGAACCGAAACCTGTTGTTATGCCATACAGGGGCTCTTCGGAAGAAGCTATCTTACAATCAAGGTAGTCACGGCATTTCTGAATACGTAGCTTGGCTTCGGGAGCTAATTCCAGTTTTAAGTTCTCGTTAATAATCCGTTCGATGATTTCGAAGGTTAATTCACCGGAACCGACATGGTATACATTCTTACTCATACGCGCAAATCTTGATTAACGGCATCCAGTATTTCTTTTTCTTTCTGACAAGCAGCCTGCTCTATCTTATCGGCTTCAGCTTGCAGTTGGATGACAAATTCCCGGTCTTTGAGCGAACCGAGGTTGATACGAACATTCAACAAAGCACCTAAAACGGCAGAACGAGCGGACATCATGGCTACGCAGGCATCGGTAACGGCATTTCGATTGCCGAAACGGGCTACATCAGCGATAATTGCCATCATATCAAGGGCTTTCCGGGCTACTTCCAAAGGGATGAGAGCAGCTTGTTTGGTTGCTTCCTGAATAGCAGCACTTCGGACGGCTTTTTCTTCATCGGTTGTTTTGGGAAGTTTGAAGCAAGCAAATACTGCATTGTAGGCTTCGGAGTCTTTATCGATAAGTGCGATAAATTCGCCTAACAGGCGGAGAGTGATTGTTTGTGCGTGCTGCATTAGTTCTTCGCTGATTTCATAGCCTTTCTTACCTACGGTCAACCTAGTTACCATTGTGGAAAGGGCGGAAGCTAATGCACCACTTAACGCAGCAATACTACCACCACCGGGCACAGGGTCACTGCCAGCCACTTTATCTAAGAAATCTTTTACGGTTAAATCTGCTAACATGGTATTCTATTTTTTAGTTAGTTATTAATTGGCAGGATATAACATACCACCTTTTATAGTCATTATTACGCTGTTCATTCCTATATAGTAAGGCAGGATGTGATAGTCTCCGGAATTCAGGACAACAAAATCGCCTTGTTTGCCGACTTCAATACTGCCGATACAGTCGGCTCGCTGAAGGGCAGCAGCACCGTTCAAGGTCAGGGCAGTGATGGTTTCTTCCACACTCAGTTTCATGTAGATGCATGCAAGGGCGATGGTTAAAGGGATGGAGCCGGAGAAGCAACTGCCCGGATTCAGGTCGGTAGCAAGAGCTACGGCACAGCCGGCATCAATCATTTCACGTCCACGTGCATAAGGTTCTTTTAGGGCAAAAGCTGTCAAAGGTAACAGAGTGGCCACTACGCCAGTATCAGCCATTGCACGAATACCGGCATCGGAAGCGTGCAACAGATGGTCAGCGGATAAAGCTCCCAATTCGGCGGCTAATTCTGCTCCACCGAAAGAAACTATTTCGTCTGCATGAAGTTTCAGCAGAAAACCTTGGTCTTTGGCAGCTTGGAGTAGGCGACGGGATTGTTCGATGGAGAAAACGCCTTGTTCACAAAAGACATCACAACATTCGGCGAGTGCGTTTGCACGGACGACAGGAAGCATTTCGTGAATCAGAAAGTCGATATAGGCATCACTTCTTCCTTTATATTCTTTTGGAAGAGCATGGGCTCCAAGGAAAGTGGAAACGATGTCGACACGTTTATGCTCGTCATTATTCAGGCTACGCATTATTTTGAGTTGTAACAGTTCGGTTTCACGGTCCAGACCATAGCCACTTTTTCCCTCTACTGTAGTCACTCCCATCGTGCTCATCTTTTTCAGAAATGTTTCGGCCGCCGAACGAAGTCTCAAGAAATTCATTTCCCGCGTTGCTTTGACGGTACTGGCAATACCGCCGCCACGTTCCATAATGGACATATAGCTTTCACCTTTCAGACGCCATGAGAATTCTTCGGAACGTTCTCCGCCGAATACGAAATGGGTATGGGAATCGACAAAGCCGGGTAGCAGACAATGGCCGCGAGCGTTGTAATGCCAGTAGTTCTGATAGTAGCCATCGCGGTCTTCACCACGGTTTTCACCGACATAGGTGATGATTCCTTTGGTTACTTCCACAGTCCCGTTTTCTATGATTTGCAATTGCGACATCTCTTCACCTCTACGGGCAGAAAAGCCGATAGGGGTGACAATACGGGCATTGAATATAATCAGGTTTTCACTCATATAGTTACTTTTAGTTATTCCATGATGCGCGCTTCCAAGACTTGTTGCATCGAGAAGTTTTCCAGTCCGAGGTAGTAGGAAGCTGTGTCGATCAGGGCTTCCATCGGAACAAGACCGATTATCTCACTGCCGACAATCGTGACACCATAGCGGCGAGCTTCGATACGGACTAATTCGAAGACACGATAGAGTGCGGTACGGGTGTAGTCGGTCATATTGATGGATACCTGAGTTATGTTCCGCTCTTTCAACTCCACTCCCATCGCTTTGACATAGCGGAACCCGCCATTGATATGGCGGATATTCTTGGCTATCTTAGTAGCTATTTCAAGATTATCCGTGCTCAAATTGATGTTATAAGCGACAAGCGGCATACGGGCTCCGATGGCTACGGTTCCCGCGGTGGGATGACGTTCGGCGGGACCGAAATCCGGTTGCCATTCGGGAAGTTTTATTTTCTCAGCCATTCCTTCAAATTCGCCTTTGCGAACGGCAGCCAGATTCTCCCGGTGCGGTGCAGTGGCAGACTTTTCATACAGGAAGACAGGAAGGTTGTATAACTCGGCTACACGGGCAGCAACTTCTTTCGACAGGGTGATTGCTTCTTCCATCGTAGTGTTTTTAATCGGGATGAAAGGGACAACGTCCACTGCTCCCATACGGGGGTGTTGCCCGCTATGATGATTCAGGTCTATCAGACGGACGGCAACGCCAACAGCTTCGACCACTGCGTCACGCAAAGCTTCAGGTTCGCCGACAAGAGTGACGACCAAACGGTTATGATCCTCATCGTTACTATAATCAAGTAGTTTTACGCCTGCTTTTCCACGGAAAGAAGCTACTATTTTATCAATTTTCTCCAAATCACGCCCTTCACTAAAATTGGGGACACATTCAATGATTTTGTTCCAGCTCATAATAAATATCTATCTTATGGTTACATCTCAAAGAATCGCATTTTGCGCGACAACTTTCTCTATTAATTCTTCATCTGCCAGATATGGCATGGTTATTTGATAGTCTCCGGCATGAGATTCGTTAAATGATTCACTAGTTTCTATCGCATGCGGATTGCGAGCCCAGGAACGGCGTGCTACTCCCCCCATTACATCCCAAAGCATGGCGGAACGGAGTATTTCATCTACTCGCTCACTGCCATCACATACCATACCAAAGCCACCGTTGATCGCTTTTCCAATACCGACTCCACCGCCATTGTGCAAAGCTACAAGGCTCATTCCACGGGCACAGTTGCCGGCAAAGCACTGCACAGCCATATCCGCCATCACATTGCTTCCATCTTTTATATTCGATGTTTCCCGGAAAGGAGAATCTGTTCCACTCACATCATGGTGATCCCGACCTAACATGATGGGACCTACTTCTCCACGGCGAACCATTTCATTGAAACGGAGTGCGATATTCATCCTTCCCACAGCATCCTGATAAAGGATACGTGCCTGAGTTCCTACTACCAGTTGGTTCTTTTCCGCATCTCGTATCCAATTATAATTATCTAAATCCTGTCCACGCCGATTGACATCGATACATTCCATGGCTGCATGGTCTGTTTTTATCAGATCTTCATGTTTCCCACTCAGGCAAACCCAACGAAAAGGACCGTAACCGTAATCAAAGAGTTGAGGTCCCATAATGTCTTCCACATAGCTCGGCCAAATGAAACCATCTTTCTCATCCACACCGTTGCGAGATATTTCTTTTACTCCGGCATCATAGATCGCTTTCATAAAGGAGTTTCCATAATCGAAGAAATAGGTTCCCCGAGCTACCAGCTTTTTAATAACTTCAAAATGACGATACAGAGATGCATCTACCAACTGCCGGAATTGTTCGGGAGACTCATGAAGAAGTTGCGTACGTTCTTCAAAAGTCAGTCCGACAGGACAATAACCGCCTTCGTATACGGCATGGCAA
Organism: uncultured Bacteroides sp.; assembly: GCF_902491285.1. Lineage (GTDB taxonomy): Bacteria > Bacteroidota > Bacteroidia > Bacteroidales > Bacteroidaceae > Bacteroides. The sequence continues at coordinate 5,593 of NZ_CABUHK010000038.1, read as the reverse complement.
GAAGTTTGATCAGATAATAGTTCGATGAGGATATTTCTCTGTTCGGCGTATTCGAGCAGATCGACTACATTTCCGTGATAGGCTATTGAACAGGGTTCGCAACGTTGCATCGCTTCGTTTGCCATCCGATAGGCTTCTGCCACGTCCTCCGTGATATGTGCCACCCATCCCTGACGATAGCGTGTTTCGATACGGGAACTATCTACTTCGGCAATAATGGAAGCTGCTCCGGCTATCTCTGCGGCTTTAGGTTGGGCTCCGCTCATTCCACCCAAACCGGAAGATACAAACAGATGTCCCCGCAAATCTTTATCTTGCGGTATGCCGAGTTTCAAGCGCCCGGCATTGAGTAATGTATTGAATGTACCATGAACAATTCCCTGAGGACCGATATACATCCAACCGCCAGCTGTCATCTGACCGTAATTGGCAACTCCCATTTGGGCAGCAATATGCCAATCGTGCTGATTGTCGAATTGGCCTATCATCATAGAGTTGGTTATAATAACACGGGGGGCGTCAGGACGGGAATGAAAAAGTCCTAAGGGATGACCGGATTCAATCACCAGAGTTTGTTCTTGAGTCAGTTCTTCCAAATATTGTTTTATCAGGCGATATTGCATCCAGTTCTGGCAGACTTGTCCGGTTTCACCATATGTGACAAGTTCGTAAGGATATAGAGCTATATCAAAACTGAGATTATTATCAATCATCACCTGAAAGGCTTTACCTTCCAGGCAACGACCGCGATACTCGTCTATCGGCTTTGCTTTCAAATCACCTTCAGGACGAAAGCGGTATCCATAAATCCGGCCTCGAGTACGCAGTTCCTCCATAAATTCAGCAGCTAATTGTTCATGCCATTCAGAGGGGATATAACGCAATGCGTTTTTCAATGCTGTAACTGTCTGAGCCGGGGTAAGTGTATAACCACGGTCGGGAGCTCTCCGGATACCTTCTACAAACCCCGGATAAGATGGGAGCGTGTTGCCAAGAGTTATTTTCATAATAAAACAGATTAAGGATTACAAACTGTAAGTAACACCGTCGTATAACTCTTCGCAAGATAGAAAAAAAGGAGATAAAAGGCAAGAAAAACAAAGATTTTATTATCAGAAAGTTATTATTCCTGTTTATCCTGCAATTCCAGCAAATATTTAAAAGTATGTTTCGCTTCCGGACTAGCATCTTTTAAATAGGCTTGTTTCAGTTCGGGATATTTTTTCAATAATCCAAGCATCTTGTTTTTGTCTAGAAATTCAACCTTTCCTGTCTCTGTATTCAATTCATAGCAGACGCGTTTTGTGACCAAACTTGAAGCTGCAATGGCATCACCGATATTTCCACCCAACTTAACATCATCTTCTTCTACGAAATTTCCACCGACAACGGAACCTAAAGGCATGGCACAGAAATAGATTTTCTTATCCAATTGAACAGCCGGAGCATACCAAGCTCCAAAACGCAGCTTTTTATATCGCAACTTACGACAATTCAAATATAAATTTCCTTTTTCATCACGCACGGCAAAACAGCGTTTTTTCAACCGTCTCCCCATAGACTCATCACTACCTGCCGTTATCCGATAATCGGCCCCGCCTGACAGCACTATCTGATTCCGGGAACGCTTTTCTACCCGCAACACAGCAACGGTATCGCCATCCTGAGCAAGCAACTCTTTTAAGTTGGAATAAATAATATTCTGCGCAATTAACGGAAAGCTAACCACGCTCATCAACAACAATAAGATACATCCTTTCTTCATAGACCACCCTTCTTTCCTGCCTAAACTCATTTTAGTGTGGAAAGTTATAAATTTTAGCGGAGAAATGCAAGGAGAAATACAAAAAGATCGAAAAAAGGAACAGGATACCAACATTTACTTTCCTGCCCCCGTTACTCTTACTCTACATACATTATCAGAAGAGATATACGAATGATTATTGCTGAATCTATATTTCAATCGTCACCCGTTAATAAACGGTAAATTTGCTCCCGACTAAAACAAGCTCTTATCTTGACCGTTACGAATTATATTACCTTTGCGAAAAAGTATTGAATTTATCATGGAAAAACTGGAACAGATTATTGCTATATATCAACAAGTCATTCAAGAAGCAGAATTGGCATTACAAGATGCCCGGAAACGTATCTATTATATCAGTCTTTTGCGATTGATTTTATTCGTTGGTGCCATAGCTGGTGCCATCGTCTTTTGGTCTGACGGATGGCTGTATATTTCTGTATTTGCTGCCCTACCTTTTATCTTATTTATTTGGCTGGTAAAACGCCACAATTTTTGGTTTCAACGGAAGGATTTTCTAAAGAAGAAAATAGTAATCAATGAACAGGAATTGAAAGCCATTCAATATGATTTCTCTGATTTTGATGCTGGTGAGGAGTATATTGATCCCGGACATCTCTATACATTCGATCTGGACATATTTGGAGAACGTTCTCTCTTCCAATATATTAATCGGACGTCAACGCCTGTCGGCAAACAGCATCTCGCCAACTGGTTCAATACCCATTTGGAAGCTAAGGAAGCTATCAAGCAACGTCAAGAAGCTATTCGCGAATTGTCAACAGAACTGGAATACCGACAGCAAATCCGTTTGCTTGGATTATTGTATAAAGGAAATCCTGCTGATACTGCTGAAATCAAAGAATGGGCCGACAGTCCGAGTTATTACCGGAAACATACATTATTACGTATCATCCCGACAATAGTAAGTATCATCAATCTCATATGTATAAGCCTTGCTTTTGGGAACATTTTACCTGCCAGCGTTGCCGGTGGTGCATTTATAAGCTTTGTAATATTCAGTTCTATCTTTTCCAAAGGAATCACCAAACTGCAAACGACCTATGGTGAAAAGCTGCAAATTCTCTCCACATATGCCGATCAGATTCTTCTTACGGAGAAAAAAGAAATGCAAAGTCTTGTATTGAAACAATTAAAGACGAAACTTACCAATCAAAATCAAACTGCTTCTCAGGCAGTCCGGCAGCTTTCCAAATTAATGAATGCTCTTGACCAACGGAATAATCTGCTGATAAGCAGCATACTCAACGGTCTTATATTTTGGGAACTACGTCAAGTAATGAGAATTGAACAATGGAAAGAAATACATGCCGGCAATCTTCCACGCTGGATAGAGACGATTGGGGAAATAGATGCTTACTGTTCCCTAGCTACATTCGCATACAATCATCCCGGATATATTTATCCTGAGATTTCCTCACAGTCTTTCCATCTGCAAGCCAAAGCGCTCGGTCACCCTTTAATGGGGCGTAACAAATGCGTACGCAATGGAATAGATATCGACAAACGTCCTTTCTTCATTATTATCACCGGAGCAAATATGGCAGGTAAAAGTACTTACTTACGTACAGTAGGTGTGAATTATCTCTTAGCATGCATAGGCGCCCCCGTTTGGGCTGACCGAATGGAGATATATCCGGCACGCCTCGTCACCAGTCTCCGCACCAGTGATTCATTGACCGATAACGAATCTTATTTCTTTGCCGAACTGAAACGGTTAAAACTAATCATAGATAAACTGGAAGCAAGGGAAGAGCTTTTTATTATCCTCGACGAGATTCTGAAAGGGACGAACTCCATGGATAAGCAAAAAGGTTCTTTCGCTCTCATCAAGCAATTCATGAATATGAACGCTAATGGTATTATCGCTACTCATGATCTTTTGTTAGGGACTTTAATAGACTCCTTCCCGCAGAATATCCGGAACTATTGTTTCGAAGCAGATATAACAAATAACGAACTTACCTTTTCTTACCAAATGAGAGACGGAGTCGCCCAAAATATGAATGCCTGTTTCTTGATGAAAAAAATGGGGATAGCCGTTGTTGACGACTCCCCCCATCTTATGCATGAAAATTAAAGTTCTATTTTATATCGTATTCTGCTTACATCTTGATAGAAAAGCTACCACAGCGGAAGCTCCATCATTTGTAAAATATTGCACAGATGTTATCGGCTGATAATTATAAGGCACAAACTGGAACAATTGTACGGCTGCGAACTTCTTGTCTTCAGAAAGTATCACGTCCATACGTATATTACCACTTGACGCGCTTTTAATAGCTGTTCCGGCTGAAAATGAACCAGAATTGACTAGATTCGTCAAAGAGTCCATATGCTTCAAATCAAAGAATATGCAGTGTTCTTTAGTTACACTTCCAGTAGGTAAATACACAACTTCCTTGGATTTCCAGAAAAGACGGAAAATACCCATCAGGAACAATCCTGTTCCAAGTACCATTAAAGCCATACTAATTGTAGAAGACTTGTCTTCCAACTCAAAGGTAGAACCAAAGGCCAAAATACCGACCAATAACATTACAGAAGAGATTAAAACTCCGGAAACACTGGTACGTTTAGCGATATCGGGATGTGAAGATGCAAATATAGTAGCATCAATAGCTTGAGTAGTTGCCATAATATAAAGTTTAATTTATTAGTAAAAATATAAAGATAAGAAAGACAACCAGCATACATATACACTAGTAATCATAAAAGAAATAATACCAATAAATAAACGGCTAAATAATGATATGCCTTAAAGTAAATACATAGTATTCACTCGAAGGCTGGCAATAATAGGAAGTTGTAGTGTCATAGATCCGCCCCAAATGTTGTGAAAGGGAATTATCACGCTCAGCACAGCATTGCAGCAGATTCTTCAATGTAGTGAAGTACTCACCAAGTTGCACACGCTGGATACGTGTCACAGATATTTGATGACTTTGCAAATTTGTCAATTCGGCTACAGGCGAACAAGGAAACTCAGGAGTACTAATCTGCCCATGTTGTATTACTGAATATGTGATATCATTCTCTGCCTGTCCCACTGTTTTTTCAGTGAAAACATTGCCTGCGATCCCGTGAAGGGCAACTGTCAGCAACAGAAACAATATTACCTTTACAAATTTTGCCATATTCTTCTGCAAATATAACAGATTCTACTTATGAAAAGTTCATTCGGGATATCTTTTAATTTATCTTAGTATTAGCAAACAAGCTCCCAACAAAAAAGGCTAGCCCATTCGGAATAGCCTTTTTTATATCTATAAGAATAATTATTAAATTATTCTGCTGATTCTGCTTTTGGTTCTTCAGCTTTCGGAGCTTCAGTTGCAGGTGCTTCAACAGCAGCAGGAGCAGCTTCGACATTCTTCTTAGAACGACGAGTACGAGTAGCTTTCTTAGCAACTTTTTCTTTTGCCATGTTTTCATTGTAGTCAACCAACTCAATGAAGCACATTTCAGCATTGTCACCCAAACGGTTACCAGTCTTGATGATACGAGTATAACCACCCGGACGATCAGCAATCTTAACAGAGATTTCCTTGAACAATTCTGTTACCGCAATCTTATCTTGCAAATTGCTAAATACAACACGACGAGAGTTCGTAGTGTCTTCTTTAGACTTGGTAATCAAAGGCTCAACAAACTTCTTCAAAGCTTTCGCCTTTGCAACAGTCGTAGTGATTCTTTTGTGCTTGATCAAAGAGCAAGCCATGTTAGATAACATAGCACTTCTATGAGAAGCAGTACGACCTAAATGAT
>NZ_CABUHK010000037.1 GCF_902491285.1 uncultured Bacteroides sp. | reverse complement strand
CTTTCCACCAACTTCAGAAGTTGCATCAGGAATTTCGTGATACGGGTCCGGTAGCGAAAGAGTTGCGCGATGAAATCTGGAATCGTTTTAAAGCTGCATCCACTGCTGTCAACCGCCGTCATCAGCAACACTTTGAATCCTTGAAGGAAGCGGAACAGCATAATCTGGACCAGAAGACCGTTATCTGCGAAATCGTGGAAGCGATAGAGTACAACGAACTGAAAACATTCTCGGCTTGGGAAAACAAGACTCAGGAAGTTATTGCCTTACAGAACAAATGGAAGACCATCGGTTTTGCTCCGCAAAAAATGAATGTGAAAATCTTCGAGCGTTTCCGCCATGCCTGCGATGATTTCTTCAAGAAAAAAGGAGAATTCTTCAAGAGCCTGAAAGAAGGAATGAACGAAAATCTGGAAAAGAAGAAAGCACTCTGCGAAAAAGCGGAAGCTCTGAAAGACAGCACTGACTGGAAAGCAACCGCCGATGCACTGACCAAACTCCAAAAAGAATGGAAAACCATCGGTCCGGTATCCAAGAAACATTCGGATGCTGTCTGGAAACGTTTCATCTCGGCTTGCGACTATTTCTTTGAACAAAAGAACAAAGCTACTTCTTCCCAACGCTCTGTTGAAATAGAGAATATGGAGAAAAAGAAGGTGTTGATTGAAAAATTATCCGCTATTGATGAAAATATGGATACCGAAGAAGCCAGCACACTCGTACGTGATTTAATGAAAGAGTGGAACTCTATCGGTCATGTACCATTCAAAGAGAAAGATAAACTGTACAAGCAATATCATGACATAATCGATCAACTCTTTGACCGTTTCAATATCAGCGCTTCCAACAAGAAGTTGAGTAGCTTCCGCTCGAATATCAGCAATATACAAGGCAGCGGTTCTCAATCTCTGTACAGAGAGCGTGAAAAACTGATGCGTGCTTATGAGAATATGAAGAATGAACTTCAGACTTATGAAAACAATCTGGGCTTCCTTACTTCTACTTCCAAGAAAGGAAGCAGCCTGCTTACAGAATTGAACCGCAAGGTGGATAAGTTGAAAGCGGATCTGGAACTGGTATTGCAGAAAATCAAGGTGATTGATGAGTCTATAAAGGCAGAAGAGTAATCTTTCTGTTCACTTCAATAACAAAGACAGGTTTTATCGTCTCTACATGAGTGATAAAACCTGTCTTTGTTATTTGTACCATTAATACTTCAATTCAATTATACATCCTTAAATGCGGTTTAAAATAATAAAACCCGCTAAAATTGCATTTTTAGCGGGTTTTTGTCATTAAAAAGCTGGTGATTTGTTGGGCTACCTGGATTCGAACCAGGAATGACAGGACCAGAATCTGTAGTGTTACCATTACACCATAGCCCAATGCTTTTCGTTTGCGGGTGCAAAGATACAAATAATTTGGGAAATCAAAACATTTCTGCTATTTTTTTTGCTAAAATCCTAAAATTAGCTTTTTATTGGCAAGTATCTCCACTAAAAAACACAAAAATTGGGGTATAACTTTCTTGTATCCAATAAATCAGCGTATATTTGTCAAAAATATCACGTTTATAATCAGAAACAAAGGGTTGCCTTTTTTTGTTATAAACAAATAGAGAACATAAATTATTAATCTCAATTACAGGAATGAACGATACTAAAGTATTAATTGAAAAAATAAAAGAAGGAATTCAAGAGAAAAAAGGTAAAAACATAATTATTGCCGATTTAACCAGTATAGAAGATACCATCTGTAAATATTTCGTTATCTGCCAGGGAAACTCTCCCAGCCAAGTAAGCGCCATTGTAGATTCAATCAGAGAATTTACACGCAAAGGTGCTGACAGCAAACCTTTTGCGGTTGACGGACTTCGGAATGCAGAATGGGTAGCGATGGACTATTCTGATGTATTGGTACATGTCTTTTTACCGGAAACAAGAAGTTTCTACAACCTTGAGCATCTTTGGGCAGATGCCAAACTTACTCAAATCCCCGATCTAGACTAATTTATGACTATGGACAATAATAGTAATAATAACAATAGCAACAAACCTAACAATAAGGTTAATTTGCCGAAGTTCAATCTGAACTGGATGTATATGATTATTGCCCTGATGCTTCTCGGCCTCTGGTGGGGCAGTGATTCAAAGGGTGCTGGAAGCAAAGCTGTTACTTACAGCGAGTTTCAGGATTACGTTAAAAAAGGGTATATCAGCAAAGTATTGGGTTATGAAGATAAGTCAATCGAAGCATACCTGAAGCCAACTGCCGTAGGTGCTGTGTTTGGCGCAGACTCTACGAAGGTAGGACGCAACCCTATCATTACAAGTAGAACTCCGTCCACCGATAAACTGGAAGAATTTCTGCAGGCAGAAAAAGAAGCCGGCAATTTTGACGGTACATCGGATTATCCACCTAAATCGGATCTATTCCCTGCTATCTTGATTCAGATACTTCCGCTTGTTCTGCTGGTTGCTTTATGGATATTCTTTATGCGACGCATGAGCGGTGGTGGCAGCGGCGGTCCCGGTGGTGTTTTCAATGTAGGAAAATCCAAAGCGCAGCTTTTTGAAAAAGGCGGCTCTATCAAAATTACTTTCAAGGATGTAGCAGGCCTGGCAGAAGCCAAACAAGAAGTGGAAGAAATTGTAGAATTCTTGAAAGAACCTCAAAAATATACAGACTTGGGTGGTAAAATACCTAAGGGCGCATTATTGGTAGGCCCTCCGGGAACCGGTAAGACACTGCTTGCCAAGGCTGTTGCCGGTGAAGCGAATGTGCCATTCTTCTCTTTAGCAGGTTCCGATTTTGTGGAAATGTTTGTAGGCGTAGGTGCATCCCGCGTCCGCGACTTGTTCAAGCAAGCAAAGGAAAAAGCTCCTTGCATTGTCTTTATTGACGAAATTGATGCTGTAGGACGTGCACGTGGCAAAAACCCTGCAATGGGTGGAAATGACGAACGCGAAAACACATTGAACCAACTGCTGACAGAAATGGACGGTTTCGGTTCTAATAGTGGCGTTATCATTCTTGCCGCTACCAACCGTGTGGATGTATTGGATAAGGCATTGCTCCGTGCCGGACGTTTCGACCGTCAGATACACGTAGACTTACCCGACCTGAACGAACGTAAAGAAGTATTCGGCGTACATTTACGCCCGATTAAGATAGACGATACCGTAGACGTGGATTTACTGGCACGTCAGACTCCGGGATTCTCCGGTGCGGATATTGCCAATGTCTGCAACGAAGCGGCATTGATTGCAGCCCGTCACGGCAAGAAGTTCGTAGGCAAACAGGATTTTCTGGATGCTGTAGACCGTATCATTGGTGGTTTGGAAAAGAAAACCAAGATTACGACCGAGGCCGAAAGACGCTCCATCGCTTTGCATGAGGCAGGCCACGCCTCTATCTCATGGCTATTGGAATATGCTAATCCATTAATAAAAGTAACAATCGTTCCTCGCGGACGTGCATTGGGTGCTGCCTGGTATCTGCCGGAAGAGCGTCAGATTACTACTAAAGAGCAAATGCTTGACGAAATGTGCGCAACTCTTGGTGGACGTGCAGCCGAAGATTTATTCATAGGCCGTATCTCAACAGGAGCTATGAATGACTTGGAAAGAGTTACCAAACAGGCCTATGGCATGATTGCTTATTTAGGCATGAGCGACAAGTTGCCGAACTTGTGTTACTATAATAATGAAGAATATTCTTTCAACCGTCCATACAGCGAAAAGACTGCCGAACTAATTGACGAAGAGGTCAAGAAGATGATAAACGAACAGTATGAACGTGCCAAGAAAATTCTATCCGAACATAAAGAAGGACACAACGAACTGACGCAGTTACTGATTGACAAAGAAGTAATCTTTGCGGAAGACGTCGAACGTATCTTCGGAAAACGTCCATGGGCATCTCGTTCGGAAGAAATCATGGCTGCTAAAGAAAGCCAGGATGCAGCAAAAGCAGAAAGACAACTTGCTGAAAAGCTGAAAAAAGAAGAACAAGAAATAAAAGAAGAGGAAGCTGAAAATACCGCTGAAGAAAAAGCTGTTACGGGAACGAAGGTGACTGCAGAAGGAACGAAAGTGACCGTAGAAAGAAATACGGCTACGAAAACAGAAACCAACGAGGAAAAGTAAGCTATCCAAAATCCAACTAATTTAAACACGCTGATTTTGATTAACAATTTTATAAAACGAGCTATTACGGGTGTACTCTTCGTTGCCATCTTGGTGGGGTGCATCCTTTACGATTCATTCAGCTTTGGTATTCTATTCACTATTATCAGTGCGCTGACTATTTATGAGTTCGGGCAGTTGGTGAATATGCGGGCGGAAGGAGTCAAGATAAACAAGACGATTACAATGCTGGGCGGAGCCTATTTATTCCTTGCAATAATGGGCTTCTGCATTGACGCAGCCGATTCGAAGATTTTTATCCCGTATGTACTTTTGCTACTCTATATGATGATCAGCGAATTGTACTTAAAAAAGGAGAATCCGGTACTCAACTGGGCTTATTCCATGCTCAGTCAACTTTATATCGGTTTACCTTTTGCTATGCTGAATGTATTGGCATTTCATAACGATCCGGAGTATAGCAGCGTGAGCTATAATCCGATTTTACCATTGTCCATCTTTATATTCCTTTGGTTGAATGACACAGGCGCATATTGCATCGGGTCACTTATCGGCAAACACCGGTTGTTTGAACGTATTTCACCTAAGAAATCCTGGGAAGGTTCTATTGGCGGCGGAGTAGTAGCTATTGGAGTTTCTTTTATACTCGCCCACTATTTTCCGTTTATGTCCATATCGGAATGGGCCGGACTCGCATTAGTAGTCGTTATATTCGGTACATGGGGAGACTTGACGGAATCATTATTCAAGCGTCAACTGCACGTTAAGGATTCAGGGAATATCCTTCCGGGACACGGCGGAATGCTTGATCGGTTCGACAGTGCTCTAATGGCTATCCCGGCAGCAGTAGTTTACTTGTATGCCCTGACTTGGTTTTAAACAGGTTTTACTTCCAGAAAAACAGAGTCGCCACAAAATAGTAAAGGTCGGGATGCTTCCGGAGAAGCTCCCGACCTTTTTTACACACAGTAAATCATAGTTAGAGGTTATCGGATTGAAGAAGTAGAATGTACATCCTTCGCTTTCTCCGGTACACCCACCGGATGGTCAAAGTCAAGTACGATAACTCTTCCTTCTCCATTTTCTTTTGAGTTTATTGCAACCTTAAAACCTTTCATCGGAGTTTCCCCCTCTTTCTCTGTCGGATAGAAATCAGCCAGATTATAAGAAACTCGTCCCCATCCCCAATAACCGGTCTTGTCATCATACGTATTATAACGCAGTTCCAAATGCACATAACCGTCTTCTGCTACCTTGAATGGTGTCGGTTCTTCTGTATCTATCAAGTTTTGCACAAGACTGATACGGTGTTTTTCCGAACGAGGTATATCCTGACGGAAGATAATATTCAAGAACTTTCCTCCCAACCACATATCACCCTCATAAATCACGATAGGATCGTTTCCAAATTCTTCGGATTCTTCTATCGTTTTCATCTCTTCCACTTCTTTCGTCAGCACATCCTGAATCCCCTCCATTTTCACCTGGACACCATTTTTCACATCATATAAAGGATTGAAGAATGCCACTACACGTTCGCCGTCTACCGGCCTGTACCAAGGAATAGAAGTACTGACCGGATCAATAATCCCCCAACGGTCACCCTCCAGATAATAACTACCGCCACCAGTTGTACGAACCGTTGCCCAGTCCCAGCTAAAATCTCCGATAGAATAGCCGTCATTATCATCACACGACTGCAACATTGGCACTAACGCCAATAATAAAACACCTAAAAGCCACTTAATTTTTTTCATATCTGTTCCTTTCTTATTTTAACCTTCTGTACTATAAATAAAAAAGCCGTGCATTTACTGCATCGGCTTTACGTTTATTCAGAAAAAGAAAGCTATTTTTTCAACAGGCGCAGCATTTCACGTGCCGCATGACGGGGAGCACCGGCAGGTCCCAACCGTTCTGCCATATACTCGTATTCTTTAAGCATTTGACTTCTATACTTCTCATTTTCAAGTATATTCTTCAATTCATATTGCATATTCTTCACGGTCATCGTGTCGGCCACCAACTCTTTCACAACTTCGCGGTCGGCAATCAGATTGACCAACGAGATAAACCTCACCGTCAGAATATGACGTCTCAAAAACGAAATAACCTTTCCGATTGGCGTATGATAACAAACCACTTGTGGAACACGGAACAAAGCCGTCTCAAGAGTAGCTGTACCCGAAGTAACCAAAGCAGCATCCGCATGCTGCAAAAGGCGATATGTCTGTCCGAAAATGATTTTCACTTTCGTATCACCCATGTATTGCTTGTAATATTCGGGAGCAATGGAAGGAGCACCCGCCAGGACAAGCTGATAGTCAGGAAAAGCGGAAGCAGCTTTTAACATATCCGGCAGATTATCCTTTATTTCCTGTTTACGGCTTCCCGCCAAAAGAGCAATTATCGGTTTATCCTCCAGTTGGTTTTCTCCAACAAACGTTGCAAAGTTTTTCGGATGTGCTTCCTGATAGGCAGTGACCTCATCTACCGTAGGGTTTCCCACATAATGAATAGGAAACTGATGCTTCCCTTCGAAAAACTCCACTTCAAAGGGAAGAATGGAGAAAAGCTCGTTCACATCGCGTTTTATATTCTTAATGCGATATTCTTTCCAAGCCCATATTTTGGGAGAAATATAATAATAAACCGGAATCTGAGTCTTGGCGTGCACAAACTTGGCAATATCGAGGTTGAATCCCGGATAATCCACCAAGATGACCACATCAGGATTCCAGGAAACAATATCCTCCTTACAACGCTTCATGTTTGCAAAGATGGTGCGCAGATGAAGCAGTACAGGAATAAATCCCATATAGGCTAATTCCTTATAATGTTTCACCATCGTTCCACCGACAGCAGCCATCAAATCCCCCCCGAAGAAGCGGAAATCGGCTTGAGGGTCTTCCTCTTTCAAAGCAGACATCAGATGTGAAGCGTGTAAATCGCCGGATGCTTCGCCAACAATCAGATAATACTTCATTTATTAAACCATTTATTAAGTTCGTCCATAAAGCCATAAGCCGTCAAATCAACGGTAGTTGGAGTGACAGCGACATAACCGTTAGCCAGTGCCCAATGATCATTCTTCTCATTTTCGGGTTCATGGTCGGTAAATTCACCTGTCAGCCAAAAATAATTAGAATCAGTCAAACGGGGGCAAGCAGCCCATTCGTTGATCCAACGTCCCTTTGCCTGTTCGCAGACTTTCACTCCTTTTATATCGGCAGTATCCGGAAAATTCACATTAAGACAAGTCAAAGGAGGAAGCCCTTTTTCCAATACCATCGCAGCGATATTGCGGATATAAGGACCGGCAGCATCAAAGTCAGCATCCGGTTCATGGTTACACAAAGAGAAGCCGATGGAAGGGATTCCATTCACACAACCTTCAATTACCACCCCCATCGTACCGGAATAATGCACATTTGTAGCCGAATTATCTCCGTGATTAATCCCACCGACCACCAAATCCGGCGTCCGGTCAAGCACGGTGTTTCGTGCCAACTTGATACAATCGGTCGGTGTTCCCGAACATTTATACACAGTCAGCCCTACTTCTTTCTTGACAAGTTGATAATGAACAGGCTGAGTCACCGTCAGCGCGCAGCCACTTCCCGAGCGCGGAGAATCGGGAGCCATTACAACGATTTCCCCCAAGGGGCGAAGAAACTTCACCAGTTCATTTATACCTTTAGCCATTACGCCATCGTCATTCGAAACGAGTATCAACGGCTTTTCATTTTCCATACATTCAATCCTTTCCTTTTAATATTTGCACAAAAGTAGCAAAAAGAAGCCGTACCGCCAAACCCTCTTTCCTTCAGATGAAAAAGTATCTTTCCGTCCCCATTCTCACCCGTTTACAAATCTTAATCTTCTGCAAGCGAGCAAAAAAAAGAAATAGATATCCAATATAAATATGTATATTTGCAAGCTCAGAAAGAGAATAGTAGATGAAGAACCCGACAGAGTTTGGTAACCGTTTCGTCCGACAGTTATTAACAAAACAGGTGACTTATCAACAGAAATTGCAAAGTTTCTCTTTTTTCGTAGGCGCTCTAAGGATTTATCACTTATTTCGCTGCCAATAAATTTAGAGAATATGGGAAAAATTATTGCTTTGGCCAATCAAAAAGGCGGTGTAGGAAAGACAACGACTACGATTAACCTCGCAGCTTCGCTCGCTACACTCGAAAAAAAGGTACTCGTGATAGATGCCGACCCGCAAGCTAATGCCTCTTCCGGACTGGGAGTAGACATCAAGCAGTCGGAGTGCACTATCTATGAATGTATTATTGATAGAGCCAACGTACAGGACGCTATCCTCGACACGGAAATTGATTCTTTAAAAGTAATCTCTTCGCACATCAATCTTGTAGGAGCAGAGATTGAAATGCTGAACCTCCCAAACCGCGAAAAGATTCTGAAAGAAGTACTCACCCCTTTGAAGAAAGAATATGACTATATATTGATAGACTGTTCGCCTTCATTGGGACTTATCACTATTAATGCCCTGACAGCAGCCGATTCTGTGATTATCCCCGTACAAGCCGAGTATTTTGCTCTTGAGGGTATCAGCAAACTGCTGAACACCATCAAAATCATCAAATCAAAACTGAATCCGGCCTTAGAAATCGAAGGTTTCCTGCTCACGATGTACGATTCACGTCTTCGTCAGGCGAACCAAATCTACGATGAAGTGAAACGTCATTTTCAGGAATTGGTGTTCAACACTGTTGTGCAACGGAATGTCAAACTGAGCGAGGCTCCCAGCTACGGTATCCCAACCATCCTTTACGATGCGGACTCTACCGGCGCCAAGAATCACCTGGCTCTTGCTAAAGAGATTATCAACCGAAATAAATAAAAGAAGAAGATATGGCAACACAAAGAAGAAATGCATTAGGACGCGGACTTGACGCCTTGCTCTCGATGGATGATGTGAAAACCGAAGGGTCTTCTTCCATTAATGAAATAGAGTTGGCAAAGATTGCCGTCAATCCCAACCAGCCCCGCCGTGAGTTTGACGAAACAGCATTGCAGGAACTGGCTGATTCAATTGCTGAAATTGGAATTATCCAACCTATTACTTTACGCAAGGTGTCGGACGACGAATATCAAATTATCGCCGGAGAACGTCGCTACCGTGCTTCGCAAAAAGCAGGATTGAAAACAATCCCCGCTTATATCCGCACCGCCGACGACGAAAACATGATGGAAATGGCGCTGATTGAGAATATCCAGCGCGAAGACCTGAATGCCGTAGAAATCGCACTTGCCTACCAGCATCTGCTCGACCAGTACGAACTGACACAGGAACGCCTGAGTGAACGCATCGGCAAAAACCGGACAACAATCGCCAACTACCTCCGCCTGCTGAAATTGCCGGCTCCCATACAGATGGCTCTACAAAACAAGCAGTTGGATATGGGGCATGCGCGTGCACTTATTTCACTGGGCGACCCCAAACTACAAGTTAAAATATTCGAAGAAATACAAGAGCACGGATATTCAGTCCGTAAAGTAGAAGAAATTGTTAAATCATTAAGCGAAGGAGAAGCAGTGAAAAGCGGTACGCGGAAAATAACTCCGAAGCGTGCCAAACTTCCGGAAGAGTTCAACTTACTGAAGCAGCAACTCTCAGGCTTTTTCAACACCAAGGTACAACTCACCTGCTCCGAAAAGGGGAAAGGGAAAATCAGCATTCCTTTCGGAAACGAAGAGGAACTGGAACGCATCATGGAAATCTTCGACACGCTAAAGAAGTAAATGACTAGAAAAAGTAAAAAATATCAGTTACTCGTCATCACCCTGCTTCTCTGTTTCTTACAGGTGGCAGGGATTGATGTGTATGCACAATCTAGTGTAACTCCAGTACAAAAAGATACAACCATCATGCAACGGGAAGCGCCGAAAGCCCGTGCACGAAGGCATCGTGAACCGGTTGCGCAGGATTCGTTAAAGAAAGATTCTATCCGGCTCATACCATCCAAAGCACTTCCGTCCGTTGACAGTTTATCTGTCGCCAAGATACAGATAGCGGACAGCTTGGATGCAGCCAACAAGAAGGAACTGAAAAAGATAGAGCAACCGGCATCTATCGTTGTCAAGACAGACAGCGTTCCGCCCGTGCAGGATATCAACAAGAAGATTTTCATCCCGAATCCGACCAAAGCGACCTGGTTGGCAGTCGTATTCCCCGGTGGCGGACAGATTTACAACCGTAAATACTGGAAGTTACCTATTATATACGGTGGATTTGCTGGTTGCGCCTATGCCTTGAGTTGGAACGGAAAGATGTATAAAGACTATTCACAAGCTTATCTGGACATCATGGACAGCAACCCGAACACCAAGAGTTATGAAGATTTGCTGCCACCTAACGCAACTTACAACGAGGAGCAGTTGAAAAATACATTAAAACGAAGAAAAGATATGTTCCGGCGTTACCGGGATCTCAGTATATTTGCATTTATCGGAGTTTATCTCATCTCTATCATCGACGCTTATGTAGATGCAGAGTTATCCAACTTCGATATAACTCCCGACTTGAGTATGAAAGTAGAACCTGCTGTTATCGACAACAACAATCAGTTCCGCTCCAGTAGTTTAAAAAGCAAGTCGGTTGGTTTGCAATGCGTATTACGATTTTAGAAAACACAATTTAGATTGATCTTATTATTGAAGCATGAAGAAATTAGTAAACTATTGTTCGATTATTTTCCTTTTACTGGTAGCAACGTCTCAGGTAAGAGCGCAAAGTGTAGATGTAGTGATTCGTGAAAATGGAACTGAACGCAAAGAAAGCATCGACCTGCCTAAGAGTATGACATACCCTCTCGACAGTCTGCTGAATGACTGGAAAGCTAAAAATTACATTGACTTAGGCAAGGATTGCAGTACAGCGGAAATCAATCCCCTGTTCAGTGATTCTGTTTACATCGACCGTTTGTCACGTATTCCGGCTATAATGGAAATGCCTTACAATGATATTGTACGCAAATTCATTGATATGTATGCGGGACGCTTGCGCAATCAGGTTTCTTTCATGCTGAGCGCTTGTAACTTCTATATGCCGATTTTCGAAGAAGCACTGGATGCATACGGACTTCCGCTGGAATTGAGATATCTTCCGATTATCGAATCCGCGTTGAATCCTTCGGCAGTATCCCGTGCAGGAGCCTCCGGTCTATGGCAGTTTATGATTGGTACCGGAAAAATCTATGGTCTGGAATCCAACAGTCTGGTAGACGACCGTCGCGACCCGATAAAAGCGACATGGGCTGCTGCCCGTTACCTCAAGGAGATGTATGCCATCTACGGAGACTGGAATCTTGTGATTGCTGCTTATAACTGCGGTCCCGGCACTATCAACAAAGCCATCCGCCGTGCCAATGGCGAAACGGATTATTGGAAAATCTACAACTACCTGCCCAAAGAAACACGCGGATATGTACCTGCCTTTATCGCTGCCAACTACGTGATGACTTATTATTGCGACCACAATATCTGCCCGATGGAAACTAATATTCCGGCCAGCACAGATACAGTGCAAGTCAACAAGAACCTGCACTTCGAACAGATTGCCGATCTTTGCAATGTTCCGTTGGACCAGGTTAAAAGTTTGAATCCGCAATATAAGAAATCTATAATTCCGGGTGATAACAAGCCTTACACACTTCGACTACCCATCGAAGCTATCAGCAGCTTTATCGACAAACAAGATACCATCTACGCACACCGCGCCGACGAATTGTTCCGCAACCGTAGAACAGTGGCTGTGAAAGATGTCACGCCTGCAACACGCAAAACGACAACAGCCGTAGCCGGTAAAGGAAAACTGACCTACCACACAATAAAAAGTGGAGACACTTTGTCCTCCATCGCCGGAAGATATGGTGTCAAAGTTAAGGATATACAGCGGTGGAACGGACTGTCCAGCACAAAGATTGCGGCAGGAAAACGATTGAAAATATACAAATAAACGGCTTCCCGCTTGCACCGTTCGGAAATTTGCTTATTTTTGCAAAACTAAGCAAGTGAAAGGATAACAATTATGGATAATCTGACCCCCAAAGAAATAGCTGATGAAGAGATGATCAATCAGGCGTTCCACGAACTACTGAATGATTACCTCAGCACCAAACATCGCAAAAAAGTTGAAATCATCACGAAGGCTTTCAACTTCGCCAACCAAGCGCATAAAGGCATCAAACGCCGTTCGGGCGAACCTTATATTATGCACCCGATTGCTGTGGCAAGTATCGTATGCAATGAAATAGGGCTTGGTTCCACTTCTATCTGTGCCGCTTTGTTGCATGACGTAGTCGAAGATACGGATTATACGGTGGAAGACATCGAGAATATCTTTGGTCCCAAGATTGCTCAAATTGTAGACGGGCTGACCAAGATATCCGGTGGAATCTTCGGTGACCGTGCTTCGGCACAGGCAGAGAACTTCAAGAAGTTACTGCTCACGATGTCGAACGATATCCGGGTTATCCTTATCAAAATAGCCGACCGCCTGCACAATATGCGAACCCTCGGTTCCATGTTGCCCAACAAGCAATACAAGATTGCGGGAGAGACTCTTTATATCTATGCCCCATTAGCCAATCGACTGGGACTTTACAAGATAAAGACCGAACTCGAAAATCTGAGTTTCAAATACGAACATCCCGAAGAATATGCGGAAATAGAAGAGAAGCTGAACGCCACAGCCGCCGAACGCGACAAGGTTTTCAATGACTTCACAGCTCCTATCCGCACCCAACTGGACAAGATGGGATTGAAATACCGGATACTTGCCCGTGTGAAATCAATCTACTCTATATGGAACAAGATGCAGACCAAGCATGTGCCCTTTGAAGAAATCTATGACTTGCTGGCTGTCCGAATCATCTTTGAACCACGCAATATAGAAGAAGAACTCAACGATTGTTTCGATATTTACGTTTCTATCTCCAAGATATACAAGCCTCATCCCGACCGCCTGCGCGACTGGGTGAGCCATCCCAAAGCGAATGGTTATCAAGCCTTGCACGTTACTTTAATGGGCAACAACGGACAGTGGATCGAAGTTCAGATTCGTAGTGAACGAATGAACGACGTTGCCGAACAAGGCTTTGCGGCCCACTGGAAATATAAAGAAGGGGGCGGCAGCGAAGATGAAGGCGAGCTGGAGAAATGGCTGAAGACCATCAAGGAAATATTAGATGATCCGCAGCCGGATGCCATCGATTTTCTGGATACTATCAAGCTGAACTTATTTGCTTCTGAAATATTTGTATTCACACCAAAAGGGGAACTGAAGACTATGCCGCAGAACTCAACGGCACTTGACTTCGCTTTTTCCCTGCACACGGATATCGGCAGCCATTGTATCGGCGCCAAAGTGAATCATAAATTAGTGCCGTTAAGCCACAAGTTACAAAGCGGTGACCAGGTGGAAATACTGACGTCCAAATCACAGCGTGTACAACCGCAATGGGAAGTATTTGCAACCACTGCACGCGCCCGTGCCAAGATAGCGGCAATTCTCCGTAAAGAGCGCAAGGCAAACCAGAAAATCGGTGAAGAAATTCTCAGTGAATTTCTGAAGAAAGAAGAAATCCGTCCGGAAGAAGCCGTTATCGAGAAGTTACGCAAGTTGCATAATGCCAAGAATGAAGAAGAATTACTGGCTGCTATCGGCAGTAAAGCAATCATCCTGGGAGAAGCGGACAAAAATGAACTGAAAGAGAAGCAAACCAGCAACTGGAAGAAATACCTTACTTTCTCTTTCGGCAACAGTAAAGACAAACAGCAGGAAGAAAAAGAACCGCAGGAAAAAGAAAAAATCAATCCGAAACAAGTACTCAAACTGACGGAAGAAAGCCTGCAAAAGAAATATATCATGGCAGAATGTTGTCATCCCATTCCGGGTGATGACGTGCTAGGTTATGTGGACGAGAACGACCGGATTATTATTCATAAACGCCAATGCCCCGTTGCTGCCAAACTGAAAAGCAGTTATGGCAATCGTATCCTGGCAACAGAATGGGATACACATAAAGAGCTTTCTTTCCTTGTCTATATATATATAAAAGGAATAGACAGTATGGGACTTCTGAATGAAGTGACTCAAGTCATCTCTAGACAGCTCAATGTAAACATCCGCAAGCTGACCATAGAGACCGAGGATGGTATCTTTGAAGGTAAAATACAATTATGGGTACACGATGTGGAAGATGTGAAAACAATCTGCAACAACCTGAAAAAGATTCAGAATATCAAGCAGGTAAGCCGTGTGGAAGAATAATAAAATCAGTATGAACATATAAATAAATGGCGGACAATTATGCAACAGTATGTGTAATTTATCTGCCATTTATCGTTTTTAACACTCATAATATTACAAAATATTCACACTGACAGGGATGGATAAGCCATTGGAAAATCGAACAAAAAAGACTCCTCGATAACTTTTTCCTTCTTCGGCTTTTGTTTTAAAAGATATAGTGAAAGAAGAGTCCGACATCACCTCACCCTGTTGAGCCGTATCAAAAATAAACCAATCCATATCTTTATTTTTAGTCAACGTATAGCTCAAACCTGCCAGTAAATCTCCAACTTTAATATTAACTTTCCCTGTATCCTGGAATGACATTGTCAACAGGTATTTGTCAGCCTGCACATCTATCGGACGTTGTGGAATCAAAGAAGCCCCCCCATAGGACAATGCACCCAAATCTACGGTTCTCCCTCCATTTTCCGAAATATTCATTTGTATCTGCCCCTTTCCAATGGCAGGACTTTCCGGTAGAAGAGTAAAAACACCCGTCTCCGGACTGACAAATAATGGATCTCCATATACAGCATGCCGTTCACAATCCACGCTTTTTAAGCGGGCTTCCCCTTTCTTATCTTTCTTGTTCGCATCGAAAAACAAATCATAATCAAAGTGATTGTTGGAATGTGAATGAGATTCATAAATACCGCATCCCCTGGCTTTTGGATTATCCTCTTTGCGATTAAAGAATATATTATTTCTGCTATACCCTTGAAACATTCCCCTATCCACATCACTGCCATACCCTACGCTTGATATGCAATTTCCGGAAATATGAAAAGTATTATTTATAAAGTAATGTAAACCATGTGAATGCATCGTCCCACCACCATTTTTAATTCCATAACTATACTCCCTGTTACTATCCCCCAAATTAAAGATTACATTCCTTACCAAATAGGAAGGCCCCCGCTTATTCGGAGCTGTACTGATTCCAACCCGCGCCTGCTCAATACGGTTATTATAAAGCCGGACATTACACTGTCCACCATCCATTTCCAAGCCGTCATCTTGTGAAAAAGCTAAATAGTTTCCATAAACATCGGCATCCATATTCATACCACCGTCTATTTTTCCGTTATTAAACCCACCCAGCAAATCATGCAAACGATAATGGTCTGCACCAACTACATCATTATACCGGATTACCAAACCTCCCCTGCTTCTCATATATATTCCCTGCGGCCCCTGTGGATGCCAAAAACGATAAGGTATCCCTTTCGCTCTTCCGATCTCACGAACTCCATGCCAAGCATTAGAATGCCCATTAGGATCATGAATATAACACCGCTCGATTACAATATTCTTAGGACCGGGAACTTTTCCTACCGTCCCTAAATAAATGCCAGCATCATTGCGGATAACAATCCCCTCATCATCAATGAAACAGGCATTATCCCTTTTATATTTAGATGCAGGATAATTTACAGAGTCCTCCAAATGTACCTGATCAACGGCAATACGGCCCCAAGCAGAGATATCAGCACCAACAATCCTGACATCCTCGCAATTTTCACGTATTGCCACTGCATCTATCCGCCCACCTTTCACTACAAATTTCTCCAATATCAAATATTTACAGTCATCTATCTCCAATGCCTGGCGGTAAGCAGAAGAAACCTCAATAGGAACATCTCCTATAATCTTAACCCAACCGTCTGCACGCCCCTTTATACCTTTTAGCACCACTCCCGTACTTGCCTTAAATTCCTTCATCTCACTTAACTTCAACACCTTCTTTACGGGTGGGCAACTACTCCAAGTAACAAACTTATCCTTCTTTACAGTAACCCATTTGTTTCTACGCATTTTCTCCAACCGAATCTCATACTCTGTATTCTCTTTCAGATTCATAATGGAACCCCTCAACTGAAAACGTCGGATATCATAATAAGGAGAAAAAGTTTCTTTCCATTCCAATTCATCTTTAGACTTATACAAAAGCCTGAAAGTAGCGGCTGTATTCCATGCTTTATCAAACGTAACATCAAAGACCGAATCACAGTAGTAACTGCAATTCTCAAATGTTGGAACCAACTGCATTTTCTTTTGTGCCGACACACTCACCCAGCAGCATATCAACACTAGAGCAATCAAGAAAGTACGATGTAAACAATTCATAACAATCATCTTTAATCACTTATTTTTCAACACAAGATCCGCATCATGCAATTCTATCCCAGCCAAAATAAAAGGAGCAACACCTTTCGGATCATTCTCTACAATCTTTTCTGTCACATAGTAATGATAGTCACCTTCCCTATAAGGATTCCCACCCAATCCACAACCACCACATATTTGAGTCAATACCCAAGTACCCGCTTCATCGGGTTTCATCAAGCGGACTATTAAATTATCAAAAGCCTCATGAGCCACATCTAAATAAGAAATATCCAAATATCCTTTACGGGCTCCTTTAGCAAAACTATATATAAACATAGAAGAACCTGACGCTTCAAGATAATTATCCTCTTTACCACCACAATCAAGTATTTGAAACCAAAGTTTACTATCCGGATCCTGCACACTTAATAAAGCAGAAGTCACCTTGCCATAAATAGAGATTAATAAATCGCGTCCGGAATGATTCTCCGGTAAATAATCGAGCACATCCGCAATTGCCATCATATACCAGCCAGTAGCCCGGCTCCAAAAATGACGGGACTGTCCATTCTCCGGGTTCGCCCAACGCTGAGTTTTACTCTCATCCCAAGCATGATAAAGCAAACCGGTCTGAACATCCACAGTTCTATCGTAAATCAACGTAATTTGCCGGACAGCCTCATCAAACCAGCGGGGTTCTTTAAACATCTTAGCATATCCTGCCATAAAAGGTGAGGCCATGAAGATGCCATCCAACCACATTTGATGAGGATATATCTTTTTATGCCAATATCCACCTTCTTTAGTACGCGGATGCGTCTCCAATTGTTTTATTTCCTGATGTAAAGCTCTTATATAACAAGAATCGCCTGTTTTTTCATAAAGTGAGAACAAAGGAACTGCCGGACGTATCTTATCCAGATTATATTCCTCCAACTTATAGTAACGAATATTCCCGATACTATCCACATAATAATCAAAGAACTCCTTCATATATTTTCCATAAACCGGATTACCAGTATATTTCTCCAGTTTTCCTATAGCTTCTGCTAAAAGAGCATAATCATACTGCCAGGAAGCTCTTTTATCAAGATGATCCATATGATGAACAATAGAATCATAACGAACCATCATAGCATCCGCCATTCCTATAGAATATTCCAATGGAGCTTTTACAGCCGGAGTAGTAGAGCACCCTGTCAAGACAGCCGAACAGATCAACGCTACAGAACAAATTATATTTTTTATTATCATCTTACTTATTCCATTATAGTTATTGGTATAGAAAAGCCATTATCCAAACGGAACAAAATCATTCCGTTCTTCTTGTATCTTACATCTCCTGTAACTTTCAAGGTCAACGTTACAACATCACCGGAGTTTATTTTACCGGCTGACGGAAATACATCCAGCCATGGCTTCATATCTTCACTCATACGGACAAAAAAACTACATGATTCTATATTACCGATCTTCACAGTTATCGTTTCAGTCTTTTTTCCCGATAATCTCACCAAATATCTATCAGCCGTCATATCAACAGGACGACGAGGAAAAAGTCTTTCCGGACTTCCGTACTCAAACGCTCCCATATCAGGTGCCTTACCTTTATATCCATCTGTAAAATTAAAAACTTTACTCCCTTTATCAATTCCCTTATCACCTTTTTTAAGAGTTAACAACCCCCGATCCATATCGACAAATTCCGGTGCTCCATATACAGCGTGTCTTTCACTGCCTTTCACCGCAACAATCTTACCTTTTTGCCGAGGTTCATGCATATTTCCCAAAAAGTCATAATCAAAATCGCATAAAGGATTGAGATGTGGATCATAGATATTATATCCCTTACGAACCGGATTATTAACCTCTATCAATGAGTAAATAATATTATTACGCAAATAGGCATTAAACAGTTCCCGGTTAGCATCTTTCCCATATCCGACACCTGCCATTCCACCACCAGCATGAATAATGGTATTATTAATCAAATATTGCATACCTTGAGTAAATGTATCTCCACCTCCATTTTTAATAGCGTTACCAACAAATCCCATTGAATTTCCCTGATTCCAGATTACATTATTAAAAATGTAAGAAGGACCTTTACGATTCGGAGCCGTACTTATCCCACAATAAGTCTGTTCCATGCGGTTGTCAAAAATACGAATATTGCATTGTCCGCCGTCCAGTTCAATGGCATCATCCTGTCCGAAAGCCATCACATTACCATATACATCCGCATCTTTGGCAATCCCTCCTATCTCACTCCGGTTCTCCCAGCCTTCGACAGGATCGTTATAGCGATGAGTCTGGCTACCGATAAAATCATTGTGCCGAAGCACCAGCCCCCCTCCTGCCTGCATGACATACACTGCATTAGGCCCCTGAGGATGTGTAAACGTATATTTCCGTCCCTTGAATTCTCCCAATTCAATCACTCCATTCCACGGATTTGTATAACCGACAGGATCATGAATATAACAACGTTCTATTACAACATTCTTTGAACGATAGACGGTAATTCCCCCATCATTATTTATCATCTTGCCATCCCTGTCCAAATAATGCCCGTCTTTATTCTGTCGGACAGACTCACGTCCCCACTGCGTCACCTCACAATTTATAAAACGAACGTTTTCCACGCGTTCATTCGTTTTGATGCCATGACGGAAACCTCCACTGACCAATAAATTCTCGAATATCAGATATTGACAATCATTCAAATTAAGAGCAGCCTCCTTGGTATCTCCCCCACGCACCGGAACATCACCTATTATCTTTATCCAACCATCAGCCGTTCCTTTCAATCCCGTAATGGAAAGTGTTCCATCCGTATCCGTCTTAAACTGGCTGATTGGTATCGTTCTCTTAATCAAAGGTGTAGAAGTCCAAGTTGTAAAAGTTTTATTCAATGTATACGTTTTTCCTCCCTTCTCCGACAATTGAATTTTAATATCATAGGAAGTGTTTTCCGAAAGTCGAACCAAACTTCCCCGGCATTCCTGCAAACTGTCATCATAGTAAGGCGCAAAGGCCTCATTCCAATCCAATGTCCCACTCTTCTTATAACTCACCTTACACTCCGTATCCCGGCTACAAGATACGTAATAACTACAGGATTCAAATGTGGGTTCAACCACACAGTCCGGTCTATCTCCTCCCCGTTCAATGTGGTATAGTTCTGTCATTCCAGCTTGCAATGTTACCGATAGACATAATAAAAGAAGTAACGTACAACCTGTTTGTAAAATATACTGTTTCATCATCTATTATTTTATTTAGAAAGCATCACTTTAAAAAGATATACTTAGAAATAAAATCGCAAGTCCCAAAAAATCACTTCAAATTTTGAACCAGTTCTTTCAAATTCAATTCACGCATTCCCTCAAGTACTAACGATGCCATTTTCATGGCTCCCTCCTCAGAGAAATGCGTATCATCACTCTTTCCATCCGGAACAATCGGATTTGTACCTGCCGGAACATAATTAAACCATTTCTTAGATTTTTCATCTCCCTGTTCCGCAATAGCAGTAGCACTCTTAGCCTGCAAATCTATCAGAAGGACATTTTCTGTCCGGGCAACTTCTTTTACTATATCCGGATATACTCCATGAGAATCACTGAAAACACCCTTTTTAAATTTACGACGGCTGACAGGAGTTACTAATACCGGAGTAGCTCCTTTATTCTTCGCCTCATTCACGAACTTCGTCAGATACTTTCTATAATCCTCGGGAGACGTATATCGATCCGGCTTCTTCTGACTGGCATCATTATGTCCGAACTGGATAAAAATATAAGAGCCTTTATCTGCTTTAGCCATCAGTTTATCCCAACGCCCTTCTTCTATAAATGTCCGGGAACTGCGCCCACCTTTAGCGAAATTGAAAATCTCCACCTTTTCATTAAAAAAACGAGGTAATACCTGCCCCCATCCCCAATCTGTATTCTTCTCATGATTTACATCCTGCATAGTCGAATCACCGGCAAGAAGAACTCTGACTTTCTTTCCGCCCTGTTCACCACTGTACAAATAACCATGCCCTAACAGGAGAAAAACCTGTAAAAGCAACAAAAACTTAAATGATACATCTTTCATAACAATAAGTATTTTATCCTATCAAAAACTGTTTATTTATTCATATTAGAAATTACCAGTAAGCCTTACAGCCTCTTTTCCTGCTCCCCGCTCAAACACCACCGGTTTCTTATACACCGACAAATCATTGTTGTAAAGCAGGATATGACTACTATCCGTTCCCTCAACCTGTAGCATGTTATCGTTATGCCCTATCGGAAGATTACCGCTAATCTGTATATTCCTGCATTGATTCAAAATAATAAGAGGAGCCTCATCAGCCGGATTCCCGAATGTAAAACAATGCAAGCTCATATTAGCTACATTTTCACAGTAAAGGGCACTTCGAGGATCTTTATTCTGAACTTCCAAAAACATATTCTGCATCCTAAGTCCTTCCACATTACGGACAAAAAGTCCATAAGCCGGCACATCAGCAAAAATCAATGTTTCAGGATACTCTTTATTACGGTCACCGATATTCCGGCGAAAAGCATCTTCTTCGGAGCCCCCACCTTCACAAATAATGTGAATATTCTCCAAACTCACATTCTGTACCGGATGGTCTGCCAAGCCTGAAATAGAACTGGTCACAAGACCATGCATCCTTGCAGTCATATTTGAAATACTCACATTCCGCAGTATTCCGGCTGGCTGGGAAGGACCGCCGTCATAATAATTACGTCCCCGATCCGCCAAACGAATGAAAATAGGAGTCATGAACCCATTAGAAACAATATTATCTATATGTATTCCATCAACCAAAGCTCCATCAACCGTTTCTAAAGCAATGGCTCCCAAAGTTCGTTCATTCCGAGGATAAATGGTAGAATAGTCCGACCGCCACAAAGAACAGTTATTAACCGTAAAGTTTAAAAACGCCCCATTCGTTTCTGTCCCCCATTTCAAGGCATTGCAATTAGAAGCAATCACACAATTCGCCACCACTACATTTTCACATTTACCGGTAGCATTCGTTGTTTTAAAGCAGATTGCATCATCATCCGTATCAAAACAGCTATTAACTATACGGACGTTCTTACAATTATCGATATCGATACCGTCATTATTATAATTTCCATGATTAAATACAGTAATGCCATCCACTAAAAGATTGCTACAATCCAGGTAATGCTGCATCCAGGCGGGTGAGTTCCGTAAAGTAACCCCATTTATATTTACCCGGTCACAACTGATGACGCGAATAATATAAGGACGCCTGAGTATCGATTTAAGTTCATCCTTTTCATCCGCTTTAAAATTAGGATGAGTCCCTTGCCCGTCAATAATTCCCTCACCGATTATTGATATATTCTTCACTCCTTCCGCATAAATAAGACTGGAATGCGTATATCTATTAATATGGGAAATATAACGGGAAGGTGTGGGCGGATAGTCTTCCAAACGGGTACTGGCCAGCAAGACAGCCCCCCGTTCAAGGTACAATGTAACATTATCCTTCAAGACTAATGTTCCCGTCAGATAGGTTCCGGTAGAGAAACGAACCTCTCCACCCCGTTCAGCCGCTTTATCAATAGCCTTTTGAATAGCAGCGGTATCCAATGTTTTTCCATCGCCTTTCGCCCCAAAGGACAAAACATCCACAGCGCCCATTGATAAAGAAGCCACGCATGAGAAACATCCTGCTATCAATATTTTTATTATCTTCATATAGTCAAAATTACCAAGGTTTCTTAATGTCCATAACTTTTCAAAAAATGCATATTAGGCAAGACTTCCGAATAAGGAGAGAACAGTGGAGTCAATAGCATATTCCCCTCTTTACCTACCAGCATCAAACTAAATTTTCCTTTTATGTTTTTCACTTTATCAGCTTTATTGTTTACAACAGGCTGCGAAAGCTTCGTTCCATAAGAAGAAACAATAGCATTATCTGTAATATAAATAGCTTCCCCTATCTTCTCGACAGCCAAATCCGAAGAGGAACCTATATAACCAATCCCCGTATTTTCATTATCCAATAATACTGCCGCATCCACTAAACCACGATTCCCCATAAAATGCATATCATCTTTATGTAAAGCCCAAACATCCCTTTCGTTATAAGCGGTCTTACCAGGAGTGGAAGTATAAGGCCCGTTCCCCAACCAACGGAATGTCCCTATTGAAGGATGAAGAGCGAATGTAGGGCCACACTCCCATAAGATTCCTGTTGCATGGTATGGAACAAGATCATAATTGACCGTCATCACTCCATTCTTAGTTACAGAAAGTGTCACATCCCCTTCTATATATTCACCTGTCTTGTCAGTTCTGGACCATTGGCAACGTAATTTGGCAGACACTTTTCCTTTCTCTTCCACGCATACGAACTCTTTCACCTCTGGTGTCAGAAGATACGGTTCCCAACCAAATGCCTTTTTACGCATTAGAAAGTTCACTATATTAATGCTCTGTTTACGTCCTACTCTCAGATACAGATAAGTATCCATCACTTTCCTCTTATTAACATCCCAAATAGTGACCTTTCCATTTTTATCAACTACAAACTGGTAATCCTCTCCCTGGACAGAAAGTGCTACTGATGATTTCTTTACCTTAAAACGCTTCTGCTCAGGAATACGATTCAATAAATTCGGGTAGTCAGGCCTCTGATTATCAACCCAAAGAGGTATCG
This sequence comes from uncultured Bacteroides sp., assembly GCF_902491285.1. Lineage (GTDB taxonomy): Bacteria > Bacteroidota > Bacteroidia > Bacteroidales > Bacteroidaceae > Bacteroides. The sequence continues at coordinate 27,472 of NZ_CABUHK010000037.1, read as the reverse complement.
ACTTCTCGTACACAGGTGCTCCCGTATTATCCGTCACTGCCAGATAAAGCATGCAATCATTATTTTCAATATCAGCAGGAAATATACACTGCAAGGAAATAGTCTCCTGTTGTCTGGCCGGAGCAGACAGTTCGACAGAACCATTACCCAGTTCTCTTGATAGATTCCGTATCTGCCAGTTACAACGATAACCAGCAAGAGAAATAAAATCAAACCTGTTTTCAACTGTCAACTTAATATTCTGCTTCCCTTTACGGATGCCGATCTCTTTATCCAATACTACTATCGGAGAATAAACCTTACGCAATTGCCAATAGTCTTCCTGAGGATACCCATCAGCATAGACAATTCCATCCGTGCCTTTATCATTATAGCTATCAAGATATCGAAGAGAATCAAGCCATATACCCATAGGTACTGAATCACGCATAAAATCCTCTTTCGTCCGATTCCTCAATAACGCCTGGTCGCTCCAACACCATACTGAGCCTCCGGCTATATTTTTCCTACTCAGAATTGTATCAAACTGACTTTCCAAAGCATCAAAAGCAAGTCCTAAAGCATGGCTATATTCGGTTGTAATCACCGGTTTTTGTTTTAAATCAGCAATCTTCGCCACAGTCTGAGCAGACTGATAATGAAACGCATAAATATCAAGATTATCACTCAGACGTTCCCGGTTCTCCAGAAAATAATTTCCTGTCATCGGAAGAGCACGCGGACGCGTCGGATCCTTCTGTTTAACATATTGCACAACTTTCTCCACTACATCCGTATAGGGATTCTCATTCCCGATTGTCCACATGATAATAGAAGGATGATTCTTGTCCCTAGTCAATGTAGCTTCTGCCCTTGTGCAGAGTTCTGTTGTAAATTCCTCTTTATACAAGTTAGAATCACCATAGCCGAATGGCACCTCGCAACAGACATAAAATCCCATTTCATCACACATCTTATGAAAATCAGGATGGAACGGATAATGTGCAGTACGGATAAAGTTCACATTAGCTGCCTTCATCATTTTCAACTGGTTCAACCGATCGGTGGTGGTCAATGCCCGCCCGTGAAACGGATCTATTTCATTATGACAAGTACCACGCAGAAGCACCGGGGTGTTATTTACTAACAGGATACCATCTTTCACCATAACTTCCCGTACACCTACATTCTCACTTATTTGTTGAATAACCTCATTCTTACTGTTCACAATCCGCACCTCCATCCTATAAAGATAAGGTGTTTCCGCAGTCCACAAGTGAGGATTCGGCAAATTCCAATCAAACTGCAACAACTGACTATCCCCTTTCAACTCTATTGATTGTGAAGAAGAAAATAAATGTCTCCCAGTCTTATCATAAAACAACACTTGTGCACGATACTGCTCACTATTGTCCAATGTCTTAAAAGTAGCCACATCAATCTTGAAAGTAAGAGAAGCCTGTTCATTATCCTCCAGTTTGCTCACAAACGTGACATCTTTCAGATGCAGATTCGGAACTGAAAATAATTCGACATCCCTAAAGATTCCGGCAAGCGCCCAACAGTCGTTTAGGTCAAACCGCCAGCCCTTAGATCGGGTACTCACTTTTACAGCAAGTACATTCGGACGATCAAAATGCAAAAATGATGTTATATCAAACTGACACGGATTGAAAGAGCTTCCCCATCTTCCGGCGTAATGCCCATTTACAAACACTTCATAACCGAATTGTACACCATCAAAACGAAGAATTACATGTCTGTTTTTCCACACCGGATTTGCTTTGAATGTAGTCCGGTACAGTCCCCACGACTCAACAATATCCGCACCATATTGCGGAGTTTTAAAACCCTCAGTCTCCCAATTGGACGGAACAGCTATATAGTCCCACGACGAATCATCGAAGTTCGTTTCCACAAAGCCCGACAAAGATGACGGGATATTCTTATTCGCAACATATTTGAACTTCCATTTTCCGTTCAAAGTCTGAATCTCCATCTTATCCCGCACCTGATAGACTGATTGCTTAGGCACGTCCAAATTCTGAGCCATACTTAATACCGGAAATATCAACAAAAGAAGTTGGACAATATACTGTTTCATTGAATTTTGCTTATACATATATTTAATTAGGTTATTTCAAAAATGATTAATACCATCTCGGATCACCGATATTACCGATCCCCGCATCCGGTGAGATTCTATAATTATACCCATCCCTGTCGGGGAAAATACTATCAGCAGTTCCTCCAAGATCCAACAAGGCTTTAACTGTGGAATCCCCCGAAAACTTACCTTTAGAAACAGTAAGCATATATGAATTATCAACGACCAAAGTCACTCCCTGAACAAATTTATTCGCTATTTTCTGTGCATACATTTCTCCGAATAAACATCCGGCTATTTCCGGCTTAATAGATGCCGTTACGCCAGACACCTTAAAATCCAGGAAAGGCTTTGTCATATCATTATTAGTACCCAACCAACTTCCTTCCATCATCGGCTGATTATTCCCGATTTCATCAAATGTACAATTCTCTATTGTTACTGTCGGATTATTATAACCATCAATTGTATCAAAGACACGCGCCTCAATAAGTCCTCTCATCAAATGATGGAATGTACTGTTACGAATCATGTACTTCTGACAGAAGGCATTGCAGTCCTTTTTACTGGTAATGCTTATAAAGGACGCATACCCTGTCTTATTACGTCCCAAATCATAAGCTTGTATATTATCAACCTCAAGTGCCTGAATTCTAACCTTCCAGGAAGAAGAAGTAACACCGGAAATCAATTCAATAAATGAATTTGCAAAGTTCCTCACCACACAGTCTTTCACCCTTAGGTTAGTTACAAGAAGTTCTGATATATTCTTCAAATCAACACCTATCAGTTGGGCAGCAGGCTCATCTGTTATGTTCTCATTCTGTCCGTCCCATGCCATTCCTGAAAATTCAATACGCTGTAAAGTAACCTCCTCAATGGAAGTAGAAGGAGTATCACCTGACAACAAGATACCTTTTGTATAAAGTACGGGGCGTGTTACCCCCGGTTCACCCGTTAAGACAATATTCTTTCTGATATAAATATGCTCCTGACTATAATCATACACCGCTTCACCGGTAAACATGATTGTTGTACCAGCCGACGCATCATCTATAAGTGTCTGCAACGAAGCGGCATTTGAAGCGTCTATCGTGATTGTCCCCTCCGGTTTGACAGGCATGGTAAAACGCATCACTCCGAAAGATTCTTCTCCGCCATACAAAGTCACCTTATAACTCTGCCCTTCACTCAATCCGGTAATCAACACACTTTGAGAAACAAGGTCATCCTCGGTTAACATCTGTTCCCTTTCTGGGGAAATGCCGGAAGTATGCTCAATCTTTATTTTATCAGCCTCTACAAATTCCCGCCATTCCAATTTAGCAGTCCTAAAAGACAGATTTTCTTCTTCTACGGGCAAGAAAATGGAATAAGCAATGCCAGTAGTCACTTCTGCATAGATATATTTGGAATTCAAAGATTCATCTTCCATGATACCGCATAATCTAAGATAATAAAGATGATTCTCCGCTAAATTAGTCAGTGTTGCCGTCCGGGTCTTTCCGTCAGTATCAATCACCTTGTCAATTGTCGTGAAGTTCTCATCGGAAGCTATTTCCAGTCTGTATCCTTGAGCGCCTTCCGTCCCTACCCAAGTAGCAATAAGACCATCATAATAAGCCTCAGCCTTCAAGCTTTTCGGTTTAAAAAGACGAGGAGTAGCCAGCTCATCTTCATCACAGCCTGCCATAATAAACGGAAATACAATCAAACAGGTTGCTACCAATACCAAATATATAAAATAGTTCTTCTTCATCTTACTTCATCATTAATGTCCGTAATAATTCTTCAAAACTCCCCGGCTGTCCGTTATCACATCCTTATGCAACGGAAGAATATACACCATTGGAGTAGCATTAATATATTCATCCTTATAGCTCTTCACAAAAGTTGTGTTCGGCACTCCGTTATTATCAGCGGTAGCACTTGCCCATGCTTTCTTGGTATACCCGGAAGGAGCACTCGCTAGAGAATTGTCGAAATTCAGTATCTCCAGAGTACCATCGTTATTAGTCTTTACATAAACCGATTGGGGATAATCACCATTACCTTTCATTTCTACTAATTTTGCTTTCATATCCTGTATCTTCTTCTGAAGAAGATTCCATCGGATCAAATCATATTTCCGGATACTCTCACCACCAAATTCCCAAGCACGTTCATCAACCAAGGCATCAAAGAAAGCATCATGGTCATCCAAAGCATCCACATAAGCATCTACTTTCCGTGCATGGTCTTCTGCCTTAAATGCCCGGCGACGTACCTCTTTCAGTGCATCACGCGCATCGTCCGTCGGTCCGTCATGTAATTCATTTTCCGTTTCAGCCAACATCAAGAGTACATCGGCATACCGTATTACAGGCCAATTGATTCCCGAACTATACTGCACATTCGGTCCTTGAGGAGTTTTCATCCACATCTTAGACCATTTGCCAATATAAATCGACCTCCACTCGGTAAAAACCTGTTCTATATATCCCTTTTCATCATTCCATGCCCATTTGTATGGAGCACAAGTCACATCCCGCCGTGTATCCTTATAGTCAAACGAAGCGTGATAAGGTAAAGTAGCATAATACCAACCATCCGATTTTCCATAAGCGATATGAGAGCTGCCTTCTATCTTATGACCGATAATCACCCCTACACTACCGCTATAAGTTGTCGCATAAGGAATTTCAAATAACATATCTTCGTTTGATGGATATACTTCCTCACATTGGTTCTTAAATACTTGCAGAAAGTCAGTATTAGCCAAAGTATGTTTTCCGGAATCACGGAGTTTACGGCAATATGTATTCGCTATCTCGTAATAATCCAGATAATTATCCTCTTTCATCCGCCTGATTTCTCCCGGAGAAGCCGGATTAGTATAGTCCGGCATCAATGTATACCCTCCCAGCGTCAATGCCATACGGGCAATCAGCCCTTGCACAGCACCACGGTTCATCCGCTCCACACTTTGAGATATTTCAGAAGCATACAGCATGGAAGGTTCTACCATAATCAAATCATTGATCAACGTTTCAAGTATTTCGGTACGTGGTGTCACTTTCTGATAAAAATTATCATCCGGCATAGTTGGTGTCAGTTTGAAAGGGACATCCCCCCAGGCACGTACCAAATCAAGATAAAGCATGGCACGGAGCCCTTTTGCTTCTCCATAAAGTTGTCGCAAAGTTGACGGGACATCAGCCGGATTCTGTTCTAAAAGCGGTCCATTCTCTATTCCGGCAATACATTCATTCGCCGTATTGATAGCCTTATAAATATAATCCCAGCTTACTAATTCTTCATTATTATCCGTGGTAGAATAGTCCCAAATTCCGCGTCGCGTATTATCGGTCGTCGCGTTACAAGTACCAAACTCTATATCTGTATTAAAAGCAAATACCAAAGGAATAGTACGTCCATATAACTTCTCCTCAGAGATTTGAGCATAAATATTCAGAATAGCCCGATAAATATCCCCTTCATTCTGATATATATCCTGTTCTGTCAATTGTGAACCGGATCTCGTATCCAAAAAATCACTGCATGAGAAAGTAGTAATTCCCAATATTCCTACAAACAGTAAAATGCTATATTTTCTAATCGTTTTCATGCCTTCAGGATTTAAAATGTAATATTAGCTCCAAGGGTAAATGTTCTGGCCTTGGGATAAGAAGAGAAATCAACTCCGGGAGTCAGCGGAGTATCCAAACGAGTACTTACTTCCGGATCAAAGCCGGAATACTTAGTCCACACAAAGACATTGTTTACCGTACAATAAATGCGGCATCTGCTGATTAACGCAGCTTTTGTCCATTGAGCCGGCAAAGTATAACCTACAGTAACATTATTCAGGCGAAGGAAAGAGCCATCTTCGATAGCCCATGAATGCAGAACCGGTATTTTCATGGCCGGACTCCAGATTTTCGCATGAGCATTAAGCGCACGAAGCTGTTCCATATCAGTTATTTTATTGCCCGCATCATCCATATATCTGAAACGATTCGCACTGCTCATATCAGACAGCATATTATAATAGTCTTTCTTCCATTGAGTAGTGAATTGTATTTTATTTGCGTTATAGACATCATTACCATACACCCAGTTAAAGAACAGCGAAACATCCAGATTCTTATACACAGCCGAGAGGTTTAATCCACCGGTATGTTTGGGATTCGTATTACCAATCACCTGACGGTCATTCGGAGTAATCATATAGGTATCCGGATTATTCGGGTCTACCGGAGTAGTCTTTTTCAATTTAAGAGACCCCGGAGAGGGAACACCTGCTCCCTGATTAATCGTATTATATGCCTGAGTGATACTTTGTGAATTGGCAATACCTTCTTTCAAATACCACTTGCCATCGTCTCCTTGCCTATAATCATCTATCTGATAAAAACCATCGGTTACATAACCGTAAATCAGCCCCGTAGGTTGTCCCACACGCAATATAAAATCATCACTTTCACGGAGACCTTCCGCCCAGTTGCTACGATAGAAGGTTTCATTGACGCCCGCCAATTTATCCACCTTATTTCTATTTAGAGAGAAATTCAATGTTGCCGTTAAAGAAAAGTCCCTCCTACGAATTAACTGCCCCGTGATAGAAAACTCAAATCCCCGGTTAGAAGTCTGGCCAATATTCTTCAGTTGGTCATTATATCCCGAAGAAGCAGGCACCACAGATTTGAGCAGCAAGTCTTTCGTCGTATTCCAATAGACGTCAATAGTACCGGACAACCGGTTGTCGAAGAACGAATAATCAATACCAAAGTTTCTTGTAATGGTAGTCTCCCATTTCAAGCTGGGATTAATCAATGTTGAAGACGTATTTTCGTAATACAGATTCGGGACATTACCAATCCCCGCAACCGGAGAAGTGATAGCCCCCACATATGTGCGTCGCCACATATCATTATCAATACGGTTGTTTCCTGCCTCACCATAACTGAGACGTATCTTGATATCATCAATCCGGCTCACATTTTTCAAGAACGGTTCACTTGAAATGCGCCAGGCAAAAGCTGCCGAAGGAAATATTCCCCACTGATTACCCGGTGCAAACTTCGTAGAGCCGTCAGCCCTCACAGTCGCAGTAAACAGATACTTATCCCGCAACGTATAGTTTGCCCGTCCGAAGAAAGATGCCAGACGGGTATCCGCCCCATTATTGGTTATTGTATACTCTGTAGATCCAGACTGCATTCTGTCAAATGCCATTTGTGGTGTAAAGTCTTCGGGAAACATTCGGGAAGAGCTTATAATCGAACGATTCTGTTCGGACATGGCCTCGAATCCGGCTACCGCACTTAATGTATGTATATTCTTCAGATTACGTAACTTAAAACTCAAGGTATGTGCCGTACGCCAACGGGGTCTTTCCTGGCTTTGAATTTCCGCAACCGGCTTCCCGGCATTCTTTCGCCCGTTATACGTAATCGGCCCATAGTAACGTTCGGTTTTCCGGTCACTTGTTTGGATTCCAAACTCGCTTTTCCAGGTAAACATTTTATTGATATTCCAGGAAACAGCCGTATTCACATTCAGTTCCTCCCTTTTCTGCTTCTTATAATCCTGATTAATAAGGAGAATCGGATCGTAAAGTTCACTCAGTGCTTCAATGTCATCATCTGCCGCTTCTTCAATATTGATATCGCCCCGAGTGTCACGTCCTGTGACCGGACGGAAACTAACCGCATTTTTTATTTGTGTGGAAGAAGTTGCGGATGTACCGGCTCCCATCGTAATAGCATTGCTATAATAAGCAGAGAGGTCAAACTTCAGTGCACGGCTAATCTGATGATTCAGTTTAAAGTTAGCATTAAACCGTTCAAAAGAAGAATTCAGCAAAATAGCATCTTCATTCAGATAAGTAAAACTGGCAGCAAATTTTGTCTTATCCGAACCGCCGCTAATACTTATATTATGAGACTGCCCCCAAGCATCCCGTCCATACATTTCATCCTGCGTATCTCTTGCCGCAATATTCTTATAAATATCAAAGTCATCCACATCACCATAAATATTCAGGAAGTTACTAATATCATCCCCATATTTAAGACTTAACAGTTCATGTTGCAGTTTGACAAATTCATACGAACCCAACACGTCATATTTCTTCGCCACCTTCTTATACTGAGCATAGCCATTATAGCTGATAGCCGTTTTACCAGCCTGGGCGGATTTTGTCGTAATGATAACCACTCCGTTCGCCCCCCTGGCTCCATAAATAGCGGTAGAAGCAGCATCTTTCAAAATATCTATCGTTTCTATATCATTGGGAGAGATATCAGAAATCCTGTCCATCGGAAATCCGTCAACAATATACAGCGGGCTGTTATCCTGTGTAATAGAACCTCCACCGCGGACTCTAATCTGAACTTCCGCATCGGGTGCACCATCGGTCGTTGTGATATTAACTCCGGCCATACGTCCGGTAAGGGCGGAAACCGTATTCGACATTGGAATATTCGCAATAGATTTTCCGGATAAGGTAGCGACCGAACCGGTCAAATCCTTTCTTGCCACGGTTCCATATCCGATTACCACCACCTCATCCATATCAATAGCGGCTTCTTTCATCACAACTTTATAAACAAGATTCTTACGATTAAAAGGAATCTCCACAGTCTCCATTCCGAGAAAAGAAAATACTAATGTCTCTCCTCCCTTAGGTACTTTCAGACTGAAAGTACCATTTGCCGTAGTCAGTGTTCCACTAGCCGTACCTTTCACAGTAACAGTGGCACCTACAACCGGCTCACCATACGAATCAATAACACTTCCGGTAATATCCCGCTGAGCAAAAGCCACCATCGGCAGACATAATACAGCGACCAGAATCAGATAGTGTCTGAACATCTTTTTTTCTTGCCTTGTTTTCATTACATATTAATTTATTATAGGTTAATTTTCATCTTTCACATACACGCTGCTGTATTTTTTGGGAGTTACTCCAAACTGCTTCTTGAATGCTACGCTAAAATATTTCACGTCAGGGAAGCCTGTAAGATAAGCCACCTCACTAACGTAATAACGCTGTTCCCTCAATAATGCAGCCGCCTTTTTCAACCGGATAATCTTAATAAAATCATTCGGTGAAAGTCCGGTCAACGCTTTCAATTTATTGTAAACAGATGTACGGCTCATGCCTAATTCAGAACAGAACACATTAATCGAAAACATAGCATCCGACAAATACCGTTCAATAATCTGTTCCGACTTCTGCATAAATTCATTATCCATATTATTGGCATATTTCACCATCTCCTCTTCGCCCGTACTAGCAGCAAAGGCTTCCTGCAAGTGGAATCTATTCTTCAATATGCTTTCAATCTTCACTTTCAATATGCCAATATCAAACGGTTTCAGGATATAGTCCTCAGCACCGGCTTCATATCCCGCTATAATATTTGACTTCTCATCCAACGCTGTGATAAGAATAACAGGAATGTGGCAATAAGACATATCTGATTTCATCCGCTTGCATAATTCGTCTCCACGCATCAATGGCATCATTATATCCGAAAGGACAATTTGAGGAGAATGTTCCCCCAACAATTCCATAGCTTCTACACCGTTGTGCGCAACAAGAATATGGTATTGAGAAGAAAGACTAGCCGACAAATATTCACACATTTCAACATTATCTTCCACTAATAGCAATACCGGTAATACATCCGTTGCTATTTCCTCATTATCCGAATCAATACCATCCGAATCATTTACTTTCTCATCTACCATATCTTCCGGAAGAAAATGCCCGTTGCCATTTTTAAACCTTAGAGTAAAGGCACTTCCCTTCCCCTCTTCACTTTTAAGGCTGATTTTACCTTGCATCAAAGAAACCAGACTACGAGTTATGAGCAATCCCAAACCACTTCCTGTTTCTGAAGTATTAACCGCATTATCAGCCCGGTAATATCGTTTGAAAAGGTGTTTCTGTGCCTTTACCGGTATTCCTATCCCATTATCGGCAACAATGAAGCCCCATGAAGTTTCATCTGCATGAGAAATGACCTGTATAGTACTCCCATTCGGACTATATTTTATCGCATTAGACATCAGATTATCAAATATCGTATCCATCTTTGCCGTATCAAACCATGCCTCCACCCTTCTTCCTGTCTCTTCGAAAGACAACACTATATTTTTCTGGTCTGCCAACGGCTTGAAATTCTCCGTCTTACGTCTTAACCACCTATCCAGTTCACATTGGGTAATTGTCAGTTTCAAGGCATTTGACTCGGCACGTTGCAAGTCAATCAATTGGTTTATCAGTGAATTCAGTTTCTCTACATTTCTCAACGCCAAATCAAGGAAATGCCGCCCTTGAGGAGTCAGGTCTTGTTCCTGCTCCAACTCATTCAACGGCGCCTTGATTAAAGTTATCGGTGTACGGATATTATGTGCCGTATCAATAAAGAAACGGGTACGTTCGCGAGAAGATCTTTCTGCCATCCTATTAGTGAAATAACGATAGAGCATATAAACAACCCATAAAGACAGTAATGCATAAAAGACATAAGCATAAATACTACTCCAAAATGGTGGCTGCACAATTATGCCGATAGAACGCATTTCACTGACAGACGAATCATTTTCATTGAATACACGAACCTGTAAATTATAACTCCCAGGCTCCAGATTACTATATGATGCAACAGACAGACTGGAAGGAAGACTCCATTCCCTGTCAAACCCTTCCAGTTTCCAGCTAAACATCCATTTATCAGGATTACTAAAATTGATATTTACAAATGAGACAGAGAAGGTGTTCTGGTCATGCTTCAATACAACTTGTTCTGTCTCATCAATAGTGTTCTGTAAAGGCGTCCCTTTTATCCCCGGATAAACAATCTGATTAAACAGCGAGAACTGGTCAAAATAAAGTTTCGGCTGTGTCACTTTTGTAATCGCCGTCTCCGGAGAAAATTCAACAGCGCCAACAGGAGAACCGAAAACCAAATTACCATTTGCCCGCCTGGTATACGCACCAGTATTAAAGTCCTCGCTTAAAAAGCCATCTGCTATGCCAAACTTATAAGTCTGCCCCGTTTGAGGATTCATCCGGATAAGTCCCATATGCGTACTAATCCACAGTTGTGAAAAGCGGTCTGCCAAAATTCCGCAGATAGTATAATTCTCAAAGCCTTTTATATTGACAATACGGTTAGCCAGTATATCATAACAACTAAGTCCTCCCTCTGTCCCCAGCCACAACTTTCCGTTATGGTCAAGATACATTGTATTGATATAAGGGTTATCCAAACTCCCTTCTACTTGCGAACCGGCGGATATCTTCTCTACCTTATTATTGCTTCTGTTTATCAGATAAAGTCCGGAACGAGTACCGGCAAACAAGGTCTGTGCATCCTTTTCTATAAACGTATTGACAAATTGCAGATTAACCTGAACATAAGAATCCGCCCGGGGATTGTAACGCAAAAGATTTCCCTTGAACTGTGAAATCCAAATATCGTTATCCCTGTCGGCATAGATAGCAGTAATATCATTCGTCACCATCTTTTTCCCAGTAGATTCTACTGTAAAATGCCGCATACTTCCGGTACGCTTATTCAAAGAATATACACCGGCCGAAAAACCTGCCCCCCAGACATTCCCATTACGGTCTTCACACAAAGACATTATACTGTTGTCCTGCGTGAAAAAGTGTTTCCATTTACAGGCAGAAGTAATAAACACACTTACTCCTTTATTATTAGCATACCACATATCTCCATCTTTGTCTTCAAGCAAAGCATTGACATAACTATGCGCCAATGAGTTCGGATTCATTTTTTCATGCAGTGTCATAGTCACATCAAACGTATGCGGATTATATACACAAATGCCTCTGTTATAGGTTCCAATCCATATCTTCCCATCTTTATCACAATAAATGTCATAGACGTTCTTGCTAATCAAGTCATTCGACTGATCTTCGCTTTCAGTCATTGTCGCTACAACCTGACGTGTATTCTTATCTATAAACATAATTCCTCCACCGTCAGTCCCGACAATAATATTATCATGGTCGTCTGCCGTCATAGAACGGACAGCATAATGATTGCCCCCAAGAGAAACCGGTATGAATTTCCGGTCTTCAAACTTATATACATAAAGTTCACCGGTAAAATTCCCCAGCCATATTTCTTTATTTGAAACATCGTAGTAAGAGGTGCGCACCTGTGAAACGGCGACTCCCCGGTCGGGTACACTCTGCAAATTCACCTTAAAAGGTTTATCCACCACTTTCAAAAGATAAAACCCTTCTCCGGTAAACAACGCATACCTACCGGTTTCCAACTCATTTATTTCATAAACGGTTTTCCCATTCAAGTCTGTGACCGCAGATAACTTCTTCTCTTGTGGAAAATAACAGTAAAGCCCTTAAGAGGAGCAAATCCAAATAGAGTTGCGAGTATCCACATAGATCTTAAAAATGAACGGTTCATCCGTTTGCAAAAGCGAATCAAGGCTCAACTGCAAACTATAACTGTCTTTATCCTTATCATAAAGATACAGATTACCATGACTGCTAAATCCCCATATATCACCGTCAGATGAAGTCGCTAAACCAAAAATACGTGAGCCTTTGGTCTGAGGCAAGGTATAATGACGGATATTCTTACCATCATACCGATCAAATCCTGCCCGCGTTGCAAACCACATAAAATGAGACTTGTCTTTCACAATCTGAAAGACTCTCCGATTACTTAGCCCGTTATCACAATTAATCGTTTGCATATACTGAGCATGCAACGGAGTAAAAATTGATAGAAATAATATGTATATAAATGAGTATTTCATAGCCTTTTTTCTTTGAATGAAAACAAATAAACCACATCACAAATATAGGAGTAGAAACGAATTTACCATAGTTTTAGAAGAGCTTTTTCGGGCATTTGACAGGTAACAAACCATTTATGATAAAGAACACACTTTTTATCTGATGCCGATACCTATATTATCGCATAACCAACTGTTAAATAGACTGTATAAGAGTATTATGAAAGTATAAAGAAAAAAGCTGCTGCAACACAATCAAGTGTTACAACAGCCCTATATTTTTTACTCAACAAAGTAGATTTTGGAAAAAAAGGCTATCGTCTACCTTTGGTCTAATTCCGCCTTGATAGCCAACAGTTCGTCTTTTATCGCCTTCAGCCGGTTCACAATCTCATAATTACGAATCGCAGCTTCTTTATTATCTTTCAGACGTTGCCGGGCTCCCGGAAGAGTCATCCCTTTCTCTTTCACCAGATGATAGATAAGCCCGATCGTCTCCACATCCTCTTTGCGGTACTGGCGTATTCCTCTTCCTATTGTCCTGGGCGAGATCTGAGGAAACTCCTTTTCCCAAAAACGGAGCAGGGATTGATTGACTCCGAACATATCGGCCACCTCTCCTATTGAATAATATAGTTTCAGTTCTTTATCCGTATGAAGCATAACATTCCTTTTTTAGAAGATTAATCGAACACCTTACCGTGGTTGGCAGCCAACTGAATCATCTTCTCGTAATCATCCGCACTCAAATCCATGAAATAGTAATTCACCGGATTCACGACCTGCCCTTTCACGTGCACTTCGTAATGGAGATGCGGGCCGGTGCTCTTTCCCGTACTGCCCACTTTCCCGATAATCTCACCACGCACCACTTTCTTTCCTACTTTCGTATTGAATCCCTGCAAGTGCGCATAACGGGTCATATAACCGAAGCCGTGATCGATTTCAATCGTATTCCCATACCCGGTTTCCCATCCTACCTTTACCACAGTTCCGTTTCCGGTAGCATACACGTCCGTTCCCGGATGTGCGGAGAAGTCCATCCCCGCATGAAATTTCGTCGTACCATAAATAGGGTCGATGCGCGTGCCGTAACCGGAAGCCGTCTGCCGAAGATCCTTGTTTGAAATAGGCTGGATGGCCGGAATACATTTCAACATCTCATCGTGATTCTTGCACATATCTATCACATCGTCAAAAGACTTTGACTGAATATACAACCGCTTAGAGAGCACGTCCAGTTTCTGAGTCGTATTCACAACCAACTTGGAGTTCGCCAAATCCATCAATTCCTCATAACGGTTCGTGCCACCATACCCCGCCTGACGGATAGCAGGAGAAACCGGATCTGCCTGAAGAATAACCCGATAGAGGTTATCGTCACGTTGCTGAATATCCTGAAGCACTCCCATTGCATCGTCCAAGCGGCGGGAAAGCACGTTATACTGTGCCAGAAGGCGGCTGTTTTCGATTCTTAATTCTTTCTCCGACGGAGAGCCGAAGATAAGGAGCAGCACGATGAAACACCCTGCGCCCAACCCCATTCCATAGAAAAGCCGACGTAAAATGCTAAGTGCACGCTGCCGGACGGTAGGGTAAATTCGGTCATAAGTCTGGGACTGTGGATTATAGATGTAGTATACTTTGCGCATCTTTTTGGAAATATTTCGCTTGTTAATACGGCAAAAGTAATAAAAACAAGCTATCTTTGCACAGTTTTTTGAGAATATTAACCTCAACGATAGATATATAGAAGAATATGTTGACTGCAAAAGAGATCAGAGATTCATTCAAGAATTTCTTTGAGACGAAAGGACACCACATTGTTCCCTCGGCTCCGATGGTGATTAAAGATGACCCTACCCTGATGTTTACCAACGCGGGGATGAACCAGTTTAAAGATATTATTTTGGGAAACCACCCGGCGAAATACCAGAGAGTCGCGGACTCTCAGAAATGTCTGCGCGTAAGCGGAAAACACAACGACCTGGAAGAAGTAGGACACGATACGTACCACCACACCATGTTCGAGATGCTCGGCAACTGGTCGTTCGGCGATTACTTCAAAAAAGAAGCTATCGGCTGGGCGTGGGAATATCTGGTAGACGTGCTGAAACTGAATCCGGAACACCTCTATGCCACCGTATTCGAAGGAAGCCCCGAAGAAGGACTGGGCCGCGACGACGAAGCCGCTTCTTACTGGGAACAATTCCTGCCGAAAGACCATATCATCAACGGTAACAAGCACGATAACTTCTGGGAAATGGGTGATACAGGCCCCTGCGGACCATGTTCCGAAATCCATATCGACCTTCGCCCGGCAGAAGAACGTGCCAAAATCTCCGGCCGCGACCTCGTAAACCACGACCATCCGCAAGTGATTGAAATCTGGAACCTCGTGTTCATGCAATATAACCGTAAGGCAGACGGCAGTCTCGAACCGCTTCCGGCTAAAGTTATCGACACCGGCATGGGATTCGAACGTCTCTGCATGGCATTGCAAGGCAAGACTTCCAACTACGATACAGATGTATTCCAGCCGATGCTGAAAGCTATCGCAGCCATGTCGAATACAGAATACGGAAAAGACAAGCAGCAGGACATCGCCATGCGCGTGATTGCCGACCATATCCGTACGATTGCTTTCTCTATCACAGACGGTCAGTTGCCGTCCAATGCCAAGGCCGGTTATGTAATCCGCCGTATCCTTCGCCGTGCTGTCCGTTACGGATACACGTTCCTCGGACAGAAGCAGGCATTCATGTACAAGTTGCTGCCCGTACTCATCGACAACATGGGAGACGCTTATCCTGAACTGATTGCACAAAAGACACTGATCGAAAAGGTAATCAAGGAAGAAGAAGAATCATTTCTGCGCACACTGGAGACAGGTATCCGCTTGCTCGACAAGACCATGGAAGATACGAAAGCGGCAGGAAAAACAGAAATCAGCGGTAAAGACGCCTTTACCTTATATGATACGTTCGGCTTCCCGCTCGACCTGACAGAGTTGATTCTCCGCGAAAACGGAATGACCGTCAACATCGAAGAGTTCAACGAAGAGATGCAGCAACAGAAACAACGCGCCCGCAACGCTGCCGCCATCGAAACCGGTGACTGGATTACGCTGAAAGAGGGAACGACTGAATTTGTCGGTTACGACTATACCGAATACGAAGCTTCCATCCTTCGCTATCGCCAAATCAGACAGAAGAACCAGACATTGTATCAGATTGTACTTGACTACACTCCGTTCTATGCGGAAAGTGGCGGCCAGGTAGGTGATACCGGTGTATTGGTAAGCGAGTTCGAGACGATTGAAGTAGTCGACACCAAGAAAGAAAACAACCTTCCGATACATATTACCAAAAAGTTGCCCGAACATCCGGAAGCTCCGATGATGGCTTGTGTAGACACTGACAAACGTGCTGCCTGCGCAGCCAATCACTCGGCCACCCACTTGCTGGACGCTGCCCTGCGCGAAGTCTTGGGTGAGCATATCGAACAGAAAGGTTCGCTGGTGACTCCGGATTCATTACGTTTCGACTTCTCCCACTTCCAGAAAGTGACCGATGAAGAAATCCGTAAAGTGGAACATATCGTTAACGCAAGAATCCGTGCCAACATACCTTTGAAGGAGTACCGCAATATTCCTATCGAAGAAGCCAAGGAGCTGGGAGCTATCGCCCTCTTCGGTGAAAAGTATGGCGACAAGGTACGTGTTATCCAGTTCGGTTCTTCCATCGAATTCTGTGGTGGTACGCACGTAGCTGCAACTGGAAACATCGGTATGGTGAAAATCATGTCGGAAAGCTCCGTTGCTGCCGGTGTCCGCCGTATCGAAGCTTACACAGGAGCACGTGTAGAGGAACTCCTGGACACCGTTCAGGACACACTCAGCGATTTGAAGGCACTCTTCAACAATGCTCCTGATTTAGGTATCGCCATCCGCAAGTACATTGATGAAAACGCAGGATTGAAGAAACAGGTGGAAGACTTCATGAAAGAAAAAGAAGCTGCCCTGAAAGAAAGACTGCTGAAGAATGTACAAGAAGTTCACGGCATCAAAGTTATCAAATTCTGCGCTCCGCTACCGGCAGAAGTAGTGAAAAACATTGCTTTCCAGCTTCGTGGCGAGATTACGGAGAATTTATTCTTCGTAGCCGGAAGTATAGACCACGGCAAGCCGATGCTGACAGTAATGCTGAGCGACAATCTGGTAGCGACAGGTCTGAAAGCCGGCAATCTGGTGAAAGAAGCTGCCAAACTGATTCAAGGCGGTGGCGGCGGTCAGCCACACTTCGCAACTGCCGGTGGCAAGAATGTTGACGGATTGAATGCGGCAGTCGAAAAGGTACTGGAACTTGCAGGAATCTAAGACTAAAACAAGAAGATAAAGATTAATAAAGATAGGAGCTGTTCTTCCCAACAGCTCCTATTTTTTTAGGCACGGATTCCGCCACCGGGGAACACACCGTCCGGCACCGGGGAAGGCCCCCTTCGGCACCGAGGAAGGACGTGTCCGGCACCGGGGAACAAAACACAACAACAGCGCCCCATCTTCCTCATTAAAAAAATATTAAGTCCATACAGTAGGCTTGTCACAGTTTTTTTCTACCTTTGCAAGCAGATTAATTATTTTTCTTATCCTTCAAATAAATAAAATAAGTAATCACTAATACCGGAAGAATGATGAAAACATCCACTTATCTATGCCTGCTGTTAACCTGCATGCTAATTTCTTGTACCCCTACACAAGATAAACACGAAACAGATTACACATCTTATGTAAATCCATTTATCGGAACCGACTTCACCGGAAACACCTACCCGGGCGCCCAAGCTCCTTTCGGCATGGTACAACTCAGTCCCGACAACGGACTCCCCGGATGGGACCGTATCTCCGGCTATTTCTATCCGGACAGCACGATTGCCGGATTCAGCCACACGCACCTCTCCGGCACCGGAGCAGGAGACTTATACGACATCTCCTTTATGCCCGTCACCCTGCCATACAAAGAAGCCGAAGCTCCGCTGGGCATCCACTCCAAATTCTCCCATGAGGACGAGAGTACCTACGCCGGCTACTATCAAGTACGCCTGAAAGACTACAACATCAACGTCGAACTGACCGCAACCGAACGCTGCGGCATCCAGCGTTACACCTTCCCCGAAGCCCAATCAGCCATCTTCTTAAACCTGAAGAAAGCCATGAACTGGGATTTCACCAACGACTCACATATCGAAGTGATAGACTCCGTCACCATCCAGGGATACCGCTTCTCCGACGGTTGGGCACGCGACCAGCATATCTACTTCCGCACCCGCTTCTCCCGTCCTTTTGAGAAAATGGAACTGGACACGACAGCCATCATCAAGGAAAACAAGCGCATCGGCACGGCCATCATCGCCCGCTTCGACTTCAACACCAAGGAAGGCGAACAGATTCTCGTGAACACAGCTATTTCCGGCACAAGCATGGAAGGCGCAGCCAAAAACCTGCAAGCTGAAGTGCCCGAAAACGACTTCGACAAATACCTCGCTGAAACGAAAGCAAACTGGAACCGGCAACTCGGAAAGATTGAAATAAAGAGCGACAACAAGAATGACAAAGTAAACTTCTACACCGCCCTCTATCATTCAATGATTGCCCCCACCATTTACAGTGATGTAGACGGAGCCTACTACGGTCCCGACAAAAAGATACACCAATCCGACGGGTGGGTAAATTACAGCACTTTCTCCCTGTGGGATACCTACCGTACCGCCCATCCCCTCTTCACCTACACCGAACCGGAACGTGTCAACGACATGGTGAAATCCTTCATCGCCTTCTACGAACAGAACGGACGCCTGCCCGTGTGGAACTTCTACGGAAGCGAGACAGACATGATGATTGGTTACCACGCCGTCCCTGTCATCGTAGACGCCTACCTGAAAGGCATCGGCGACTTTGACGCGGAAAAAGCATTGAACGCCTGTGTAGCAACCGCCAACCTCGACAACTACCGCGGCATCGGGCTCTACAAAGAACTGGGATACATCCCCTACAACGTGACCGACAACTACAACGCCGAAAACTGGTCGTTATCCAAGACATTGGAATATGCCTTCGACGATTACTGCATCGCCGAAATGGCAAAGAAGATGGGCAAGCAGGACATCGCCGAGACGTTCTACAAACGTTCGCAGAACTACAAGAACGTCTACAACCCCGCCACCTCCTTCATGCAGCCACGCGATGACAAGGGAGCCTTTATCAAAGACTTCAAAGCCGACGACTACACCCCGCACATCTGCGAAAGCAACGGATGGCAATATTTCTGGTCGGTACAACACGATGTTGACGGACTGATAGACCTTGTAGGCGGTAAAAATAGATTTGCCGAAAAACTAGACAGCATGTTCACCTACCATCCGGCAGCAGATGCCGAACTTCCCCTCTTCAGCACGGGAATGATAGGCCAGTACGCGCACGGCAACGAACCGAGCCATCACGTCATCTACCTGTTCAACTCGATAGGCTTCAGTGACCGCACTCAATACTACGTATCCAAAGTAATGAACGAACTCTACAAGAACGAGCCTGCCGGTCTTTGCGGCAACGAAGACTGCGGACAAATGTCGGCATGGTACGTTTTCAGCGCTATGGGATTCTACCCCGTAAACCCCGTCAGCGGAAAGTATGAAATAGGTACTCCCCTCTTCCCGGAAATGCAGCTACACCTGGCAAACGGAAAAACTTTCACCGTACTTGCCCCCAATGTGAGCAAGAAGAATATTTACATACAATCTATTAAAGTAAACGGACAACCCTACGACAAAACGTACCTCACTCATGAGCAAATCATGAGCGGAGCCACCGTCGAGTTCGAAATGGGCGCGGCTCCCAAAGCAATCGGAGTCATCTTCGAAGAAAAGAATCCTTAAAATAACCCAAACAAAACTATTGAGAGAATGAATGAAAACTTCGATGTAACCTATCAGACGTTATTCCGCAGGTACTACCCCAGCCTCATCTTCTATTCCACCCGCCTGGTGGGAGATGAAGAAGCTGAAGATGTGGTGCAGGATGTGTTTGTAGAACTATGGAGACGGAAAGACTACATAGAGATAGGCGACCAGATTCAGGCTTTCCTCTATCGTGCCGTCTATACCCGTGCCCTCAATGTATTGAAGCACCGGAACGTGGAAGACGGTTACTGTGCCGCCATGGAGGAAATCAACCAAAGGCGTGCCGAGTTTTACCAGCCGGACAACAACGAAGTGATCCGCCGGATTGAAGACAGAGAGCTCCGTAAAGAAATCCACGATGCGATTAACGAACTGCCGGACAAATGCAGGGAAGTTTTCAAGCTCAGCTATCTGCACGACATGAAAAACAAAGAGATAGCCGATGCTCTCGGAGTTTCGCTCCGCACAGTAGAGGCACATATGTACAAGGCTTTGAAGTACTTGCGCGGTCGTCTCAATCCGCTTTGGATGATTCTTTTCTTATTTTTATGGCGACAATGATAAGTGTTTTTGCGTTCTGAATTGTATTATTAATATGAAGGAAAAGAAAATGAGTAATCTGAGTGAAGATATAATCAACAAATATCTGACAGGACAATGTTCGGAAGAGGAGCTCGTCGAAGTAAATACTTGGATGAAAGAATCGGAAGAAAATGCCCGTCAGTTATTCCGCATGGAAGAGGTTTATCATTTGGGTAAATTCAACCAATATGCCGACGGGCAACGGATGGCACGTGCGGAAAAACAGCTTTACAAGAAGCTGGACGAAGAGAAAGGAAAACAAAAAAAGATACTGCGTATGCATCGCTGGATGAGATACGCGGCTGCTGTTGCCGTGATGCTGGTCATCGGTGGCGGAGCCGGATACTGGTTCTATCAGAACGGAACCGACCAGCAGGTGATGGTTGCCGTCGCCAACGAAGGCATCGTGAAAGAAGTTGTCCTGCCGGACGGCACCAAAGTATGGCTGAACAACTCGGCAACATTAAAATATCCGCGTGAGTTTTCCGAGAAGGAACGTAACGTATACTTGGAAGGGGAAGCCTACTTCGAAGTCACCAAAAACCGCCACAAGCCGTTCACCGTACAGAGTGATGCCATGCGTGTGCGTGTATTGGGAACAACGTTCAACTTCAAATGTGACAAACGTTGCCGGATAGCGGAAGCGACACTGATTGAAGGCGAAATCGAAGTGAAGGGCAACAAGGAAGAAGGGCAAATCATCCTCGCCCCCGGACAGCGTGCGGAACTGAACAAGAACAACGGACGGCTGACTGTGAAACAAGTGGACGCCAAGATGGACGCCGTATGGCACGACAACCTGATTCCATTCCAGAAAGCCGATATCTTCACCATCACCAAAGCATTGGAACGCTTCTACGAAGTGAAGATTATCCTGTCTCCCGACATCCGGCCGGACAAGACCTACTCCGGTGTACTGAAACGAAAATCGAATATCGAATCCGTACTGAAATCATTGCAGAACTCTATACCTATTGATTACAAAATTGTCGGAAACAACATCTTTATTTCTCCCAAATAAGAGAGACGGTTCCGATGAAACTAAAAGCTATTAATACCATGAAATTGAAAACATTCCTAATAGTAGGATGTTTAGGAGGATTATTCACACTTAGCTCCTGCACAGCCCCCACTAGCGTAAAAGACTACAGTGCTTATGTCAATCCCTTTATCGGGACAGGCGGACATGGACACACGTTTCCCGGAGCAGTAGTTCCCCACGGCATGATTCAGCCCAGTCCGGACACACGGATTGACGGATGGGATGCTTGTTCGGGGTATTATTATGCAGACTCCACCATCAATGGTTTCTCTCATACACACGTCAGCGGTACAGGCTGCTGCGACTACGGAGATGTGCTGCTCATGCCCACCGTCGGCAAACAGAACTATCTGACCACCGACCCTCAAAGCCAGACACTGGCCTATGCCTCTGCCTTCTCACACGAGAATGAAACGGCAGAACCGGGTTATTATTCCGTATTTCTGGACACTTATCAGGTAAAAGCTGAAATATCAGCCACCAGCCGCGGTGCTATCCACCGCTACACTTTCCCCGAAAGCACCGAATCCGGTTTTATCATCGACCTGGATTACAGCCTGCAACGTCAGACTAATTCGGAAATGGAAATCGAAGTGATTAGCGACACGGAAATCTGCGGACACAAGAAAACTACTTATTGGGCGTTCGACCAGTACATTAACTTCTACGCCAAGTTCTCCAAACCGTTCTCTTACACACTCGTCACCGATTCCGTCACTATGGACGACGGCAAGCGGCTTCCTGTCTGCAAAGCGTTATTGCATTTCAACACGAAGAAAGACGAACAAGTGCTTGTGAAAGTCGGTGTTTCCGCTGTCGACGTAGCGGGGGCACGCAAGAATGTGGAATCAGAAATCCCCGCATGGGACTTCGATAAGGTACGCGAAGATGCACGCACTGCCTGGAACCAATATTTGTCGAAGATAGACATTACTACTTCCGATAAGGAAGATAAGACCATCTTCTACTCCGCCCTCTATCATACGGGTATCAGTCCGAACCTGTTCACCGATGCCGACGGACGTTATTTAGGGATGGATCTCGAAGTGCATCAGGGAGACACTGTCAACCCTATATATACTGTATTCTCACTGTGGGACACTTTTCGCGCATTGCACCCGTTGATGACAATCATCGACCCCGATTTGAACAATCAATTCATCAACTCGCTGATAAAGAAGCATCAGGAAGGCGGAATATATCCGATGTGGGATTTAGCCTCCAACTATACCGGCACGATGATTGGTTATCATGCTGTCCCCGTCATTGTGGATGCTTATATGAAAGGTTACCGTAATTTTGACGCGAAAGAGGCGTACAAAGCCTGCCTGCGTGCAGCCGAATATGATACTACCGGCATCAAATGCCCGGATTTGGTATTGCCGCATCTCATGCCGAAAGCCAAGTATTACAAGAATGCCATCGGCTATATTCCCTGTGACCGTGAAAACGAATCGGTAGCCAAGGCGCTGGAATATGCGTACGATGACTGGTGTATCTCCATCTTTGCGGAAGCAATGAACGACTTTGAATCCAAAGCCAAATACGAGTGTTTTGCCAAAGCATACGAATTCTACTTCGACAAGTCGACCCGCTTCATGCGCGGACTTGATTCGAAAGGCGAATGGCGCACACCGTTCAACCCGCGTGCATCGACTCACCGCAACGATGATTATTGCGAAGGAACAGCGTGGCAGTGGACTTGGTTTGTGCCGCATGATGTAGAGGGATTAGTCAATCTGATGGGTGGCAAGGACGCATTTGTACAGAAACTCGATTCTCTGTTCACTGTCGATTCATCGCTCGAAGGCGAAACGACCTCATCGGACATCAGCGGTCTTATCGGACAATATGCGCATGGCAACGAGCCCAGCCATCATGTTATTCATTTGTATAACTACGTAAACCGCCCGTGGAGAACTCAGGAATTGGTGGACAGTGTTTACCGGAGCCAATACGCCAACAGCGTAGACGGGTTGTCGGGTAACGAGGACTGCGGTCAGATGTCTGCATGGTACGTCCTCAATTCTATGGGATTCTATCAGGTATGTCCGGGCAAACCGGTGTATTCCATTGGCCGCCCCGCTTTCGATAAAGCGGTAATCAACCTACCCGGCGGTAAGAAATTCAGTATTATCGTAAAGAACAATACGAAAAAGAATAAATATATCGAAAGCATGACGCTGAACGGTAAACCGCTGAATACTCCATTCTTCAACCATCAGGATATCGTGAACGGCGGAACGATGGAAATCAAGATGACTAACAAGCCTAATTATCAAAACACATAATGCCATGAAAAGACTATTACTAATAGCTTGTGTACTCAGTTGCACAGTCTTTGCCAAAGCCAAAGACTGGACACAGTATGTCAACCCGCTGATGGGTTCCCAGTCTACTTTCGAGTTATCAACAGGGAATACGTATCCCGCCATCGCCCGTCCCTGGGGAATGAACTTCTGGACTCCGCAGACCGGAAAAATGGGAGACGGATGGCAATACACCTATACCGCCAATAAGATTCGCGGTTTCAAGCAGACTCATCAACCCAGTCCGTGGATTAACGATTACGGACAGTTCTCTATCATGCCGATAGTAGGCAAGCCTGTGTTTGACGAGGAAAAGCGTGCCAGTTGGTTTGCGCATAAAGGCGAGACTGCCACTCCTTATTATTATAAAGTATATCTTGCGGAGCATGATGTAGTGACAGAAATGGTTCCGACGGAACGTGCCGTTCTTTTCCGTTTCACTTTCCCCGAAAACGACCATTCTTATGTCGTGGTGGATGCTTTCGACAAAGGTTCGTATATCAAAGTGATTCCGGAAGAAAATAAGATTATCGGCTATACCACCCGCAACAGCGGCGGAGTTCCCGAAAACTTCAAGAATTACTTCATCATTGAGTTCGACAAGCCTTTCACTTACAAGGCTACGGTAGCCAACGGTAATCTGCAAGAGAACATTGCCGAACAGACAACTGACCATGCCGGAGCTATCATCGGCTTCCGGACACACAAAGGCGAACAGGTACATGCCCGAATCGCTTCTTCTTTCATCAGCTTCGAGCAAGCGGCTGTCAACATGAAGGAGCTGGGCAAAGATAATATCGAGCAACTGGCTAAGAAAGGAAAAGAAGCCTGGAATCAGGAATTAGGCAAGATAGAAGTAGAAGGTGGCAATCTCGACCAATACCGTACATTCTATTCCTGTCTGTATCGTTCGTTGCTTTTCCCACGCAAGTTCTACGAACTGGATGCTGCGGGACAACCGATTCATTATAGTCCTTACAACGGCCAGGTTCTGCCGGGATATATGTACACCGACACCGGTTTCTGGGACACTTTCCGTTGCCTGTTCCCATTGTTGAACCTGATGTACCCATCGGTCAACAAGGAAATGCAGGAAGGGCTCATCAATACGTATAAAGAAAGCGGATTCTTCCCCGAATGGGCAAGTCCGGGTCACAGAGGTTGCATGGTCGGCAATAATTCCGCTTCTATCCTCGTAGATGCCTACATGAAAGGCGTAAAAGTGGACGACGTAAAAACACTATATGAAGGATTGCTTCACGGAACGGAAAATGTACACCCCGAAGTTTCTTCCACAGGACGTCTGGGATACGAATACTACAACAAACTGGGTTATGTCCCTTACGATGTGAAAATCAACGAGAATGCAGCCCGTACATTGGAATATGCATACAACGACTGGTGCATCTACAAACTCGCCAAAGAACTGAAACGTCCGAAGAAAGAGATTAACCTCTTCGCCAAACGTGCCATGAACTACAAAAATCTTTTCGACAAAGAGTCCAAACTGATGCGCGGACGCAATGAGGACGGTACATTCCAGTCTCCATTCTCTCCATTGAAATGGGGAGATGCCTTCACGGAAGGAAATAGCTGGCACTACACTTGGTCTGTATTCCACGATCCTCAGGGCCTTATCGACCTGATGGGCGGAAAAGAGATGTTTATCACCATGATGGACTCCGTATTTGCCGTGCCGCCTGTCTTTGACGACAGTTACTACGGACAGGTGATTCACGAAATACGTGAAATGACTGTCATGAACATGGGGAACTATGCACATGGCAACCAGCCTATCCAGCACATGATTTACTTGTATGACTATGCAGGTCAACCTTGGAAAGCCCAATACTGGCTGCGCCAGGTTATGGACAGAATGTACACTCCGGGACCGGATGGTTATTGCGGCGACGAGGACAACGGGCAGACTTCCGCCTGGTATGTATTCTCGGCACTGGGATTCTACCCTGTTTGCCCGGGAACGGACGAATATATCATAGGTGCCCCGTTATTCAAGAAAGCTACGCTCCATTTCGAGAATGGCAACAGTTTAATAATTGATGCTCCGAACAACAGCAAAAAGAATTTCTATGTCAACTCATTGAATGTTAATGGTACTGATTACACCAAGAATTATCTCCGTCACGAAGACTTATTCAAAGGTGGCACTATCAAAGTGGATATGGGTAACCAACCGAATAAGAACAGAGGAACGAAAGAAGAGGATATGCCTTATTCTTTCTCTAAAGAGCAATAATCCTTACTCGAATATTTTCTCATCGTGATAAGAACATTTTCTCACGGTGATAAGAATTAATACTCATCCCTATGAGAATATTTTCTCATCGCGATGAGTATTTTTTCTCATTACAGTGAGAATTGTTTGAGAATATAATAAGGTATATTATACTATGTATTAACTAAATAGCTATACGGTTTAGTTCATTTCGCGTACGGGAATGAAATTATTTTTTGTTGCAGTTCCCCTGATATCTTCCTGTCAGCATCTTTTTCCTCTATAATTTGTTTATATTTGCAGAGCTAATCTATAACAATATGTCCATACAACCATTACTAGAGCAATTTAATGAATTGAAACTGAAAGAGGCTGTGAATTTCGAGCTAATGAATGAAATATTCATTTCCCACCACTCCACAGCAATAGAAGGCTCTTCACTCACCGAAGAAGAAAGCCGCCTATTGATTGTAGACGGTATCACCGCCAAGGGAAAACCGCTGTATGATCATAATATGGTAAAGGACCATTTCGAAGCTTTGCGTTTTATAGTGGAAGAAGCTAGAAAGAAACGTGAAATTACTCCTGTTTTTATACAGGAAATTTCAGCTCACGTGATGCGTACTACAGGAACTATAATTCATTCCAGTGCAGGAGATTATGATTCTTCCAAAGGAGATTGGCGCAAATCTTCCGTGCATGTAGGTGACCGTTATTTCGTAAACTATCAGAAAATAGAGCGTGAAGTAACCCGTCTATGTGAAATACTAAATCAGCGTATCAAACAAGTTCAGACACCCGACTCTATCTATCAGTTAGCTTTCGACGCCCATTTTTATCTAGTCAGCATCCATCCGTTTGCCGATGGAAACGGGAGAACTTCACGCTTATTGATGAACTACATTCTCTCTTATCATCAACTCCCTCTAGCTACTATATTCAAAGAGGATAAACTGGAATATTATCAGGCATTGGAAGCATCCCGTCCTCAAGATGATGAAGAACCAGACTTACGTCCTATCCACGATTTTATGTTTGCTCAACAAATGAAGTATCTTTCAATGGAGATTAAGAAATATAAGCAGGCGGAGAAGAGAGGGGGAATGAGATTTATATTCTAAGCAGATATAATGAAGGTCCTCTCCAGATCTGTCCAGCCCTCACATGAAAAACATATCATCCCCCATGTCAGCAATATTACTGCAAACCAACTGTTTTTTACTGTTCTTCTCATATTTGTTATCGTTTAAAGATTTTAATCACATTATTTTGCATAAGTTCCCTAAAGACTTGGTAACTAAAATTATCCATAAGTGACAGATGTTATACGAGAAGACAGAATATACGGTTTAACTTAATACATATCACTGTCATGAACTAAAGATTTTTGAGTTTTTCCGAAAAAAATTATAAATTCAACTCACTAGTGTCCCGTTAAAATCGGGACGAGTTATTAATTAATCAAATAATCCCGG
>NZ_CABUHK010000036.1 GCF_902491285.1 uncultured Bacteroides sp. | reverse complement strand
TTGTTGCAGGTGGTATGAAAGTTGCCTTGATTACAACTATCTTCGGTTTGATCGTTGCTTTGATTCTTCAGGTATTCTACAACTACGTACTTTCTAAGATTGAAGCTCTTACAAGCGAAATGGAAGATTCTTCTATCTCTTTGCTTGATATGGTAATCAAATATAATTTGAAATACAAAAAATAATTCGAAATGAGTAAGTTAACATATAGAATATCGTATTATACTTTGTATGCGATGTTTGCTGTCATCCTCATTGTACTGGGACTTTTCTACCTTGGTGGTGATGCTCAGGGTGCGGATGTTGTCGTAGGAGTAGATCCTGAAATGTGGCAACCGGCACATACTAATACTTTGCTGATGCTCATTTATGCATTGTTTGGTTTGGCTGTTGCTGCTACTGTTATTGCTGCTATATTCCAATTTGGCGCAGCTTTGAAAGATAATCCGGCAAATGCAATTAAGTCTTTACTTGGCTTAGTGCTTTTGATTGTTGTTTTAGTTGTAGCTTGGTCTATGGGGGACGGTACACCGATGCAAATTCCAGGTTATAGCGGTACGGACAACGTTCCTTTCTGGCTGAAACTGACTGATATGTTCCTTTATTCTATTTACATCCTGTTGTTTGTGACTGTTGTTGCAATCATCGCGAGTGGTATAAAGAAAAAAATATCGTAATCAATTGGGGATACTCAATTAAATAAGTAATTACAATGGCAAAAGGAAAAAGAAAAGTTCCTGATATTAACTCAAGTTCTACGGCGGATATCGCTTTCTTGTTGCTGATCTTCTTCTTGATTACGACATCAATGGATACGGACCGTGGTTTGGCAAGACTTTTGCCGCCGCCACCCGAAGATCAAGACCAACAGAATACGGATAAGATCAAAGAACGTAACGTCTTGCAGGTTTATCTGAATAAGGATGACGCCTTGATGTGCGGTAATGATTATATCAGTGTTGATCAGTTGAGAGATAAAGCTAAAGAATTTATTGCTAACGTCAATAACGCGGAGAATATGCCTGAAAAGACACAAAAGAGTGTGGAATTCTTTGGCACATATATGGTTAATGACAAGCACGTAATTTCTTTGCAGAATGACCGTGGATCTTCTTATCAGGCATATATCAGTGTGCAGAACGAATTGGTTGCTGCATATAATGAATTGAGAGACGAGTTGGCTGAACAGAAATTTGGAGTAAAATACGCTGAACTGAGCGATGAACAGCAAAAAGCAGTTCGTGAAATTTATCCGCAACGAATTTCTGAGGCAGAACCTAAAAAATACGGAGAAAAAAAGAAGTAAGTAATGGGAAAATTTAATAAGACTGGTAAACGTGAAATGCCGGCGTTGAATACTTCTTCATTGCCTGACCTTATCTTTACCTTGTTGTTCTTCTTTATGATTGTAACAACAATGCGTGAGGTAACATTAAAGGTGCAGTTTACGCTTCCGCAAGGTACTGAACTCGAAAAATTGGAGAAGAAATCACTGGTGACATTCATTTATGTAGGTGAACCTACTCAGGAATATCGCGCGAAAATGGGTACTGAAAGTCGTATTCAGCTCAACGACAGCTACGCTGAAGTTGGTGAAGTACAAGATTTCATTTTTCAGGAACGTGCTAGTATGAGTGAGGGAGATGCGGCTAAAATGACTGTATCTCTGAAGGTTGACCAGAAGACTAAGATGGGTATTATTACTGACGTAAAAAATGCTCTTAGAAAATCTTATGCTTTGAAGATTAACTATTCTGCTACAAAACGTGGCGAGAAGTAATTAGTTAATTTAATAATAATAAAGAGAGGGCTTCCAAATTATTGGAAGCCCTCTCTTTATTATTATTTTTACTATTCTTTTACTTCATCAGTGTCTTTTACTTGTTTTTTGCTCCTTTTATTCTTTTACTCCGTAAACGGCTGTATGAAGCTTATGCTTTATTTCTTCATAATTTTTCTCCGGTTCAAGATTGCCATGTACCATTAAATACATAGGCAAAGAGTCATCTCCCGGTTTATATGGCGGCTGATAATAGTCTTCATTCCACAGAACGAAACCTTGTCGTTGGTAGAATCCGATACGGCGTTTTGCCATATCTTCTATCGGACGTTCTACTTCAAGTACAATCGGCAGTTTTAAGTAATTGCACAAGTATTCAAGTGTGCGTTTTCCGTATCCTCCATTTCGTAAGGCAGGGTTGGTGGCGAAGTGTTCTATATAGTAGTAACTGTCGAAGTCCCAATAGGTGATAAAGCCGATTGGCAGGTCATCATCAAAGATGATGTTATTATGAAAGTTACCCATACGGTCGGTGTATTCGCGTAGTTGGTTCAACTCGCGGTATTCTTCTGGTGGAAATGCATCTATAAGCAGTTCTTCCATAAACTTGTAATGCTGGAAATCCGATGTGGTAATCGGTTGGAATCTAATCATACGGTTTGGCTTTTAAAATTTATAGTCATATAATTTTTAAGGAATATAAAATTCGATTATCCGGCGGATGGCACGTTGGCAAACCGGGCAAAATTCCGGATATCCGTTAGTTTTCATACGGCAATCATAGGCGGGGCGGTAAATACCTTTGGCAGAATAACCGGCTCCCTCGTACACTCCAACCGGATATTTCTTCTTTTCAGCAGTAGGAGTTGGTATTGGAGTGCTTGCCGGGAGCATATTCTCCCATTTGGAAGCAAAGTTCACTCGTGTAGAAATGTTCTGTTCCCACGGTTCGATATCCAGTGGGTAAGTATCTGTCATTGTATCATCCT
Source organism: uncultured Bacteroides sp. (assembly GCF_902491285.1). Lineage (GTDB taxonomy): Bacteria > Bacteroidota > Bacteroidia > Bacteroidales > Bacteroidaceae > Bacteroides. The sequence continues at coordinate 48,412 of NZ_CABUHK010000036.1, read as the reverse complement.
CATAGAAATATTCGTCGGCTAATCCGGCGAAGCTGTGCCCGAATTCGTGAACTACTACCGGCTTGAACATCGGATGATGAGCGGTAGTCAAGGTGTAAGAGTTATAGATTCCACCACCACCGTATACATCAGTATTGGCGAGAATAATAATATGCTCGTAAGGGATACCGGATAGAGCGTTATGGATTGATTTCACCCGGCTGGTAGTCAGATAACGATCCGAATAGAAAGTGTCGAAGTGGGAGTGAACAGCCGTTTGTTTCCATTGGTTTTCGCGGGGGACACTGACACCGCTATCCGTAGACGGACTGGCAACGGCAATAATATTGAATTTATCTTTCATAGAACGAAATGGTTCGTGTGAAAAAAGACTTTCACAGGCGTTTTGTGCATCCTGGTAGAATAGCTCCATTTCCTTTTCCGTGTATCCTTCAGCAAGAATAGCGACGTCTATACAATTCTTCTCATTACCACTTTGAAGCATATAACGGTGTGGAGTGATGTGTGACACACCACGTTTATGAATCAGAATATCGTTCGGGCGGACAATATGTTTGTAGCTGGCCATTAGTTCCCTGCGTGGAGAATATAAAGTAATTTCCACTTCGACCGCTTGTTTGGGATAAGGGAGAAGAAAAGTGTTTTCGAATCCTTTTGCTGTTTCTTTGGCTTCATCCGTAGTCAGCCATTCTTGAAATAGAGAAGAGAAAGAAGTCTTATAAATACACTGTTTCGTGGCAAGGTCTTTCACGATGATTTGTCCGTTGCCTTCCAAAGGAAGTTCGGATAAATGGTGTTGTCGACCGGCCCAGGAAGGGAGCTGTGACAGTTCATCCAGGTAGATAGCTTGTTGCTTGGCATTTCCGGTAAAAATATAGTCCACTCGCAATGTTTTGTCTTGAAAATAATCGGCAAAGTTCTGTGCATAGCCTTCTGCAAAAGTTAAGAAGAATAGAACGATACAGCAAATTTGTTTCATATAAATGGTATATTTATGTTTTTTGCAAAGATACAAACTATTGTTGATTTATCTGCTTCGTATAAATAAAAGTAATAGATTATAGTATTTGTTGCCGGAAAATCGCTAACTTTGCACAAAAGATTCATAGATAAAAACAATTTGGTTTAAGAAATGGGACATCATCAATTAGATACTTTAGATGAACAAATACTGAAACTGATTGCAGGCAATGCCCGTATTCCTTTTTTGGAAGTGGCAAGAGCTTGTAATGTATCCGGTGCTGCAATTCATCAACGTATTCAGAAACTGACTAACTTGGGTATACTCAAAGGTTCGGAATATGTTATTGACCCCGAAAAAGTAGGATATGAGACTTGTGCTTATATCGGTATATATCTGAAAGATCCCGAATCATTTGATTCGGTGACAAAAGCCTTGGAGGCTATTCCTGAAGTAGTGGAATGTCATTTCACCACCGGAAAATACGACATGTTCATTAAGATTTATGCAAAGAATAACCACCACTTGTTGAGTATTATTCACGATAAGTTGCAACCGCTGGGGTTGGCGCGTACGGAAACGCTTATCTCCTTCCACGAAGCCATTAAGCGGCAGATGCCTATAATGGTCGACGTAGATGACGAAGATTAATCAATACTTTGTTCCGGACAGAAGGTAGATCTACTTTCTTACGTAATCGACAAAAGCATAGGAGCAGAGATGTTTCTCATCCGCAGGATGAGCATCTCTGTTTTTTTCTTGCCATATCTCAGGAGAAACTTCTGGAAAATAGACATCAGCTTCCGGGGCGGTACTGTCTATTTCTGTCAAGCAGAGTTCATCCGCAAGAGGAAGCGCTTGCCGATAAATGCTTGCCCCGCCGATTATATATACATGTTCGTTTTCCAGACAACTTTGCAGGGCGGCCTCGAGTGAAGGAAAAACTTCAGCGCCGGGACATTCAGTTGCCGGATTCGAAGACAGTACTACGTTTCTACGGTTGGGTAATGCACCTTTCGGAAGAGATTCGAAAGTTTTGCGTCCCATTATAATTGTATTTCCGGTAGTCAGCGACTTGAAGCGTTTCAAGTCGTTTGGCAACCAAAAAAGAAGTTTATTCTGAAAACCTATTGCCATATGCCGGTCAACGGCGGCGATAATTGATATTCTACTCATAGGATTACACGGCTACTACTCCGGCAATGTGCGGATGCGGATCGTAATTGACTAATTCAAAATCTTCAAATTTGAAATCGAAGATATTTTTCACATTCGGGTTGATTTTCATTTGCGGCAATGGGCGGGGTGCGCGCGACAGTTGCAGTTTTACCTGTTCTAAGTGATTCAGATAGATATGTGCATCACCGAAAGTATGGACAAAGTCACCGGCCTTCAATCCTGTCACTTGTGCCATCATTTGTAATAATAATGCGTAAGAAGCGATGTTGAAAGGAACACCGAGGAAAATATCGGCACTACGTTGGTAAAGTTGCAGGCTCAGCCGTCCGTCCGCCACATAAAACTGGAAGAACGCATGACAGGGTGGGAGATTCATGTTATTCAAGTCAGCCACGTTCCAAGCGCTTACGATGATGCGGCGTGAATCCGGATTATGTTTGATCGTTTCCACTACTTCGCTGATTTGGTCGATAAATCCACCGTTGTAATCAGGCCATGAGCGCCACTGGTAACCGTAGATGTGACCTAAGTCACCGTTCTCGTCAGCCCACTCATTCCATATACGTACTCCGTGTTCTTGTAGGTATTTCACGTTGGTGTCCCCTTGCAGAAACCAGAGCAGCTCATATATGATTGATTTTAAATGCAGTTTCTTCGTTGTCAGACAAGGAAAACCATCTTCGAGATTGAAGCGCATTTGATGACCGAAAACGCTGATGGTTCCCGTTCCGGTGCGGTCGCTTTTTTCCGTGCCTTCCGTTAACACACGGTTGAGTAAATCCAGGTATTGTTTCATACGTAAATAAATTATCAAATCATTGGTGAATTCATCACATGAGGAATTACACGTTTGCGCAAAATTACAAAAATGGGGTGAATAAATTCGCAAACCATCCGACGAACTTTTTCCAGGGTGAACGCTTTTTCCAAAATTCAGGTGTCAGTTGGGTACAGTGTTCGATGTCGTTGTGAAACATACTATTTAGTTCGGCAGTCGTTTTCTTGTCAAAAATGAAGGCATTCGTCTCGTAATCATATCGTAGGCTACGGCTGTTCAGGTTGGCGGTGCCGACCGTGCAGAACAAATCGTCTACCATCATAATTTTCGAGTGATGAAATCCGCCGTTGTACATATAGACGGTTGCCCCTCTTTTCATCAGTTTATGCAGTTTGTAGAGCGCCGCATCCGGTGTAAACGGAATATCAGAAGCGGAAGAAACCATTATTGTCACGTCTACCCCCCGGTCGATAGAGCGGTTCAGCGCTTTCTTGATGGAAGAAGTCGGCACGAAGTAAGGATTGACAATGTGCACATTCTTTTGTGCCGAATAGATACTCATCGCATACGCATGACTCAGCATACGGCTGTTCTTCTTCGGAGTACGGTCGACAATGGCAACCACGATATTAGTACTGTCCGTCTGCTCTTTATGCAGGGGAAAATAAACTTCTCCGCCTATATTCTGTTTAGTCTCCTTGTTCCAGATTGTGAGGAATATTTCCTGCAAGTCGTTGACCGCATCCCCTTCAATGCGCATATGCATATCCCGCCATGTTCCGATTTTTGGTAAACCGTTGATGTAGTAATCAGCGATATTCATCCCACCTGTATAAGCCACTTTTCCGTCGATAACGGCGATTTTCCGGTGGTCGCGGTGGGCGGCATGATTGATATAAGGGAAAGTAAACGGGTCGAATTTAACAATCTCGATGCCCCGTTCGCGTATTTTCTTGAGATGTCTTTTTTTTAGCGGTTTATTGTTCGACCAGTTGCCGAAAGCGTCAAACATCGCCCGTACTTCAACGCCTTCCTTCACCTTTTCGGCCAGCAGGTCGAATAAGGCATTGGCAATGGAGTCATTGCGGAAATTGAAATATTCCAGATGGACATGGTGTTTGGCTTCCCGTATGGCTTCAAATAAATCGATAAACTTCTCCCGTCCGCTTTTCAGCAGTTTGACTTTATTATTATCGGAGACAGGGATTCCCGATTCTCCCAGGAAATGCAATACGAGAGAATCACTCGTTACTCCGATAGAGTCCCGGGGATACGTCATCAAGCTGTCGATAACATCTGCCTGGGCACGTAATAAAGACAAAAACAGAAATAAAATAAATATACGTAGTTTCAAAACTTTTCTCTCTATTTTAGTTTACAGAACAACAAAGATACAACATCTAAGTTTGGGGCTGCCCGGAAGAAAGGGTAGATTTATTATTGTTTAACAGACAGGACAGTTAATAAGGATTTCTTGCTATGAAGAATAAAAAAGCCCGGAGATAAACAGACGTTCTTCGGGTTTGTAATTATATATGTTTCCAATAGCATTTACGCCATGGAGGCCACTTTACGGGTTGCCATGAATATCAGGACAACCGTTGCGATAATTATTGATTTCGGGTCAAGGCTTGTGGTGCCATGATTGAGCATACCGATGAACACATCCCTTATCGTTCCCCAAGTAGCTTCCAAACCGCCCAGCCAAACGAAAAGTACAGTTACTACCGCCATAATGAAAGCACTCCAGATACGTGCCAGCCGACGGCTTCGGTCGGGCAAGTGGTGCATGACACGGCGACTGAATCCGTTGTCCGCTATTTCCTGCTTGTTTTTCGAGAAGAAATCCCGCAAGAGCTTATCATTGTCTACTTTTGTCATAACCGTTTTGTTTTAAATACATTGCTAATTTATCTTTTCCACGCGACAGGTGGCTTTTCACCGTTCCTGCCGGTATTCCTATTATCCCCGCAATCTTGTCGATGCTTACATCTTCCATGTAGAACAACGTGATGCAGGTTCTTTCCACTTCTTTGAGCGTTTTGAGTGACTGGTAGACATCCATTTTCTGACCGACATTTTCTTGTTCGGTGCTGTTGATGGCGTCTATTTCCCTTGTATCCAACTCAGCCGTCTCTTTTCGGCTGCGAATATAATCATAAAAAACATTATAGGCAATACGATACAGCCACGTGGAGAAACTGGATAAGTTTCGGAAAGAAGCAATGTTCGTGTATGCTTTGATAAAGGTGTCTTGCGCCAGGTCATCACTCAATTCGCTGTCGCCGCAAGTCAGGTTCAGGAAGAACCGCCGTACAGCCGACTGGTACTTTCCCACTAACTGGTCGAAGGCCCTGGTGTTCTTGAACACCACGACCTGTGCGACTAGCGATATATCGTTGAGTTGACTCATTATTCTTCTTCGTTCTTTTCTTCATTCAGCCCGTTACCTTTCTCTTTGGAGCCGATATTGTGCATCCATGTATCGGATGTATCCGGATTTTGTTTCTGATTGTAACCTATAATCCATTGTCCGATACCCATGAATGTGACTAGAAGTCCGATAGTGCCAATTCCGAATTCACCTGTGATTGCCCAAAGGAAGATAAAAAGCCCGATACCGGTAAATGTATTTTTGATACCTTGTGAGCGTTGGTCGACAGGTTTGTTTTCACGGATAAAATCCGCCGGTAACGGTTGTCCTGCTGCAAGTGCCTGTTCGGCAAGGCGATAGCGTGCTTTCCGGTTCTTGTAACGGAAGAAGAATACGACAAATAGAATAAATACCGGTAACCCGAATACGGCGATTATACTGATAATAGCTACTAGAATGCCACCGCTAATGGCATTGCCGAATTTGTTGAATGGAAAATCGTCATCATCCGTATTTATGGTAAAACTGGCGTTACCATGACTTACGCTGCTTGAATCTGTATCAACTTCGGTAGAGTCAGCATCCGTAGTGTCCACACCAATCACTGTCACAGCAGTGTTGTTCGCATTCGCTTTACTGCCTTTTTTTACACTAACTTTTACGCTTCCAACGGAATCACGTATAATAGTCGTATTATTTTGGGCGATAGCCAATGTGCAAGTGGTCAATACAACCATCAAAGCAAGTAGAAAATTTTTCATATAAATGTTTTTTTTATTTGTTTCTTTGTCTGTTAGACGTAGTTAATATCCGAGAAAGTTGCAAAGAGACGAAATATTTTTGATATTTGCGCAAATTATTATACGAAAATGGATTTACCCGCTTCTTTCATAAAGTACACCCGCTCTTTATTGGGCGATGAAGAATACGACAAACTGGCTGTTGCTATCCAACAGGAACCTCCTGTCAGCATAAGGTTTAACAAGTTGAGAATGGATTCTCAACTTGTTCCCGTTCCTTGGGCATCCGAGGGCTTTTATCTTGATGAGCGTCTTACTTTTACGTTCGACCCGTTGTTTCATGCGGGGTGCTATTATGTTCAGGAAGCCTCTTCCATGTTTGTAGAGCAGGCGCTCCGGCAATATGTCACAGAGCCGGTGGTGATGTTGGATCTCTGTGCTGCCCCCGGTGGAAAATCGACTCATGCCCGCAGTGTACTTCCTGAAGGAAGTCTGTTGGTTGCCAATGAAGTCATCAGAAACCGTTCGCAGATTTTGGCGGAGAACCTGACAAAGTGGGGACATCCGGATGTAGTTGTTACGAACAATGATCCTGCTGATTTTTCGTCCTTGCCGTCTTTCTTTGACGTGATTCTGACCGACGTTCCTTGTTCCGGTGAAGGAATGTTCCGCAAAGATCCGGTAGCAGTTGAAGAGTGGAGTCCTGAAAATGTGGAAATATGCTGGCAACGGCAGCGAAGAATTATCGCAGATATCTGGCCTGCCTTGAAGCCCGGTGGAATTCTTATATATAGTACGTGTACCTATAATACAAGAGAAGACGAAGAAAACGTCTGTTGGATTCAGCAAGAATTTGGAGCCGAACCGCTAGTCCTGGACATTTCGGAAGACTGGAATATAACAGGAAATCTCTTATATAAGAAGTCTGAGACCCCAGATATGGGCGGGAATTCTGAACAAGTGGCTTCCGTCTACCATTTCTTCCCGCACAAAACCAAAGGCGAAGGCTTTTTCCTTGCTGCCCTTCGCAAACCGGAAACAGAAGCAGATACTATGCCAGCTTTTCTTTCTTCAAAAAACAAGGCAGCAAAGAAAAAGGATAAGAAAGGCGGGGCAATCCCTTCAGTTGTCTCCAAAGAGCATCTGAATATAGTCAAGAGTTGGCTGAATGAAGAGAAATCCCACGGATATATAGTATCGGTAGAGGGAACCAAGATTCAAGCCTTTCCGCAACAATACGTTGAAGAACTGGCAGCTATGAAGCAAAGCCTGAAAATCGTATTGGCGGGAGTTGGCATAGGAGAGGTGAAAGGGAAGGATTTGATTCCCGACCACGCTTTGGCGATGAGTTCCGCGCTATTGCGGCAGGGAGCTTTTGCAACCGAAGATATAACTTATGAACAAGCGATTGCCTATTTACGGAAAGAGGCCATTGCCTTGTCGGCAACAGCCCCTCGCGGTTATATTTTACTTACTTACCGGAATATCCCTCTCGGTTTCGTAAAGAACATCGGCAATCGTGCAAACAATCTTTATCCGCAAGAGTGGCGTATCCGTAGCGGATATTTGCCGGACGAGATAAAGACCTTATAGTTTACTTTTGTAAATTCGTGCCATTGCTTTTTGGTACTGATTTTCCAGTTGCAAATAATTCTGGTGGCTTTGATAAATCACGGATACCTCGACAAAGTATTCAATCATGCTGATTTGTCCGCCCGTTAAAGCCTGTCTTAGCAATGCCAGGTCTTGTTGGGACTGGAAAGTCTTGCTGTATTCTTCCATAGAAGTATGCAGCGCTTTAGCTTCCCGATAAAGCTGTGCCAGTTCAGATTCCACCTGCAATGCGGCATTATCCTTTTGCAAGTCAATATTCAGCGCTTGTGCTTTGGCAATCTTTACCTTATTCCGGTTTTCGAAAATCGGGAAAGAAAAGCCGACCACTACACCGTTGAACGGTACTCCCGTCTCTGTATTCCGTCGATAACCCAACTCCAGTTTCGGTAGCCACTGAGACTTGTTGACAGCAATCTGTTTGCGAGCAACCAGACTCTCGTTGCCAAGTGCCATCAATGTGCGGTCTGCGGACATCACCTCAGACTTCAAAATCTGATAATCAGAGGGGAAAGGCACAGCCGCATATTGATTCTCTTCGAAAACTACCGGAATATTTCCGTTCAACGTATTCAGTTCTTGCAACTTATTGCGAAGTGCCGTCTCGTTCAGAGACGCTTCTGTTTTCACGTTCAGCAGTTCCAGGTTAATCTTGTTCGTCTCGAGTGCATTCGCGTCTCCCGTTTGCAGACGTTTGGTGTACATCTTGGCAAGCTCTTCCGCATTGCGCAGACGCTCTTCCAGGATGTTTTTCTGCTGGCGGAGCATGATAATATCCAGGCAAAGTTCTTTTGCTTGCAATAATTTCTCTTGGCGGAAAACATCTGCCTGACTGTCATAAGCTCCGGCTTTCAATCGGTTCAGCTTATTGCGTGTTGCATATAAACTGGGGAAATCGAAGCTTTGTGAAACAACCAGCTCGCCAATTGTTTCACTCTTATCTTTCGCACCCCAAAGATGCGCATAAGAAAGTGTGGGGTCGGGCAAGTTATTCTCCGTTCGGGATTCCAATTTTTGCGAAGTAATAAGTTGGGCATTTGCCTGCAATTCCTTATTATTCGTTTCTATATTTTTTAATACCTGCTCTATGCTACTCTGAGCATGTGCACCGCCTGTCAGGGCGAAAAGTGCTGTAGCAGTAAAAGAACCTATGATAATAATTCGTTTCATACTTTTTCTTTTATTTGTTTTTTGGGGAGTGCATCATCAGGTAAACAATCGGGACAATGAAACCGTTCAGGAATGTAGATGTTAAAAGTCCGCCCAGAATAACTTTAGCCATCGGGCTTTGAATCTCGTTTCCGGGCAGATCGCCACCTAGTGCAAGTGGAATCAGTGCCAGGGCAGAAGACAATGCAGTCATCAGAATCGGGTTCAGACGGTCGAGAGACCCCAGTATCACGCTGTCGTAGACATTCAGACCTTCCTCTTTTTGCAGATGGTTGTAGTGGCTGATGAGCAACATACCGTTTCGGGTCGCAATACCGAACAGAGAGATAAAGCCGATGATAGCCGGAATGCTCACCTCTCCCGTGGTGATAACCAGTGCAAATACGCCGCCAATCAGTGCAAGCGGCAAGTTCAGCAAGATAACGCCGGATTCCTTCACGTTGCGGAATTCATGGTAAAGCAGCAGGAAGATAACGACAATACTGATAAATGAAGTCAGTGCCAATGTCCGGCTGGCAGCCTGTTCGCTTTCAAACTGTCCGCCGTATTCGATGTGATACCCTTCGGGGAGCTGTACGGACGTGTCGATACGTTCCTGGATGTCGTTCACCACACTACGTAAGTCACGGTCGGCCACGTTGGCGGAAATCACGATTTTACGTTTTACATTTTCGCGGTTGATTGTGTTCGGCCCCATGGACGAAACCACTTCCGCCACGTAGTTCAGAGGAACTTTGCGGCCGTCGTTGGTATCCACCATCAGATTGCGGATTTTCTCCATTTCATCTCGCGCGTCATCTTTCACCTTGACGATAAGGTCGAAACTCTTCCCCTTTTCGTAAACCTGTGAGATGACTTTTCCTGCGAGAGCTACGTTGACATACTCCGAAAATTCCGGCAAGGTGATTCCAAATTTGGCCAGCATTTCCCGTTTCGGCTGGATTTTCAACTGTGGACGTTCGATTTGCTGCTCCACGTTGAGGTCGGCGATGCCCGGAATATCCTCGATAGCCCCTTTTATCTGGTTGCCGAGCGAGAACATCTTGTTCAGGTCGTCACCAAAAAGTTTGATAGCAATATTCGCCTTTGTACCGGACAACATAGCATCGATACGGTGACTGATAGGCTGGCCGATTTCTATATTCGCGCCGGTGATTGTACCCAACTTCTCGCGAACCTCGGCAACAAGCTCATTGCGCGGGCGATCTTTCAGTTCAAAAGGCGCCTCGATTTCCGACACGTTCACGCCAAGCGCATGCTCGTCCAATTCGGCACGCCCCGTTTTGCGGGCCACCGTCTGTATTTCGGGAATGGTGAGCAACAATTCCTCTGCGCGATGCCCCATTTTGTTGCTTTCTTCCAAAGAGATACCCGGCAGAGAACTGATATTGATAGTAAAAGAACCTTCGTTGAAAGAAGGCAAGAAACTGCGTCCGAGAGTAAAGAACACACCGAGAGCAATAACAAACAGTCCGATAGTACTACCTAAAGTCAACCGTTTGTGCGCCAGCACCCATGTAAGAGCTTTTCCGTAAATCCCTTTCATCCAACGTGCTACGAAAGATTCTTTCAGCTCCTTGTTCGTCTTGCCGCTGCCTAGTAGATATGAACAGAGCACCGGTGTCAGCGTGAGTGCAACTACCGTTGAAGCAAACAGTGCCACGATAAACGCAATGCCCAATGGAACCAGCATACGTCCTTCCATTCCACTCAGGAAGAAAAGAGGAACAAAACTGACAACAATAATCAATGTCGAATTAAGGATAGGCATACGCACCTCTTTAGAGGCGTTAAACACCACTTCGAGCGTACTAAGCCGTTCAGCTTCCGGTTTTTGGCGGTTCTCCCGCAGCCGCTTGTACACATTTTCTACATCGACAATTGCGTCGTCCACCAGCGAACCGATGGCAATCGCCATACCGCCGAGACTCATCGTATTGATAGTCAGCCCCATGTAATGTAGCGTCAGAATAGAAACAAGCAGCGAGATAGGCAATGTCACCAACGAAATCACCGTTGTGCGCACATTCGCCAGGAACAGAAAAAGAACGATGACCACAAAGATACCACCTTCAAAAAGCGACTTTTTCACGTTACCGATAGAGCTTTCGATAAAACGGCTCTGACGGAAGATATCGGTAGACACTTTCACGTCCGCAGGCAAATTCTTCTGAAGGTCTTTCAGCGAAGCTTCCAGTTTGTCTGTCAGTTCGAGCGTGCTGGTGGCAGGTTGTTTGGTGACAGTCATCAGTACGGCAGGTTTGCCGCGTTCGGAAGCCGTTCCCAGTTTCGGAGCTTTCGGTCCGATTTTCACATCGGCGATATCTTCCAGTGTCACAGGGAAAGTGTTCACCGTTTTCACGACAGCTTTGCCGAGCTCTTCTATCTTTGATGTGGAGAGTACGCCACGTACAATGTATTCATTTCCAAACTCGTATAGCACGCCACCGTTGGCATTGAGGTTCATATCCTGGGTGACAGTCATCACTTCGCCCATTGAAACGCCGTAGTGGCGCATCCGTTCCGGGTCTAGCTGAATTTGGTATTCTTTGATGTCTCCGCCCAGTACTGCCACCTGTGCCACACCGCCGGTAGACAATAGGCGGGGACGAATCGTCCAGTCGGCAATCGTCCGGAGGTCGAGCATCGAGGTCGAGTCGGCAGTCAGACCGACGATAAGCATTTCACCGAGAATCGAAGACTGCGGGCCGAGAGTCGGCTTGCCGACGTTGGCAGGGAGAGATTCGCTGACTACTGCCAGTTTCTCGCTGACAATCTGACGGGCAAGGTAAATATCTGTTCCCCAGTCAAATTCCACCCATACAACAGAAAAACCGTTGGTGGAAGAGGAGCGTACGCGGCGTACACCGGTAGCACCGTTCACGGCTGTTTCGACAGGAAAGGTGACGAGTTGTTCCACTTCCTCGGCTGCCATGCCGTTGGCTTCGGTCATGATGACCACCGTAGGGGCATTGAGGTCGGGGAAAACGTCTACTTCCGTATGCATGGCAGTGTAAGTCCCCGCGATGAGCAGGAGAACGGCCGCGCAGAGCACAACCAGGCGGTTGTGCAGGGAGTAATGTATGATTTTGTTAAGCATGATAATTCATCAATTGAGTGATACAAAATTGGATAGATGCACCGCAAGGAAATCCGGCTGCGGCACCTTGCCGCTTAGTGCTCGTGGCTGTGCGCAGGAATGGCGTTGCTGGCGCTTGCCAGGCGAACCTGATAAGCTCCCTCGGTCACTATACGGTCGCCCGGTTTTATTCCGGTCAGGATTTGCACGCTCTTGCCGTTGTCGGCACCTAGAGTGACTTCCTGCTTCTTGTATCCTTCCTCATCGAGTTGCAGATATACAAAGAATATTCCCTGCTCCTCGGTCAATGCTGTGCGGGGAAGGGAGAGCACATTTTCCAGTTGTGAAGAAAGCAGATAAACCTCTACGAACGAGCCGGCAATGATATCGCCTTTGTTGTCAAACTCGAAAGTCACGGGCACGTAGAAAGAATTGTCACCCGATGTCTTTCCGAAAGAAAGAAGTCGGCCGTTTAACGCACTCAACTCGTACACCATATTATTATAAGGTGTCTGGAAATTGGCGGAATTGATTGTACGGAGATACGGATAATACTTTTCCGACACTTCGGCACGGAGGAACAGACGGCGGTTTTGCGTCACACTGATCAGCGGTTGTCCGATGGTCACATAGTCTCCCTCTTTCACAAGGATACTTTTCACGTAGCCGGCGATAGGTGCGGTGATATTCTGTCCGATTGCCGAATGATTTTTTGCGAGCGCTTCGTAACTGATGCGGGCATTTTCGTAATTCTGTTCCGCCTGTGCAAAATCCTTGTCGGATACGATTTTGTTGGCTACAAGCGCTTTCATACGTTCGTATTCTTTCTTCGAAACTTCGTAAGCGATGCGGGCACGCTGCACCGGGTCGCCGTCTGCGATGTTGTGCGAAGAAATGGTTACCAACGGAGTACCGCGTCCCACGCTCATGCCTTCCGTCACCTTTCCGCGGAAAGAGACAACACCTGCCACTGTGGCTACGGCTACGGATTCGTCACCTTGTGCAGCCAGTACCTGTCCGCTGGTTTTGATGACTTGCCGGAAAGGGGCGGGCTCTACGACGCTCACCTTTACTCCGGCGGCGTCAGCTTTCGCTTTCGGGAGAATAATCTCGTCGCTGTGGGCATCGGCGGCTTCGTTGTGGTCGTCGGTGGTACCCCCCTTGTGATTGTTTGCGGAACCGTGACTATGGTCGCCATTACATTCTCCTTCGTGATTGTGTCCATCATGGTTGTGTGTGACGGTACTATGGTCATGTCCTTCATGGTCATGACTATGCACATTTTTGTTAGTGCAGGAGCCTAAGGCGAACAAGCCCAGGATTCCCATTAAAAAAATCTTCTTCATAAATGATATTTTCCTACTGAGTTTTACTGTTTTTTTACGTTACAAAGATACGGTAATGCGGATGCAACAGATTTGCATTCACGTTTTTACGCAAAAACAGAGTAGGGGGGAGCACGAAGGGAAGTGGCACGGGGAGTATCCGTACCATGCAGAGAATCTCGGTAGACGTAGTAGTTCTTGACCCGTCTCTCTTGCGGTCGCAATAAATGTTCTATGATTACATCCGTGAACAGCGTAGCGATGAATACGTAATCCGGACCGCTATCCGTATGTACGGATGGGATAGGTGATTGAAAGCGCGTCAGGCACTCGCTGCTGCAACACGAGTCGTTTGCCGGGTGGTGATGGTGGTGATGCATGGGGCACTGCTGTTCTACCGGCAAGTCCTGCTTCATGCAAATCATTCCGTCGGAGTGGTGGTGATGGGGAATAACGGCTGCCACCAACATGATAATGTTGATAAAAAACAGCAGAGTTACTATCATTCGTTTCTTCCCTTTCATCCTTTCTTTTAGAGAAATTATTTTTTTAGTGGTTCTTTTTCTTTGTTTGACATAGCTTGTTCTTTCTAAGTCCTGCTATATTAATGTGCACAAATATACAAATACTTTTCTTTCTTTTTCTAGCCATCACCCTCTTTTTATTATTTATTAGGGTGTTATAAGTTGATAAATTCAGACATAAGAACAAAAGAACGTAAAGGCTGCGCTTAGAAAATTATTCCTGCTGTTTATTTAACTACAGTTTTAATTTTTGTTCTTATGTTCTTCTGTCTGAAAAATATTATTTCTTTTCCAGTTCCTGCAACGAATCCATTTTTTTCTTCTCAAGGAACTCATAGATGCCGCAAAGATGTTCCGTCACTTTCTGGTTGCCGAACTCATACACCTTCGTCACCAATCCGTCGAGGAAGTCACGGTCGTGCGAAACGACAATCAACGTTCCGTCAAAATCGAGCAGTGCCTGTTTCAGAATATCCTTCGTCTTCATGTCAAGATGATTCGTCGGCTCATCGAGAATCAGAAGATTGACAGGCTCCAGCAGCAGCTTAATCATCGCCAACCGCGTCCGCTCACCGCCGGACAACACCTTCACCTTCTTCATCGATTCTTCCGGCCCGCCAAACATGAAAGCTCCCAGCAAATCACGAATCTTATTCCGAATCTCGCCTTTCGCCACATCATCAATCGTCTGGAACACCGTAAGGTTCTCATCCATCAGCGATGCCTGGTTCTGCGCGAAATATCCGATTTGCACATTATGCCCCAGCGTCAGCGTGCCGTCGTGCTCAATCTCCCTCATGATACACTTCACGAGTGTAGACTTACCCTCACCGTTCTTGCCGACGAAAGCCACTTTGTCCCCACGCTCAATCGTCAGATTCGCGTTGCGGAACACCGTCTTCTCACCGTACGACTTGCCTACACCGTCCATAATCACCGGATAACTGCCCGACCGTGGCGAGGGCGGGAATTTCAGCCGCAATGCCGACGTATCCTCTTCGTCCACTTCCAGCAACTCCAGCTTCTCCAACATCTTCACGCGACTCTGCACCTGCAACGTCTTCGAGTACGTCCCCTTGAAACGTTCGATAAACTCCTTCGTCTCGGCGATAAACTTCTGCTGCTCGTCATATGCCTTCTGCTGCTGCTCGCGGCGTTCCTTGCGCAGTTGCAGATATTGGGAGTAATTCACCTTATAGTCATAGATACGCCCCATTGTCACCTCAATAGTGCGTGTCGTAATATTATCCACGAATTTGCGGTCGTGACTAATCACAATCACCGCCTTACCGTTGTTAATCAGAAAATCTTCCAACCACTGGATAGATTCGATATCCAGATGATTCGTCGGCTCATCGAGTAACAGTACATCCGGTTTCTGCAACAGCAACTTCGCCAGCTCGATACGCATCCGCCATCCACCGCTGAAATCACTCGTCTGACGCTGGAAGTCGTCCCGCTTGAACCCCAGTCCCAGCAACGCCTTCTCCACATCTTCCTCGTAATTCGTGGCATCAATCGAGTAAAACTTTTCGCTCAACGCGGAAACTTCCTCAATCAGTGACATATAACTGTCACTCTCGTAGTCCGTCCGCGTCTCCAACTCCTTGTTCAATCTCTCAATCTCCGCTTCCATCTCGTGCAGATGTGCGAACGCCTGTGCCGTTTCGTCAAACACCGTCCGTCCGTCTTCCGTCATCAAGTGCTGCGGCAGGTAAGCCACCACACAATCTTTCGGCGCGGAAACCTTGCCGCGGGTAGGCTGCCGCACACCTGCCAGAATCTTCAGCAGTGTACTTTTTCCTGCCCCGTTTTTACCCATCAGGGCGATGCGGTCTTTCTCATTAATTACAAAGGAAATATCACTAAATAAAGCAGTGCCGCCAAACTCTACGGCCAATCCGTCAACAGAAATCATACTATTCTTTTAATTTGAAGCGCAAAGATAGCGAAATATATGAATATTTTTTATACCTTGCGGGCTGAAAAGGGAGACTACCCTTAAAAAACAGATAAAATAACAATAGTAAAACAATATGGAAGGTGAACAAACCAATGAATTCCGTCCACTGATTCTGGTGGCTGAGGATGATGACAGCAACTTCAAATTAATAAAGGCTATCATAGGTAAAAAATGTGATATCGAATGGGCTAGAAACGGCGAAGAAATGGTGCAGTTGTTCCAGCAACACCACGAAAAAGTCAAAGCGATGCTGATGGATATCAAAATGCCCGTAATGAACGGACTGGAAGCGACGAAAATAATCCGTGAGTCCAATACAGAAATCCCCATCATCATGCAGACTGCTTACGCTTTCAGCTCCGACAAGGAAAACGCGATGAACGCAGGAGCGACGGAAGTGCTGGTGAAACCGATCACTTTGGGAATTCTCCGCACTACACTAAGTAAATACTTACCCGACTTGCAATGGTAGAATAGATACTTAAAAAAAGTAAATAGGGTGGATTGGTAGAAAATAGTATCGGTCAGTAGAAAAATGGTATCACAAAATGTGCCGTATGTTTACATTTTCAGTCTGCTTATCTTCATGCTTCATCACAATTAAACGATAATTCTTAGGTGCGAATTATACGGTATACACGGCTTTCACGGCTTTTGGAAATATAGTGTATAAGAGAGTAATCCGTGCTTAAAAAAAGTAAAATAGGCGAACCTCACGGTTGGCCTATTTTTGTTCGCCTCTGTTAATTTGTTAGAGTTCAGAAGCGACGCTATGTAAAGTCCCTCCTTTGAGAGAAATTAGTTCAGTTAGAGAGAGAGGATAAGGCTGGCCTATCCCCTCTGAGGAATCTTTTTATACCGGAGAATACCAAGTCTCGTCTTCGTCCCATGCCGTCCAGCGAAAACCTTTCACCGTGTAGGTTTTTCCGTTCAGAGTGTACTTGACTTCTATGCCGTCGGCTTTCCCGTTTGTCGGTGTTGTCACGCTTTTCTCGGTCATGACACCTGAGGTAACGGTAAATTCTCCGACAACTGTATGACCGTCCGCTTCCATATTTCCGGCTGTTCCGCTGAAAGTGCGTGCCGTTACGTCACAACTGATTTTGCCCAGAATACCGGCGTCGAATGAGTCGTCACTCGGCAGCTTGATCCAAAGTTTGTCTTTATCGTTTTCAGCCGTATTATACAGATACATATAGGTTCCATATACATTATAGGTAACCCCGTTGCTTGTCATTTGATGCATCACTATCTCTTGATTGTTCTCATCAAGCACTTTTACGTAGTACTGTCCGCCCAGCGGGTAGGTGGGTGCAAACTCCTGCTCATAGTCTCCGTAGGTGTCGCATGAAGCGAAAGTCACCAGGGCGAACATCAGGAAAAATAAATATTTAATAGGTTTCATATATATCCTTTCTTTTTTCTAAAAATCAATATCCATTCGTTTATTTATGCCACCACAACGGTTCGGTGATTCCCGGAACTACCGAAGGAGCGTTGGTGTTGTAGTCCAATGACTCTCTGGAGTAGATGAAGCGGTGGGCATATTGTCCTTTGGCCAAAGAACTGTTCTCGTTGTATGCCAGTGTTCCCAGTTCATAACCCGGATTTTCCGTAGTCAGTGTTCCTATCGCCGGTATTCCTGTACGGTTGATGTCAAACCAGGTGTCCCATGCTTGGCAACGGGTGCTGGCAATCCATTTCTGGGTAAGGATGCACTTCAACATACTGGCTTCATTGGTACTGTCAAATTCGTAATCGCCATCGGCCGTGATGAATGAGCTGCCATCGCGTCCCCATCTTTCGAATGAGAGTTCTACGGCGTTGTCGTAATGAGTTTTGGCACTCGCTTTGTCTGCCAGTCGTGCGTAGCATTCTGCCAACAGATATTCTGCTTCGGCAGCCGACATATAATAGACAGGGTCGAGCGCACCTATCGTGGCACGGGCTGTTGTCCGGATGGAGTAAACGGTAGACGTTCTGTTTCCATACGGAATAGCCCTGTAAGAGCCGTCCGCCGCCTTGTCATAGAAATCTTCGATACGCGGATCGTTGTGTGCTGCCAGATAGTTAGCTAGTGTAGTGCAGGCACGCACGTTGTTCGTAGTGTTCAACTGGCGACGGTCGTTTTCATAGAACGGATTCGATTTGTTCACAATGTCCTCAAAGCAATGCACCGTAGCGTCTCCGTCTGTCAGGAATCCGCCTGCGGCAAGCATCGTTTGTATCTCCGTCTTGTTTGCATTGAAGTCTCTCATCAATAGTTTGAGTTTCAGTGTTTTGGCAAATTTGATCCACTTGGAGATGTCTCCGTCGAAAATGTAATCTTCCACCCCCATTGTCAGAAGTCCCGGTGCAGATGCGTCGGCTTCTTTGTCGATTGCGTCATTCAGCATCTTCAGGATGCCCGGATATACTACTGTTTTGCTGTCGTCATATTTACAGTTTTGTCCTTGCAGCGCTTCGGTGAACGGGATGTCACCGTAAGCGTCGGTGAGCACATGATAGGTGAAGGCAGTCATGATTTTGCCTGCTACCCAGTAGTTCCATGCGCCTTCGGCTTCCGATTTCTTAATCACGAGGTCGAGGTCGGGCAGTACGTCGGCATAAGGGATTCTCCAGAGACGCAGGTCGCTGGATGAAGTCATGGCGTAGTTGACCAGCGTGATGTATTGGCTGGACGACGGGTTTTGCGTGTAGTGCTGTGACCACATTCCGCCGTAAAGCTGGTATAGATAACCCATCACGGCTGCCGAGCCGGTGAATGCGGACGGGAGCAGGGACGTCACGGTAACTTGTGATTCGCCCGGATAGTTCGGGTTTTCATTGACATCCAGGTAGTTCTCACAGGAAGTGAACATTCCGGACAGGACGGTGCTTAATACACCTATATATAAATATTTAATCTTTTTCATCTTCAATCGTCTTTTAGAATACAACTTTAATACCACCACCTATGTTGCGTGTAGAAGGAAGAGCGGCAAACTCTCCGAGTTCAGAGGTGATGTCATTACCATAGTTTGTGATTTCAGGGTCAACGTAATTGTTGGCTTTCGGAGTCCACATGAAGAGGTTGCGTCCGATGAAACTTACGTCCAACTGGCGGATTCCGAGTTTGGAAATCCATGCTTTGGGCAGTGAGTAAGAGAGTACCAGTTCTCTCAGTTTCAGGTAGCCTTTCGGGATAACGAAGTTTTCGAACTGGCTTCTTGAGTAAGAGTCGCTGTAATAGTTGCTCATGTTGTCGCTCGTTACCGGATTGTTGTTTTCTGCGTATCCGCCGCCCGGAAGTGCGACAACGGAGTTGGGCACAACGAACGGGTCGCGGTTGTTGAATACCGAGCGGGTCGTGTTACCCACAAAATGCATCAACTGCGCGGTGTATGAGTACATATAGCCGCCTTTGCGCCAGTCGGCTACTGCCGAAAGGGTGAAACCTTTGTATTTGAGGCTTGTATTGAAGCCCATGGTGAAGTCGGGAGATGAAGAACCGATAGTCTTCATTTCGCTGTTGCTGGTGGTCGGGATACCGTTGGCGTCAACAATTGTTTTCCCGTAGTAGGGGCTGTTCTCGTCCTGTACGGTTGCGATGGCGGGCACTTGGAAAATACCGAGCGGTTCGCCCACCTTAGCTACGAAGTTCACACTGTATGCGGTTTGCAATACATATTCCGTCACTGGTTTGCTGCCTTCGTTCCACAGTTTGTTTACCTTGCTCCAGTTCTTGCTGAACGTCACGCCCAAGTCCCATTCTACTTCTTTGGTGCGTACCGGAGTGAAGTTCAGCGCAATTTCAATACCCTTGTTCGAAATTTCACCGACGTTGCGTACGGCTGTCGTGTAGCGGGTTTCCGGTGCTACATCTGCTGAGATGATTTGGTTTTTGGTCAGCTTGTCATAATAAGCGACATCGATGCCGATGCGGTTGTTGAAGAAGTTGGCTGTCAGTCCTAATTCCCATTCGGAAGTCTTTTCCGGTTTCAGGTTGTTGTTAGGCTGGCGGTTGTATTCAGTCAGTCCCAGTGCACCGTTCAAGGGTGCGTCGAGGTATCCGAATCCACTGGAGATATGGTCGGGGATATAGTATGCCAATGTTCTGTATACATCAGCGTCATTACCGGTTTGTCCCCATGCGGCACGTACTTTGAGGAAGTCCATCACGTTGTTTTTCAGTGAAGGGAACATATCGGTCAGTATGAGTGACGTATTGATGCCACCGTAAAAGAAACTGTTGTTGTTGATTGGCAGGGTTGACGACCAGTCGTTACGTCCGGAGAGGTTGACAAACCAGAAATTCTTATACCCGAATTCTACCTGGGCGAAAGCACCGATTGTTCTGCGCAAGTCTCTGTAGTTGGTGCTGACAGGTTTGTCGATACCGTTCTGCAGGTTGTACCATCCTTCCATGAAGAGCCCCTCGAGATAAGACTTGAGGTAAGACGACTTCCGTTGGTTGAGGTTCCAACCGGCGGTACCGCCCAGTGTAATGTCCGAACCGATATTATAGTTGGCGTTTACGAATATCGTAGCGTCGATTTGGTCGTAGTTGTCGGTACGTTCGGTATAAGTCCCCTTTTCATCGGATTTACCGCCGTCGGTACTGTACGAGTTGTCTGCGTAAGTCAGTTTCGCAGTACGCAGTTTCTGGCGTGAGTTGGTGAAGTCGCCGCCAAGACGTCCCACAGCTTTCAATCCGGGGATGACTTCGTATGACAATTCCAGTTTACCGTAGATACGGTCGTCCTGATAGCTGTTCTTGTTGTTGGCGAGTACCCAGTACGGGTTTTGCGCGTACCAAGTATAATAGTTGTCGGCGTCATAACGTTCGTCGTTATAGTCTTTCATTACCGAGTAGTCTATGTCTACGGGATGCTGTATCAGTTCCTGCTGCATGGTTGCTCCTGCTTTACCCTGTCCGGCGGCAGCTTTTGTCATATCCTTGCGGATATAGGTGATGCTTGCGTCGGCGCTGAACTTGCCGAAGTTCATGTTGCCGCGGAAAGAGAACGTGTTACGTTCATATTTGTCGGCGTTGTCGGGCAATACACCATTTGAAGAGGTGTTGCCGTAAGAAAGCATCAATCCCATCTTTTCGTTACCGGTACGTACGCTGACGTTGTTGTTCATCTCGAATCCGGTAGTGTAGAAGTTGCGAAGGTTGTCTTTCACGAACGAGAAATTCTTTTTCATCGGAGTGCTCAGGTTGTAGGAACCCCATTCGTGGAGTCTGCCGTCGAGTACAGGTCCCCATGAACCATTCTCGGCACTGTCCCAGATTCCCCATCCCTGACCGAACTTGTCTTGTTCCTGCGGCACGCGCAGCACGTTCGAAGCCATGAATGAACCGTCATAAGAGATTGTCAGTTTTTCTTGTTTGGCACGTTTGGTGGTAATCATCACGACACCGTTGGCCGCTCTCGAGCCGTAGAGTGCCGTAGCTGACGCGCCTTTCAATATGGTCACCGATTCTACATCGTCCGGGTTGACGTCGTTGGCACCGTTACCGAAGTCGACTGCGTCACTGGCGTCGATAACACCGTTGCCGAGGTCGTTAGAGAGGCTGGTATTGTTGGACATCGGCACACCGTCAATGACGTACAGCGGCTGGTTGCTTGCGAAGGACGAGTATCCACGCACAATCACTTTTTGAGAACTACCGGCTGTTCCGGCACTGGAGATATTTACACCGGCTATCTTTCCGGAAAGTCCGGACATCACCGAACCTGACTTAGCTGCAACAAGATCGTCACTCTTGACCGTAGAAGCAGCATAACCTAATATCTTCTCGCTTCTCTTAATACCCAAAGCGGTGACTACTACTTCGTCCAATGCCTTCGCATCCGAACGCAGGATAATTTTCAGCAATCCTTCTCTGATTGTCACGTCTTGTGGAATCATTCCTACATAAGAAACGCGCAAAGTTTTAGAAGTACTTGGTAATAGCCCTTTCCGCTTTCACTATTGTTAATACTCCTTTACTATATTTGTAGTCGTAAAATAACGAAAAGATGCTCTGTTTGGAGAAGAACTAACGATTTTCTTGCTCAGATCTTGATTTTGTTGACACTTTCTTACTGATAATTATAATGCTTAAAATTTGCTAAATAGAAAATATTTCGTTTTAAACTCTCATTTTATCTATTGATGTGCTTACAATATGATACTTTTTAGTTAAAAGTATAACATATTTTTCTACTTGTTATAATTTGTATTATCTTTGCAACCTGTTAGATATGAAAAAATCTGTTTATAGGTTAAATTTAAGAGAGAATTTATGAAAAGAAAATTGATGTTCTTAATGACCTTCCTTTTTATAGGCATAGGTTTGATGACAGCGCAAACGTCCAGAGTTACCGGGTTGGTAACTTCTGAAGAGGACGGACAACCTGTCGTAGGTGCTTCAGTATTGGTGAATGGCACTTCCCTTGGTACTATCACTGATATTGATGGTAAGTTTACAATCACTAATGTACCAAGTACTTCTAAGACTTATTAGTCTTTTTTCTCCCTTTTCCTCTTTTGTTTTTCTTCTATCATACTGTAAATCAGTATTTCTTTTTCGAATTTAGCAATTTAACACTTCACTTTGTTTCTTTTATTGAAACTTTCTTTTCCTGTTTTTGTGAAATGAGTGGTATTGGCTCTTTTTCCGTTTTCGGAGCGAGTGCTGAGATTCTACCCGATTGGGTGGAGGAAATTGAGAGGGATTTCCTTTTTGGGAAGGAGAAGAAACATCTACTTGAATATGGAATAATATGTAGAAGACTTGATTGTAGCAAGTACTACATTCATCTGGATTTCGTCCTTTTGTTTTCGGGGCTTATGTTTTTTTTGGGGGGGGCATTGCAAACGATTTGAGTATTCGTTTGCAATGACTTTCTTATATCTGCCGTTTCGGGCGGAGGTTGGCTTTATGGCATTTCGTTTTCCATTTGGAACTTGCGGCTTACTTTCATCAGGTTGATAGTGTAAGTCACTACGTTTTGAGCTTCCTGAACCATTGTCAGATAGACCATGCTTACGCGGATGCTTCCCGATTGGCTTTGTATGCGTTGCAGTTCCTTGCGTTTCAGCAGTGAGAGCTGACCATTGAGGTCGTTGGCGCGGCGGATTTCTTCTTCCATGTTGTTGTACTCGTTGTTTTCCAGCTTCTTGCGGCATTGTTGAATCAGGTAGGTGATATTTTCGGCGGCATCGCTGAATTCACCTTTCTGGATAGCGTCCAGCGGGTTGAAGTTGTTGTCGATATGTTCCAGGCACGGTTCGCAGAGACGGGCGATACTGTATACCAGTTCGCTGGCGAAGTCGTTGCCCTGGTAGTAGTAAAGTCCTTTTTCGAGTACGGTGTTGTTGTCGAGACGGCACATGGCTACGGTTCCCGTACGCTTCATCTGTTTGATGAGCTGCTTTTCAAACTTGGTGGAACCCATCGCACGGCGCAGTCCGCGGAGATTTTCGTGCAGGAAAGAGGTGACGGTGAGTTCGAAATTCGTTTCTGCATATTCCAGTACTTTGGAGAGCTCTTCGCGGGTGTGCTTGCGCATCAGTTGCAGGGCTTCTTCGTTGTCTGTGGTCTGCATGAGTTGCTTCAGCGTTTCGTTGCCTTGCGCTTTCGCTTTGCGTTTCTTATACATCACCTGGCTGCGTATCAGGATGAATACAGCGAGGGCGATAAGGGCGATGATGGAGATGTTGCCACCGTAATGGAGTACGAGGGCGACGAAGAAACAGATGGTAAAGGCTGCTCCTGCGGTGATGAACCAGCCGCCGATGACGCTCAGTACACCTGTGATACGGTAGACGGCGGAGTCACGTCCCCAGGCGCGGTCGGCGAGTGAAGTACCCATGGCTACCATGAAGGTGACGTAGGTGGTGGAGAGGGGGAGCTTCAGTGAAGTTCCCAAGGCGATGAGCAGACCTGCCAGTACGAGGTTGACGGATGCGCGGACAAGGTCGAAGGCAGCTCCGTCGGCGATGATGGCTTCGTCTTTACGGAAGCGGGAGCTGAACCATTGCTTGCTGTTTTCCGGCATGATGCGTGAGATGCTGTTGGCAAGTGTCATGCTGATGCGGACTACCGTGCGGGCTATCGGGGTGCTTCCAAAAGTTTCTTCACCTTCGTCCTGGCGGGAGAGGTCGACGGAAGTCTTGATTACTGCATGGGCTTTTTTAGAGGTGCAGAGGGCATAGACCATGATGGCACCGGCGCCGATGAGGAAGTACCACGGGGTTTTGGCGGGGCCTAGCAGTGAGGTCATCAGGAAGCCGTTAGCGTTGCCTGCTCCGTTGGCGGTGTAGTCCATGAAGGATGAGAAGCCTGCGAGGGGGACGCCGATGAAGTTGACGAGGTCGTTGCCGGCGAAGGCGAGGGCAAGGGCGAAGGTGCCCATGAGGACGACGACTTTGAAGACGTTGACTTTGAGCCAGTGGAGTATTTGCATCAGTATGGTGAAGAATACGAAAAAGACGGTGATGAGCATCCATGTGTTTTCCTGTATCCAGTGTTTATTGTCGGGGGTCATGAAAGAACTGTCTTTCAGACCTTTGATGAGCATGAAGTAGATGATGGAGGTTGCAGCGATGCCGCCGAAGAGGGCGATGCTGTATTTCATCTTTTTCTTATAGTTGAAGGTGAAGACCACGCGGGCTATCCACTGCACGAGCATTCCGAAGAAGAAGGCGATGGCGACGGATACGAAGATGGCCATGATGACGGAGAGAGCCTTGTCGGTATTGATGAGGTCGCCCAGACCGAGGGTGTCACTGTTGTGTACTTTGATGAGGGAGAGGGCAAAGGTTCCGCCGAGGAGCTCGAAGACGAGGGATACGGTGGTAGAGGTGGGCATACCCATGGAGTTGAATACGTCAAGCAGTACTACATCGGTCAGCATGACGGCGAGCAGGATGCACATGATTTCGGCAAAGTAGAAGTGCTCGGGCTGGTAGATGCCGTGACGGGCGATGTCCATCATTCCGTTGGACAGTGAGGCGCCGATGAAGATGCCGATGCCGGCTATGAACAGGATGGTTTTGAACGAGGCGGCCTTGGCGCCTACCGCCGAGTTCAGGAAGTTGACTGCGTCATTGCTCACGCCGACTATCAGGTCGAAAATGGCGAGGACGAAGAGGAAGATGATGATGCATAAATAAATTGTCTCCATAAATAATATGTGTGTATGTTATTTCCGGGTGCAAAGGACGGGAATAGACGTTGCAGAGAGGTGTCATATGTGTTACATTTGTGTTACATCAAGGAAAAATTAGAGCCATGCGGGGGCTTGTTGCGAGATGGGAGTGTGGTGTGGGGATTGCGGGGGCAGTCTGAACGTTTTTTTTGATAACTATCTTCAAACCAATTCATTTCCGTACGGAAATGAGCTAAACGGTACGGAAATGAACTAATCTTAGTTTTTCTAAAATTAGATTGGCAGTATGCAATGATTTAATCCCTGTTATATATAAATTTATTCGTCTGACAGTTGTTGAACTTTCGTCTGACAACTGTTATTCTTCCGTCTGACAACTGTCAGACGAAAAAGCAACAATTGTCAGACGAATAAAATCATGCATCATCAATCATAAATTCATTCAGTATTAACGACAAATTTGTACAAGTTCGAAATTAGTTCATAACCGTACGGAAATGAATCTGTTTCTTTGCCATTTGTTGATTATAGTGTGTTTGTATTTTTACTCAGCCGGTCATAGAAGGTGTATTGTGCTCGGATGCTTGGCGTGCCGGGTATTCTTTTTTTGAATACGTTTTGCAGTTGGGCGTCCACCCAGCAGGCTTTTTGGTTGTCGGCGAGTTGGATGTTGAGCATTTCTATCAGGCTGTCGCGCAGGTCAGGAGCGAGGATGGGTGTGACGGCTTCGATGCGGCGGTAGAGGTTACGGCGCATCCAGTCGGGTGATCCCATGAAGACTTTGGGGGTGCCGTCGTTGCCGAAGTACCAGATGCGGGCGTGCTCCAGGAAACTGTCTACAATACGGGTGACACGGATGTTACGGCTGTATGGCTGACCGGGAATGAGGCAGCAGATACCGCGGACGATGAGGTCTATTTGTACGCCGTGTTCGGATGCTTCGTAGAGGCGGTCAATCATGGTGGGGTCTTGAAGGGCGTTCATTTTGAGGATGATGCGTCCTTGCTTGCCTTGGTCGGCGAGGGCTATTTCGCGGTCGATGAGGCGGTTCAGTTCCGGGATGAGGTTGAAGCGGGCAACGAGAAGAGTGGTGAACTTCGGGTCTTCCTTGCCTTGGAGCGTGCGGAAGAGGTTGTAGAGGTCGTTCACTATCTCTTTGCGACAGGTGAAGAGTCCGCAGTCGGCGTAGAGCGTGGCGGTTTTCTCGTTGAAGTTGCCGGTGCTGATGTAGGCGTAGCTGGGGAGTTTTTCGCCGTTCAGTCCGCGGCGGCGGATGAGGGCTACCTTGGCATGGACTTTCAGACCGGGGATACTGTATATTATTTTGATGCCGGCGGCTTGCATCATTTCGGCGGTGGCGAGGTTGTTCTCTTCGTCGAAACGGGCTTTCAGTTCTACGAATACGGTGACTTTCTTACCGTTTTGGGCGGCGGCTATCAAGGTGTTGATGACGGCGGAGTTTTCGGCTACGCGGTATTGTGTCACCATGATTTCGCGGGTTTCCGGGTTGTGTACGGCTTCGTAGAGGAAGTGGATGAAGTGCTCGAAAGAGTGGTAAGGGTAATAGAGCAGCAAGTCCTTTTGGGCGACGTAGTTGAAGATGGATTCCTTTTCGTCGAGGACGGTGAGCTTCATAGGCTTCGGTTTTTCAAGGCCACGCAGAGATTTGTTCGGGTTGGGGAGATGGCGCAGGTCTTCCAGGTTCAAGTGCTTGTCGCCGGGGACGAGTTCGTCACGGTGGATATGGAAGGCGTCTACAAGGAAGTCCAGGAAGTCTTGCGGCATGGCACGGTCGTATACAAAACGGCATACGTCGCCTATCTTGCGTTTCTTTACTTTTTTCTTCAGTTGGGCCACGAGGTCGGCGCTGCTGGCGGTGTCGTCAATCAGGATGTCGGCGTCGCGGGAGATTTTGATGCAGTAGCTCGAGTCGATGTCGTAGCCGGGGAAGATGAGGTTGAGGTTCGCCTTGATGATGTCTTCGGTGAACATCAGGTAGTGATTCTTCTCGTAAGGCGGAAGTTCGATGAAGCGGGGTACCTTGGCGTAGGGTTGTTTCATGACGAAGTAATAGGGAGTACGTGGCTCGGTGTTCTTCAGATAGACGCGGATGGCAAGATAAAGCCGGTTGTCTCGCAGGAAGGAGACGATTTTATCCTTGGATACGGGTACGGGCTGAAGATAAGGAAAGATTTCCTCTTTGAAGAAGTCTTTGATAAACTGCTGGTGGAACGGTTCTACGTGTCTGTCCTGATAGAATATGATATGGTTTTTGCGCAGGGCGGGCAGTATCTTTTGTTCGTAGATGCGTACACGGTCGTCCAGTTGCCGGTTGACTTCCCTGTTGATTTCTTCTACAAGCTCGCGGGCGGATTGTACGGTCTCTTCGTCGCTTTCCGTAGCTCCCGAAGCGACAGCTTTATGGTCGGCTACACGGATTTTGTAAAATTCTTCGAGATTGGAAGAGTAGATGGAAATAAAATTAATACGCTCGTAGAGCGGGAGATGCTCGTCTAGAGCTTCCATCAATACGCGGTAGTTGAATGACAGCCAACTGATATCCCGCTTAAAATAATTATATTTGCTTTCCATGTGCTTTAAGATTTTTCCAAATATAGTATCTTTGTGGGATTAAACAAAGAATTTTATGACAAGAATTGGATTATTATCTGATACTCACGCTTACTGGGACGAGAAATACCTGGAATATTTCGAGCCGTGTGACGAGATTTGGCATGCCGGAGATATTGGCTCAGTGGAAGTTGCGGAGAAGCTGGCAGCATTTCGTCCGTTCCGTGCCGTCTATGGAAATATAGACGGGCAGGAAATCAGAAAACTGTTTCCGCAGGTAAACCGCTTTACGGTGGACGGTGCGGAAGTGCTGATAAAGCATATCGGTGGTTATCCGGGGAAGTATGATCCTTCGATTATCGGCAGCCTGATGGCACGTCCGCCAAAACTTTTCGTCAGCGGACATTCGCATATATTAAAGGTGAAATATGACAAAACACTGGATATGCTACATATCAATCCGGGGGCGGCAGGGATGTCCGGCTTCCATAAGGTGCGGACCTTGGTGCGTTTTGTTATCGACCAGGGGGCGTTCAGAGATTTGGAAGTAATCGAACTGGCGGATAAATAATGATTCATCCTATGGGCCGCAATCGAGAATTGGCATGGCGGCGCATTGAAATAATGGCACATTATTTTTGTCATTTCAGATTTCTTTCCGACCTTTGCACACAGTTAATGAATTAACTTAGACGAACATGAAAGGAATTATTCTCGCCGGAGGAAGTGCTACCCGCCTTTATCCGCTTTCCAAAGCGATTTCCAAACAGATTATGCCTGTGTATGACAAGCCGATGATTTATTATCCGCTGTCCACACTGATGTTGGCAGGCATACGTGAAGTGTTGGTTATCTCAACTCCGCGTGACTTGCCGATGTTCCGCGATTTGCTGGGGACGGGTGAGGAATTGGGAATGTCCTTCTCCTACAAGATTCAGGAGCAACCCAACGGATTGGCACAGGCTTTCGTCCTGGGAGCTGATTTCTTGAACGGTGAACCGGGATGTCTGATTCTCGGTGATAATATG
The DNA here is from genome assembly GCF_902491285.1 of uncultured Bacteroides sp. Taxonomy (GTDB): domain Bacteria; phylum Bacteroidota; class Bacteroidia; order Bacteroidales; family Bacteroidaceae; genus Bacteroides. The sequence continues at coordinate 19,963 of NZ_CABUHK010000036.1, read as the reverse complement.
TTCTACGGACAGGGATTCTCCGCCATGCTTCGCCGGGCTGCAAGTGTGGAAAAAGGAGCTTGTATTTTTGGCTATTACGTGAAAGATCCGCGCGCTTATGGTGTGGTGGAGTTTGACGAACAGGGAAATGTGATTTCCTTGGAAGAAAAGCCGGAAGTGCCGAAAAGTAATTATGCAGTGCCCGGACTTTACTTCTATGATGCCAGCGTGACCGAGAAAGCGGCGGCTCTTCGCCCTTCGGCTCGTGGAGAATATGAAATAACGGATTTGAACCGCCTTTATCTGGAAGAAGGTACGTTGAAAGTCGAACTGTTCGGACGCGGATTCGCCTGGCTGGATACGGGAAATTGCGACAGTCTGCTGGAAGCCTCCAATTTCGTGGCTACTATTCAGAACCGTCAGGGATTTTACGTTAGTTGCATTGAAGAAATTGCCTGGCGCCAGGGATGGATTCCGACCGAGCAACTGCTTCTGTTGGGACAGCGGCTCGAAAAGACCGAGTATGGCAAGTACCTCATCGAACTGGCAAAACAATCCTAAAATCAACATAATAAATAAAATATGAAAACTTATTTAGTGACCGGTGCCGCAGGCTTTATCGGTGCGAATTACATCAAGTACATCTTAGCCAAGCATAGCGATGCCAAAGTCGTGATACTGGACGCTCTGACGTATGCAGGTAACTTGGGAACGATTGCCAAAGACATTGACAACGAACGCTGTTTCTTTATCAAGGGAGATATTTGCAACCGCGATGTTGTAGACGGTCTTTTTGCTGAGTACCGCTTTGACTATGTAGTGAATTTTGCTGCCGAAAGTCATGTGGACCGCAGCATCGAAAATCCGCAACTGTTCCTGATTACGAATATTCTCGGAACGCAGAATCTGCTGGATTGTGCGCGTCGTGCATGGGTGATGGGTAAAGACGAACAGGGGTATCCGACTTGGAGAAAGGGCGTACGCTATCATCAGGTATCTACCGACGAAGTGTATGGTTCACTCGGAGCCGAAGGGTATTTCACCGAAACGACCCCGCTTTGTCCTCACAGCCCGTACAGTGCTTCCAAAACAAGTGCGGATATGTTTGTAATGGCTTATCACGACACGTATAAGATGCCGGTTACGATTACCCGTTGCTCCAATAACTACGGTCCGTACCACTTCCCGGAGAAACTGATTCCGTTGATTATCAAGAATATCCTTGAAGGAAAGCATCTGCCTGTCTACGGTGACGGCAGCAACGTGCGCGACTGGCTTTATGTGGAAGACCACTGCAAGGCAATCGACCTCGTAGTGCGTGAAGGCAAGGAGGGCGAAGTGTACAACGTAGGCGGACATAATGAGAAGACAAATCTCGAAATCGTGAAACTGACTATCGCTACCATTCACCGCCTGATGACAGAGAACCCCGAATATCGTAAGATACTCAAGAAGAAAGTGAAAGATGCCAACGGTGAAATATCTGTCGACTGGATTAACGAAGACCTGATTACTTTCGTCAAAGACCGCCTGGGACACGACCAGCGCTATGCCATCGATCCGACGAAGATTACAAATGCCTTAGGATGGTATCCGGAAACGAAATTCGAAATCGGAATCGTCAAGACCATCGAATGGTACTTGGAAAACCAGGCTTGGGTAGAAGAAGTCACCAGTGGTGATTATCAAGGTTATTACGAAAAGATGTACGGGAAATAATTTCTCAACTTATCAACATTCCAATTGATAAAAGAATACCCATAAGCAGCATATTGCGCGAAGTCTCGCCTAATATGCTGTTTAATTTTTTACCACTATATATCTTTACCATCCGTTTCCAGGTAAATACATGGGGAATCAGGTAGAGTTGTGGTAGAAGGGCTGCATAGATATGTCCTTCAAAAAGGAAATACAGGCAGAGGAGAGAAGCCGCAATCCCCAATGACAAATAAAAGTAGCGTCCGAACTTCTCGCCGAAGCGGACAATAACCGTCCGTTTTCCGCTGTGTGCGTCCGCTTCGCGGTCGCGGTAGTTGTTCACTACCAGCAGGGTGTCGATTAGCAATCCGCAGACAAGGGAAGCGATGGTGACGTCCGGTGTCCATGTCAATGCTTGCACATAGTAAGTTCCACCCACGGGTACGAATCCGAAAAAGACAATGACTAATATATCTCCCCAGCCATTGTAGGAGAGGGGATAAGGTCCCGTAGTATAAAGAAAAGCAAACAATACGCAAAGTACTCCTACAATAATAAGCTCCCATCCGGCAAAAAAAAGCAATGTGCAACCGATAAGACAGGCAAGGGCAACGGTCACAATAATTCCCCTTTTCATCGCCTGTGGAGAAATCCATCCTTGTGCGCAGGCGCGTTCAGGGCCCAGGCGGTCTTCGCGGTCGGTTCCTTTGAGGAAGTCGAAAAGGTCATTGATGAAATTGGCGGCAATCTGCATCAAACCCGCAAACAGGCAGCAGACGAGTGCGGGCTGCCAATGGAAATGTCCGTCCATTGCGGCAAGGGCCGTACCTATCATGACGGGGGTGATGGCTCCTGTGAGTGTCTTGGGACGTGCTGCTAATATCCATGCTTGCAATGAGTTACGCTTTACTGCTTCCATACTGTTACGTTTTGCATCTTCCATGCTGTTGCGTTCTACTTCTTCCATGCTGTTATCTTCTTGCTGTTTCTGTACTTTTATATCCCATAATAAGTTTTGACGGACAAAGATAATACTATTTGGGAAATATTCTCTATTACTTTTACCTCACATCCCAGTCGAAAGAATACACAACGCCATTAACGGGGATGAAGACGGTCATAATGGTTCCTTTTTTTCGTTTGATATTCATATAGCCTATGATACATTCACCCGGATGAATGGTGTTTATTTTCATATACCCCTGTTCCTTGACTTCTCTGTCGTTTTCCATCATGTTTCCTAACGTCTGCATCTGATGGGATGCGGCCATATTGGCTTGCAATGTAGCATTTGCATCATAATGTTGGGTGACTGTGGTGTATGGAAGACCATTCGGTGAATAAGTGGTAGAGTAAGAAGTGGAATATCCTGCCATTCCTGCACTAAGTCCGGTAGAAAATCCATATAAAGCCATGGCCCATGTTTGTGACCGTCTTACCTTTCTCTGAAACATTTCGTTTGTATATACTTGAAGTTGTAGTGTGTCTGCTGTTTTTGTCGTTAAATATGCTGAAACCTTTGTCGGGTCAAACAGTAAAGATGTGTCACTATGATTATAGATGTAAATATGTATTTGATAATGTTTCCCGTAGTCTTTGATTTTATAACATGTGGTTCCTACAGTGACATTTTCAATATCCCTATAGAGCCATAATACTCCATCGTTGTATTCTGTTATTACAGTAGTGTCGTTCTCAACTTGGTCAATAGTTTGTGAATAGCAAGCTATTGACCATAAAAGAAACAATATTATAAGATTGGCTTTCTTCATATTTTTGTTTTTGGGATGATGGTTACAAGTCTTTTCCGTTTGAATGATTATACTCGTTGTCATAAAACATTTTAATGTAATATTCCTCATAGCTTTTCCTGTCAATCATAAACCATACTGATTTTGGGAAAATTGATTTCATCTTTTCAAGTATGAACAAGAGCGCTTTCCATGATTATTACTTATTGTTTAATTCATTCAGTGGAAGGCCTTTTGTAAAAATGCAAATGTTTCCCAAATATCTGTTTCCTGTTTATTCAATTCATTACCATACTGTTTTAAAAGATTAATACTTACGTTTCCGGCACAAAGATATCGAAAACGATGATTTTGTCCCATATTCAGCAGTGATAAATTGAATAGATGTGTTGCGAAACAGAATTTTGCCGATTCTATGGGACTGTGTAACTTGTAGTAAATTTTGAAATACCCTTTGGCTCATTTCCTCACAATTATCCACGACTTTTTCATTTAATCTTTTGGACAAAAGAGTATATTCACTTTTGCCTGACTTTATTGCTGCATGTTTGCTCGAAAGAACAGGAAGCGTTCCGGTTCGGTCAGCACTGTGGTTGCTGGTAGGAGTATTAATAGATTAGAGAAGAAATACAGCTTTCTGTGGGAACCTGTATCGGTGTATCAGTGGATTGGTGGATTGGCTGAGAAGGAACGTACGAAAAGAAACAGATATGAATAATCTTTCATTTAGTTTATCAGATATCAAATTAAAACGATTATCTTTGTTTTCTAATCATTTAAATCTCACACTTATGTCAGTAAATGAATGGAAGGAACTATATATTGACCCGAGAACAGATTTCGGATTCAAATACCTTTTCGGAACACCCATGAATAAAGAACTGTTAATCGGCTTTTTGAACGCTCTTTTTCATGGAACATATATCATCGAAGACCTTACTTATCTTAACGGTGAGCAATTGGGTATTCGTAAAGAAGACCGCCGTGCCATCTTTGATGTGTATTGTGAAACGGAAAGCGGTGAAAAATTCATTGTCGAGATGCAGAATGTATTCCAACAATTCTTCAAAGACCGCAGTGTCTATTATTCCACCTTTCCCATCCGCGAACAGGCCAAACGGGGAGATTGGGATTATCGACTCGAATCGGTCTATACGGTAGGAATACTCAATTTTGTGTTCGATGAAGACAAGGATTCAAAGGACTATTTTCATCATGAGGTGAAATTGATGGATGTAAATACCAAAAAAGTATTTTACGACAAACTTACATTCATCTATTTGGAACTCCCCAAGTTTACCAAGACGGAACATGAACTGGAAACATTGTTCGAAAAATGGGTTTTCGTCTTGAAAAATCTATCCCGCCTGCTGGAACGTCCAGCTGCATTGCAGGAACGCGTCTTCAGCCGTCTGTTCGAAGCTGCTTCAATAACCCGTTTCACCCCAAAACAGTTGAGAGAGTATGAGGACAGCGTGAAAGCGTACCGGGATATTGTGAATGCTGTGAATACGGCACGGAAAGAAGGACATGAGGAAGGACATGAAGAGGGACTGAAAGAAGGGTTGGAAGAAGGACTGAAAAAAGGCCGTGAAAAAGAAAAAATGGAAATAGTAAGGAAGATGAAGTCGGACGGATTGTCTGATGGCATGATTGCCAAATACACAGGGCTTCCAATTGGGGAAATAGAGAGAATCTGAAAGGAAATATGAATTTATTGGTTCCGTTCAATCATCTGCATTTATAAACGAGAAATGAAGAAAACAATATACCCCTTTATTCTGCTGATGTTACTTTTGCTGGTTTCTTGTAAATCGAAAAAGAATGTCGTATCAACCTTGCCGCGTTTTGTTTTGAATATCGACTCCGTCTCCAAGGAGATAACAGATACTACCGATGCCATTGCCGGGATGTTCGCCCCCGACCATTCTCAACTTAAAGATCTGAACGTCTCGAAAAACAAGAAACGTAAACCCAAGAAACAAGAAACCGTCGTTGATGACAAACATGCTGACTGGGTGCTTCGTGGCACAAAGATAACCTCTTCGGCAGTCAAACTTTCTTCTGCTTATGCGGGCATAGACCGTGTCGTGAACTACGACTTTACCCACCGTGACGTTCCCGAAGCATTCGAGGGGTTCCGCATCGCTTTCATTTCCGACTTGCACTATAAGAGCTTATTCAAAGAACAAGGTTTGAACAGCCTGGTCAATCTTTTGATTGCTCAAAAGGCAGATGTCCTCTTGATGGGCGGTGATTACCAGGAAGGCTGCGAATACGTAGAACCCTTGTTCGCTGCACTTTCGCGTGTAAAGACACCGATGGGGACTTACGGAGTGATGGGAAATAACGACTATGAACGCTGCCACGATGATATTGTGCGTACGATGGAACATTACGGAATGCGTGTGTTGGAACATAAAGTGGATACGCTTCGCAAAGACGGCCAGCAGATTCTTATCGCCGGAGTGCGCAACCCTTTCGACCTTGCCCGCAATGGCGTGTCACCGTCTTTGGCACTTTCTCCCAAAGACTTCGTAATCCTGCTCGTGCACACACCGGATTATATAGAAGACGTTTCGATAGCCAACACCGACCTTGCCTTGGCGGGACATACACATGGCGGACAAGTCCGTGTCTTTGGAATTGCTCCGATACTGCCCTCACATTACGGCAATCGTTTTGTGACCGGACTGGCTTATAACTCGGCAAAGATTCCCTTGATTGTCACCAATGGCATTGGCACCTCACAAATGCCAATCCGTATCGGTGCTCCGGCAGAAATAATAATGATTACTCTCCATCGGCTGACAGAGTAGATACACTTTCTCGCATGACTTTTTGGTAGAATCTCACACTTTGTCGGATATGTGCTTTAAGTATTTCGCAGACCTTTTATTGCTTCCCAAACTTTCGGATGCAGAAAATATCGGATGTCCTTTCCTGCATTCAAAGCCTCACGGATAAACGTAGAACTGATTTCGAACATAGGGGAGCGAACGAGACGTACCGTTTCCGGCAATTCCTCTTCATTCACGGGAAAGCCCGGACGGGGATAAATGATGATTTGGTTCTCTTTGATGATACGCTCCGACTGATACCAACGGTCGAAGCGTGCCCAATTATCCGAACCGATAATAAAATGAAATTCACGTTCGGGATACGCTTCGCGCAACTTCTCCAATGTATGTACGCTATAAGAAGGGCGTGGCAGATGACACTCAAAATCCGAGACTTGGAAGCGGGGGTAATCACTGATAGATAACCCGACTAATTGAAGACGAAGCTCGTCACTCCATAACTCAGCCTGTGTCTTTAAAGGATTTTGCGGGCTGACCATAAACCAAATTTCGTCCAATCCCTCGTATTCACAAAGATAGTTGGCTAAAGCGAGATGCCCGATATGAATCGGATTGAATGACCCGCTGAAAATTCCGGTTTTTGGCTTGCTGACTTTTTCCGCCATCCCTCTACTTTGTTATTTTTCCAAGAATTCTTTGATGACCTTCAAGGCTTCCTCTTTAGCTATTTCCAAATTGTCATTCACGATGACACGATCAAACTGCGGAGCAAAACTCAATTCATATTCCGCCTTTGCGATACGGCTTTCAATCACTTCGGGAGCATCCGTTCCGCGCCCTTCCAGGCGGCAGCGCAGTTCCTCTACCGAAGGCGGTTGAATAAACACCGACAAAGCCCGGTCGCCATAAAACTTCTTGATATTGCATCCGCCTACCACATCGACATCGAATACCACATTCTGTCCGGCTTCCAGTTGCTTTTCCACTTGCGCTTTCAGCGTGCCGTAGTAGCGGTCTTTATACACCTCTTCATATTCGAGAAACTCATTATTCTCTATGCGGCAACGAAACTCTTCAGGCGTGAGGAAGAAATATTCGACCCCATGCTGCTCCGTACCCCGTGGCGGGCGACTGGTGGCAGAAATAGAAAACGCAAGATTCAAGTTCTGCGTCAGCAGATAATTGATGATAGTAGATTTGCCCGACCCTGACGGGGCAGAGAAAATAATTAATTTGCCTGTCATTGGTGAAATGGTTTAAATTACATTCAAGATTTAAATTACGTTCAAGATTTGAATTACATAACGTTCAACACCTGTTCCTTAATCTGTTCCAACTCATCCTTCATCTGAACGACGATTTTCTGCATCTCGGCATGGTTGGACTTGCTGCCCAGCGTATTGATTTCACGTCCCATCTCCTGAGCGATAAATCCGAGTTTCTTGCCCTGTCCGTTGCCACTTTCCATCGTACTGATAAAATATTTCAGATGGTTGCCCAATCGTTGCTTCTCTTCATTCACGTCCAGCTTCTCGATATAATAAATCAACTCCTGTTCCAGGCGGTTCTTGTCGTAGTCCACGTTCAAAGTCTTTTCGAGAGCATCCGTGATACGCTCTTTCACCTTCTCCACACGTTCCTTCTCGTACGGAGTGATTTTTTCGAGCAAACTGTTGATATTCTCAATCTTCTCACGGAATTTCTTTTCCAGTGCGGCACCTTCCTGCTTGCGGAAATCCACTAGGTGACCGACCGCTTCGAGCACAGTGGCATGAACCGTATTCCATTCTTCTTCCGAAAGTTCTTGAATTTCCGTTTTCGACATCACATCCGGCATGCGGAGCAATACCTGAAGCCAGTCTCCCGGTTCCGGACGAGGGATACCCAGTTCGTTGCAGATTGAATCCAGTTGAAGGTAGTAATTTTCAAGAATTGCCTTATTGACAGGGATAGCGTCTGCGCCCTCTTTCTTCTCAATCCACAGGCTGAAATCCACCTTTCCACGTTCCAGCACTTTAGAAATCTCGTTGCGGATTTCAATCTCTTTTTCACGGTAAGCCGGAGCAATGCGGGTGGACAAGTCCATCGCTTTGCTGTTGAGCGACTTGATTTCTACATTTATTTTTTTGTCGGGGAGTTCGGCCGTAGCTTTGCCGTATCCTGTCATAGACTGTATCATATCCTTAAAGTTTTGTGCAAAAGTACACGAATATTTTAAGAATTGGAAATAATCATGTAAATTTGCGACAATTTAATAAGCTGATTTTTATGTCGTGTATACTAAATATTGAAACCTCTACTTCTGTTTGCTCGGTAGCGGCCAGTCAAGACGGACAGACGATTTTTGTGAAAGAGGACTTGAAAGGTCCTTCACACGCCGTGTCTCTGGGAGTATTTGTAGATGAAGCGCTGTCGTTCATTGACAGTCATGCTATTCCGTTGGATGCGGTTGCCGTAAGTTGCGGACCGGGTTCTTATACGGGGCTCCGGATAGGAGTTTCGATGGCAAAAGGAGTTTGTTACGGACGTAATGTCCCTCTGATCGGAATACCGACACTCGAAGTATTGAGCGTTCCCGTATTGTTGTATCACGATCTTCCTGAAGACACGTTGCTTTGTCCGATGATTGATGCCCGCCGCATGGAAGTCTATGCAGCCCTTTATGACCGCAGCCTGAACGTGAAACGTGCCATTGCCGCCGACATCGTGGACGAAACATCCTACTTGGAATATCTTGACCGGCAGCCGGTCTACTTCTACGGAAACGGAGCCGGTAAATGCCGTGAGAAGATTACGCATCCCAACGCGCATTTCATTGATGATATCCATCCGCTGGCAAAAATGATGTTCCCGCTCGCAGAGAAGGCAGTAGCCGCCGAAGACTATAAAGACGTAGCTTATTTCGAACCTTTCTACCTGAAGGAATTTGTAGCTTCAATGCCTAAAAAACTTTTATAAGCTCCGTCTGTTATGAACAATTATCCATCATCCATTGTAGAATTATCCATTAAAGATATGCAATATAATACTCAACAAAAAAGAATGCCGCTTCCCGAATACGGGCGTAGCATCCAGAACATGGTCGATTACGCGTTGACTATCGAGGATCGGGCAGAACGTCAGCGTTGTGCCAACACTATTATCAATATCATGGGAAATATGTTCCCTCACCTGCGCGATGTACCCGACTTCAAGCATAAGCTCTGGGATCATCTCGCCATCATGTCCGGCTTCGAACTGGATATCGATTATCCTTACGAGATTATCCGTAAAGATAACTTGGTGACCCGTCCGGAACCTATTCCTTACTGCACTGCCCGTATGCGTTACCGCCACTACGGACACACATTGGAAATCCTGATAAAGAAAGCCATTGAATTTCCCGAAGGAAACGAAAAGAGAAATCTCATAGCCCTCATCTGCAACCATATGAAGAAGGACTACATGGCTTGGAACAAAGATACGGTAGATGATAAGAAGATTGCCGAAGATCTCTACGAACTTTCTGACGGCAAGCTTCAGATGACTGATGATATTATCCGCCTTATGGCAGAGCGTCTCAATCAGAACTATCGTCCGAAGACGAACTACACCAATAATCGTCAGAATAACAAGAGAAGATATTAGAAACAAGTATTTGATACTTGATATTTAAAACTTAATGCTTGAACAATGGCTTCATTTGTAATAGAAGGGGGACATCGGCTCTGCGGGGAGATTCATCCGCAAGGCGCCAAAAACGAAGTTTTGCAGATAATCTGTGCCACGTTGCTGACTGCTGAGGAAGTGACGGTGAACAATATACCTGACATTTTGGATGTCAACAACCTTATCCAGCTCCTGCGCGAGATGGGTGTTACCGTTGCAAAGAAAGGCATTGACTCTTATAGCTTTAAAGCTGAAAACGTAGATCTCGCTTATCTCGAAAGCGATGAATTTCTGAAGAAATGCTCCAGTTTGCGCGGTTCCGTGATGCTTATCGGGCCGATGGTGGCACGCTTCGGCAAAGCGCTGATTTCCAAACCGGGCGGAGACAAGATAGGCCGCCGCCGACTGGATACCCACTTTGTCGGCATCCAAGCCCTGGGCGCGGATTTCCGTTACGATGAAGAACGGGGTATTTATGAAATCACCGCCGGCAGGCTTCAGGGCAACTACATGCTGCTGGACGAAGCATCCGTCACCGGAACAGCCAATATAGTGATGGCAGCCGTACTTGCCAAAGGTACTACTACCATCTACAATGCAGCCTGCGAACCCTACGTGCAGCAGCTCTGCCGCCTGCTCAACCGCATGGGAGCGAAAATCAGCGGCATCGCGTCCAACCTGCTCACCATCGAAGGAGTAGAAGCATTGCATGGCACGCAACACACTGTACTGCCCGATATGATTGAAGTCGGCAGCTTCATCGGCATGGCAGCCATGACAAAAAGCGAGATTACCATTAAGAATGTTTCTTACGGGAATCTCGGTATTATCCCCGAAAGTTTCCGTCGTCTGGGCATCAAGCTCGAACAAAGAGGAGACGATATTTATGTCCCCGCACAGGAAACCTACGAGATAGAATCCTTTATCGACGGCTCCATCATGACCATAGCGGACGCCACCTGGCCGGGACTGACCCCCGACTTGCTGAGTGTGATGCTCGTAGTAGCCACACAAGCCAAAGGTAGCGTGCTCATCCATCAGAAAATGTTCGAAAGCCGCCTGTTCTTCGTTGACAAACTCATAGATATGGGCGCGCAAATCATTCTTTGCGACCCTCACCGCGCCGTAGTCATCGGTCACAACCACGGCTTCAAGCTGCGCGGCGCACGTCTGACGTCCCCCGACATCCGTGCCGGTATCGCCCTTCTGATTGCCGCAATGAGTGCCGAAGGAACCAGTACCATTAGTAACATTGAACAAATAGACCGTGGTTATCAGAACATCGAAGGACGTCTGAACGCCATCGGCGCCCGAATCACCCGAATATGATAAAGAAAGAAGAAGTATATAAAATAGGATTATTCAACAAGCCGCACGGCATCCACGGCGAATTGCAGTTCACCTTTACGGACGACATTTTCGACCGCGTGGATTGTGATTATCTTGTCTGCCTGCTCGACGGTATCTTCGTGCCTTTCTTCATCGAAGAATACCGCTTCCGTTCCGACTCCACCGCTTTGGTGAAACTTGAAGGAATAGATACTGCCGAACGTGCCCGTATGTTCACCAACATAGAAGTCTATTTTCCCGTGGCGCACGCCGAAGAAGCCGAAGACGGCGAATTATCCTGGAACTTCTTTATCGGTTTCCGCATGGAAGACATTCACCACGGCTCACTGGGTGAATTGGTGGATGTAGATACAACTACCGTCAACACCCTTTTCGTTGTCGAAAAAGAAGATGGCGAGGAACTGTTGGTTCCTGCACAAGAAGAGTTTATCCTGGGAATAGACCAGAAACAGAAACTCATCACCGTGGAGCTTCCCGAAGGGTTGCTGAACCTGGATGAGCTGGAAGATGACCGATGAGAACCAACAAAACGATGAACCACTCATCACCCGAAAATAGCAAATCTGAAAATAGTAAATAGTAAATCGTAAAATAGTAAATACCCGAGATGCCAAAGAAAAGACGAAGTAAAGCTTTCTGGAAGAATTTCAAGTTTAAGTATAAACTGACGATTGTCAACGAGAATACACTTGAAGAGATTGTGGGGCTTCGTGTATCCAAACTCAATGGTCTTTCGGTGCTGCTCAGCGTGTTGGCAGTGCTTTTCCTGATTGCTGCCTGCATCATCGCCTTCACTCCTTTGCGCAACTACCTTCCGGGCTACATGAATAGTGAAGTCCGCTCCCAAATCGTAGGCAACGCCTTGCGTGTAGACTCCCTGCAAGCGGTTCTCAACCGGCAGAACCTCTACATAATGAACATTCAGGACATCTTCAGCGGCAAAGTCCCCATCGACAGCGTGCAGACGCTCGATTCGCTGACCGCCGCCCGCGAAGACACCTTGATGGAACGCACCAAACGCGAAGAAGAGTTCCGCCGCCAGTACGAAGAAAATGAGAAGTACAACCTGACATCCATCACTTCCCAACCGGACGTGACGGGACTTATCCTTTACCGTCCCACCCGCGGAATGGTTTCCGGCCATTTCAACGCAGAAAAGAAACATTTCGGTACGGACATTGCCGCCAACCCGAACGAAAGTGTGCTGGCTACAATGGACGGAACCGTCATCCTAAGCACATATACCGCCGAAACCGGCTACCTGATTGGCGTGCAGCATAACCAGGATTTTATTTCAATCTACAAGCATTGCGGATCCCTGCTCAAGAAAGAAGGCGACCGCGTGAAAGGTGGCGAAGCCATCGCCCTGGTAGGCAACAGCGGAACCCTCAGCACGGGCCCGCACCTGCATTTCGAACTTTGGTACAAAGGTCATCCGGTGAATCCGGAGAAATATATCGTATTTTAATAATGAATATAGAAACGAATAAAAAGAAGAAACAAATAGCCATCTTAGGCTCCACCGGCTCTATCGGTACACAGGCATTGCAGGTCATCGAGGAACATCCCGACCTGTACGAAGCCTATGCGCTGACAGCCAACAACCGCGTCGAACTCCTCATTGCCCAGGCACGGAAGTTCCAGCCGGAAGTAGTGGTGATAGCCAACGAAGCAAAGTATCCCGAACTGAAAGAAGCATTGAGCGACCTGCCCATCAAAGTGTACGCAGGAACCGATGCCATCTGCCAGATTGTAGAAGCCGCGCCCATCGACATGGTGCTGACGGCCATGGTAGGCTATGCCGGACTGAAACCGACTATCAACGCCATCCGTGCCCGCAAAGCCATTGCGCTGGCAAACAAAGAAACGCTGGTCGTAGCCGGCGAACTGATTAATCAATTAGCGCAGCAATACCGCACACCGATTTTGCCCGTAGATTCCGAACATTCGGCAGTTTTCCAGTGTTTGGCAGGAGAAGTCGGCAACCCGATAGAAAAAGTAATACTCACCGCTTCAGGCGGGCCTTTCCGCACCTGCACCCTGGAACAACTGAAATCTGTAACCAAGACGCAAGCCCTCAAGCATCCCAACTGGGAGATGGGAGCCAAGATAACCATCGACTCCGCTTCTATGATGAACAAAGGTTTTGAGGTGATCGAAGCCAAATGGCTGTTTGGTGTCCAGCCCAGCCAGATTGAAGTAGTGGTGCATCCGCAATCCGTCATCCACTCGATGGTACAGTTTGAGGACGGTGCGGTGAAAGCACAGTTAGGCATGCCCGATATGCGCCTGCCCATCCAGTACGCTTTCTCTTATCCCGACCGTATCAGTTCCACTTTCGACCGTCTCGATTTTGCCAAGTGCACCAACCTGACGTTCGAGCAGCCCGATACGAAGCGGTTCCGCAACCTCGCCCTGGCTTATGAAGCCATGTACAGAGGCGGCAATATGCCCTGCATCGTCAATGCCGCCAACGAGGTAGTGGTGGCCTCTTTCCTGAAAGACGGCATCAGCTTCCTCGGCATGAGCGACGTGATAGAAAAGACAATGGAACAAGCTATGTTTATAGCCAACCCCACATACGATGACTATGTAGCCACCGACGCGGAAGCACGGAGAATCGCTTCCGAACTGGTGAGCCGGCAAAGTCTCTGAGCAATGATTAGTAATTTGTAAATAGTAAAATAGTAAATAATAAACATGGAAACATTTTTGATTCGTGCCCTGCAATTGATAATGAGCCTTTCGCTGCTCGTCATCATTCATGAAGGCGGGCATTTTCTCTTTGCCCGTTTATTTAAGGTGCGTGTAGAGAAATTCTGCTTATTCTTTGACCCTTGGTTCACCCTTTTTAAATTCAAACCCAAGAAAAGTGATACTGAATATGCCGTAGGCTGGCTGCCGTTGGGCGGCTACGTGAAGATAGCCGGTATGATTGACGAGTCGATGGATACCGAACAGATGAAACAACCCGAACAACCGTGGGAGTTCCGTTCCAAACCGGCATGGCAACGCCTGTTAATCATGGTTGGCGGCGTACTGTTCAACTTCCTGCTGGCACTGTTCATCTACTCAATGATACTCTTTGCCTGGGGCGACCAATATATAAAGGTACAGGAAGCTCCCCTCGGTATGGACTTTAACGAAACTGCCAAGGCAGTCGGCTTCCAGGACGGTGATATACTTCTTTCAGCCGATGGCGTCCCCTTCGAACGTTATGACGGAGATATGTTGAGCCAGATTGCCGATGCCCGTGAAGTAAGCGTGCTCCGCAACGGTGCGAAAGCCTCTGTCTATATTCCCGAAGATTTGATGCAACGCCTGTTGGCAGACAGCGTCCGCTTCGCGTCCTACCGTTTCCCGTACGTTGTAGACAGCGTAATGGTAAACTCTCCTGCCGCACAAGCTGGCATCCTGCCGGGTGACAGCATCATCGCCCTGAACGGAACACCGATTTCTTTCTCCGACTTCAAGCAAACGATGGCGGAACGTAAGAAAAACGAAGCAACTATGCTCAAAGACAGCATCGACCCTCGTCTCATCAGCCTTACCTATGTACGTGGCGGTGCAACAGACACCTTGACTATGCGTGTAGACTCCGCCTACATGATGGGAGTAACCGCCTGCCTGGTGACAGACCGCTTGCTGCCAATGGTGAAGAAACAGTATGCTTTCCTCGAATCCTTCCCCGCAGGCGTTTCCCTCGGCGTGAAGACTTTGAAAGGCTACGTCGGCAACATGAAATATCTCTTCTCCAAAGAAGGAGCCAAGCAACTGGGCGGCTTCGGAACTATCGGAAGTATCTTCCCCGCAACATGGGATTGGCATCAGTTCTGGTACATGACAGCCTTCCTCTCCATTATCCTGGCTTTCATGAATATTCTGCCTATTCCTGCCTTGGACGGCGGTCACGTGCTCTTCCTCTTCTACGAGATGATAGCCCGTCGCAAACCGAGCGACAAGTTCATGGAATACGCCCAGATGACCGGTATGGTTTTGCTCTTCGGTCTATTGATTTGGGCAAATTTCAATGATATATTGAGGTTCTTCTTCTAACTTCCGGCACTGTGTGCTGGTTGTTGGAATAGAAACTTCATTCGCAACGGAATTATCTTCGGAATGTGTGGACGCAAGAACGTAAATGTACTACATTTCGTTGATATTCAATGAAATATAGAACCTGATTTATGGAATATAGAAACGGCGTTCTAACACAGTGTTAATACGCCGTTTTTGTATCTAAGAAATGCAAATGTCTAGATTTGTCTATGAGAAAAGGCGTTTTCTCGGTTTGTCTGTATATTGGGTCAGAAATGATTGTTAAATCATTAAGGCTTCCTCTTATTTACTTTTGAGCGTAGAAGGCTGTGACAATCTCAAGCTGCTGACGATAGCCGCCACAACTGCAAACCCGCTTCCCACCATCAGGCAGACAGCCGTACTTCGGTCATGCGTGACAAAACTGAAAAGCATAGCCACCAATGTCGTTCCCGTAGTCTGTCCCAAGAGACGTGCCATCCCCAACATTCCGCTCGCTCCGCCCGAACGCTGTGTCGGGGCTGACGAGATAATCGTACTGTTATTCGGTGTCTGAAACAACCCGAAGCCCGCCCCGCATAGCATCAACCTCAGAATAATACTAATATCGGACGACTCGGCAGTCAGGCTCGAAAGCGAGAAAAGCCCGACGGCAAACAGCACCATTCCGATACTGCCTAATATCCCCGGATGGATACGCTCGACGAGATACCCCGCCAACGGTGCCGTGACAAGCGTAGCCAACGGCCACGGAGTAAGCAGCAACCCGGTCATCACCTCACTGTGCCCCAACGTGTTCTGAAGGAAAAACGGCAGGGACACCATTGCCGACATCTGCGCGATAAACGAACAAATGGAAGTCAGGATAGACAGCCGGAAAATCGGTATTCGCAGCAAGTCGAGCGGTAGGAGAGGAGTTGTCTGAGTCAACTGCCGACGTACATAATACGTCCCGACTACCGCTACCACCACCAACTGAACGACAAGAAAATCCATCTTCTCATGATGCGCAAATCCGTCCAGCGTGTAAATCAGTAACCCGAAAGTTATCGCATTCGCTATGGCACTGATATAATCGAACTTTCGTTTCGACAATTCTTCCTGCTTCGGTAAATGCTTGATACCCAAAACCAACGCCGTGATTCCCAACGGCACGTTAATGGCAAACAACCAATGCCAACTGGCAATCGAAAGAATACCGCTAGCCACAGAAGGACCTGCCGCTGCCGATATGGCAACCACCATCGCATTAATTTCCATCCCCCGGCCAATCTGACTTTTCGGGTAAATATACCGCAACTGCGCCGTATTCACACTCGTAATGGCGGAAGCGCTGAACCCTTGGAAAATACGTGCCACCGTCAGCGTCCAGAATGAATCGGACAGCGCGCAAATCAGCGAAGTGATACAAAACAACCCGATGCCCGAAAGAAAGACTTTCCGATAACCAATCATCTCCCCCAAAGCGGAAAAGGACAACAGGGATATGACGATTGCCAACTGATACCCATTGATAATCCACGTAGTCACGGCAGGCGTCGTCCCGAAGTCATGCGAAAGCGTAGGCAATACGATATTAACTATATTGATGTCCAGTACAGACATGCAAAGAGCGAATCCGACGGATACCACCGCCCAAATACGTTTGGGCATCGGCAATCCGTCGGATTCGTCAGATATATGAGTCGTAGTTATTGTTTGTACCATAAAAAACTTATTCTTGCAGAATTATCTTTTGTCCGTAAAAGTAAACAAAACAACCGTACAGGTGTTTTTGTTTTCTTTGAAAAATAAGTTTTTTTAGTGGTGGAGATTTTCTCAACTTTTGGATTATCTCCCCCTTCGGGATTACTTTAGTTTCAGAATCCGTTGATTGCTGCTCCCCCGAAACTCCAGGTAAGGAGAAAAGAGCGACTGCTCGAAACGTCCGTCCACCAACACGTCGATGTAAGGAAGAATAGCCTTCAACCGTGGTTTCACCTGAATCTCCTCATACGTATACCCGGTATAGCACCACACATTCATCCCCGTCTCTTCTTTCACCCGCTTGGCGAGCGACAGAAATTCTTCGGGATAGAAGAAAGGGTCCCCGCCGGAGAAAGTCACCCCGTCCAACAACGGATTCGCTTTAATCTCCCTGATGATAGACGAAACCTTCTCTTCCGTCAACAGTTCCCCCGCTTTCGGATTCCAGCTTTCCGGGTTGTGGCAGCCGTGACAGTGATGAGCGCATCCGGCAAGATAAATAGAATACCGGATGCCTGCACCGTCCACTATTGTTTCAGGATAAGTTCCTAATAAATTCATTGGTTTACAAATGTTTCACACGGTCTTTTTCTTCCGCCCGTTTGGCAGAGTTCCAAGAACTCAGGTCGCCCGTCAGATAACCCGTGATACGACGCATGCGGAGAATACTTTCACTTTGGCAAACCGGACATTTGTCGAAAATCACCCCTTTGTAGCCGCAGTTGTGGCAAGTATCTACCGGATGATTGATAGAACCATAACCGATTCCCTCGTCATGCATCACTTTCACGATTTTGGCGATGGCACGCACATTCTTCTGCGCTTCCCCGTCCAGCTCCACATACGTGATATGTCCGCCACGGGTGATGGCGTGGAAAGGAGCTTCACGTTTGATTTTCTCAACGATGCTAATCGGCTCT
Organism: uncultured Bacteroides sp.; assembly: GCF_902491285.1. GTDB lineage: Bacteria > Bacteroidota > Bacteroidia > Bacteroidales > Bacteroidaceae > Bacteroides. The sequence goes on along the minus strand of NZ_CABUHK010000036.1, from coordinate 2,032 downwards.
TTCACGTCTACGTGGAATGAGTTTACATAATAATCACGGTCTGTCACTCCGGGGATTTTTCCGTATTTCCGGCGGTCCATCTTCGTGAAACGTCCTGAAAGTCCTTCGGCGGGAGTAGCCAGTACCGAATAATTCAAGTTATATTTCGCCTTGTATTCATCCACTACCTTATTCATTTCCATCACAGCTTCATACAGCGTGTCCCATGCCTTCTGGCTGTGACCGTGACCTTTGCCGTAAAGAGCCACCATCGCATTGTGCCCGCCGATAAAGCCGATTCCCAGCGTACCGCTGCGCAATACATCGCCTACCTGCTCGTTCGGATTCAGTTCGGCACCGCCTTTCCACACGTTATTCCCCATCATGAACGGGAACTGGCGTGCCAGTGCCGTGCGCTGGTATTGGTAACGTTCGTAAAGCTGGTCGGCTACCAAAGCAGCCATATTGTGTACGGATTCGATGAAAATCTCTTTCGCTTTTTGCTCGATGGCATCCGTGTTGCGTTCATCCTCTATTAAGTTTTCAGCCTTAATGCGGGCTTCGATAGCCAATCTCGGCATATTCAGCGTAGTGAAAGAAAGATTACCGCGTCCCAAAGACGATTTTTCTCCCGCCACATTCTCAAACACACGTGTACGGCAACCCATTGTCGCCAATTCGTAGATATAACGTTTCGGGTCGTCCGCTTTCCATTTCTCGTTCGTGTTGAAAGGCGTATCAAGGAACATGAAGTTCGGGAACAACGCCTTCGCGGTAGTCTGGCAAGCTTTCAGCAACAAGTCGAAGTTCGGAGCTTCGTAACGGTCTTTCATCGCGTCTTCTATATTCTCCGCTTTCATCGCTTTCTCAAAGTCCTTTTCCGAGTAAGACACCCCGTCCTTCACCTTGAATATCTGAATCGGGAATACAGGCACTTCTCCCCGTGTACCCAAGCCCTCGATGGTAGCTTTCAGCAATTCCTCAATCACCATCCGCCCTTCTGCAGAAGTGTCCGTACCGTAATTGATAGAACTGAACACCACCTGGTTACCTCCGCGTGAGTGCATCGTGTTCAGGTTGTGGATAAACCCTTCCATCGCCTGATGTGTATCCTTGCGGGTCTGCTGGTATGCTTTCTCCGTGATGCGTGCCAGATGTTCCTTATCTATAATGATTTGCAGGGCTATCAAAGCGATACGCAACGTTTCGCGCTCTGCCTCGGTAGATTTGATAGACGGCAGATACTCCTTAATCAACGTACGGATTGCCTTCTCGTCCGCCTGGCTGCCGTTCTCCATCGCCACATAGAAGTTGATGAACGAAGCCATATGCTTACGGAAAGACTTCGCCACTCCTTTCGCCATGAAGAAGTCGAAAGCGGGAATCGCCTGTCCGCCGTGCTGCTCGTTTTGGTTAGTCTGGAAAATGATAGTAGCCAGCGTCGCGTAGCTCTGAATACTTTGCGGGGTACGGATGCTGCCGTTCTTTGTGCGGAAGCCTCGTTCAAAGAGGTCGTCCATGTCATATTGGATGCAAGTCGTCGTCTTGGTCGGATAATAATCCAAGTCATGGATATGAATGTCGCCCAACTGGTGCGCTTCGGCAAAACGCTTCGGCAACAGATATTTATAAGTATAATCTTTGGTCACTTCGGATGCAAAAGTCATCATCTGTCCGGCAGGGGTGTGGCTGCTCATGTTGGCGTTGCTCAGGTTGACGTCGTTCTTGTCAATGGCAACGATACCGTCCATCACGTGCTTCATCTGGGTTTTCTTGTCCCGTTCCGTATTCCGCCATTCGCGATAGATGATATACTTCTTCGCTACTTCCGGCCTAACCTTCATTAATGCCTTTTCCACTAAATCCTGAATCTCCTCTACGGTAATCGTAGGAGTGGCAAACTGACTGATTACATTCATCGTGATGTCAGCCACCAACTGCTGCTCATCCTGAATCCCCGTTGCACTGAATGCCTTGCTGATTGCATTCTTAATCTTACTGATAGAGAAATCTTCTCTTTTACCATCACGTTTGATGATACAAATTTCCGCGT
>NZ_CABUHK010000035.1 GCF_902491285.1 uncultured Bacteroides sp. | reverse complement strand
TCGACGTAATGAAAGAAAATATCGCAGTTCGCGAAGCTAACCGTTTGGGTATTCCAGTATTCGGTATCGTTGATACCAACTCTGATCCTTCAAACGTAGATTTCGTAATTCCTGCTAACGATGACGCTACTAAATCGGTAGAAGTTATCCTGGATGCTTGTTGCGCTGCTATGATCGAAGGCTTGGAAGAAAGAAAAGCTGAAAAGATCGACATGGAAGCTGCCGGTGAAGCACCTGCTAACAAAGGCAAGAAGAAATCAGTGAAAGCTAGACTCGACAAGTCTGACGAAGAAGCTATCAACGCAGCTAAAGCTGCTGCTTTCATCAAGGAAGACGAAGAGGCTTAATATATAAAATGTGCCAATTTGCTGATGTGCAAGAGTATGCTTATATGCTTGCATCTTGATTGGCAGATTGGCACATTTTTTGTTTTGAAAATTATTATTCATTTAAATAAAGGAAATTATTATGGCTGTAAGTATGGCTGATATTACCAAGCTGCGCAAAATGACCGGAGCTGGTATGATGGATTGCAAAAATGCGTTGACTGAAGCTGAAGGCGATTTCGACAAGGCAATGGAGATTATCCGTAAGAAAGGACAAGCTGTTGCTGCTAAGCGTTCGGAACGTGAAGCTTCTGAAGGTTGCGTTTTGGCTAAAACTACCGGTGACCGTGCCGTTATCGTTGCTTTGAAGTGTGAAACTGACTTTGTTGCTCAGAATGCTGATTTCGTGAAACTGACTCAGGATATTCTTGACCTTGCTGTGGCTAACAAATGCGCTACTTTGGATGAAGTAAAAGCATTGCCGATGGGTAACGGTACTGTACAGGATGCAGTGACTGACCGTAGCGGTATCACAGGTGAGAAAATGGAACTGGATGGTTACATGACTGTAGAAGGTGTATGCACTGCTGTTTATAATCACATGAACAGAAATGGTCTTTGCACTATTGTTGCTTTCAACAAGGAAGTTAACGATCAGTTGGCTAAACAAGTAGCTATGCAGATTGCTGCCATGAACCCGATTGCCATTGATGAAGATGGCGTTTCTGAAGAAGTAAAACAGAAAGAAATCGAAGTTGCCATTGAGAAGACAAAAGCAGAACAGGTACAGAAGGCTGTAGAAGCAGCTCTGAAGAAAGCTAACATCAACCCGGCTCATGTGGACAGCGAAGAACACATGGAAAGCAACATGGCTAAAGGCTGGATTACTGCTGAGGATGTAGCGAAAGCAAAAGAAATCATTGCTACTGTTTCTGCTGAGAAGGCTGCACACCTGCCTGAACAAATGATTCAGAACATCGCGAAAGGTCGTCTGGGCAAGTTCTTGAAAGAAGTTTGCTTATTGAACCAGGAAGATATCATGGACGGTAAGAAGACTGTAAGAGAAGTGTTGGCTGCTGCTGATCCTGAACTGAAGATTGTTGACTTCAAGCGTTTCACTTTGAAAGCTGAATAATCAAATCAGTCTTGGAAATAAGAAAATATAAAAGAGGGCGATGAGCCCTCTTTTTTTGTTATTTCAGCGCTTTATCTATTTCCTTCATCAGCTTATCCATTTCCTCTTTCCGGTAACCGACGGTGGCGGATATCACTTTCCCTTCTTTGTCGATCAAGTAACTTCTGGGAATGTACTGAGTGGCAAATTTATTCGTGACTTCCCGTTTCGGATCCGGGTAGAGAGGGAATGTAAACCCTTTACGTTTGTTGTATGCCGTTAATTCTTCGTCTGTGTGCTCACGTCCAATCACTATCATACGAAAATTCTTATTGTCTTTATACTTCGGCCAAAGGATTTTCTGAACTTCCGCCAGTTCGCTCTGGCAAGGACCGCACCAAGTGGCGAAGATATTGATTAGTACAACTTTTCCTTTCAGGTCTGCGGAATCCACTGTTCCGTTTACTGCCGAACTAAGCGTGAAAGCAGGCATATTGTCTCCGGTTTTGACAATATCCCCTTTGTCATTCTGTGCAAACGACAATAGTGAGCATAATACTGCTACACAAAATAAAAATCCTTTCCTCATATCTTATATCATTTGAATTAGTTAACCACCTATACCTTTTGTTTTTGTATATCCTTCTTTGAGAAGCAGCTCCATAACCTTAGTCTTGAAATCTCCCTGCACGATGATTTCGCCATCCTTTGCCGAACCGCCCACTCCGCATTTGCTTTTCAGCAGCTTTCCGAGTTCTTTCAGGTCATTGTCAGTACCGACGAATCCGGTAATTAATGTTACCACTTTTCCGCCACGGTTCTTTTTATCGATGGAAACCCGCAGGTTTTGTTTGCCTTTATCAAGGGTGGTCTGCTCTTCGTCGTCATTCATCTCATAACCGAAGTCAGGATTCGTTGAATACACTACGTTCAGTCTGTCTTTCCAATCATTCTTTTTCATATTCGTCATTTTTATTTCTTCTCATTTCTTCTCAAAAGTATCAAACTTATGGAAAAGAGCAAAATTTGTACCACTTTTCATTGTTTTGTTTAATCTCTATTAAGGTTTTCCATTATACGGTTGTCAGTCTCAAAAAATAATGTACTTTTGCAAAATACCAAATTTTGTAAGAAGTATGAGCACTTATATACGAAAAGAGGCGGATAAAGTGCCGGAGCCTACCTTGCGCAGACTTCCCTGGTATCTGTCTAATATAAAACTAATGAAAGAAAAAGGAGAGCAATATGTCTCTTCTACACAAATCTCTAAGGAAATAAATATTGACGCTTCCCAAATCGCCAAGGATTTGTCGTACGTTAATATTTCGGGGCGTACGAGAGTCGGTTACAACATCGACGCACTGATTGAGGTGCTGGAGAGCTTTCTTGGATTTACCAATATGCACAAAGCCTTCTTGTTTGGTGTGGGTAGCTTGGGTGGAGCCTTGCTTCGTGATTCTGGTTTGCAGCATTTTGGATTGGAGATTGTAGCGGCGTTTGATGTCAATCCGGAACTGGTAGGGAAGAACTTGGACGGAATTCCTATCTTCCATTCCGATGATTTTGAGGTAAAGATGAAAGAATATGACGTGAATATCGGTGTGCTGACAGTGCCTATTAATATTGCTCAAGAGATTACAAATAAGATGGTAGACGGTGGCATAAAGGCAGTATGGAACTTTACTCCTTTCCGTATTCGCGTGCCTGAGAATATTGTCGTACAGAATACTTCTCTATATGCCCACCTGGCTGTAATGTTTAACCGATTGAATTTTAACGAGAAATAATGAAGATTATCGCAGTAGGAATGAACTACGCCCAGCATAACAAGGAACTGGGACATACACAAGTCAATACGGAACCGGTCATTTTTATGAAACCGGACTCTGCTATTCTTAAAGATGGCAAACCGTTTTTCATTCCCGACTTTTCTAACGAGATACATTATGAAACGGAACTGGTAGTCCGAATCAACCGATTGGGGAAGAATATCGCTCCCCGTTTTGCGAACCGGTATTATGACGCAGTGACAGTGGGTATTGACTTTACAGCCCGTGACCTTCAACGAAAGTTTCGCGAACAGGGAAATCCTTGGGAGTTGTGTAAAGGTTTCGATTCATCTGCAGCTATCGGAGATTTTGTTTCCGTCGACCGCTATAAGGATATTCAGAATCTGAATTTCAACCTGCTGATTGACGGCAAGGAAGTACAACAAGGCTGTACGGCAGATATGCTTTTCAAAATAGATGATATTATAGCCTATGTCAGTCGGTTTGTAACATTGAAAATCGGAGATTTGCTGTTTACGGGTACTCCTGTCGGTGTAGGTCCTGTCAGTATAGGACAACACTTGCAAGGCTATCTGGAAGGAGAAAAACTACTGGATTTCCATATCCGTTGATTGACCTTCGAACATTCATCATTAACTATTACCACAAATCACTAGTACTCATTTATTAGACAAATTATGAAGATAAGAGTAGGTTTTGGCTTCGACGTACATCAGTTGGTCGAAGGGCGTGAACTGTGGCTCGGCGGTATCCTTTTGGAACATACGAAAGGATTGTTGGGACATTCGGACGCGGACGTATTGCTACATGCCGTTTGCGACGCTTTGCTGGGAGCGGCAAATATGCGTGACATTGGCTATCACTTTCCGGATACAGCGGGAGAATTTAAAAACATAGACAGCAAGATTCTGTTGAAAAAGACAGTAGAATTGCTTGCTACTAAAGGATATAAGGTCGGCAATATTGACGCCACCATCTGTGCCGAGCGTCCGAAGCTCAAAGCGCATATCCCTTTGATGCAGGAGATAATGGCAACAGTCATGGGAATTGATGTGGATGATATTTCCATTAAAGCGACCACTACCGAGAAACTTGGATTTACAGGTCGCGAAGAAGGAATTTCAGCCTATGCCACCGTACTGATTGAGAAGAATAATTAACCCCCTAAAATAAATGATTATGATTCGACTTTTGAAATTTCACTTAACACTTATCTTACTGTTGGCTGCAACTTTTTGTATGGCTCAAAAGAGTGAACTGCAATTTAGTAAAGAAGGTAAATTCAAGATTGTGCAATTTACCGATGTGCACTTTAAGTATGGTAATCCGGCTTCTGACGTAGCATTGGAACGTATTAATCAAGTACTTGACACCGAACGGCCGGATTTGGTAGTCTTTACCGGAGATGTTGTTTACGCGGCACCTGCTGATTCCGGTATGTTGAAGGTCTTGGAACAGGTATCCAAGCGCAAGCTTCCTTTTGTTGTGACTTTTGGTAACCATGATGATGAACAAGGATTGACACGGTCACAGCTATATGATATCATCCGTACCGTTCCAGGTAATTTAATGCCTGACCGGGGAACTGCTTTGTCACCGGATTATGTATTGACCGTAAAATCTTCTTCCGACTCTAAAAAGGATGCAGCCCTGCTTTATTGTATGGACTCTCACTCTTATTCACCTTTGAAAGATGTGAAGGGGTATAATTGGCTTACGTTCGACCAAATAAACTGGTATCGTCAGCAAAGTGCTGCCTATAAAACTCGGAATGGCGGACAACCGTTGCCTGCTCTTGCCTTTTTCCATATTCCTCTGCCCGAATATCACGAAGCCATTCGCGATGAAAATGCAGCTTTTCGCGGAACACGTATGGAAGAAGCTTGTGCACCTAGAATAAATACAGGAATGTTTGCTGCCATGAAAGAGGCGGGAGACGTGATGGGTGTATTTGTCGGACACGACCATGATAATGACTATGCGGTCATGTGGAAAAATATCCTTCTGGCTTACGGGCGCTATACCGGTGGAAACACTGTGTACAATCATTTGCCGAACGGTGCCCGTATCATCGTATTGGATGAAGGTGCACGCACATTCACTTCCTGGATTCGTCAGAAAGACGGCATTGTGGATAAAGTCTCTTATCCGGCAAGCTTTGTCAAGGACGATTGGACTAAACGTTGAGGCTTGCGAACTTCACATGGCTAAGGCGCGTATATTTAGAACCATAGCTTTCGTACCGGCGTGACACTTTCGCCGATGCGACGTAGATAATTTCTCCCAGTCGGTATTCATGCTCTATCCCGGATAAAGTACCTGATACCGCACTGGGATTTTTTGACGGAATACTCATAACGACCAAGTTCCCGCTGGCATCCGTCAGCGTGAGCACCTGCTTGACAAAAAACTGCGGGGTAGTGCCGTTCACCCTTGTTTTATACGGGTCGTCTTCCAGCCGCACACGGGTCACTTTCAATTTTAAGTCTGTAAGTTTCTCCCCTAATTCTCCCAAATACCGGCTTGACGAACGTTTCTCTCTGGATTTTCTCTGCATGATGTCCAAATGTATGGAGTGGTAAGCCTGCGCTATAATGACAAAGCGTTCCTGTTTTGGAATCTTCGGAATAAACTTATAGGCTATCCAGCTTAAATAAGTCGGATCTATTTTCAGTATTTCATGCAGGAAATGTCCTCGATACTTCCCGAAGAAGATAAGGTCATCACCATTACTCTGCATCCTCTTCTCGTTATAATCCATAAGGATGAGGCAACGCTTTGAGTAATAAAACAGGGTACTTGCCACCCGGAGAGACTCATTAATATCCGGCGACAGGTCATGTATGTAAAGAATCGATTGTTTTTCGGGCAGGGGAGAATAGAGCCAAAGGGAATAGTTGGGTTTCCCCGGTCGAGGTGTCACCACCAAGTAAACACCCGCCTCTTTGAAAGAGGCTCTGCCTCGGTTGTATTCATTCAGTTTGGCATACAATAAGGCTTGCTCGTTTTCGGAAATGCCCGGTAATCTAGGGTTAGCCATAATTGTTCTCGCTTTTGTTATATTTCAAATATAGGGATTTTTATTTGGAAAAGCAACTGCTTTTTTATAAAATCACTTCAATTAAGCATCATTGTGGAGAAATAATCTCTCTACAATAAAAAGTTTGTCGATTTTACCCTCATACCCTCATAATTTCCCTCAATCGCTTTATTCATCGGTATTGTAGCTATGAGGGCAAACCTGAGGGTGACTATGAGGGTAAAAGTTACCCTCATAGTGTGTTGGCTGATAAATACCCACATCCCATAAGTGTTAGTTTAATTGTTTGTCTGTTTTTCCTTAAAGCTTGTCAAGAGCTCACAGTTGTGAACGGATAAGCTGTCACTTGTTGATAAAAAGGTTTACATATGTAAATGAAACAGCTCACTTCTGTGAGCCTGTAAAGGACATAAGGAGGCAACAAAAGAAACTCCAAGCATTTATATGTACTGTATAAGGAAATGGGGTGTACAAGCCGTTATTATTCCATATCTATACTGTTTCGTTTGCAATAAATTTATTTTCTCCGAAGAATCTCGTACATTTGTATCCACGTAATTTATAAAATTCGGATGAAAGAACGAAATAAAAGAGTATTGGTCGGAATGAGTGGCGGCATTGACAGTACCGCCACTTGTCTGATGCTGCAGGAACAAGGATACGAAATAGTAGGAGTAACCATGCGTGTATGGGGTGATGAGCCGCAAGATGCAAGGGAACTGGCTGCACGGATGGGAATCGAACATTATGTGGCGGATGAACGTATTCCTTTTAAAGAGACTATCGTAAAAAATTTCATAGACGAATATAAACAGGGACGTACGCCGAATCCGTGTGTAATGTGCAACCCTTTGTTCAAGTTTCGTGTTCTGACGGAATGGGCGGATAAGTTGGGGTGTGCCTGGATTGCTACCGGACATTATTCACGGCTGGAAGAACGGAACGGACATATTTATATAGTAGCCGGAGATGACGATAAGAAAGACCAGTCTTATTTCCTTTGGAGATTGGGACAGGATATACTGAGACGCTGTATCTTTCCTTTAGGGGATTACACGAAAGTGAAGGTTCGGGAATACCTTGCAGAGAAAGGCTACGAAGCCAAGTCAAAAGAAGGAGAAAGTATGGAAGTCTGTTTTATAAAAGGAGATTATCGCGACTTTCTTCGTGAGCAATGTCCGGAACTGGACACCGAGATAGGTCCGGGATGGTTTGTCAATTCCGAAGGTGTGAAACTGGGACAACATAAGGGTGCGCCCTATTATACGATCGGTCAGCGGAAAGGATTGGAGATTGCGTTGGGCAAACCGGCTTATGTATTGAAAATCAATCCGCAGAAAAATACAGTGATGCTCGGTGATGCCGAACAGTTGCAAACTGACTATATGCTGATAGAACAGGATAAGATTGTGGATGAACAAGAATTGTTCCAGTGTGAGAACTTGACGGTGAGGATTCGTTATCGAAGCCGTCCGTTGCCTTGCCGGGTGAAGCGATTGGAAGATGGACGCCTGTTGGTGCGTTTTCTTGAAACGGCTTCGGCTATTGCTCCCGGACAATCGGCTGTGTTCTATGACGGAAGACGTGTATTAGGTGGAGCTTTTATTGCTTCGCAGCGGGGAATCGGGTTGGTGATTTTAGAGAACGAAGGATTTTGATTGATTAAAATAAAGATAACTTATGAGGAAATTTGTGTTATTGGTTTTTGCTTTGAATATATGCCTGGGAGTTTTTGCTCAATTCACACCGGGCGATACCTTAAAATATCGTATTAGCCTGAAAGATAAGGCAGCTACGGAATACTCTCTGCAGAAACCGGAAAAATACTTGTCCGGGAAATCCATTGAACGGAGAAAAAGACAGGGATTGGCAATAGATTCCACCGACTTGCCAGTATGCAGGAAATACGTAGATGCGATACGGAAGAAAGGTGTTCACGTACTTGTTACCGGAAAATGGGATAACTTCGTTACCGTCTCCTGTAATGACAGCACGTTGATTGATGAAATTGCAAAACTACCTTTTGTGCGTTCTACGGAAAGGGTTTGGAAAGGCATTACTCAAAAGAGTTTTGAGAGAGATTCGCTGATAAACAAGCCTTTGCGTTCCGATAGCCTTTACGGACCTGCGATTGCTCAAATAAGGATGAGCCGTGCGAACCTTCTTCATAATGCAGGTTTCAAAGGACAGGGAATGACGATTGCCGTAATTGATGCCGGATTCCATAATGTAGACAAGATAGAGGCAATGAAGAATATCAATATTCTTGGTGTGCGTGACTTTGTAAATCCCGAAGCAGATATTTATGCGGAAAGCAGCCACGGTATGTCTGTTCTCTCCTGCATGGCAATGAATCAGCCGAATGTGATGATTGGTACGGCTCCCGAAGCTTCCTATTGGTTGCTGCGTAGTGAGGATGAATATTCGGAAAATCTGGTGGAACAGGATTATTGGGCGGCGGCAATCGAATTTGCCGATAGTGTAGGAGTGGATTTGGTAAATACATCCCTCGGATATTATTCGTTTGATGATCCGGCAAAGAATTATCGCTATCGTGATTTGAACGGACATTATGCGTTAATGTCCCGTGAAGCTGCACGGGCTGCAGATAAAGGAATCGTAGTTGTCTGCAGTGCCGGAAATTCCGGTGCGGGGTCGTGGAAGAAGATTACCCCGCCGGGAGATGCGGAGAACGTGATAACCGTAGGCGCTATTAATAAAAGGGGAGAGCTGGCTCCGTTCTCTTCCGTAGGAAATACGTCGGACGGACGGGTGAAGCCGGATGTTGTTGCCGTAGGATTGGGTTCGGACGTGATGGGGACAGACGGCAATCTTCGCCATGCTAACGGAACTTCCTTCTCTTCTCCGATTATGTGCGGAATGGTGGCCTGTTTGTGGCAGGCTTGTCCGGAACTGACGGCAAAAGAAGTGATAGAACTGGTTCGCCGGTCGGGTGACAGGGCAGATTTTCCGGATAATATATATGGATACGGTATTCCTGACTTGTGGAAGGCGTATTTTACGGTTAACGGAGAAGTGATTGGTGATTAACAACTGGTTACTATTGTACTAATCGCTAATCATTAATCATTAACCATTATGGATTCCTCCCTTTCTCTTTTAGAACTGAATGCGCTTGTCCGCCGCAGTCTGGAGCAATGTCTGCCAGATGAATACTGGATACAGGCAGAGTTGAGCGATGTCCGTTCCAATACGACCGGACATTGTTATCTGGAATTTGTGCAGAAAGATCCTCGCAGCAACAACCTTGTCGCTAAGGCGCGTGGTATGATTTGGAACAATATCTACCGTTTGCTGAAACCCTATTTCGAGGAAACTACCGGACAGATGTTTACTGCCGGCATCAAAGTGCTGGTAAAAGTGACGGTTCAGTTTCACGAACTTTACGGCTACAGTCTGACAGTGCTTGATATTGACCCTACCTATACACTGGGAGACATGGCCCGCCGCCGACGGGAAATACTGTTGCAGTTGGAAGAGGAAGGTGTACTGACACTGAATAAAGAATTGGAAATGCCGGTTCTGCCGCAACGTATTGCCGTTATTTCCTCTGCTACCGCTGCCGGATATGGTGATTTCTGCCATCAGTTGCAGCATAATCCGGGCGGGTTCTTTTTCTATACGGAGCTTTTTCCCGCTTTGATGCAGGGGAATCAAGTTGAAGAATCCGTATTGGCGGCTTTAGATCGTATCAATGCCCGCATGAATGAATTCGATGTGGTCGTTATCATCCGTGGTGGCGGGGCAACTTCCGATTTATCCGGTTTTGATACTTATCTGCTGGCGGCTGCGTGTGCACAATTTCCGTTACCTGTCATTACCGGAATCGGTCACGAACGCGACGATACAGTCCTTGACTCTGTGGCGCATACCCGGGTAAAAACTCCTACGGCGGCAGCCGAACTCCTGATTCACCGAGTCACGGAAATAGCCGACCGCTTGGAAGAATTGTCCGCCCGTATCCAACAAGGAGCCTATGCGATGCTTGAGCAGGAGTGGCGGAGACTGGAAACACTGCAGACCCGTATCCCAAACCTTGTGCATCGGATACTCACGGATGCCCGTTTTGCTTTGCTGTCAGCCGGAAAGGATTTGTCGCAAGTGACGAAGGCGCTATTAGCCCGCCAACACCATCGACTGGAACTTCTGCAACAGCGCATAGCGGATGCCTCTCCCGATAAATTGCTAAGCCGCGGATACAGTATCACCCTAAAGGACGGGAAAGCGGTAACGGACGCATCCTCGCTGAAGCAGGGAGACAAATTAGTCACCCGTTTCTCGAAAGGAGAAGCCCGTTCTGTAGTGGAATAGCAAACATCCGGATAGAAGTAAAAGAAACATTCATCATTAACTATTAATAATAATCAATCATCGTGGCAGCAAAAAAGGAAACATATCTTCAGGCGATGGAACGTCTCGAAAAGATTGTCCGTCAGATAGACAATAATGAACTGGATATTGACGTTTTGAGTGAGAAAATCAAGGAAGCCAATGAAATAATTGCCTTCTGTACCGAAAAACTGACGAAAGCAGACCGCGAAGTCGAAAAAATATTGCGAGAAAAGCGGCAATCTGAAGAATAAAAGTTATTTTTGCAAATTAAAGTTTAAGAAAGAATAAACTAATACAGTATAAAATGAAAGAAATAGACTGGGCGAATCTGTCATTCGGATATATGAAGACAGACTACAATGTACGAATCAATTTCCGCAACGGAGCATGGGGAGAATTGGAAGTTAGTAGTGACGAACATCTGAATCTGCATATGGCAGCTACGTGTCTGCACTACGGACAGGAAGCATTCGAAGGATTGAAGGCTTTCCGTGGGAAAGACGGTAAGGTGCGTATCTTCCGTTTGGAAGAAAATGCGGCTCGCCTGCAATCTACCTGTCAGGGAATCCTGATGGCGGAACTTCCGACTGAACGTTTCAAGGAAGCTATTCTGAAAGTTGTGAAACTGAACGAACGTTTCATTCCGCCTTATGAGACAGGTGCTTCTCTTTACATCCGCCCTTTGCTCATCGGAACAAGCGCACAGGTAGGCGTGCATCCGTCAGATGAATATATGTTTGTGGTATTCGTGACTCCGGTAGGCCCGTACTTCAAGGGTGGTTTCTCTACCAATCCGTATGTTATCATTCGTGAGTTCGACCGTGCTGCTCCTCATGGAACTGGTATTTATAAAGTAGGCGGTAACTATGCAGCCAGCCTGCGTGCCAACAAGAAAGCACACGACCTGGGATATTCCTGTGAGTTCTATCTCGATGCCAAAGAAAAGAAATATATCGACGAATGTGGCGCAGCCAACTTCTTCGGTATTAAAGACAATACGTATATCACTCCGAAATCATCTTCTATCCTGCCTTCCATCACTAACAAGAGTTTGATGCAGTTGGCGGAAGATATGGGTATCAAGGTAGAACGCCGTCCGATACCGGAAGAAGAACTGGAAACGTTTGAAGAAGCCGGTGCTTGCGGAACTGCCGCGGTAATCAGTCCGATTCAACGCATTGATGATTTGGAAAACGGAAAATCATACGTTATCTCTAAAGATGGCAAACCGGGCCCCATCTGTACGAAACTGTACAACAAGTTGCGCGGGATTCAGTACGGCGACGAACCGGATACACATGGTTGGGTAACCATCGTGGAGTAACCGGAGTCCAATAATAAACACACATTTATCTAATTATTAAATTTATTATGTTAAAAGAGAATTCAGAACTACGTGCTGAAGCACGTCAGGCACTTCAAGGTAAGTGGCCTATGGCAGCAGTTGCTGCGCTTATTTATTCAATTATTGCCGGTGGACTTTCCGCTATTCCCTTTATCGGCGGATTGTGCTCACTGTTTGTCGGACTGCCGGTTGCGTACGGTATTGCGATTGTGATGTTTGGTGTGTACAAAGGTAAGGATATTGATTTTGGAGTGCTGTTTGAAGGCTTCCAGGATTATAGCCGTATTTTTGTAACTAAGTTGCTCCAGGGCATTTACACAGCTTTGTGGTCATTGCTGTTGGTTGTTCCGGGCATCATCAAGTATTATTCTTATGCAATGACGGACTATATTCTGAAAGAAGAGCCGGAGATGAAAAATAACGCAGCTATCGAAAAGAGTATGGCTATGATGGAAAACAACAAGATGAAGTTGTTCTTGCTCGACTTGAGCTTCATCGGTTGGGCTATCCTTTGTATCTTTACTTTCGGTATCGGGTTCTTATTCTTGCAACCTTATGTGCAAGTTTCTCATGCTGCCTTCTATGAAGATTTGAAAGCACAGCAGGGAGGTGAAGTGAAAGTTGAGATTTAATCGACAAATAAATTCAGCTATATGGAAGAATGGGGTATGGAGAAATCTGTACTCCATTTCTTTTTGTCGGTTACGTCAAAATCAGTACCTTTGCGACCTAATCAGTATTGATATGGGAAAGAATAAATTAGAAAAGTTTGCCGATATGGCAAGTTATCCGCACGTGTTCGAGTATCCTTATTCGGAGGTAGATAATGTGCCTTTTGACATGAAGGGAAAATGGCATGAGGAGTTTTTCAAGAACGACCATCCGATAGTGCTCGAACTGGGCTGTGGACGTGGTGAATATACCGTCGGTCTGGGTAAGATGTTTCCCGAAAAGAACTTTATAGCAGTTGATATAAAAGGTGCCCGTATGTGGACGGGGGCAACGGAGTCATTGCAGGCAGGAATGAAGAATGTGGCTTTCCTGCGTACAAATATCGAAATCATCGAACGTTTCTTTGCCGAGGGCGAGGTTAGTGAGATATGGCTTACTTTCTCCGACCCGCAGATGAAGAAAGCGACGAAGCGGCTGACTTCTACCTATTTTATGGAAAGATACCGTAAATTCTTGCAACCGAACGGAATTATCCACTTGAAGACGGACAGCAACTTCATGTTTACTTATACAAAATACATGATAGAAGCCAATCAGCTTCCGGTGGAGTTTATGACGGAAGATTTATACCACTCCGGTTTGGTGGACGATATTCTTGGCATCAAGACTTATTATGAACAACAATGGCTCGATCGTGGTTTAAATATCAAGTATATCAAGTTTCTGCTCCCGCAAGAAGGCGAATTGCAGGAACCGGATGTGGAAATAGAGCTTGATTCTTATCGTAGCTATAATCGTAGCAAGCGTAGCGGGCTGAGTACCAGTAAATAGCCTGCCGGAATAATCGCCGTAAAATGAACCGGCAGCCGCCTGGATGGTGAATTTAAATAGTAAATTGTAAATCGTCAAATAGTAAATAAAATGACTCTTTATCCTAAATTGATATTGGATGCATTGGCAACGGTGCGTTATCCCGGTTCGGGAAAGAATTTGGTGGAAGCGGAGATGGTCGCTGATAATCTCCGTATTGACGGTATGGCTGTCAGCTTTTCGTTAATCTTTGAGAAACCGACTGATCCGTTTATAAAATCAATGTTGAAGGCTGCGGAAACGGCTATTCACACATATGTGTCTCCTGACGTACAGGTTACGATAGCGACAGAAAGCAAGCAGGCTCCCCGGCCGGAAGTTGGCAAGATGCTTCCGCAGGTGAAGAATATCATTGGTATCTCTTCGGGTAAGGGTGGGGTAGGCAAGTCTACCGTATCTGCGAATTTAGCGGTTGCTTTGGCTAAGTTAGGTTATAAAGTAGGTCTGCTCGACGCGGATATTTTCGGACCTTCCATGCCGAAGATGTTTCAGGTGGAAGATGCGCGTCCGTATGCTGAGCGTATAGATGGCCGTGATATGATTGTCCCGGTAGAGAAGTATGGAGTGAAATTATTGTCTATCGGTTTCTTTGTCGATCCGGATCAGGCTACTTTATGGCGTGGCGGAATGGCAAGCAATGCACTGAAGCAATTGATAGGTGACGCAGCCTGGGGGGAATTAGACTATTTTCTGATTGATCTTCCGCCCGGAACCAGTGACATTCATCTGACTGTTGTCCAGACATTGGCGATGACAGGAGCAATTGTTGTCAGCACTCCGCAGGCTGTGGCTTTGGCGGATGCCCGTAAAGGAATCAATATGTTCACTAATGATAAGGTGAATGTACCTATTCTCGGTTTGGTTGAGAATATGGCATGGTTCACTCCTGCCGAACTTCCGGAAAATAAATATTATATTTTCGGTAAAGAAGGAGCCAAGAAGTTGGCCGAAGAGATGAATGTTCCTTTACTGGGACAGATTCCTATCGTGCAGAGCATTTGTGAGGGCGGGGATAATGGTACGCCTGTTGCATTGGATGAAAATACGATTACGGGACGTGCTTTCTTGTCATTGGCTGCAAGCGTCGTTCGGCAGGTAGACCGCCGGAATGTTGAGATGGCGCCGACTCAGATTGTGGAGATGCATAAATAATTGATAATGAAATAGGCTGCCTTTGTCATTCAGAGATGGCATCACTTTAAAAACGAAGAATCTCCTGTTTTAACTACAAAAAAGGAGATTCTTCGTTTCGTTCTGAATGATAGATAGAGACTGTCCTGTGACGCTTGAATGGTAGTCTTATTTTTGCAAAGCTTTCATCAATTGCTTTTTCATTGTATCTGTACCCGGGAATCCCGTTTGCTTGAAAGTTGTATTCCCTTCGGCGTCTATTACGAAATAAGTCGGTACTCCTTGGATATTGAACTTATCCATTAGATATCTCCATTGATCGTTGGTCACGCGGAAATGCTCTCCGTGAATATCGGGTATCATATTTTCCCAAGTTCCTTTAGGCGAATTTTCTCCCGCGATGTATAAATAAAGAATATCCCTATCTTTCAATTCTTCTTTCATCGGAATCATGGCTTTGTTGGCCATTCTGCACGGCCCACACCAAGTTGCCCAGAAATCCACTAACAATACATGTCCTTTGAATTTGGAAATAATGGTGGAAAAGAGTTCCTCGTTGTTTACTTCACCGACTTCATTGATTTTGTATCCGGTTTTCAGTTTGTTCAGTTCCATCTTCTTGAGCAATTTTCCATTGAGTGCTGTCAGCATATCTTTGTAAGCAGGTGAGGGCAATGCTTCAAGTGCGGCTGTTTGTTCGGCGGTTAGCGGTGTGAAATCTTCGATAGAACGGTAGTATCTGTATGCTTCTGCCATTTGAAACAGAACCCCTTGATTAGTACCTAGATGCTGTTCCAAAAGATCTTTTCTGGAAGCGAACACACCTATCCCGTATGCATATTCCGGTGCGTATAAATCTGCCGGTGAATTGAGGACCAGTTCTTTGAGTACATCGAAATAATTGTCCGGAAATTCTATTTTGGTATTCATGTAGTATTCATTTGCCTGCTCCTTGTTCAGCTTCTGGCTGATGATATGTGCACGCATCAGTATATCCTTGCCCATAAAGAGTCCGATGCCTGTGGTTATATCCGTATTGGCTTTCAGGACTTCTTTTGCGGCAAGGCTGAGAGGAGCTTCTTCTATTTGTTTATGAATGTCACGTCGTTTTTCTACAAAATAGTTTTTTATTCCGTCAATGTCTTTTCCGATTACTTCGTTCACGGTTTCTCTCGGATTGCTGACTAAATTGGTCTGAATGGAGTTGTCCGCCAATTCTTGTTGTAATTCTGCCAGATAGCCACTGTAATAAGCCTTTTTTCCATATGGCTTGCTGTCTTTTTGCAAGTGTGATTGTTGGCGTGTGCATTCGGCGGTGTTGATGATAATCGAGTTTTCTTTGCCGGGAGCCAGAAGGCAAGGAATTTGGGCAAACGGGAAAACAAGTGTTGCCGGAGTTACCGTAATCACATCTGTTTGAACCTGAAAAGCGCCGTCTTCATTTACTTTCACATCTTCGGCAAAGTTCAACCATCTCACCGGGTCATTCAGATGCAATTTGCCTGTTGCCGGCATATCTGCTTTAAAACCGAGTACTTTTCCCTTCAATGTAGCTTTGGCATATGCGAGTTCCGGTGTCGGTAATTGGGCTTTCTTGTTGATTTTATGGATTATCGCGTCTTTGGGTAACGGGGCTTTACGGAAATTTTTCTCATTGAGTTGTATTCCCCATATCTTGTATGCTCCGTCAAAGTCTCCTTCAGAGAAATCCAGACTGGTTACATTTTCCGGTATAGGCGGAAATAGGAGCTGGAACTCTGCTTCACCTGATTCGGGCATCCAAAATTCTTTGTCGAGTGTAATTCCGACTCCCTTTCGGATGGGGTAAAGTGCCCCGTTATTATCTTTCAGAAAACTTCCGGTTGCTATTTTTATCCAGTATTTAGGCCGATAGTAAGCTTTCACATATACAGTGGTCACTGTGTCACTCATGACAATTTTATCAATTTCGATACTGTTGGAGTTCCAGGCAAGAAAAGGAGGACGTTCGATAACTCTGTCTTTGGCTTGTACAGTGCAAATAGTGCAGAGTACCAAACCGATAATCCATGCGAATCTTTTCATATGAATAGTGTTTTGTTGCTAACAAATATAAGGATATTTTTGTAACTATCCTTGCGGAAGCAGAAAAAGATGTATTTTTCTCGGCACCGATGAAAGAAATGTTCGGCACCGGGGAAGGGGGTGTGCGGCACCGGGGAACGCCCCTTTCCCCACCGATGAGGAAAGGGCGCGGTACCGGGGAATTAATTTACTGTAGCCGGAATACAATAGGAAGGGTATATTCTACGGCAACTGCTTGTCCGCGTTGCTGTCCCGGTTCCCATTTTGGCATATTGCCCACTACACGAATGGCTTCTGCATCCAAAGAAGGAGAAACGCTACGCAGTACTTTTATATCTGACAAGCTGCCATCTTTTCCTACAACCATTTTTATGATGACTCTGCCTTGCTCCTTATTCTTTTGCGCAATAGTCGGATATTTGATACTTCTGGCAAGATACTTCATCAGCCCGGCTGTTCCGCCAGGGAATTTCGGCATTGTTTCTACTACTTTGAAAGTTGGTTCTGTATCTCCTGCTTTTACACCTACTGCATCGGGATTTGAATCCTCTTTTAAACCGTACCCTACTACAACGACTTCTTCCAAATCTGATTGTTTTATTTCTTCTGCTTTAGCTGGTTCGGGGCCGGTTAGCCTGAAGGCAACAGGAACTGTGAATTTGACATTTACTGTTTCTCCTCTTTGCTTGCCGGGTTTCCATTTGGGCATGGCAGTGATTACACGTATAGCTTCCTTATCCAGATAGGGGTCTACACTTCGAACTACTTTTATGTTATCTATACTTCCGTCTTTTTTTACTACGAAACATACAATCACACGTCCTTGTATGCCTTTGGCGTGGGCTTCGGCCGGATATTTGATGTTCTGTGAAAGGTATTCCATCAATGCTTTCATTCCTCCGGGGAAATCAGGCATTTCTTCTACAACTTCAAACACAACAGAATCCGGTACGCTCTTGCTGTGAGTTTCCATTGTCTCTTTTATCTTCTTATCCTGTGGAAGAGTTGGCTTTTGAATCTCTTCTGCAGGAAGTTCTGGAATAGTCGCTATTTCAGGTTCAGGGATGACTTGCGTCGTTGCCTGTCCCATCATTTCTTTGGCGAATTTCTCCGTGGTACGTGCCACCATTTCGATGTTGCTGACAATCATCAACAGGGCAGCCAAGGGGAGAAACATCAGATATTTTGTTCTCCCTATTTCTTTTGTTCTTCGTTTATTCATCATTTTAATACGATTTTTGAGTGGTAAAACATTGAAACTATTTGATAAATTTGCTGCAGCCTTGTGATGTGCCAGTCCCAACAAATGGTACTGGTATGATTTACTATCATGTCCCGTCTCCAATACCCGGTGATCTGCCATGTATTCGAGATTTCCTCTGACTTCCCGTTTCATCAGCCAGATAAACGGATTGAACCAACAGAGCGTACACATTAACTCACTGATTAACACATCTACCGAATGATATTGGCGGGCGTGTGTTTCTTCGTGGGTAATGATTTCGCTGATTTCGGATTCCGTATGCGATTGTGGATGAATGAATATCCATTGGAAGAAAGAGAACGGACCGTTTTCTTTCTTTAAAAGATGTACGCGTGTTCCTTGTATGGTGCTTTGGGGACACTGGATGTGCAATCGTATGATACTGCCTAACTGTACAAGGAAGCGTGTTGCCAGAAATAATACCCCACTCCAATAGATGATTTTCATAAAGAGTATGGTTAACTCCTGCCAGTTTATCGTAGGTTCTTGTGGTGGGGTTATAATTTGCTCCGGAAGTAGGATTGTAGCATAAAGATCTGCCATCGCTACCATTGGTTCGTGGGCTTTTATCCATCCTTGAATGTTCAACAAAGGATAAAGTAAGGAGATGGCAAAAAAACATAATAAAGCTACCCGACGCCAATGGAAGAAGGTGTCTTTATAGAAAAACAACCGATAGAATGCGTAGAATAATGCTATCGCTACATTTATCTTTAGAAAATAGGCTAATTCCGGAGTCATAGTAATAAGTGTTTTCTATTAATCTTCTTTCCCTTTTTCAATCAGGTCGATGATATCTTTGAGATCATCGGTCGAAATCTTTTGGTCTTTGGCAAAGAAAGAAACCATTTCTTTGTAAGAGTTCTCAAAATAGTTGCGGACTACACCACTCATAAAATGGCGTTTATACTCATTTTCGCGAATTGCGGGAGTGTATTGGTAGGTGTTACCCACACGTTTTGGTGTGACGTATCCTTTCCGTTCGAGATTCTTCACGATGGATGCTACTGTGGTGTACGGCGGAGCTGGTTGCGTGTACTTCGCTACGATGTCCTTTACGAAACAGCTTTGTAACTCCCAAATGTAGATCATTACTTCTTCTTCTTGTATAGTTAACTTTTCCATGGAGATGTTGTTTAATTACGAATACTTCGCAAAGCTACGAAGATTTCGTAATTAAGCAATAGTTAGTGGGTTAATAAATGCAAATGCATAATATTTGCAAGAATATATTGATTGTCTTTCTGTCCTGGAAATAGTTAAGCATAAAAAACGAATGGATGGGCATGATTTTTGCCTAAATAGTCACTGTTTAATAACATTTATGCAAAAAATAGACTATCAAGGATTTTTTTATATAAAATAAATGAAATATATTTGCGGACACGAAACAGACGTTAAATATGAACAGTGTGTTCCGATACGCTGGTAAAGTTCGGAAAATTCCCCGCACTAGACAATGGAACTATTTAATTAACAATGCTGCCCGAAGGGAAGAGGGAAGCAAACTAAAAAAATAATGATATGAAAAAAGGTTTGATTTTTGTGCTATTCGCACTTGTTTCTATCGTTTCTTATTCTCAGATTTCTTGGAATGCCAAAGTAGGTATGAATATGAGTAACTACACTGGTGACATGGACACTGACATGAAGATTGGTTTCAATGTGGGAGTAGGTATGGAATATCAGTTTACTGATATGTGGTCTATTCAACCTTCTTTGATGTTAACTCAAAAAGGTGGTAAATTTGATGAAGATGGTGAAACTATAAAGTTTAACCCGATGTATCTTGAAATCCCAGTTTTGGCTGCTGCAAGATTTGCGGTTGCTGATAATCAGAATATTGTAGTAAAAGCTGGTCCGTATTTTGCATTTGGTGTTGCTGGAAAGGTAAAAGCGGGTGGTGAAAAAGCTGACTTCTTCGGTGATGGTGATGACCAATTTGGAGGAAAAAGATTTGATTGTGGCGTTGGAGTAGGCGTTGCTTATGAAATAGGAAAATTCTTTGTAGGTTTGGATGGAGAATTTGGATTTACTAATGTTATTGATTTTAAAACTGATGGTGTAAGCAATCCGAAAAACATGAACTTCTCTATCGGCGTAGGTTATAAATTCTAATAGAATTATACTCTCTTTATAATATCTTTTTAAAATCCCTCGTCCTATACTCTCTTTGGACGGGGGATTTTTTTATCCTTACTTTCCGAAAAAGAAAAAACGGCATACCTTAATAATAAGAATATACCGTTCGTTTCTCTCTCTTGTGTTATATCTGTCAATCACTTACCTGCTTGGATAAGTTTTCTTTCTCTTTTAGCTCCTTATACCTCTCTATCGCATGTTTGCGGCTCATCAGTATTTGCCAACGATATACCCAACAAGTCGTAAGGAAATAAACACCTGCCTGCAACCACAAAGCTTTATATTCAAAAGCCACTTCACTCAAAGTTGCTCCCATATTATTGATTTTTACAAAGCCATTGATTCCGAAAGTAGACGGGAAGATGTAAGATACATACTTCCAGAACGGAGGAATGGCAGCTCCCGGCCAAGAAATGCCGGAGATAAATAATAAGGGTACGGAGGTAAATACAAAAATCAGCATACACGTCTCCCGATTGCGGATGGCAATGGAAGTTGTCATTGCAAAGAAAATGCAAGCAGCCAAGTAGGGAACAACGAATAACACCAATGAACCGGGCTGTCCGATTTGATTGAGGCTGAATAGGCGCGGCACGATATATAGTACGTAGAAAGCCACCAATATATAAACCAGGAAGTAACTCAATCCCTTTCCGAGTACGATCCGTAAAGTCCCGTTATAATGCCGGTTGATAGGTACAAGGTCTTTGAACCGGTTATTCTCGCGGGCGGTTCCGGCAGCAAGACCGATACCGAGCAATAATGTTTGTTGAATAATCAATACCAGTACGGCAGGAATCAGAAAAGCGGCGAATCCGGCAGTAGGATTGAATATCGAAATCTCCTCATACTCTATCGGATAAGCGGTTATTTCATCCTGTCGGTCGGTCGTATTGCCGCTACGGGCTATTTTAATATCCTGGTTCATATCCAGCGAGACGGCAGTATTGGCTATCAGCATGGATTTATAATAAAGCAATCCGCTCATGTCGCAATAGATGCTGACTTGCGTCTGTTTTCCTTTAGCGATGTTATCGCTAAAGTCAGAAGGAATATAGATGATGCCATACGCGTTTCTGTTCTTCAACATTTGTTTGGCTTCCTCCATATCAGCGCAGTAAGATACGATTTGGATATCGGGTGTAGCGTCTACTTTCCGGAGATATTCACGACTCAGGGAGGAATGAGAATCGTCTACAACAACGGCGGGAACTTCACGCACCACTTCATTGTCATAGATGAAGCTATACAGCAATGGATAACCCAACGGGACGAGTATAAAGAATATCAGTACCCCCTGGTCGCGGAAAGTTGTCTGAAACTCCCGCTTCCAGATATAAAACAGGTCATTGATGCCTTGAGCTATCTTGTCTTTTAATTTTATATCTTTCATTTAGGGTATATATTTATAGTAAACCAATGCTTCTTTTAAGCGGTGAACCACAAAGAAAGGAAGCATCATGAATATTAATAATGCCATATAGTTGCTCCATGAGTAAGCCATATTATATCCGTTGAGTGCCTGGTCTACATAAATCAGGAAATAATGGCGCAACGGGAACAGATTGCTTAAAGCCTGCAAGACCGGATGCATAGCCATCACCGGAAAAGAAAAACCGGAAATGGAGAACGATATAACTCCCCATAGTGAAGCGAAACTCAGTCCGAGCCGCAGGGTGGGCAGAGTTCCTATCATAACGATGCCGCAACATTGCGATGCCAGCACAAGACATAGCGTTGCGAATATCATAGGAAGGATACCGCTATTGCAAGGGAAGTGCAGGAATCCGTACAGATATACATTATAAAATATCCCCATAATGAAAAAGACTACCGTGTGTGGAAGCAACTTTCCTGCCAAAGCAATATAAATAGAATTATTACTCATGCGTAACCACTCACGGGCGGTGCGGTCTTTGATTTCCACACCGATAGAGTAAACCGTGACCATGAATATGAGCAACATAAGTACTCCCGGTATCAGCGTATTGCACAGATATACCGAGTAGTTCAGCCACGGATTATTCAATGGATGTGTATCTATCACGATAGGTTGCAGAAATCCCATAGCCTGGTCTTCAGTTGCTCCTTTGGCATATAGGGCGGTACGCGCAGCAGAGCCGGCAGTCAGTTCTCCCATCATTTTCATATCTCTGAAAAGCAGGGAACCTGCAATCAGGTACGAATAATTGGTATAGAAAGAAATCTTAGGTTGCCGCTGGCTTTGTGCTTCCGCGGACAAGCCTTTGGGAATATAAAAGAATCCGTAGATTTTTCCTTCCTGAACGGCAATACGTGCATCTGTTACGTTACTATAATGGGCGACGACACCTGTCTGTGAAAAAGCATCCAGATTGCGCACGATATTGCGGGATGTGGACGAATCATCCATATCCACCACACCGGCAGGAAGATCCTTAGGCAATCCCGTGTCCATTAAAGTAGTGAAGAAGATATAGCAGAAAAGTGGAGCGATAACCATACAGAAGAGATAAAGCGGTCGTGATACCAACCGCCGACACTCTCTTTGCATGACCTGCCACAATGCTATATATTTCTTTTTTCTCTCTTTCATGGTTATTTATTGATGATGACCGACATACCCGGGCGAAGATTCTCTACCTTTTCCATCGGAGATGCTTTAACTTCAAAGGTTTTCAAGTCAAACTGACCGGTAGTTTTAGTGGCTTTCCAAGCTGCGTAACTACCTAGGTCTTTCATGTAATATACCTTGAGCTTGATTGCTTTATTGTCCAGCGCAGGAACGACTGCTTCAAATTCGGTTCCCATAGTCAGACTTTTAAGCAAATCTTCGCGTACATTGAATGTGACCCACATATCATTGAGCTCGGCAATATTCATAATAGGGGCACCTGTGCCTACCAACTCGCCTACTTTCGGGAAAATCTCGGAAACCTCTCCGGCGGCCGGAGCAATAAGATATGTTTCCTTGATGTAAGATTCGACTTCGGCAACCGCTCCTTTGGCGCGGTTCACAAGAGCTTCCGCTGCCATTTTGTCCTCACGCTCGGCTCCGTTCTTTGCCATGGTGTATTGTGCTTTCGCTGCTTTCTCGGTTGCGATGGCAGCATCACGTTGTGCGGTTACCTCATCCAGTTTTTGCGCAGGCATCACTCCCTGTTCATACAGGTTCTTCACTCTTTTGTATGACTTCTCGGCGATGGTGACTCCGGCTTGTGCTTTCTGCCACATCTCATAAGCTGCTTGGATTTGTTCCTGGCGTGCCCCTTTGATGGCTTTCTCGTTCTGTGCTTGTGCAGCGGCTTCGGCGGCGCGTGCCTGTTCCATTTTAGCCACCACGTCCGGCGCTTCCAGAATAGCTAGTGTGTCACCGGCATTTACTTGTTGGCCTTCTTTTACGCGAAACTCCAATATGCGTCCCGGCACTTTGCTTGAAACACGATATTCGGTAACTTCCGCCTGTCCCTGAATGATTTCGGGACCTTTGCGAAGCATGAAGAAGCCAACGACTGCGACGATTGCAATAACTCCCAGTAAAGTAAGGAATGCAAGCAGCATATTACTGTTTTGTGATTTTGTAGTTGCCATATGAGTATAAATTATTTCAAAGTTCCTAATGATTTTTTTAGATAGATTTCTGTCAGTTTCACGTCTATTTGAGCGTCAATCTTTTCCGATTGAGCGGATAACCAGGCTGTTTGTGCTTCAAGAACGTTGCTTGTAGCAATAACCCCCTCTTTGAATCCGAGTGTGGCGTAACGAAGGTTTTCTTCCGCCTTTTCCATATTCTTGGTAGACATTACCAGCTTTTTACCCGCTTCATTTACCTTGAATGCAGCCTGGTTGACTTGCAGCTCTATTTTTTCTCTGGCGTCTTGAAGCTGGTATTGTGCGATGCGCGCTTCTGCTTTGGCTGCTTTGGTTTTGTAAATACCTTCTCCCCAGTGCCATATAGGTATCTGCACCATGACACCTACGTTCCACATTCCCTTGAATTTGTTCTCAAAACTATTGAAGACAGAAGGGTTCGTGACCATGTAATTCCCCATCAATGCGATGGAAGGAAGATGCTCGGCACGGGTTACGTTTACTTTTTGCTTGTAAATCTGTGTAGCCAGTTCAAGGCTGCGTATCTCCGGGCGGTTCGCATAGGCGGTGGACATATCGAAATGAGTGTCTGTCGTAAGTAATGGAATATCCTCCATATTTTCGTCTGCTAACGTAATGGGAGAACTGAGGTCAATGCCGCATAGTTGACATAACAACATTCGGGCAAGGCTTAGTCCGTCCTCAACTTTGGTCAGAGTCATTTCCGCCTCATTGACTTTTACCCGTACGGATAAACCGTCCGCTTTGGTGGCTACTCCTTCGGCAATCATCTTTTCCACATCACTGTCCAGTTGTTGCAGGAGTTTCAGATATCCTTCCGCCAGCTTCTTTTTGTTTACCAGCGAAATGACCTGCCAGTAAGCCTGGTCGGTACTCATAATCACTTCCTGCATGCCACCTTGATGTTGCTCCTGGGCTAACTCCTCGGCATACTTTGTAATTTTGTTGTAGGCACGGATTTTGCCACCCATATATAAGGGCTGCGTCAATGTAATGGCACCTGCATACACGTTTCTTGTATCCGTGCGGAGCGCGTCTACTAAAGAATTTCCTGCATTGTTCAGGGCAGAAATCAAACTGGCGCCTAATTCGGGAATCTTGGATGCAATTTCCGGATGCAGGCTCGCTATAATTCCTGCAGCTTGCTCTAATGGCTGCGCCAGATTATTTCCCACTCCCGAAAGCGCGGCTTTCTGGTCATTGTTCAATAAAGAAAACTCTTTTTGATTTCTCATGTAAGCTCCGGTTGCCGAGAAGCTGGGTAAGTAGTTGGTAAATGCGGCTTTTCGTTGGTAATGGGCGGCATTTATCTTTTCATCGCTTATCAACAGGTCTTTATTGTTGGTAAGGGCTAATGCGCGGCAACTATCCAGGCTCAGTAAAGTTTGCGCTTTTACTATAAAAGTCAGGTTTAACAGAATTGTCAGGAGAAATAGTTTTTTCATCGCATCTTGCATATTAATAAGGTGATACTTCTATTTAATAACCCTGTTCTTATGTAATTTGTTTATTGAAGTAGTCTGTTTTTTATACTTGTTAGCTTAAACAATAATTGCATAAACAACGATGCAAATGTATGTGCTTTCTATGAAAGCGCAAAAAGAATTAGCTTTTTTTAAAAATATAACAAGACGGGAGGAGGAGGGAAAAAGAAAGAAGGCTGCCCTTCAGTATCGAAGAGCAGCCTTTCTTAATATATAAATGTAAGGGGATTTGCTTTATTAAAGAGCACCTACTTCTTTCAGAGCGGCATTAGTCTTGTGAACAGCAGCAGCGCTTGCAGCAAATTTTGCTTTTTCGTCAGCGTTCAGGTCAAGTTCAACGATTTTTTCGATACCGTTCTTGCCAAGGATTACAGGAACACCGATGCAAAGATCTGATTCACCGTATTCACCTTCCAGGAATACAGAGCAAGGAATCATCTTCTTCTGGTTGTGGATGATTGATTCAACAACAAATGCTCCTGCTGCACCCGGTGCATACCATGCGGAAGTGCCCAACAACTTAGTCAGAGTAGCACCACCTACCATAGTAGCAGCGGCAACTTCGTTCAGTTTTTCTTCTGACAGGAAGTTAGTTACAGGCAGACCTTTGTAAGTAGCGAAACGAGTCAACGGAATCATTGTAGTATCACCGTGACCGCCGATAACCATACCTTCTACTTCGTTGGCGTTGCATCCCAAAGCCTGAGACAAGAAATATTTGAAACGAGAGCTATCCAAAGCGCCACCCATACCGATGATACGGTTTTTCGGTAAGCCGAGAGCTTTCAATGACAGGTAAGTCATTGTATCCATCGGGTTAGAAATTACAACAAGGATAGCGTTAGGAGAATATTTCAAGATGTTCTGTGCTACGGATTTAACGATGCCGGCATTCACACCGATAAGTTCTTCACGAGTCATACCCGGCTTGCGAGGAATACCTGAAGTAATTACAACAACGTCAGAGTCAGCAGTCTGAGCATAGTCGTTCGTGCAGCCTACTACAGTAGTGTCGAAACCCAACAATTGGGCTGTCTGCATCATATCCATTGCTTTACCTTCTGATACGCCTTCTTTAACGTCCAGCATTACTACTTCGTCTGCTACTTCATTGAAAGCAAGTACATTTGCACATGTAGCACCTACGTTACCTGCGCCTACTACGGTTACTTTTGACATAATACTTATATATTTAAAAAGTTGATAATTTGTTTCATCTATTTTGCGCGACAAAATTACAACGATAATCCTAATTAAAGAAATTTTTCCGTAATAATTTTAGTTAAAGAAAATGCCTTATTCTATGATACTCTGTTACGAAATGATTACTTTTGCGGCGGTTATCAATTAACACCCTGGAACTATGAGTAAAAAAAGTCTTCTTATTGCAGCTGTAGCTGTTTTGGTAATAGCAATTATTGGTATCACTTATTTATTGTTTACTGAAAAACAAGCTAACCGTGAGTTGGTGCAGGAATTTCAGTTGGACAAGGAAGATTTGGAAAATGAATACACCCGTTTTGCACAACAATATGATGAGTTGAAGACGACAATCTCCAACGACTCTTTGTCTCAATTGCTGGAACAGGAGCAGTTGAAAACCCAGCGTTTGCTGGAGGAACTTCGCACGGTGAAAAGCTCGAACGCAACAGAAATCCGTCGTTTGAAGAAAGAACTGGCTACCCTGCGTAAGGTAATGATTGGGTATATCAATCAGATTGACTCACTGAACAGACTGACTGAACAGCAGAAGCTGGTCATCGCTGATGTGACAAAGAAATACAATCAGGCTTCGCAACAAATCAGCAATCTTGCCGAGGAAAAGAAGAATTTGGATAAGAAAGTGACATTAGCCGCTCAGCTTGATGCCACCAATATTCGTATAGAGCCACGCAACAAACGCGGTAAAGTAGCGAAGAAGGTGAAAGATGTAGTCAAGTTGGCTATCAGCTTCACTGTCGTAAAGAATATAACTGCCGAAAACGGTGAGCGTACCATTTATATACGTATTACCAAGCCGGACAACGATGCATTGACTAAGAGTGCATCCAATACTTTTACTTATGAGAATCGTACACTGACCTATTCTATTAAAAAGTATATCGAATACAACGGAGAAGAACAGAACGTCAATGTATTTTGGGATGTGGAAGAATTTCTATATGCCGGAGATTATCGTGTCGATGTCTTCGAAGGTGGTAATCTGATAGGTTCGCAAACGTTTACATTAAACTAAAAAAAGTTGTTCTATCGGAGAGTAGTACCTTTTTCTACACGTCTTCCCTTTTTTAGAAGCAAGTTCCAGGTTGGTTTCACTTGCTTGAAACTCTAGTTTCAAGTAACAGAAACTTTAGTTTCTCACCGTGAAGCAAAGTGTTTCATCCCATGAAACCAATAGATTATCTTCTGCCATCCGCTCCCCACATCATTTTACTGCGAAGCGTATCGAAAAAGATATGATTAAAGCGTTTCACTACTTTCACGCTATAGTCGGCACGGCGAATAGTGAGCTGAGTCGTTTCCTTGCACGTTTCACTGCTACCATCAATGGCGACCAGAAAGTTATGGCTGCGGCTTTCCACATCTAACGTGATTTCCCAATCATCACGTATGACGATAGGACGGACGTTGAGGCTATGCGGAGCTACAGGAGTAATGACAACAGTGTTGGAGTGAGGAACCATAATCGGTCCGCCCACGCTTAGAGAGTAAGCAGTCGAACCGGTTGGAGTGGCAATCACTAATCCGTCGGCTTGATAAGTATTCAAAAATGCCCCGTTGATGGCAGTACGGATACTAATCATAGAAGAACTGTCCCGTTTAAGTACGGCAATCTCATTTAAAGCATACGGAGAGGTTTGCAGATGAGTGCCGTTGCAGATAAGTTGAAGTACGCTCCGTTCTTCAACGCTGTATCTTCTGGCTTGAATCTCGTTGAATGTCTCTTCCATCTCTTCGGGAGAAATATCAGCAAGAAAACCCAGACGCCCTGTGTTAATGCCAAGAATAGGGATTCCCTTTCTGCCTACCCGGCGGGCAGCTTTCAGGAAAGTTCCGTCTCCGCCGATACTGATTACCATGTCGGCCGTAAAATCGTCACCGTCAAATAACTGGTCGGCTTCGATTTCCATATGCTCTGAAATCAGGAACTGGTAGAACTCCCTGCATACACAGACTTCCGCTCCTTGCTTTTTCAGCAACCGGAACAGATTGGCGGCATGAGAGGACTTTTTAGCCTGATACGTATTTCCGAAGATGGCAAATTTCATAAACTGTATATTGGTTTCGGTTGCAAATTTGGCATTTTTTCTTGGATTTCTACTTTAAATAACCAAAAAAGAACCGAGAATGCGTTTCGTATTATTAGGCAACTAATAATAATATTTGTATTTTTGCGGCAAATATAACGTAGAACTATGACTAAATTAAGTGTAAACATAAACAAGATTGCTACACTGAGAAATGCTCGCGGGGGAAATGTTCCCGATGTAGTAAAGGTAGCGCTTGATTGTGAATCTTTTGGAGCAGACGGTATTACCGTTCATCCTCGTCCCGACGAGCGCCACATTCGTCGTTCGGATGTATATGATTTGCGTCCTTTGTTGCGGACTGAATTTAATATTGAAGGCTATCCGTCACCGGACTTTATAGACCTGGTGCTGAAAGTAAAGCCGCATCAGGTGACCTTAGTGCCCGATGCCCCTTCACAGATTACTTCCAATTCCGGTTGGGATACAAAAGCAAACCTGGAATTTCTGACCGAAGTCCTCGACCTGTTCAACAGCGCGGGTATCCGTACTTCCGTCTTTGTGGCCGCCGACCCCGAAATGGTAGAATATGCGGCAAAAGCAGGTGCCGACCGTGTGGAACTTTACACGGAACCGTATGCAACGGACTATCCGAAGAATCCGGAAGCAGCCATCGCTCCTTTTATCGAAGCCGCCAAGACTGCCCGCAAGCTAGGTATCGGCCTGAATGCCGGACACGATTTGAGTCTTGTTAATTTGAACTATTTTTATAAAAACATTCCTTGGGTGGACGAAGTCTCTATCGGGCATGCATTGATTAGCGATGCACTTTACTTGGGACTGGAACGTACCGTTCAGGAATATAAAAACTGTCTACGCTGATGAATGCAATGATTTTGTTAGCCCAAGGGGCTGTGAATATGGCCGACTCGCTGGCTACCGCCAATCCTGTTCTGACAGAGGTGAACGCTCCTGAAATGAATATGCTTGATATGGCTGTCAAGGGTGGCTGGATTATGATTGTGCTGGGCCTGTTGTCCGTAGTTTGCTTCTATATCCTTTTTGAACGTAACTATATGATCCGTAAGGCGGGAAAAGAAGACCCTATGTTTATGGAACGGATAAAAGACTATATCCACAGCGGTGAAATCAAAGCTGCCATCAACTATTGCCGCACGATGAACACCCCTTCGGCACGTATGATAGAAAAGGGAATCAGCCGTCTGGGACGTCCTATTAACGATGTGCAGGCTGCCATTGAGAACGTCGGCAATATCGAAGTGGCGAAACTGGAAAAAGGCTTGACGGTGATGGCGACCATTTCCGGTGGTGCTCCGATGCTCGGATTCCTCGGTACGGTGACCGGTATGGTGCGTGCATTCTACGAAATGGCAAACGCCGGAAGCGGAAATATTGATATCACGTTGCTTTCCGGCGGTATCTACGAAGCTATGATTACCACGGTCGGCGGTCTGATTGTCGGTATCATTGCCATGTTCGCCTACAACTACCTGGTGATGCTGGTAGACCGTGTGGTGAACAAGATGGAATCCCGCACAATGGAATTCATGGACTTGCTGAACGAGCCCACCTGAAAACTGAACGAGCCCACCTAAAAGTGGAAAAGTAACCGAGAACGTTAATCATTAATCACTAACCACTAAACACTAACAAAGTGGGATTAAAAAGAAGAAATAGAGTATCGCCCAATTTCAGTATGGCTTCCATGACGGACGTCATCTTCCTGTTGCTGATATTCTTTATGATAACCTCTACGGTGGTGTCGCCCAACGCCATAAAAGTGTTGTTGCCTCAAGGCAAGCAGCAGACTTCGGCAAAACCGCTGACAAGAGTTGTTATTGATAAGGACTTGAACTTCTATGCCGCTTTCGGCAATGAGAAGGAGCAACAGGTAGCATTGAACGACCTGACTTCATTCTTGCAGAGTTGTGCGGAGAAGGAGCCTGAAATGTATGTGGCATTGTATGCGGATGAATCAGTACCCTACCGCGAGATAGTGCGGGTGTTGAACATCGCAAACGAGAATCATTTTAAGATGGTGCTGGCTACGCGCCCGCCTGAAAACAAATAAGGAATAATGGACAGAAGAAAAAAGGGTGAATATATAGGAGCGCTGGGTGCACTTTTGGTGCATGTGGCAGTGGTTGCTCTTTTGATTCTGGTGAGCTTTACTGTCCCCCAGCCGGATGAGGACGCGGGTGGAATACCTGTGATGATGGGGGATGTGGAGTCGGCACGCGGTTTCGACGATCCTTCGCTGGTAGATGTGGACGTGCTGGATGAGGATGCGGCAGCCCCTGCGGAGACTGAACCGGAACTTCCTTCCGAACAGGATTTACTGACGCAGACCGAAGAAGAAACAGTCACTTTGAAACCGAAAACGGAAGAACCTAAAAAGGAAACGGTGAAGCCCAAAGAAGTAGCCAAGCCGAAGGAACCTGTGAAAAAGCCTGAGAAAACCGAAGCGGAGAAAGCTGCGGAAGCTAAACGGCTCGCCGAAGAAAAGGCGGAACGCGAACGTAAGGCTGCCGAAGAAGCTGCCCGAAAGAGAGTTGCCGGTGCTTTCGGCAAAGGAGCGCAGATGGAAGGAAACAAAGGAACATCAGCTGGTGGCACGGGAACCGAAGGCAGCAAGGAAGGTAATTCTTCTATCGGAGCCAAAACAGGAACAGGTGGCGAGGGAACATTTGACCTTGGCGGACGTTCTTTAGGTGCAGGCACTCGTTTGCCGAAGCCGGAATGTAATGTGCGGGAGGAAGGACGCGTTGTAGTGAATATCACTGTAAACCCCGCAGGATTGGTCGTAGGGACCAGTGTGAACCTTTCTCTGACGAATACCTCTGACCAGACTTTGCGCAAAGCTGCTTTGGATGCGGCTAAGAAAGCTCGTTTTGAAGCAGTGGAAATGGTGACCAACCAAACGGGAACAATCACCTATTATTTTAATTTTAAATAGAAGTATCATTAACCAAAAATAGATAGCATTATGGGAACTGTGTACGCATTTTTTGCAGATGGTTTTGAAGAAATTGAAGCCTTTACCACTATCGACACACTGAGACGTGCCGGACTGAACGTAGCAATCGTATCCGTCACACCGGACGAAATTGTAGTCGGTGCGCATGACGTGTCTGTCCTTTGTGACGTCAACTTTGAGAATTGTGATTTCTTCGATGCTGAACTTTTATTCTTACCGGGCGGAATGCCGGGAGCTGCTACGCTCGACAAGCATGAAGGATTGCGTAAGTTAATCCTCAACTTCGCTGAGAAAGGCAAACCTATCGCAGCCATTTGCGCGGCGCCGATGGTGTTGGGTAAGCTGGGACTGTTGAAAGGCAAGAAAGCGACTTGTTATCCCAGCTTCGAACAATATCTGGAAGGTGCGGAATGTGTCAGTGAACACGTTGTCCGTGACGGAAACATCATTACGGGCATGGGGCCGGGCGCTGCCATGGAATTTGCTTTGACTATCGTTGACCTGTTGGCAGGTAAAGAAAAAGTAGAAGAACTGGTGGAAGCGATGTGTGTAAAACGCTAAGCTGCCTGTCCATGAAGAAATCTGTAATTATTGTCGCCGGTGGAAAGGGCTTGCGGATGGGGAGTGAACTTCCGAAACAATTCCTTCCTGTCGGCGGTAAGCCTGTGTTGATGCATACACTGGAAGTATTCCGGAAGTATGATGCCACACTTCAGATAATATTAGTGCTCCCCAAAGAACAGCAGGACTTTTGGAAGCAGCTCTGTGAGGAGCACGGCTTTGATGTGGAACATCTGATTGCCGACGGTGGCGGGACACGCTTTCATTCGGTAAAGAATGGTCTGGCGTTGGTGCAGGCACCCGGACTGGTGGGAGTGCATGATGGTGTCCGTCCGTTTGTCTCGGTAGAAGTGATTCAACGTTGTTACGATTTGGCGGGAGAGCGGAAAGCCGTGATTCCGGTGGTTGATGTAGTCGAGACACTGCGCCATTTGACAAATGACGGTAGTGAAACGGTCAGCCGCAATGACTATAAACTGGTGCAGACACCTCAAGTCTTTGACGTGGAATTGCTGAAACAGGCTTATGAGCAAGAGTTTACCCCATTCTTTACTGATGACGCCTCGGTAGTGGAAGCAATGGGTGTGCCTGTATATCTGGCAGAAGGTAATCGTGAAAATATAAAAATAACAACTCCTTTCGACTTGAAAGTGGGGAGTGCTCTGTTGTAAATGTTCGATTTAGTCACACGCGACATAAAATTTATCTCCGGTGTAGGGCCGCAGAAGGCTGCTGTATTAAACAAGGAGTTGGAAATCTACTCCTTGCACGACTTGATTTATTACTTCCCTTACAAATACGTTGACCGGAGCCGCATCTATTACATCCACGAAATAGATGGCAATATGCCGTATATCCAACTGAAAGGAGAGATTCTCGGCTTCGAAACTATCGGCGAAGGCCGGCAGCGACGTCTTACCGCCCACTTTTCAGACGGAACGGGAGTTGTGGATTTAGTGTGGTTTCAAGGGATAAAGTATATCTTAGGCAAATATAAACTCCACGAAGAATACATCATCTTCGGCAAACCGACCGTTTTCAACGGCCGTATCAACGTAGCCCATCCCGACATAGACAAGACGGACGACCTGAAACTTTCTTCCATAGGTCTTCAACCTTATTATAATACAACGGAGAAGATGAAACGCAGCTTCCTCAATTCCCACGCGATTGAGAAGATGATGGCGACTGTGATTCAGCAGATACAGGAACCTCTGCCCGAAACGCTTTCTCCCAAACTGTTGGCAGAGCATCACTTGATGCCGCTGACGGAAGCTCTTCGGAATATACACTTCCCGACGAATCCTGACTTGCTTCGCAGGGCGCAGTATCGTCTTAAATTCGAAGAACTGTTTTATGTACAGCTCAATATCCTTCGATATGCCAAAGACAGGCAACGGAGATACCGTGGCTATATCTTTGAAAAAGTAGGCGACGTATTCAATACATTTTATGCAAAGAACCTGCCTTTCCAACTTACCGGAGCGCAGAAACGTGTGTTGAAAGAAATCCGCAACGACGTGGGCGGCGGTCGGCAGATGAACCGTCTTTTACAAGGGGATGTCGGTAGCGGAAAGACGCTCGTTGCCCTGATGAGTATGCTGCTTGCCTTGGATAATGGGTATCAGGCATGTATGATGGCGCCTACCGAAATCCTGGCAAACCAGCACTATGAAACCATAAAGGAGTTGCTTTTCGGAATGGATGTACGTGTCGAACTACTGACCGGTTCCATCAAAGGGAAAAAAAGAGAAGCCATCCTTGCCGGACTGCTGACCGGTGACGTGCATATCCTGATAGGGACTCATGCCGTCATCGAGGATACTGTCAACTTCTCCTCATTAGGCTTTGTCGTCATTGACGAACAACACCGCTTCGGAGTAGCGCAACGTGCCCGTCTTTGGAGTAAGAATAACCAACCGCCGCATATACTTGTAATGACTGCGACACCTATCCCCCGTACCTTGGCGATGACCCTGTATGGTGACTTGGATGTCTCCGTTATTGATGAACTTCCCCCCGGTCGGAAGCCGATAACCACCGTCCACCAGTTTGACAATCGCCGGGAAAGTATGTACCGTTTCGTACAGAAGCAAATCGACGAGGGACGTCAGGTCTATATCGTTTATCCTTTAATAAAGGAGAGCGAAAAGATTGATTTGAAGAACCTTGAAGAAGGTTATCAGCATATTCTCGAAGAATTTCCCAAATGTACGGTTTGCAAAGTGCATGGCAAAATGAAATCTGCCGAGAAAGACGAGCAGATGCAGCTTTTCATTTCGGGAAATGCACAGATAATGGTAGCCACTACAGTAATCGAAGTAGGAGTGAACGTGCCCAACGCTTCGGTGATGATTATTGAAAATGCCGAACGTTTCGGACTGTCACAGTTGCACCAGTTGCGTGGTCGGGTAGGGCGTGGCGCCGACCAGTCTTATTGTATCCTGGTGACTAATTATAAACTGACCGAGGATACCCGCAAACGGCTTGAAATCATGGTGCGTACCAATGATGGCTTTGAAATAGCGGAAGCCGACTTGAAGCTGCGCGGTCCCGGCGACCTTGAAGGAACCCAGCAAAGCGGTGTCGCTTTCGATTTGAAGATAGCTGATATTACCCGTGACGGACAATTGCTTCAATATGTCCGCTCCATAGCCGAAGGAATTGTTGAACAAGACCCAACAGCTCAGAATCCGGAGAATGAAATCCTGTGGCGGCAACTCAAATCCCTGCGGAAAACGAATGTTAACTGGGCTGCTATTAGTTGAAAAACGGTTAAACATACAGTTTATTTGCGTAAATGTGTTGCATAACATATTTTTGCCCTATTCTCCCTATTCATAGGAGTTTAGAGGGCGAATCTTTCTTGCTGTCAGAGCTAATCGTCTGAAAAATAGTTAATAACTTCCTTGCTGTTTCAAAGGAAAATACTATCTTTGAAGGAATTTTTTTAGTAAATGTATCGTTTAACCATTTGAAAAGTCGAGTATTATGCTTGAAAAAACGCTGGTCATTTTAAAACCATGTACCCTTCAACGGGGGCTGGTTGGTGAGATTACTCATCGCTTCGAACGTAAAGGATTAAGGTTGGCCGGCATGAAGATGATGCAACTGACAGATGAATTGCTAAGCGAACATTATGCCCACCTCAGTGGCAGGGAATTCTTTCAACGTGTGAAAGATTCCATGATGACAGCTCCTGTTATCGTTTGTTGTTTTGAAGGTGTGGATGCTATTCAAACAGTCCGTACGTTGGCGGGACCGACTAACGGACGTCTGGCGGCCCCGGGAACTATTCGTGGGGATTACAGTATGAGCTTTCAAGAGAATATTGTTCATGCTTCCGATTCACCGGAGACTGCGGCTGTCGAATTAATGAGATTTTTTAAACCGGAAGAAATATTCGATTACAAACAGGCTACTTTTGACTACCTGTATGCAAACGACGAATATTAAATGAATTGACAAAGAACGAATGAATTTCAATTGCATTATTAAAACTGGATTGGTGGCCGTAGCGGCTATGGTTAGTCTGAGCTCTTTCTCGCAAGACCTGATTGCACGGCAGGCACCGATAGACAAGAAATTAAAATCTGTAGACTCTTTGGCATTGCAGAAGCAAATCCGCGCCGAACAGTCTGAATATCCCGCCCTAAGTCTTTATCCTAACTGGAATAACCAGTATGTACACGCTTACGGAAATGCTATTATCCCCGAAACTTATACTATCGACCTGACTGGTTTCCATATGCCGACTCCGAGCACGAAAATTACTTCGCCTTTCGGTCCCCGTTGGAGAAGAATGCACAATGGTCTTGATTTGAAAGTGAACATCGGTGATACTATTGTTGCCGCATTCGACGGTAAAGTGCGTATCGTGAAATATGAACGCAGAGGGTATGGAAAGTATGTCGTTATCCGTCATGATAATGGATTGGAAACTGTATACGGGCACTTGTCCAAACAATTGGTTGAAGAAAATCAATTGGTGAAAGCCGGTGAAGTGATCGGGCTGGGTGGTAACACCGGACGTTCTACCGGATCTCATCTTCATTTTGAAACTCGTTTCTTGGGAATTGCAATCAACCCTGTTTATATGTTCGACTTCCCGAAACAAGATATCGTTGCCGACACTTATACGTTCCGGAGGACAAAAGGCGTGAAACGTGCAGGTTCACATGATACTCAAGTAGCCGATGGCGCTATTCGTTATCATAAGGTAAAGAGCGGCGATACTTTATCCCGCATTGCCAAATTGCGTGGTGTATCAGTCAGCACACTTTGTAAGTTGAACCGTATCAAACCGACCACGACTTTGCGTATCGGACAGGTTTTGCGTTGTTCATAACCCCACCTGCTTATAAAACAGTAATACAATAGCTTTGGAAGAGGGCACTTTAATATAATTTAGAGTGCCCTCTTTCTGTTTTTACTTAATTATTGTTACCTTTGCGCACTATTTGGAAGAAAATGAAAGATACCAAGCAACAATTTGAACATGTCATCGCTTTGTGCCGTGACTTATTTTCCAAGAAGCTGCACGATTACGGGCCTGCGTGGCGTATCCTGCGTCCGGCTTCGGTAACCGACCAGATTTTTATCAAAGCCAACCGGATTCGCAGTATCGAAACCAAAGGAGTGACCTTGATTGATGAGGGAATCCGTGCTGAGTTTATTGCCATTGTCAACTACGGTATTATCGGACTTATCCAGTTGGAGCTGGGATATGCCGAATCTGCCGACATCAGCAATGAAGAAGCGATGGCTTTGTATGATAAATATGCCAAAGAAACCCTGGAACTGATGCTTGCCAAGAATCATGACTATGATGAGGCTTGGCGGAGTATGCGTGTCAGCTCTTACACAGACTTGATTTTGATGAAGATATACCGTACCAAGCAGATTGAAAGCCTGTCCGGCAATACATTGGTTTCCGAGGGAGTTGACGCCAATTATATGGATATGATAAATTACTCTGTCTTCGGACTGATAAAGATAGAATTTGAAGGATAAGAACCTACATATCATTCAGGAAGTGGTGGCGAATACCGGTCGTTTTCTTTTGGCGGCTTCGTTCATCTTCTCCGGATTTGTAAAGGCAGTTGATCCGCTGGGGTTCCAGTATAAGATACAGGATTATCTGGCTGCATTCGGCATGGCTTCCTGGTTCCCTTCATTCTTCCCTTTGCTGGGCGGCATCACGCTGTCTGCCATTGAGTTTTTTATCGGCATCTCCCTGTTTTTTGGTACACGGAGAACGCTTGCCTCCTCATTGGCGTTGATGCTGATGATTTTTATGACACCGCTGACTCTGTATCTTGCAATCTTCGATCCGGTTTCAGACTGCGGTTGTTTTGGTGATGCCTGGATATTGACGAATTGGGAAACCTTCGGCAAGAATGTCATACTGTTGCTTGCGGCAATCGCAGCATTCCGTTACAGAACGATGCTGGTCCGCTTTATCAGTGTGAAAATGGAATGGTTGGTTTCTCTGTACACATTGTTTTTTGTGTTTACTTTGTCGTTTTATTGTTTAGACCGTCTGCCTGTTTTGGATTTTCGTCCTTATAAGACAGGGAAAAATATCCTTGAGGGAATGACAATACCCGAAGGGGCGAAACCGAGCGTATATGAGAGTGTCTTTATCTTGGAGAAGAACGGAGAAAAGAAAGAATTTACGCTGGATAACTATCCGGATAGCACATGGACATTTGTCGATACACGTACGGTACTCAAGGAGAAGGGATATGAACCGGCTATCCACGATTTCTCCATGATGGATCTGGGCACGGGGGATGATATCACGGATGATGTATTGACCGATATGGGATATACATTCCTGTTGGTTGCTCATCGGATTGAAGAAGCGGATGACAGTAACATCGACTTGATTAACGAAATATACGATTACTCGGTGGAACGTGGCTATAAGTTCTATTGCCTTACTTCTTCGCCTGAGGAACAGATAGAGTTGTGGAAGGATAAAACCGGAGCGGAATATCCTTTCTGTCAGATGGATGATATAACATTGAAGACGATGATCCGCTCCAATCCGGGATTGATGTTGATAAAGAACGGGACGATTCTGAATAAATGGAGTGATGAGGATATACCGGATGAATATGTGCTGACCGACAAACTGGAAAATTTGCCGATAGGACAACAAAAGATGGAAAGTGACGCTCACACGGTGGGATATGTATTCTTGTGGTTCATTATTCCATTGTTGCTGGTATTGGGAGTGGATGTCTTGGTAGTCCGTCGCAGACAACGATCCAATGTCAATGGATAACTCCAATGAGGTGAAGCCATAGGCTAAAATAGTAAACCGTAAATAAAAGAATAGTAAATTTATTAACCCTTTAAATAAAGAAAACAAAATGAGAAAGAACATTGTTGCAGGAAACTGGAAAATGAACAAAACCCTTCAAGAGGGTATCGCTTTGGCAAAAGAACTGAACGAAGCATTGGCTAACGAAAAGCCTAACTGTGATGTAATCATCTGTACTCCGTTTATCCATCTGGCTTCTGTTACTCCGCTGGTAGACGCTGCCAAGATTGGTGTAGGTGCAGAAAACTGTGCTGACAAGGCATCCGGTGCTTATACTGGTGAAGTTTCTGCTGAGATGGTTGCTTCTACCGGTGCTAAATATGTAATCCTGGGTCACTCTGAACGTCGTGCTTACTACGGTGAGACAGTTGCTATCCTCGAAGAAAAAGTAAAATTGGCTTTGGCTAACGGCCTGACTCCGATTTTCTGTATCGGTGAGGTATTGGAAGAACGCGAAGCTGACAAGCAGAACGAAGTTGTGGCTGCTCAGATGGAATCTGTGTTCTCTCTGTCTGCTGAAGACTTCTCTAAGATTATATTGGCTTACGAACCGGTTTGGGCCATCGGTACAGGTAAAACGGCTTCTCCTGAACAAGCTCAGGAAATCCACGCTTTCATCCGTTCGATTGTTGCTGACAAGTATGGTAAGGAAATCGCTGACAATACTTCCATCCTTTATGGTGGTAGCTGCAAGCCTTCTAACGCTAAGGAACTGTTCTCTAATCCGGACGTTGACGGTGGGCTGATTGGTGGCGCTGCTCTGAAAGTATCTGATTTCAAAGGTATCATTGATGCTTTTAACGCATAATTAAAACTTATTTCAGGCACGGAGTTCACGGATTACACGGTTTAGTGTATGAAATAGGAAACGGTGTAATCCGCGTAATCCGTGCCTAAATATAATTCATAGAATGAAAAAACTTGCTTTACTTACTTTGTTGTTGGTCTTGACAGGTGTCTGTGCACAGGCACAGGGCATTGTCAAAAGCCTGGAACGTACAGTGCCGGGGCAGGGGAAAGTGACTATTCATCAAGACCCCCGTATTGAAGCGCTGATTGGTGTGGAACGTCCTGCGACAGGTGAACAGAAGGTAATAAAGACTTCCGGATACCGGATACAGGCGTATGCCGGTAACAATACCCGTCAGGCGAAGAATGATGCTTATCAGGTAGCCTCACGCATCAAAGAGTATTTCCCGGAGTTGCCGATATATACTTCATTCACTCCGCCCCGTTGGCTTTGCCGTGTGGGTGATTTCAGGAGCATTGAAGAAGCGGACGCGATGATGCGTCGGTTGAAAGCTACCGGTGTGTTTAAAGAGGTCTCTATTGTAAGAGCCCAGATAAATATCCCTTTATAAATCTATCATGTTAGGAAAAGAAGAAATAATCTCTCCGAATCTGGAGGAGTTGAAAAGTCATTATCACAGTATTATAACTTTGTTGGGTGAAGATGCCGGACGGGAAGGGTTGTTGAAAACACCCGAACGCGTGGCTAAAGCAATGTTGAGTCTGACAAAGGGGTATCATATGGATCCTCACGAAGTGCTCCGCTCGGCTAAATTCAAGGAAGAATACAGTCAGATGGTGATTGTGAAAGATATTGATTTCTTCTCTCTCTGCGAACATCATATGCTGCCGTTCTATGGAAAGGCGCACGTGGCTTATATACCTAACGGCTATATCACCGGGTTGAGCAAGATTGCCCGTGTAGTCGATATTTTCTCTCACCGCTTGCAAGTGCAGGAACGTATGACGCTGCAAATCAAGGAATGTATTCAGGAAACGCTGAATCCATTAGGCGTGATGGTTGTAGTGGAGGCAAAGCATATGTGTATGCAAATGCGTGGTGTGGAAAAGCAGAACTCCATTACTACTACTTCCGACTTTACAGGTGCTTTCAATCAGGCAAAGACGCGCGAGGAGTTTATGAATCTTATTCAGCACGGGCGGGTATGAACTGCTTCCCGCAAAACGAATTGGACAGAATAAGATTAGCGTAGGACGACACGGTCCCCTAATCGTTTTGCCATAATGTTTTGTACTGTTCTCAGTTCATTATAGCGCTGCATCAGCGAATCGCATTTCTCATTATCATGAGCAAGAGCCGGGTCTTGCAATGCATAAAGCATATGCTTCAGTTCTTCCGTCACGATTGCGTATTTGAAGTTAATCATCAGCATCGGAACCAGTTCGTAGAGCCGTTCTTCGTCTGTCACAATCTTCTGTGACTTGGAATGGTATTTACTTAACTGATAACGGACATTAATCAAGTCCACACTCAGCTTGCTGATAGTCGGGTCGGGGTGCGCCAGGAAATAGCGTTCTGCAACAAATCCCGAATCATGCATATGTGCGGCAGCTTCCGACAGCATTTGGCGGTGCAGCGGATTATGGAAAGCCAAATCATCTTCCTTCAAATCATTGATTACATACTCTATGACGGTCACCGGAATTTCATTCCCCTCTTCGTCAGTCAGGTTGCACATTACTTTCTCACCGTGACGGACTACCGCTTGCAGTATCAGCCGCTCGAATTTATAGAACTCCTGTCCTTCCTTTCCTTCCTGTGGAATGAAAGAAGCATAGTTATCCTCTTGTGGAGGAAAAGGTGCTTCGGCATATCCGGCATCACTAACTCCCGGTGGTAACGGGATATCGCCGTTGGGCATGGGGGCACTTCCGCCTGCTTCTCCTTGCTGGCCTTGTTGAGCCATTGAAGCTGTCCTTTCGGCAATCCGGCGATCCCGTTCGGTCTGTTCGGCCCGCTTCTCCGCTTGTGTCTCCCGTCTTTTGGCAACTTCCGATACCAGCAATTTATCTTCTACATGCAGTAACTGGGCACATTCTTTGATATAGACGTCGCGTACAATCGCCTCCGGTATGACGGAGATGCTTTGTACCAGGTTACCGATAAGCTCTGCCCGTTTGATAGGATCTTTTCCGGCATCTTCCAACAATAGGTTGGTTTTGAAGCGGATAAAATCCGTCTCATGCTCTGATATGAAGGCTTGAAATTCCGTAGAGTTATGTTTGCGGGCAAAAGAGTCCGGGTCGTCACCATCGGGCAGCAGACAGACTTTGATATTCATACCCTCTTCAAGCAGCATATCAATCCCCCGGATAGAAGCCTTGATACCTGCTGCATCACCGTCATAGAGCACAGTCATGTTGTTGGTGAAGCGGTGAATCATACGGATTTGTCCCGGTGTAAGAGCCGTTCCCGAAGAAGCAACCACATTCTCTATACCGGACTGATGCATAGAAATAACATCCGTGTAGCCCTCGACCAGAAAACATCGGTCTTGTTTCACAATCGCCTGCTTGGCGAAATAGATACCGTATAATTCGTTACTCTTATGGTAAATCTCTGATTCGGGTGAGTTGACATATTTGACTTTGACACCTTTAGTAGCATTGGCAAGCACACGTCCGCCAAAAGCCACCACTTTACCGGAAAGAGTATGCACCGGGAAAATGACACGTCCCCAAAAACGATCCCGTAAACGATGGTCGTCTGTTTCATAGCAAAGCCCGGTCTTTACTAAATATTCTTTCTTATAGCCTTTCTGCAATGCCTCA
This sequence comes from uncultured Bacteroides sp., assembly GCF_902491285.1. Lineage (GTDB taxonomy): Bacteria > Bacteroidota > Bacteroidia > Bacteroidales > Bacteroidaceae > Bacteroides. The sequence continues at coordinate 9,343 of NZ_CABUHK010000035.1, read as the reverse complement.
TTGGCGAAAGCATCATGGCTATCGGTACAGTATCCCAATTGGAATTTCTCAATGATATCATCCCGAAACCCACGGTTACGGAAGTAGGCCATACCGATACTGCGTCCGTCTACATGATTCTTCAGTATGTTCTGAAAGTAGTCGCGTGCGAAATTATTAACAATAAACAGGCTTTCGCGTTCGCTCTGCACAAACTTCTCTTCATCGCTCAGCTCCCGTTCTTTGATTTCGATATTATATTTCTTGGCAAGGTATTTCAGAGCTTCGGGATAAGACATCTGTTCGTGCTCCATGATAAAGTGCACTGCGTTTCCACCCTTGCCGCAGGCAAAACATTTGCAAAGCCCTTTGGCGGGAGAAACGTAAAAAGAAGGTGTCTTGTCACTATGGAATGGACACAGACCGACGTAATTGACACCGCGCTTGCGCAGGGTGACAAAGTCCGAAACGACATCCATAATCTGTGCCGCGTCCAATATCCGGTCGATGGTTCCTTGATCTATCATTCTTCTTTTCTCCTGTGAATCCGTTTTTGCGGATACAAAGGTACACATAAAAAAATCCCCTGCAAAGAACTTTTGCAGGGGATGGTTAAATCTTACCTATATCGGTGGCGGATTATTTAATCTTCTCCCGAATCTTCGTCAGATACTTTTTCATCCCTTCCGCATCCTTGTTCTCGATGATTTCGAGAAGGTTTTTCAGCTCGGTACGGATATTGGTCACTTGTCCCGGAGTACGTGGATTGAACAGGATTTCCTGGAGCAGGTAGTCGTCTTCGCTCAACAGACCTTTGGCGATAGCCATATGTTTTTTGAACGTAGTTCCCGGAGCTTCCTGATGTTTCATTACGGCTGCGAATACGAAAGTCGAAACGAACGGAATGGAGAGCGAGTAGGCTACTGTCTCGTCATGTTCGTCGAACGTATATTCGAAGATATTCAGTCTCAACGTCTGATAGAGGTCTTTGAAGAATATCTTTCCCAAATGGTCGCCTTCACTGATGATGATCGCATTCTCGCTGCTCAAGTTGCTGAGACTGGCGAAAGTAGGACCAAACATCGGGTGACTGGAAACATAACGGAAGCCGCTTTCTTCATAAAACTTCTTCAGTCCTGTTTTTACAGAGGCAATGTCACTAATGATACAGTCTTTGGGCAGTACGGGCAATACTTTGCGGAAAGCATCCAACGTGTACTTTACTGTAACGGCATTGATAACCAGTTCCGGTTCGAATTCCTTAATCTCCTCTAATGTGGTGAAACGGTACGTGTTATAGACAAAACGCAACTGGTGCGGGTTGACGTCATACACGGCCGTCTCGTGTTGAAAACTCAATATATCAGTAAAGAAGGAGCCCATCTTTCCGGCTCCGAGGATTAATATTCTCACGTTTGTTAACGATTAATGGTTAGTGATTAGTGATTAACGAATGGAGTTAGTGATTAATGATTAAAGTCATAGACTGATGATAACCTGCTATTTTACATATACTATAATATAGCGCAGCCAATTAATCATTAATCACTAACCGTTAATCACTTATTAATAATTTCCATCTGTTGACGAACAGATTCTTCGTGAATAGCCTCGAAGATTTTCTTCATAAACTCTGCATCCATGCCGCATTGTTCTCCCTGCATTCCGCGCTTTTCGAGAATTTCATTGTAACGTCCGGCTTGTAGTACAGTGATGTTGTGCTCTTTCTTGAATGTACCGATTTCGCGGGCGACACGCATTCTCTTGGCAAGCTCCTGGATGATGTTGTCGTCACATTCGTCAATCTGTTTGCGCAATAAGCTAAGGCTTTCCGTAGATTGAGTCTCGGTACGGATAACCAGCAGGTTGAGGATATAGTCGAGTACATCGGGAGTAACCTGTTGCGAAGCATCGCTCCATGCACAATCCGGGTTGCAGTGGCTTTCTACAATCAGGCCGTCGAAGTTCAAGTCCATTGCCTGCTGGCAAAGCGGGGCTACCAGTTCACGTTTGCCGCCGATATGGCTCGGGTCGCAGAAAATAGGAAGATTAGGGATACGGCGGCGCAGTTCGATAGGAATATGCCATTGGGGAAGATTCCGGTAAATCTTCTTATCGTAGCTGCTGAAACCGCGGTGGATAGCACCCAGACGTTTCAAACCGGCGTTGTTGATACGTTCCAAAGCTCCGATCCATAGTTCAAGGTCAGGGTTGACGGGATTCTTGACCAATACAGGTATATCGACACCTTTCAGTGCGTCAGCGATTTCCTGTACGGCGAAAGGATTGGCAGTGGTACGTGCACCTACCCAAAGAATATCAATTCCGGCTTTCAGGCATTCATACACGTGTTTGGCAGTTGCCACTTCGGTAGAAACATACATACCTGTTTCTTTCTTTACCTCTTTCAGCCAGGCAAGACCCTCTACGCCGACTCCTTCGAAACCACCCGGTTTGGTACGCGGTTTCCAGATTCCTGCGCGGAATATCTTTTGCCCTTTAGCTGCCAATTGCTTGGCTGTATCCATCACTTGTTCTTCAGTCTCTGCACTACATGGGCCGGCAATAACAATCGGTCTTTTAGCTTCAATGCCCGGTAATAAAATTGATTCGAGTTCCATATTCTTATTTGTTTTTACTTTTATACTAATGATTATTGGTTGTGGGAAGCGGCTAGAGACTTTTGATTCTTTCCAGTGCTTCCGCTAATTTTGAGTCCTTGCAACAGAGGGAGATACGGATATATCTTGCTCCGTTACTGCCGAAAATAAATCCCGGAGTGATGAACACTCTTGCTTCGTGCAGCACTTTTTCCGTCAGTTCCTCTACATCCTTGCAAGATGCGGGAATTTTCCCCCAGAGGAACATTCCTACTTGCTTTTCATCGTAGGTGCATCCCAATGTTTTCATAATCTCACCAGCGAGGTGGCGGCGGTTCCGGTAGTTTTCGTTGTTGCCTTCATACCAGTCTGCTTCGGCTTCCAAAGCTGTGGCAGCCGCCAGTTGCATGGCACGGAACATTCCGCTGTCGATGTTACTCTTTACTTTCAGTATCCATTGTACGAATTCAGGGTTTGAAGCTAACATTCCGATGCGCCAGCCCGGCATATTGTGGCTCTTGCTCATGGAATTGAATTCGATGCAACATTCTTTGGCTCCCGGCACACTCAGAATACTGATAGGTTTTTCGTTCAGTATAAAGCTGTATGGATTGTCATTCACAATCACAATATTCTTCCGGCGGGCAAAGTCAACGAGTCGTTCATACAGTTCGGGAGTTGCGTTTGCGCCTGTCGGCATATTCGGATAGTTCGTCCACATCAGCTTCACGCGGCTTAAATCCATCTTCTCCAGCGCTTCGAAATCGGGCATCCAGCCGTCTTCCTCTTTCAAATCATAATTGATGACTTCCGCACCGAGTATCTTGCTCAAGGAAGTATAAGTAGGGTATCCCGGATTCGGAACCAATACCTGTTCGCCCGGATTGACAAAAGCCAGTGTGACATGAAGAATACCTTCTTTCGAGCCAATCAGTGGTTGTATTTCCGTATTCGGATTCAGTTCCACTCCATACCACCGTTGATACCAGGCAGCAAAACCTTTGCGAAGTTCGGGGATACCTACGTACGGTTGATAACCGTGTCCGTTCGGGTCGTGGGCATTGTTGCACAATGTCTCGATGGTTTTCTTGGAAGGCGGCATATCGGGGCTGCCGATGCCTAAGCTGATGACATCTTTTCCTTCCGCATTCATCTGTGCCACTTCTTTCAGTTTCTTGGAGAAGTAGTATTCGCTTACACTTGCCAGTCTGTCGGCAGGAGCGATTTTATACATTTGACTTTCCTTCTGCATATTCGCCTAATGTTTTGAGTTCTTTAGTTAATGGAGTGATTGCTGCAATGGATTGCTTATATCTCAGATAATCGTTGAAAGCTACGTCTACGTAAAACTGGTATTCCCATTCACGTCCGATAATCGGCAACGATTGTATCTTGGTCAGATTGATGTTGTAAAAAGACAGGATAGACAATACTTGTGACAAACTACCTTCCGTATGTGGCAGAGTGAATACCATACTTGCCTTGTTGGTTGTGTTGGCATGATGCTGGCGAAGCTCGTCCACTTGCCAGGGATCGGCAACTACCAGAAAACGGGTGAAGTTATGCTTATTTGTTTCGATGCCTTCTTGAAGGACTTTCATTCCATAGCGTTCGGCAGCCGCTTTGGAGCAGATTGCGGCGTGTCCTTTCAGATTCCCGTTCTTGATAGCTTCTGCGCTGCGTGCCGTATCTTCACCTTCCACCACTTTCAGTTGCGGATGCTGGTTCAGGAAATCACGGCACTGCATCAAGGCGATAGGGTGGGAGTTGACTTCTGTCAGATCTTCCCAACTTTCATCGGGCAGGCAGACGAAGCTGTGCGAGATACGCAGTTTGTATTCACCGATAATCTGCGTGCCGCTCTGTCTCAGCAGCTCATTGTTGTGCAGCAGGCTGCCCGCAATCGTATTCTCTATGGCTAGCATTCCGATAACCTGACTGTCTTTACGTATCGAGGTAAACACGTCTTCGAAACTGGCACAACAGATTAACTCTATTTCTTCTCCCTCGAAGTACTTGTGTGCGGCGATATCGTGATATGAGCCGAGTGTTCCTTGAATTGCTATTTTTTTCATTGTTATAAATGTATTATATAAAAAAATCCCGCGTCCATATTGGAGCGGGATTCATATGATTGATTTCTCTATTCAGTCCTTAAGCATCACTGTCACTTGATACATACAAACTCCCGCTCTACTTTGTTGCTAAAGTAAAAGTAAAAAAAGAAGTAATATGCATAAGTAAATGATCTCATACGAGTCTTTGTTTTTTTGCTTTGGTTTCTAATTCTGGGGCAAAAGTAATACTTTTCTGCTAAACGCAAACAAAAAGCGATACTTTTTTTGTTTTCTTGCCTAAAATATATAAAAAGGACACTTAGAAGATACCAGGAAGCGCTTCCGGTTTAGCCCCAAGGTTCTTGAATTCTCCGTTCAGTTCGGCCTCGTCTTTCGGATTCAATTCCAAAGACTTCTTCATATCTTCCACGGAGCCGTCTTTATCCCCGTTCAACAATTTGGCGCGTCCGCGCTCCTTGTAGGCTTCCGCAAAATTCGGATTCAGTTCGATAGCCTCATCAAACAGGGTGATGGCTTCCGTCAGTTTCTTTTGGTTGATATAAAGTTGCCCCAAGTAAAGATATGCCTGTTCGTTGAAAGGGTTTATTTCTGTGACGAGCTGGTAGTCCGCTTCCGCTTCTTCAGCCTGTCCGTTCGCTTCTTTCACTTTTCCGCGTAGGAGCATGGCAGTTTCTTCTTCCGGGTTTTGTGCAAGTACGGCGTCTATGTCATCCATCATCTCGTTATACTGTTTCATATTCAGCAGAGCTTCCGCACGCATCAGGCGGGCTTCGATGAAATCATCTTTCAACGTGATGGCTTTCGTGAGATGGGCGATAGTCATCAGGTCATCGTTCTGTCCCTGACGGGCTTTTCCCAGCAGATAATGCGCTACGGCATTTCCTTCTTCGATGGCAATCGCCTTATTGGCTGCCTCTTCCATAGCCTGATAATCTTCCTGGATAAAGCATACATTCGCCAATGTCAGGAAAGTATGGGTGATGTGCGGTTCCATGACAGCCATTTTCTCCAACAGTTCGCGGGCTTTTGCGGTGTCGCCCATTTGGATGTAGAGTTGACTGAGATACCCCATCGTTTCAAACTCTTCCTCAATGGCAAGAGCTTCCGTGAAACATTTTACGGCATAATCCGGACGTCCCATGCGTTGCGCACGCAAACCGTCGTATTTGAAAATCTCGAATCTTTTCCGGTCGTTTTTTTGCTTTTCACTTTCCGGAGTTTCAGACTTACCGGAGAAGAAAGATTTAAAAAAGTTCGGCATGATATGTTGTTTTTGAGTTTATCTGCAAATGTAATAACTTATTTTGAAATATGTATCATTCCATCCTGCATCTTCAATGCACCTTCTTCCAATAAATGCCGGATAACTTCCGCCACTTCCTCTTTTTCCGCTGTTATTTTATTGGCTATTTCTACTGGAGATAGCGGATTCTGAATAAGCAGTACTGTAATTTGCCGTTTCAGTTTCTCGAAAGATGCTTCGGATAGAGAATCTGTTGCATGATGGCTGAGACAGACATCGCACTGTCCGCAGTCAGATCCGTTTTTCTCCCCGAAGTAGCGGAGTAGCATCCGACTGCGGCATACATTGTCTGAAGTGACATACTCTTCCATCGCCTTGATGCGCGCTTCATAGCGGACTTTGCGTTCTTCATAGACAGAAGGCGGAATATGTACGAAACGAAGTTCCTGACGTTCGCGCGTGTATATAATATAAGGTGTCTTTTTGCGAGGAATGTAATCCACGATACGGCGTTTGGTCAGTGTCACCAGTATGTTGTAGATTTGCTCGCGTGTCAGTCCGGTACGTATGGACAGGGATGCTTCGCTGATATACGCATAATCCGTGAATACTCCTGTGTACGAACGGAGAATGGTCTGTATCAGCGCTTCTGCTTCCGCCCCCATTTCGCGCAACTTGTACAACTCATCCCGGCGAAGCGTGAAAAGGATACGCGAAGCATTGTCCTGCTCATCCGTATATTCCAGATAACCGGCTTGAGTCAAGATTTTCAGTGCACTGTCCACCGGAACCGGAAAGTATTTGAACTTCCGGCAGAACTCTTCGATATTGAATTCGCGGACACATTGAAATCCGTCCCCCATCGCCATCTGATAATAATACTGTAAATGTTCGTAGACATTGAGTATGTATTCCTTGTCGGGAAAGGTATCCACTATGCGCTTATGCAGGGTCGTCTTGTCCGATTTGGTATATAAGATTACGGCATAAGCCTTTTCTCCGTCTCTTCCCGCACGTCCGGCTTCCTGAAAATAGGCTTCGGGCGAATCTGGAAGATCGAGATGCAGCACAATGCGGACGTCAGGTTTGTCAATTCCCATTCCGAAAGCATTTGTGGCTACCATTACACGGACCTCTCCGTTTTGCCAACGTTTTTGCCGCAGGTCTTTTACGGCATTGTCAAGTCCGGCATGATAGAAATCGGCGGTAATATCTTCGTTTACCAGCAGTTCGGTGATTTCTTTGGTCCGTCGCCTGTTGCGGACATAAATAATGGCGCTGCCCGGTATCCTTCGTAAGATATGCAATAATTCTTTTGTCTTATTATCTGTCTTGCGGACGATATACGCCAGGTTTTTCCGCTCAAAGCTCATGCGGAAAACATTCCCCTCATGGAAATTCAGCCGGGCTTGGATGTCTTTTACTACTTCCGGGGTGGCGGTGGCGGTAAGTGCCAGTACGGGAACTCCTGGCAAAAGTTCCCGTATTTCCGCTATCTTCAGGTAAGCGGGACGGAAATCATATCCCCATTGTGAGATACAGTGACTTTCGTCCACTGTAATCATGGAGACTTTCATGGAGCGGAGTTTGATACGGAAAATTTCCGTATCCAGACGTTCCGGAGAAATGTAGAGGAATTTGTAATTGCCGAAGATGCAGTTCTCAAGTGCGGTGATAATCTCTTGCCGTGTCATGCCGGAGTATACGGCAAGAGCCTTGATGCCGCGTTTGCGCAGATTATACACCTGGTCCTTCATCAGAGCGATGAGGGGAGTGATGACGAGACAGAGCCCTTCTTGGGCGAGGGCAGGAACTTGAAATGTGATGGACTTGCCGCCACCGGTCGGCATCAGTCCCAGCGTGTCTTTGCCTTCGCCGATACTGGTGATGATCTCTTCCTGCAAGTCGCGGAAAGAGTCATATCCCCAGTATTGTTTTAATATCTCCTGATACTTATTCAATCGGTCTTATATCCTCGATTTGAAGTTGCACTTCACCACGTTTGTGGGTATTCTCTTCGATGGTGTAGCAGATGTCGAACGAACGTTTAGTCTTGATATAACGCACGTGCGAGCTTTGCCCGAATGCGATACCGTTCATCACATTGTTCGATTTATTGTCAACCAGTTCCAGTTTGATATGTTCCTGGTCGCGTCCCACCACTTTACTCGTCCCATAATCATAGACATGATGTGTACAGAAAATGGGCTTTATGTTGTCGGGCCCGAAGGGATTGAACTTTTTCAGATCATTGAAGAATTTGGGAGAAATATCCCTGAAGTCAATCTCGGCATCAATATCAATGACGGCACTGGTCTGTTCCGGCAAGATATGCTGTGAGACGTACTCTTCAAACCGTTTGGTGAAAGCATCCACATTCTCCACCTTCATGGACAATCCGGCAGCATAGGTATGTCCGCCGAAATTTTCCAGCAAGTCGCGGCAATGCTCAATCGCTTTATATACATCGAAACCGGAAACAGAACGTGCGGAACCTGTTGCCATGTCATCTGTGCGGGTCAGTACTACGGCAGGACGATAATAGACTTCTGTCAGGCGGGAAGCTACGATGCCAATCACCCCTTTGTGCCATTCCTCATTATAAAGCACGATAGAGCGTCGGTCGGCTAATCCGTCCAGGTTGGCGACGATGTTGTTTGCCTCTTCCGTCATGCTTTTGTCGAGGTCTTTCCGTGTCTCGTTATACTGATTGATTTGTCCGGCTTTCTCAAGCGCAGCCGAGAAATCTTTTTCCGTCAGTAAGTCCACCGCTTCTTTTCCGTTCTGGATACGTCCCGACGCATTGATGCGCGGCCCGATTTTGAACACGATGTCGCTGACGGTGATTTCTTTTTCGGAAAGTCCGCATACATCGATAATGGCTTTCATCCCGATACTCGGATTGCTGTTCAACTGCTTCAGCCCATGAAAAGCAAGAATACGGTTTTCGCCCATAATCGGCACGATGTCCGATGCGATACTTACCGCCACGATGTCGAGTAGCGGAATCAGATGATGAAACTCGATACCGTTGCTGATAGCGAATGCCTGCATAAATTTGAAGCCGACACCGCAGCCCGAAAGGTGCGTGTACGGATACGTATTATCCAAGCGTTTGGCGTTCAGGATAGCTACGGCAGGCGGCAGGATATCATCCGGCACATGATGGTCGCAGATGATAAAATCAATGCCTTTCTCTTTGGCATACGTGATTTCCTCTACTGCCTTTATTCCGCAATCGAGTACGATAATCAGACTCACACCGGTTTCAGCGGCATAGTCCACTCCTTTTTTAGAAATGCCATACCCCTCGTTGTAACGGTCGGGTATGTAATAGTCAAGGTTCGAATAGAACTGTTGAATAAACTTGTAGACCAGTGCCACGGCGGTAGTACCGTCTACGTCATAATCTCCATAAATTAGAATACGTTCTTTCTTTCCCA
>NZ_CABUHK010000034.1 GCF_902491285.1 uncultured Bacteroides sp. | reverse complement strand
TCTTCAATGGCGGGCCACATCCTTCGGGACAGCTTTAAGCCGGTGGATTACAAAGAGGGCGAGCGCTCAAATCTTGTTCTATCAGAGTTTCATCACATCGTCGGTACGGCTTTCTTATATACTTTTCTATGATATTTTATTTCTCAGGTACAGGCAATTCTAAGTGGATCGCTGCTCAGCTATCCAAAGAGCAAAAAGAAGATTTAGTCTTTATTCCCGATGTATTAAGGAATGAAATGTTTGAGTTCTGTCTACGGGAAGATGAGAAGATAGGATTTGTGTTTCCGGTCTATTCATGGGCTCCGCCTGTAATTGTATTACGTTTTATTCAGAAACTTTCTCTGAAAGGGTATAAAGGGCAATATTTGTTTTTTGTCTGTTCATGTGGGGATGACACCGGGCTTACTCAACAGGTCATGATGAAAGCATTAAAATATAAGGGATGGGAGTGTCATGCGGGTTTTTCTGTGACTATGCCCAATAATTATGTACTGCTTCCGGGGTTTGATGTAGATAACGAAGAATTGGAAAGGAAAAAGTTGGTGGAGAGTGTTTCAAGCCTCAAAAGAGTCAATACTTTGATAAGTAGAAGAGAATGTGTATTCTCTTGCCATGAAGGGAGTATTCCTTTTATCAAAACGAGAATAATCAATCCTTTATTTAATCGTTTTCAGATGTCACCTGAAAATTTTTATGCAACAGATGCCTGTATCGGATGCAGGTGTTGCGAGAAGAGTTGTCCGATGGAGAATATAATTGTTGCAGAAGGAAAGCCTGTGTGGGGAAAGGACTGTACCTCATGCCTGGCATGTTATCATGTGTGTCCCAAGCATGCGGTGCAATACGGAAAAAGAACAAAAGGAAAAGGCCAATATTTTAACCCCAACTCTGGTTATTGATCTTTGATTTTAATGCGGCAGTGAGATAAATCCTCAATAATAGCCAGACTTTCTACTCTGATCCCTTGTTCTTCTAATATTTTACGGCCGTTTTGGAACGCTTTTTCGATGATGAATCCCATTCCTACCAAATTGGCTCCGGATTGTTTGATGAGGTCGAGAATGCCTAATGCAGCGTTGCCATATGCAAGGAAGTCGTCTACAAAAAGTACATTGTCGTTAGGAGTGAGGAAGTCGGCACTGATAACGACTTCATAATCACGGTCTTTGGTAAATGAGTGCACGGTGGTGCTTAATGCATTCTGTATCGTTTTAGGAGACTTTTTCTTAGCAAATACGACAGGTAAATCCATCAGGTAGCCTGTCATGATAGCCGGGGCGATACCGCTGGCTTCGATTGTCATGATTTTATTCACATTTGTGGCTGCGAAACGGCGGACAAACTCAACTCCGATTGATTTCATCAGAACAGGATCCATTTGATGATTGATAAAACTGTCTACTTTAAGGATGCCCCCTTCGTAGCATTTTCCGTCTTGCAAGATTCTTTTCTTAAGTAATTGCATACTATATGATATTAATTAATAATGTGCTAATATACCATTCCGTGTGATGAAACTTGCGGAAGGTATATTAGCACATGGTCAATTTGGACCGTTTATTTGTTGTTTCGCAAGTCTTTCACGCGAACGGCTTTTCCTTCGCTTTGTGGGAGAGAGCCTTTCTTTACTAGTTTCACTTTTGGAGTAACCAGGATTTCATCTTTCAATTGACGGGTGATATCCTTACGGATTTTTTCCAGTTCAATATAGTTGTCGGTAGAGAGGTCGCTCAGTTCTACTTCGACAATCATTTCGTCCTGGTTGCTGACAGTTTCCAAGGTAATTAAGTAGTTGCTGCCTAATTCGGGGAACTGTACAAGGATTTTTTCAACCTGCATCGGGAAAATGTTGACTCCTTTGATAATAAACATATCGTCACTGCGACCTTTGATGCGGTCAATACGGATATGTGTACGTCCGCATGGGCATTTTCCGGGTAGGATACGGGTTAAATCGCGGGTACGATAGCGAATCAGCGGCATCATTTCACGATCGAGAGTGGTGAGTACCAATTCACCGATTTCTCCTTCAGGCATAGGTTCACCTGTCTCGGGATCAATGATTTCCACCAAGTAGCAGTCTTCCCAAAAGTGCATTCCGTTTTGTTCCTGACATTCGAAAGCGACGCCAGGGCCATTCATTTCCGTCATGCCAAAACTATTGTATGCTTTTACGCCCAACATTCGTTCTATTTTCCGGCGTTGTTCGTCTGTATGAGGTTCGGCGCCGATAACCAATGTTTTTAGTGTCGTTTTTGTCGGGTCGAGTCCTTCTTCCTGAAAAACTTCAGCCAAGCGGATGGCGTAGCTGGGGATGGCGTGTAAAGCAGTCGTTTTAAAGTCATTGATGAACTTGATCTGTCGCTTGCTGTTTCCGGCTGCAGCGGGAACTGTAAGGCAACCGAGGCGCTCGGCACCGTATTGGAAACCTAGACCGCCTGTAAACATACCATATCCTGAACTGTTTTGGAAAACATCAGTCTTGCGGATACCTACGGCATACAGGCAGCGGGCTATCAGGTTGGCCCAAGAGTCGAGGTCGTGTTGCGAATGAACAATCACGGTCGGATTTCCGGTAGTGCCACTGGAAGAGTGGATGCGTACACCATCATTGCTCATATCACCTGCTACTAGTCCGAAAGGGTAGTGGGCGCGCATATCGGCTTTGGTCGTAAAGGGTATTTTTCGGATATCTTCCAACGACTGTATGCTATCTGCGGTAATGCCATGTTTGCTGAAAACTTCTTTATAATAAGGAGCATCTGCAGCTATGTTAATTGTTTTTTTAAGCCGTTGAAGTTGCAATTCCTGCAACTTCTCACGGCTCATGGTTTCTAGTTCTTCTTCCCAGTATTGTGTACTCATGGTAATGCCTATTATTACATCAGCTTTTCCGCAATATCCTTACCGGCGGCCAATGCTTTAAGATTCATTTCTACAATTGCTTCTCCCTTGCGGAGGAAGATTTCACGAATGCTGTCTTGCACTTTTTCGTAATCGATACCAAGAAATGGAATGGTTGCTCCCAGTAAAACGATATTGGCAACTCGGGCAGAGCCTACTTCTTTGGCTACTTTATCTACATTTAATACAATCTTATGAGGCAATTTATTGATTTCGGCCATTACTTTGTCTGCTTCCGGATAATTGGGGATATTGACAAATGGAGTTTCGTTAGTCACCAACCAGCCTTCAGAACTGAGGTAGGGAAGATAGCGCAGACCTTCCATAGGCTCCAGTGAGATGATCAGGTCGCATTTGCCGGAAGGGATCAAGTCGGAAGCAATCGGTTGGTCGCTGATGCGGAGATTAGATTGAACGTCTCCACCGCGTTGGCTCATTCCGTGCACTTCCGCCTGTTTCATATAAAGTCCTTCTTTCAAGGCAGCTTTGCCTATTACTGTAGCAATGGACAAAATCCCTTGTCCACCTACTCCTGATAATATAATGTCTTTTTTCATGGCTTACTTACTTCTTTTTTTGCGTGCTAATGTTTGGATACACTCTCTACGTGGGATAATGACAGATACACCCCGATATTCGATTTCTTCGCGTATGATTTTCTTCATCTCTTCGTAGTTTTTCTTCAATGGCACAACTACGCGGATATGCTCGGGGAGGACTCCGAGCCCTGCGCAGATAGCTTCGATACGTCCGGTTCCGGCAGAATCCTGTCCGCCTGTCATGGCAGTAGTTTCGTTGTCGGAGATTACGATGGTTACATTGGCGTTTTCATTTACGCAGTCGAGTAATCCGGTCATTCCCGAATGGGTGAAAGTGGAGTCTCCGATTACGGCCACAGCCGGATGAAGACCACCGTCTGCCGCACCTTTTGCCATAGTGATAGAAGCTCCCATGTCTACACATGAGTTGATGGCATTGAATGGGGCGTTTGCGCCGAGCGTGTAACAACCGATGTCGCTGAATACTTTATGAGTGGGGTATTCTTCTTTAAGAACTTCAGTCAGCGTGATATACATATCGCGGTGTCCGCATCCTTCACAAAGTGCGGGAGGGCGCATTTCTACTACAGAAGGAACGCTAAATTCCGATTTGTTCTCTTTGCCTACCGCACGCGCCACCGAGTCGGGATTCAATTCTCCATCTTGTGTCAAAGTACCGTCTAATCGTCCTTTTACTTTAATGCCAATACCCAAATAACCCTTTAATTGCTTTTCTACGAATGGTTGACCATCTTCCAAAACGAGGATTTCGTCACAAGATTCGATTAATTGGTGCAATTGTTTTTTAGGTAATGGATATTGACCGATCTTGAGTACCGGATATTCGCAACCTTCGGGATAGTTCTCCATCAAATAATTGTAGCCGATACCGCAAGCGATGATTCCCAATTTTTTGTTAGGACCATCTGTATATTTATTGTAAGGTGATTCTTCAGAAGCCTTCATAAACTCGTCTTGGCGGGAGAGCAATACTTTGTAGCGTTTACGGGCATTTCCCGGCAACAGGATGAATTGGCGTGGATCTTCGCTGAAAGATATGTCATTCTGCGGCTTTTGCTCTTTACGTTCTACTCCGGAGCGGGAATGTGCAAGGCGGGTTACCATACGCATTAGAATAGGTTCACCCATTTTTTCAGAGAATTCAAAGCCGCTATATACCATATCGTATGCTTCTTGCTGATTGCTGGGTTCATACATCGGTATCAGTGAAAAATCTCCGTAAAAACGGCTGTCCTGTTCATTTTGGGAAGAGTGCATGCTGGGGTCGTCTGCTGCTATCACGATTAATCCGCCTTTCACACCGGTGATGGCGGAATTGACAAAACAGTCGGCTGCTACATTCATACCTACATGTTTCATACAAACTAATGCCCGTTTGCCTACGAAAGACATACCCAACGCAGCTTCCATCGCTGTTTTTTCATTGGCACACCAACGGTTGTGTATATTCTGTTCGGTCGTTATAGGGGCCATTTGAATATATTCCGTAATTTCAGTTGAAGGAGTACCCGGATAGGCATAAACGCCTGAAAGTCCGGCATCCAGTGCAGCTTGTGCAATGGCTTCATCGCCAAGTAAGAGTTGCTTGCTCATATCTATTTCTTTTATTTAGTGTTGATCACAGTTTGTTAATCTATCGGGCAAAGATAGGCTTTTCAGTCTGTTTTATCACAAATTTACTTGAAAATCTTTCTTTCATTTAGCGCTTTCCAGTATTTTCTTGCATTTGCCATATGATCGGCATAATTGGAAGCAAAATTATGAGTTCCTGAAAAATCTTCTTTGGCGCACATATAAATATAGTTGTGTTTTGTATAGTTCAATACGCTGTCTATTCCTTTTTTTGAGGGGATTCGGATAGGTCCGGGCGGGAGTCCGGTATTCATATAGGTGTTATAGGGTGAATTAATTTTCAGATGCTCGTTGTTGATGCGGCGTAGTCCGAAATCTTGCAGGGCAAATTTTATGGTTGGATCTGCCTGTAAAGGCATATCTTTACGCAAACGATTGATATACAATCCGGCTACTACCGGCTTTTCTTCATTGTTGTTTGTTTCTTCTTCAACAATGGAAGCAAGTGTACTTACCTCTTCCGGTGTCATTCCGATGGCGGTGGCTTGTGCGAGACGTTCTTTGTTCCAGAAACGTTCGTGCTCTTTTTGTATGCGCTTGAAAAAATCTTCTACGCTCATATCCCAGTACACTTGATAAGTTTCCGGTATAAAAAGACAGGGAAGGCTTATTTCTGTGTATCCCATTTTATTTTGAAAAGAAGGATCGAATAGCCGGCTGGCGATTTCGGCAGAGTCTATCATGAGCTGTTTGCCTATGTTTCGTGCCAGTCGGTCTAATGTCCTCACGCTTCCGATAGTGAGGTTGATAGGTTCTTGGTATCCTCTGGAAAAGCGGCTATATACGTGGTATACATTGTCATTCGGACGAATAGCATAACGTCCGGTATGGATATTCTGTTTGAAATCCTTGTATTTAGCCATCCATTGGAATCCAGTGAGCTTGTTGACATATCCGAACTTCTTTATTTTGTTATATATGGAATCGGCGGTATCGTCTCGATCTACATAGATATATACGGTTTTAGATGGATGGAATTGAGGAGCAAACAGGTAATAATAAACGCTCCCCCCGGCAATGGCGCAAAGAAGGAATGCTCCTATTAGAATTGATAATAAAATGTTTCTCTTTTTTTTCTTCATCTTTCGAGCTTTTTAAAAAGTTCGTCAAAGATAAAAAGAATTTAGATAGAGACGATTCCTTTCGCTGATGAATCGCAGAAGAGATGAGTAAATTATCTTATTCTTTACTCATTTAGTGACGGCTTTTTCATTCACATAGATGGATGGAATGAATATGGTATGTTCAAATCAGCCAAACTTGTTTTAGCGAGGATGGATATTAGTTAGGCCATTGGAAGTAATTTGCTTCTGCTTCTATCTTGTTTTCTATTTCGTCGGGTAGAGGTGCGAAGAAGTCCATGTTAGTAAGACGTTCGATGCTGTCTATTGTTACTGCATATGTGGAGAGAGGTTCTACGGCTTGTCTGTTATTGAACAGGAATCCGATAGCCCGCATTGGTTTAGCGAAAGGAGACAGGACTACTTTGAAAAACTGTTGCGGTACTGCAACTTTATTTTTCCCGATTGTTTTTGGCTGTTTGGTTATAATGGGACCACATATAATGATGATAGCACTGTCTGCTATTGCCCAGTCTCGTATTTTCTCTTCCAGTTTTTTCCAGCCTCTTCTGTTTAATTGTGGATGTTGCGGACATATGTTGCTGAAATAAAAAGATGCTTCCATAGCTTGCGGACTCCATTTCATATCCGCAGCTGGTGCCATATGTCCTTTGTCATATCTTGAACGTGCATAATCTGCATTAGTTGCAATCAGCCCCTTGACTAGTGGGTCAGTGATAAAGCGATTGCTTCTTTTCTCTTTCCCTTTTGTTTCTTCCCGGGTTAATTCGTAAGAAACCCAGTTGGGAAGTTTTAAGTCTTTGTTGTAAGAAACAATGTATCCGGTGTGGTGGATTATTTGTTCCTGCCGGGGAATTAGTGATATAGGGGTCTGTAAATCATTGTCGAAAAAAAAATGAAGTGATTCATTCGTTTGTGATTCGTTATTTTTGGGTCTGTCAGTTTGTTGGTAATACAAATAGACACCATATATAATAGGAATAAGTACAATGAGGACGATAATGTATCCTAGTTTATAATTAGAGCGTGATTTCTTTTTGAACAGTCTTCTGTTTTTACCTTTTTTAGTTCGATTCATTGATTTGCTGGTGATAATGGTGTCTGTTATTCTTCTTTTCTCATACTGAATTCACAACCGCAATATTGCTGGTTGTAGAAATTATATTCTTTGATAATAGCGATACGGCGTTCGCTTAGTCCGCCTTTGCGCCAATTCTGCTCCCAGTAGGTAACATCAGGATAGTTTGCAGTAGCATATTGCCCGGATTCATTTATCTGTTCCAGACTCTTCCAGCGGCTGGAAGCAAGTGTGGTGGTAATGACAGAAAAACCATGTTCGTGTGCATAACGGGCAGTCTCCAGCAGGCGGACTTTGAAGCAGCGCAGGCAGCGTCCGCCTCTTTCGGGTTCTTGCTCCATTCCTGTCATTTGGCATCGCCAGGCTTCGTGGTTGTAATCGGTGTCTATGATTTGAAGCCCTAAAGATTGGGCATAACGTGTGCATTCATCTTTCCTCATATTATATTCTTCCTGTGGATAAATGTTAGGATTGCAGTAATAGATAACAGGAGTAATATTATGCTGCATCAGGCATTCGATGATAGCCGATGAACAGGGAGCGCAACAGGTATGAAGTAAAATCTTGTCGGCTCCGCCCGGAACTTCGAGTTGGAATTTCTTTTTCATGCTGTAAAGTTAGTATATATTTGCCATATAAGTCAACAGATTATAATTTATTCAGAATAGATTTTATAAAAACAGGAGAGTAGGTTACTTAGACTATTTTGTGTTTTATAAAATCTCTTTCGCGGAATAATTTTGCTAAATGAGTCAGAACTAATTAATTAATTTCATTTTTTTTAGTATTTTTGCCCGCTCAACTCAATAACGGAACATGATGGAAGAATTGCACAACGGGCAGCAAGAGCAATATGTTGACCCCGATAAGAAAAAGAATGCTCAGAAAATAGTAAAGAGAACTTTAGTAACGGTAGGATTAGCCTTGGCGGTATATATTTTATATTCCATCGTTTATCTGTTTGTCTCACCCGACCGTAATATCCAACAGATTTATTTGATCCCCGAAGATGCTGCATTTATTATTCAGTCATCAGCTCCGATTGAAGATTGGGAGAAGTTTAGTGGAAGTGAGACATGGCAATGTCTGAAGAAAGCGAAATCTTTTGAAGAAGTAACAGCGAGTGTAGAAAAGTTGGATTCGGTAGTTAAAAGCAATAAAGTGTTATTGTCTCTTGTCGGTAAACGGGATATGCTAATTTCACTTCATAAAACCCGTGCCACCAATTGGGATTTCCTGCTTGTTTTGGATATGCAGAAAGCATCGAAGATGGATTTATTGAAAGATCAGGTTGAAACGGTATTGGTGATGAGCGGTTTTACGGTTACTAGCCGAATGCATAGCGGCATCAATATACTTGAAATGCGTGATCCTGATACACGTGATATTTTCTACATTGCTTTTGTGGACAATCATTTGGTAGGTTCGTACACATCCGCTCTTGTCGAATCGGCTATTAACTCGCGCAATAAACCCAAAATCGGACTCGACCTGTCTTTTATCGAAACGGAGAAATTAGTTTCGGGCAAGGGGCTTGTAAGAGTCTTTATCAATTATGCGCGTATTCCTCAGTTTATGTCTATTTATTTAGGAACGAGAAACGAATATGTTGATCTCTTTAGTAATTCTATGAACTTTGCCGGTCTTTATCTGAATGCAAACAAAGACAGAATGGAGGTGAAGGGGTATACCTTACGAAAAGACTCTGCCGATCCTTATGTTACTGCTTTGTTGAATTCGGGAAAACATAAGATGAAAGCGCATGAGATTCTTTCCGGGCGAACGGCTCTTTATACAAATATAGGTTTCTATAATCCTGTGACTTTTGTGAAAGAGTTGGAAAATGCACTTTCTGTGCATGATAAACAGTTGTATGATTCTTATCAAAGTTCTCGGAAAAAGATTGAAGGATTGTTTGGAATTTCTTTGGAGGATAACTTTCTGAGTTGGATGTCAGGTGAATTTGCCATTACACAATCTGAACCGGGTTTGTTGGGACATGATCCTGAGCTTATTTTGGCTGTCAGGGCTAAAAGTATAAAAGATGCCCGTAAGAATATGGAGTTTATTGAGAAGAAGATAAAGCGGCGTACTCCGGTTAAGGTTAAGACGGTTAATTATAAAGACTTTGAGATCAATTATGTCGAGATGAAGGGCTTCTTCCGTCTGTTTTTCGGAAAGTTATTTGATAAGTTTGAGAAGCCATATTATACTTACGTGGATGATTATGTAGTTTTCAGTAATAAGGCTTCTTCTTTGCTTTCATTTGTAGAGGATTACGAGCAAAAGAATTTATTGAAAAATAATCAAGGGTTTAAGGATGCACTTTCGTATATGAAATCCAGTTCTACTATTTTCTTGTATACAGATATGCATAAGTTCTATTCTCAGTTGAAACCTATGATGAATGCGAGTACATGGAATGAAATACAATCTAATAAAGATGTTTTGTTTTCTTTCCCTTATTGGACTATGCAGGTGATAGGGGATAGCCGGTCGGCTTCTTTGCAATATGTTATGGATTATGCACCCTATGAGCCTGAAGAGACGGTAACTTCAGTTGCTACTGATGAAGATGATGAAGAAATGAACGAAGATGCCGAAACCGAAAAAGAGCAGATGGGTGAACTAAAACGTTTCTATGTCGAAAAGTTTGAAGGAAATGTTCTGCGGGAATTTTATCCTGAAGGAGCATTAAAGAGCGAGTCGGAAGTAAAAGAGGGAAAAAGGCACGGACGTTACCGTGAATATTACGAAGATGGTACTTTGAAACTTCGTGGGAAGTATGCCAATAACAAGCCTAAAGGTACGTGGAAATACTATACCGATGAGGGGAAATTTGACCACAAAGAGAAGTTTTAGATTTAGTCAACAAAAGCCGATTTAAAATTTAAACTTAAAAAAATGTCGGATTCTTTTTGTTTTCTCAAATAAAGCTGTAATTTTGCACGCCGTAAACGAGAGACAAACCGCCGCTATAGCTCAGTTGGTAGAGCAACGCATTCGTAACGCGTAGGTCGCCAGTTCAAGTCTGGCTAGCGGCTCTCAAATAAAACGCTGATTATTAAGTTAATAATCAGCGTTTTATTTTTTACAGAATTCTTTTAGTATGACTAGGAATGTCTCTTTGTTTGGATTTTATGTGAAATATAAAAATACATCTATGTTAAGTCGTATTATTGTTTTAGTTGTTGCCGGGGTTGCCGTAGTCTACATTGTTCGTTTTATAGATAACTTTCTCTCCCGGCGCTGAAGATAGAGTCAACTCTCGAACATTCTGCTGCGTGCCAACATGCAAGCCCCTACAATACCAGCTTTGTCCTTCAACTTGGAAGTCATGATGGCTGAATCTTTATTGACCAAATTTAGAGAATACTTGCGCACTGCTGTTTTGATGGGTTGGGTGATATAATCACTGGTTAATGACAGAGTTCCGCCTATGATAACCAGTTCGGGATTAAAGATATTTATTAATCCTGCGATCTGTTTCCCAAGTTTCTGTCCAATCTCTTCTACTATCTCAATGCAGAGTAAGTCCTCTTTATTCACGGCAGCGATAATTTCATCAAGAGTTAATGCATTATTTTTTGATAAAATTCTGTTTGATAAAATAGAACTCTCTCCGTTTTGAATACGTTCGATTAATATTCGATGAAGGGCAGAACCGGACGCTTCGGTTTCCAGGCATCCTTTTTTTCCGCAATGGCAAATTATTTCGTTGTCGAAGACATTTGTATGTCCAAATTCTCCGGAAAAGCCTGATTTTCCGGTATATATTTTCCCATCAATAATAATGCCGATACCTAACCCCCAACTAACATTTACAAAGATAATATCTTTTTCTCCTTTTACGCATCCCTTCATGTATTCTCCATAGGTCATAGCGCGTGTATCATTATCTATTGTTACCCGAAATCCAATTTTTTCAGTTAGCACCTCTGCTAAGGGTCTTTCTTCAAAATTAAATAGACTGAAACTATACCCGGATTCAGGATTTACCCTACCGGAAACATTTATATTGATATTTAATATTTTATCATTGTCAACATCTGCATTCTTTATAAATTGGAGAATAAGCCTGCATAGCTCATCAAGTGCTTCTGAAGTGTTTTCTGATTTAAAGGGGATATTCATTTTTAATTCTACCATATCACCTTTGAAATTGATTAAACCTATATTAATCGCAAATTTCTTGATGTCTACCCCAATGAAGTATCCGGATTCGGGGTTAAGCCCGTATAAGCTGGGATAACGTCCACCACTTGTCTCCAGTTTGCCATAATCATTAATATAGCCTTCTTCACACATTTCGCTAATGAATTTTGTGACAGTTGGGACGCTAAGATCTAGTTCTTTTGCTAAATCTGTAATAGTAGAACTACCACTATATATATAATGCGTAATAATCTTCTTCTTGAGAAGAGCGTTTTTGGTTCCTGCTTCTATTTCTTTCAGTAAATGTTGTTTCATCTTAGTTCTTCTTTATTCTTTTCCACAAAGATAATAAATTTATTTATTAATAGGTGTTTGATGAATTTGAATTTGTTGTAATGCCCGTTTCTGTATTCTTCTTTGGCACAAATGACTAATGCAAAATATCAGGTTTTGCAAATTGATATAATAAATAATTTTATTAATATAAACGTGTATATTAAATATTAGTCCTATATTTGTGCAGATATTGTTTAACTATAAATAAAAGGAGAAATATGATTGTATCTAATCTGCAAAATAGTCAGCGCATTGAAGGGCTCCACCCTATGTTTGGACGTTTATTTGACTATGTGAAAACGCATGATTTACTTCACGCGGAATTGGGGCGTATTGAGATTGATGGTGAGCGTCTATTTATTAATAATGTAAATCCGGAGTGTGTAGCTCCTGATAAGCAGGTTTTAGAGTTGCATCACGATTACATTGATGTGCATATTCTGTTAGAGGGCGCAGAAACGATTGGCTGGAAAGCTTTAGAGGATTTGGAAAATGAGGTTAAGGCATATTCTAAAGAGGAAGAATGTGCTTTATATTCGGATCGTCCTACTACTTATGTTAATCTGCTACCGGGACAATTTGTGATTGTATATCCGGAGGATCCTCATGCACCGGTTATCGGTCATGGTAAAATTCGTAAATTAATAGCTAAAGTAAAGCTTTGATTTACTATTGGTTTGCTTTTCGATGCAAAAAAAAGGTGGCGTTATTTATTGTAGTAGCGCTGCCTTTTTTAGTCGTATAGACTATTGTTGTGTATTGCTTATTAATTAATCACCGTGATATAATAAAATATTTAATTAAATATTTGGATAATAATAAAAATATCTATATGTTTGCAATGATTTAATACGAGTGAAACATAAAAATTTACTTTATATGAAAAACAAGAATATTTATCCCTGGGTGGTAGTTGGTTTATTGTGGATAGTGGCGCTTCTTAATTATATGGATCGCCAGATGCTTTCTACTATGCAAGAAGCTATGAAAGTTGATATTGTGGAGTTGAATAAAGCAGAGGCTTTTGGAGCTTTGATGGCTATTTTTTTGTGGATATATGGTTTTATGAGTCCCGTTGCCGGAATAATAGCAGATAGGGTAAATCGTAAATGGTTGGTGGTTGGCAGTCTTTTTGTTTGGTCTGCTGTTACTTTCTTGATGGGGTATGCTCAAGATTTTCACGAACTTTATTGGTTACGTGCTATAATGGGAATCAGTGAAGCGTTGTATATTCCGTCGGCTTTGTCGTTGATTGCTGACTGGCATGAGGGGAAATCACGTTCTTTAGCGGTAGGAGTACATATGACGGGATTGTATGTAGGCCAGGCTATCGGTGGTTTTGGGGCTACGGCTGCTGCAGTTTTTTCATGGCAGAGCACTTTTCATTGGTTTGGTATTGTTGGTATTGCCTATTCTTTGGTACTTATATTATTTTTGAAAGAAAATCCTATTCATAATATTGCTGTTAAGGAAATAGACAATACTCCTAAAGAGAAGAAACCTTCTGTCATAAGTGGGCTTTCCTTGCTGTTTACTAACTGGGCATTTTGGATAATTCTTATCTATTTTGCTGCTCCCAGCCTTCCGGGATGGGCTACAAAGAATAGGCTTCCGACGTTATTTGCAGATAGTCTGAATATTCCTATGGCTGAGGCGGGTCCGATCTCTACCATAACAATTGCAGTATCGTCTTTTATCGGTGTTATTCTAGGTGGAATATTGTCCGACCGTTGGGTGCAAAAAAATATTCGTGGACGTATTTATACAGGAGCTATTGGTTTGGGAATGACCATACCGGCGTTGCTTTTGCTTGGTTTTGGTCATAGCTTTATCAGTGTGATTGGTGCGGGACTGCTCTTTGGTATTGGTTTTGGAATATTTGATGCAAATAATATGCCTATTTTGTGTCAGTTCGTATCGGCAAAACATCGTGCAACCGCTTATGGCATAATGAATATGACCGGAGTATTTGCCGGAGCTGCCGTGACCGAGGTTCTTGGCAAATGGACAGATGGTGGAAGCTTGGGACAAGGATTTGCAATGTTAAGCATTGTAGTAGCTGTGGCATTGGTACTTCAAATCTATTTCTTAAGGCCGAAGACAGATAATATGGTAGATTGAGAATAATACTAACTTTATAAAAAATAAAATGATGGAACGAATTAAAGGACTTATTGATGCACCGTTTACTCCTTTTTATGAAAATGGTGAAATAAATTTAGAACCAATTGAAGCATACGCTAAAATGCTGGTAAAGAATGGGCTGCAAGGAGTTTTTATCAATGGCTCTTCCGGTGAAGGCTATATGCTGACAGAAGAAGAACGTATGCAACTGGCTGAACGTTGGGTTTCTGTTGCTCCTGACGGTTTTAAAGTGATTGTACATGTTGGCAGTTGCTGTGTGAAAGCGAGCCGTATGCTGGCCGAACATGCACAAAAGATCGGCGCATGGGGTATTGGTGCTATGGCTCCACCCTTTCCGAAGATTGGACGTATTGAAGAATTAGTTAAGTACATCGAAGAGATTGCATCCGGTGCACCCGAACTACCTTTCTATTATTATCATATTCCGGCATTTAATGGCGCTTTTTTACCGATGGTTAAATTGTTGGAAGCAGTAGATGGGCGTATTTCTAATTTTGCAGGTATCAAATATACTTTTGAAAGTATGTATGAGTACAATCAGTGTCGTTTATATAAGAATGGTAAGTTCGATATGCTGCATGGTCAGGATGAAACGATTCTTCCTTGTCTGGCTATGGGCGGTGCTCAAGGTGGCATTGGGGGAACTACCAATTATAACGGAAAAGAGTTAGTCGGTATTATCGATGCATGGAAAGCGGGTGATTTGGAAACAGCTCGCGAACGGCAGAATTTCTCACAAGAAGTGATTAATGTTATCTGTCATTTCCGTGGAAATATAGTCGGCGGAAAACGCATTATGAAATTGATAGGTCTTGATTTAGGTAAGAACCGTACTCCGTTTCAGAATATGACAGATGCAGAAGAGGCGCAGATGAAAGCAGAATTGGAAGCAATCCATTTCTTCGAACGTTGTAATAAATTCTAATAGTACGAGACATGAACGAAACAGAATATATAAATCAATGGGCTGCATCCTATAAGGATGACATAATGAACAACATTATGCCGTTTTGGATGAAGTATGGCTTGGACCGTAAACATGGCGGTGTCTATACTTGCGTCAATCGCGATGGTAATATAATAGATACCACAAAGTCTGTGTGGTTTCAGGGACGTTTTGGTTTCATAGCAGCATTTGCATATAATAATATAGAGAAAAATCCCGAATGGCTTTCCGCTTCGAAAAGTTGTATTGACTTTATTGAGTCCCATTGCTTTGATACGGACGGACATATGTTTTTTGAAGTGACGGAAGAAGGTACTCCCTTGCGTAAACGTCGTTATGTGTTCTCCGAAGGGTTTGCTGCTATTGCAATGGCAGAATATGCTTTGGCAACTGGTGATAAAAAATATGCAGAGAGAGCTTTGGAGATTTTCAAGAGCATACAGCATTTTCTTGAAACTCCCGGTTTGTTGGAACCGAAATATCTGCCTGCATTGGAAGCACGGGGGCATTCAATAACGATGATCTTGATCAATACAGCTTCTCGAATTCGTATGGTTGTTGACGACCCGGTGCTGACAGAGCAAATAGACCGTTCAATTGCAGCATTACGTCAATACTTCATCCATCCTGAATTCAAAGCTTTGCTTGAGATGGTAGGACCCAATGGTGAGTTTATTGATACTTGTAACGGACGTCTCATAAATCCGGGACATTGTATTGAAACGGCCTGGTTCATCATGGAAGAAGCTAAATATCGCAACTGGGATAAAGATTTACTCCAATTGGCTCTTCAAATTCTCGATTGGTCCTGGGAATGGGGATGGGACAAGGAGTTCGGTGGAATCATCAACTTCCGTGACTGCCGTAATCTTCCGGTTCAAGATTATTCTCAGGATATGAAATTCTGGTGGCCGCAAACAGAAGCTATTATTGCTACTTTATATGCGTATCAGGCTACCGGAGATGAGAAATATCTTCAGATGCATAAGCAGATCAGTGATTGGACGTACGCTCACTTTCCCGATAAGGAGTACGGAGAGTGGTATGGTTATCTTCACCGTGACGGTACCGTAGCCCAACCTGCCAAAGGGAATCTCTTTAAAGGTCCTTTCCATATACCTCGTATGATGATTCGCAGTTATATGCTTTGTAAGGAACTTCTTTGAAGTATTATGTAGCTTTTAAAGATTAAATCTAAAACTATGTGTATATCGAAAAGCATACTATTAGCAGGACTTATGCTTCTCTTTTCTTATATGAAAGGAGAAGCGCAGTCAAATACTAAAAACACTTTTTCTGAGTTTCCTAAATACACCGTGTTTTCTGCAGGGGATGATAATGTGAATAGTTATCGTATTCCTTCATTATTGACAGCTAAAGATGGTTCTTTGCTTGTGTTTTGTGAAGCGCGTAGAGAAAGTTGGCAAGATAAAAGTCGTACAGATATAGTAGTGAAGCGTAGCACAGATAATGGTCAGACATGGTCGGTCATGCAAGATTTAACAAAAGGAACTACCGGGGCTTATATGGATCCAACCCCTATTTTAGATTCAAGCACTGGCAAGGTTTTTCTTTTTACGACTTTCTGGCCGACAGATGACCATTCAGGAGCTAATAATCGTGCCATTCTTATTACTTCGGATGATAATGGTCAGTCTTGGTCTGCTCCAGCTGATGTTACTGCATCTTTGATACCTGATGGACGCTATATATATGGTTTTGGTCCGGGAGCAGGATTACAGATGGTAGGTGAGAAGTACAGTGGACGTTTAATTTTGCCGGCCCGTATTTCTGATACAGAAAGAAAAATAGCACATGATGTTGCTATTTTCTCAGACAATCATGGTGAAACGTGGACAGTAGGAGGGAATGGAGATACAGATAATGAGTTTCAGATTGCAGAATCTCCTAATGGAGTTTTAGTGTATAATGCTCGGGTATCAGGTGCACGTATGGTAGCATATAGCAAAGACGGAGGCATGACTTGGAGTAAAGCAGTGAAAGATCCGACTCTGCCTGGCGTGTCTAAAGGCTGCCAAGCTAGTGTGCTAGGGAAAGGTGCACATCTTTATTTCTCTGGAATAAAGGGAATTCCGGAAACTCCAGAATATGACGAAAGAGCTGGGTTGACTTTATATAAAAGTTGTAATGGCGGAAAAACTTGGAATGATAGTCTGCTTTTGTATGACAAAGCTTCCGGATATAGCTGTATGGCTTTGTTACCGGACGAACGAATGGCTATAATCTTTGAAACAGCAGATACACAATCGTTTACTCGTAAATCGTTACCTAATATAAAACCTCTTAAACGACCGGCTGACTGGCTAAAGCTAGATTTAATTTTAGTGCCTATTATTAATCTTTAATTTTTTTATTTATGAAATATTTATTTAATGCTTTAATTCTAAATATCGGATTATGCCTTCTTTATGCCTGTTCGGATGATAACGTTAATGATTTCAGTCCGGTACCTTATCCGGATGAGGTTGTGGATCCAAATCCTGACCCTGAGCCTGGTTCAGAACCGGTATGGGAGGTAGCTTCTCCAACAATTACTGTATTCAATTCGAAAGCAAGTAATGACATTTCATATCGTGTTCCTGCTATCGCGGTTACAAAGAAAGGTAGCATACTTGTTTTTTGTGAAGCTCGTTATGGAACTTGGCAAGACAAAGCGGGGCGGACGGATATTCTGATGAAACGTAGTACTGATAAGGGGGTAACATGGACTGAAAAGAACTTAACCAGTCAAACTACTTCATCAAAGTTGTCATATATGGATCCGACTGTTGTTGTCGACCAAGTTACAGGGAAAATCTTTTTGTTTACCTCTTTATGGGATGCCGTAGGTAAAGAGTCGGGCAAGCAAGGTTATAACAATAGAGCTATAATGTATACTTCGGAAGATGATGGATTAAATTGGACAAGAAAAGATCTTACAGACGAAGTGACAATTGGAATTTTTAGTGGTGCGACAAGAATGATTGGTAGCTTTGGTCCTGGTTCAGGAGTACAAATGACATCAAGTGAACAATATAAGAACCGTCTGATTGTTCCTATACGTACTTTTAAGGTGAATGAAGCTGCTGGCACCGTTTCAAATGGCGGAAATACAGCTATGTGGTCAGATGATAACGGAGTGACGTGGGAAACCGGGCAACCTAATAAGTCCGGTGAATGGACAGTAACGGAAGCGCCTGACGGTGCATTGATTGGCAATATCCGTTATAACGGATACCGTCAGAACTATGTAAGTACAGATGGTGGAGCCAAATGGCCTTCTTTTTCAGATTATGCTCCGACAGCACTACCTACTCCAGCCAAAGGCTGTGCAGGAAGTGTTATAGTAAAGGGTGAATGGTTGTATTACTGTGGTTCGAAAGGGATTGCTGAGACAGTAGCTCATGACGATCGTGGTATATTATATTTGGCTAAAGCTAAATTCTTTGGAGGTCATTCGCATACATTCGACCCGGCAGACCAAATGGTGCTTTATGACAAAGCTGCAGGATATACATGTATGGCTCTTTTGCCTGATGGTGACATGGCTGTTGTTGCCGAACTCGGTGATGAGCCGGGATTCCCAAAACTATCAACTCGTCCGGCTGGATGGATGAGACTGGAACTGTTTATATTATCTACTAAATAACTTCTTTAATATGAGAAAAATACATTTAAAGTACTACCGTGAAGTAATTTTCATGGTAGTGGCCATGCTTTGTTCCATTGTCAGCATATATGCACAAGTTGGGCAAATGGTAAGTGGTGTTGTGAAAGATGTTGCAGGAGAGCCCTTGATTGGTGTCTCTGTATTGGAAGTGGGCACATCAAATGGTGCTATTACAGATTTGGATGGAAAATATACGTTAACATTAACGAAGAACAAATCGGTTCTTGTTTTTTCATACATAGGTTATGTTCAACAGAATGTTTCGGTGGATGGACGCAAGAATATTATGGTAGTGATGAAAGATGATGCCATAGGTTTGCAGGAAGTTATTGTCACAGGTTATGGTAAAACCGTTACTAAAGATAAACTGACGGCAGCTATATCCAAAGTATCTTCTGAAGTTTTGGAGAAAGGTGTGCGTTCCAATCCATTGACAGCTTTGGCTGGTACGGTTACTGGTGTACGTGTTACACAAACTTCCGGTCAGCCAGGAGCAGGTCCTTCTATCCAGGTACGTGCAGGTGCTTCTTTGAACGGTTCAGGTAGTCCGTTGTATATTATCGACGGTGTGCAGAAAGATGATATGAATGATATCAACAGCAACGATATTGAGTCTATTGAAGTCTTGAAAGATGCTGCTGCGACAGCATTATATGGTGCACGTGCCAACAATGGTGTAGTATTGGTGACTACCAAGAGCGGTCATGTGGGAAAAACAACAGTAACTTTGAACGTAAATATCGGTAAAGGTTTTGCCCGCGACAACTATGATTTTATGAATGCCCGTGATTATCTCTATTGGGAGCGTATGGCGGCAAAGCGTAGTGGAGACGATATGAATTTGGTGAATGGATGGGGTACAGGAAATGACATTACTGCCGATGGAAATAAAAGCAGCAACGGTATCTATAGTACATCTATTCTGACGGATAAAAATAAGTATCTCCTGGACTACGGTTGGCAGTCGATGAAAGATCCTGCCTCAGACAATTATCTATTGTTCAAGGAAACTGATTTTATGAAGTTGAACACGCAGGATGCCTGGACGCAGGATTATAATGTTTCGTTCTCCGGTGGAAACGATAAAGGTAAGTATTATTCAAGTATCGGATATTATGATGAAACGGGTTTTCCGTTGGAGTCGGGATACCAGCGTTTGTCTTTTAACTTAAATGGTGAATATAAAATTAAAAGTTGGTTGAAAGCTTCCGGTTTCGTAAACTTTTCACGTTCGGAAACCAACCCTAACTACATGAGTGACGCTAATTTCTGGAGCGTAGTGGCTGCGGCCCCGCCTACTTTCAAAGGGGCTAATCTGGATGGAACAGTTATTACACTACTCAATAATACCCAGAATGCCAACTGGAATGAGATGAAGAACTACTATTATCGTAGAAATACAGCTTATAAGACCACATTGGGAACTTCTTTTCAAGTGGATTTGATGAAAGGACTTAGTCTGAAACTGAGTGGTATGTGGTATCTTTGGATGAAAGAAACAGAATCTTTTGATAAAGAATTGCCTACTGCTCCCGGCAAGCTGAATTCTAACCGCAAAGCTTCTGCTACTTATGCGCGCAAACTGGATCAGACTTACAACGCCATTCTTAATTACAATGCCTCATTCGGTGACCATAACGTCAGTGCAGTCGGAGGTTTTGAAATTATAGACAAATATAACTACGGACTCTCGGCATCAGGCCAGGGAGCTACTTCCGATGATTTTATCGGGTTGCAGTTTACTGCCCCGTTGGATGCTAATGGGAAATCTACCCGTAACATGTCTACCACTCACACACAGGAGCGTATCATGTCCGGTTTTGTAAATGCGACCTATGACTATAAAAGCAGGTATCTTTTCTCTTTTTCCGGACGTTACGACGGTTATTCCAAGCTGGTAGACAACCGTTGGGGATTTTTCCCTGGTGTCAGTGCCGCATGGAATGTGTATCGTGAAGAATTCATGGAGAAATATCTGGATATATTTTCCAACATAAAGGTTCGTATGGGATACGGGCAGAATGGTAACGTGAACGGTATTGGGTTGTACGAACTACAAGGCAGTTATGGAAATGCCGGTAACTACAACGGTATCTACGGTCTGTTGATTAACGATATTGCTTATCCCGGATTGCGTTGGGAGAAGACGACTTCTTTTGATACTGCGATAGAATTAGGATTGTTTAATAAGGTAGACTTGGCCGTAGGTTACTTCAACAAAAAGACTACCGACTTGATTGCTAATGTACCTTTAGCTTCCTCATCCGGTGTAGGCTCGATGACGACAAATAACGGCGCTGTGCGTAGTCAGGGTATGGAGCTTGAAGTCAATTACCGCATTTTTGATCGTAAGGACTTTAAATGGAATGTAGGTGCCAACATCACTTTTGTGAAATCCAAAATTCTGCAATTGCCCGATAACGGTAATGAGAACAACCGCCAGGGCGGAACGGAAGTTTACAAAGGCAAAGGTAGTAATGAAACCGTATGGAAGGGGGGAATGCAGGAAGGACAGTCTTATGGTGATATCTACGGATTTAAGATGATGCACGTTGTACGTGACGAAGCCGATTTGGCAAATTATGCTTATTACGTAGACAAGATTCCTTCTAAACCGGTCTATGGTCCGGCGGCTTATGCGCAGTTGACAGTTGAACAGCAGAAAAATGCACAGCAGTTAGCTCCAGGGGATGCAGTATGGTACGATGTGAATGGTGATGGAATTATTGATACGTACGATCAGGTGAAGCTTGGCAATGAGATTCCAAAGTGGATGGGTGGTTTCAATACGTCCGTTACATGGAAAGGTCTGACATTATTTGCACGGTTCGACTATGCGTTGGGGTACAAGAAGTGGAATAGCGGTTATCAATATTTCATGGGTATCACTTCCGGTCACTTCAATGTTCCGGATTTGGCTAAAAAGACATGGACGGAAGATAATCCGGGTGCAGAACTTCCGGTATTGATGACTAACGACACTAACTTTAAAAAGAACTATACCCGCAATACTTCATTGTTCTGGGAAGATGCTTCTTACCTGTGTGCCCGTGAGATTTCCTTGAGCTACGATTTACCTTCGCAGTGGACTAAAAAAGCCCTCATGGATAAAGTGACGGTGACGCTTACCGGACAGAATTTGTTCTACATAACGGACAATCGTCTCTATACTCCTGAATATGGGACCACCAGTAGCAACAAGGGCGGATATGCTTTGCCTAAGACAGTTCTGATGGGATTAAAGGTTGTGTTCTAAAATCATAAAGAAAGATAGCATTATGAAAAAAATAAAATATACATTATTAGTGTTGTTGATAGGAGCCATGCAGTCTTGCGATTATTTGGACTTGAGTCCGGTAGACTCCTACGGTATCAGTAATTACTGGAGTACCAAAGATCAGGCGGAACGTTTTGTGCGTGGTTTGCATTATCGTGTTCGCGAACGTCAGGAAGTGTTGTTCAAAATGGGTGAACTTAGAGGTGGAACCTTTTACGGCTCAAACTCTTCCTTGTTCAATCAGACTATTAGCGATGTGCCGGCTGTGACAAACAACCTCACCGAAGCTAATTCTGTAATAAGTAACTGGGGTAACTTCTATATGGACATCATGCAGATTAACCATGCCATCCAGTCCGTACCCGGCAGTTCTGCCTTGAATGAAACAGAAAAGAACTATTATATGGGTGTGTTGCACGGATTGAGAAGTTTTTATTACTTTCATCTGTTCCGTACCTATGGCGGAGTTCCTCTAGTTGAAACCGCACGTGTGATGGACGGTAGTTTTACCCCTTCCGACTTGAATCAGCCGCGGGCTACGGAAGAAGAAGTCTACAATTTCCTTGTAAAAGACATCAAGGCATCAGAAGATTATTTTGCAGATGATGCATTTACCATCAATTCTACAGACAAGAGTTCTTATTGGAGCAAGGCAGCAACAAAGATGTTGAGAGCTGAAATCCTGTTGTGGGGATGTAAGGTAAAACCCATTGGCGGTGGAAGCGTCTACTCGAAAAATATACCGGCCGACTTGGCGGCAGCAAAGCAAGCGTTGCAGGATATTATAGATTGCGGCAAATACGACTTTGCTTCCAAGACCAGCTTTGAAGAGGTTTTTGACGTAAAGAAGAAAGATAATAAAGAAATGATATTCGTAATTCGCTACATGCTGAATGAGAAAGAGAATTTCTTTAGCAAATTCATGTATCCTACGAATACCAATCTGGTAGGTTTCGAGAATGCAGATGGTGTAGAGTACAAAGGTAATAATGTGAATCCTTTGAAACTGAATGGTACGGCATCCAACTATCAGTATACAAAAGAATTCTTTGATACATTCAGTGAAAGCGATATTCGTCGTAGCGCCACTTTCTTTGATGTATATAAGGTAGACGGCGGAGCGGCAGCCATACTCTTGAATAAATATAAAGGAGAACTGGACAATGATATACGTAAGTTTACGAATGACTGGCCAGTCTATCGCTATGCGGATTTGCAGTTGATGCTAGCTGAAATCGTGGCATTGCAGGGAGGTGATCCTGCTGCATACATCAATAGTGTCCGTGAACGTGCATACGGTTCCGCATATGCCGCCAATAAATACCCCCGTGGTAGTGAGACAGCAGAAGAAGCGATTCTGGAAGAACGCTCCAAAGAGTTTGTTGGTGAAGGTAAGCGTTGGTATGACATCCGCCGTATGAAGGATGGAGAATTGGCTAAAGCTCTTCAGATTAGCGTTACGGGCGACCTTGTCGAGAAACATCTGTTATGGCCTGTCGATGCTACGGTAATGTCGAAGGACCCATTGGTACAGCAGACGCCGGGTTATTAGTCTGCCTGTCAGATTCATATCATTCATTAAAATTTAAATCATACAAAGATGAAAAAACAATCTATATTTTCAGTCTTAGGACTCTGTGCAGTGTTACTTGCTACTGCATGCAGTGACGATGACTATACTCAGACTGATTTTACACGTCCGGCGGGAGGAAATCAGATTTTCTTTAATTGCCAGTCACAGTTGGGTGATAACAAGACGACTTGGGCGGCTGATAGTAAAATAGGCTTCTTCTGCGAGCAGACAAAAACAAACAACCTTGTTGTGGGCGTTGCAGCTCCTTTTGTGGGACAGACCGAGGGGATGTTCTACACACAGGTAGCGTGGGGGAGTGGTGAACATACATTCTATGTTTATTCACCTTATAGTAAAACTAACACTGCGGCAACATCCATAGCGGGGATTTTGAATAGTACGCAATTGCAGTCGGGGACGTCCAATGCTCACTTGGCAAGCACTGCTTTGACATATGCAGCAATAACCACATCAGAAGTGGAAAATGCCGTTCCAGTGACATTTAAGCATGCATTGGGGTATTTGGATGTCGCTTATACTACAGTAGCCAAGTATTCGGGATGGAAAGTGAAGTCGATAGAACTTTCTGCACCAGAGGGAACACCTTTGGTTGGGAATTATAAGTTCAATTTGACCACGGGCTCATTTAGTATTTCTGAAGGTTCTTCCGATGTCTTGTTGAAAATAGATAATGCACCGGAATTGGTCGCAAATAAAGAATTTCATGGATATATTTCAGTAAATCCATTGGCTTTATCTTCAGCAAAATGCCCTGTTAAACTCATATTGGAGAAAACAGGTGTTGAAGATATTGCTTTGACTGGTGAGATTGATTGGATGAATATAATTGCCGGAGAATTTACTACCTTGACTTTGGATTTAGATCAATTGACTAGTGGTTCTGTAGTGGATACCTCTATTGATTTGAGCGAGAACGAAACGGCAAACTGTTACATAGCTGGCAAAGCCGGACAGGAATATCGTTTCAAAGCTACGGTGATGGGAAATGGTGCTACTACTCAGCCTGTTGCTGATTATGACCCGCTATCGGGAACTGCTCCTGGGATTATTCCGAAAACATTAGCACCGGCATCGGCTAATATACTTTGGCAGACTGCGCCAGGATTGATTTATGGAGTCCAACTGAAAAATGGATATATTTACTTTACCTTGAACGGTTCCGAGAATACGTCTTTGGATGCAGGAAACGCTGTTATTGCAGCTTATGCAGCAGATGGCACTACAATTCTTTGGAGTTGGCATATTTGGGTGACGGATGCTGATTTGGATTCCAAAGTGGAAACATATACCATTCATTCGGACTACAATGACTATAATAAGTTGGTCAATCCTGTAATGATGGATAGAAACTTAGGTGCTCTTTCTGACGGATATTGGGCAGTAAATAAAAACAATAAAGCTCAAGGAATGCGTTATCAATGGGGACGTAAAGATCCATTCCCGGAAAGAGATGATGCTGGTGCTGGGTCAGTAACAGTTTTGACGACTTATGACAAGGATGGTAACGCATTTGATGCTATTAAATCACTGACTGTTGCTACTGATAATACTTGGGGATGGATTACTACACCGATAGAAGCTAATGATATTGCCCGATATCCAATGTGCTACATAGCATCTGGTGCAAAAAGTTGGCTCGTAGATGGTGGTAATGATTTGTGGGGAAACGCCAATATTGTGACAGCAACCAGTCCGGTAGTGAATGAGTCTGGTAGTAAGACTATCTATGATCCATGTCCACCGGGATATCGTGTACCTCATGCATATGTTTGGACAGGATTTGTAAATATTGCGGCTGGAGGTAAATATAGTACTGGTGCGGTTACTGTAAATGTTAATGGTACGATGGCTGATTTTATTTCAAATGCCGGAGGTACTTTCACTGTCGGGGCAACTCCTAGTTATGCAACTTCGGGATATGTGAATAATGCTACATTTGTAATAAAGAACCCGGCTAATAGAGGGCAATCTTGGAGTAACAGTCCGGTAACTGCTGCAAATGCTTGTTGTTTGATGTATGATACTGCTAATTTCTTCCCTCTGAGAAGTCAGGCTAGAGCATATGGCTATCCAGTTCGTTGTATGAAAGACAATACCGCAAACTAAATAATAACTTTTCATTTAATAAATCCTTGGCGTGCTTTATCTAAATCATGCCAAGGATTCTTTTCATCATAGGACGATAGGAGTGACCTTTTCATTATATAACATTACAATGAGAAAAAGTATAATAGTTGGTTTATTAATGCTGACAGTTTACAGTAGCATTATTTCCGCCCAAACTATGGAAGTAATAGGACGGGAACATAATATCATTCAATCAGAACGACAGGATGGACGATTCCTGAGTACTTACGGAGTTGTTCACGCAATGCTTTCACATGTGAAACCAGAATGTGCATTTCAGCAAAATATGACTGGGGAAGAATTTTGTGAATGGCAACATAAAGTACGGAAGTCAATGCAGGAGATTATGAACTTTCCCGAAATTAAGGACATACCATCACCTAAACGGCTATACAGTAAGCAACGTGATGGTTACAAACTGGAAAAGTGGGAATTTTATCCTTTGCCCGAATGTGTATCTACTTTTTTAGTGCTGATACCGGATTCTTTACGGCAGTCGGTTCCTGCTGTTTTATGTATTCCCGGTTCTGGTGGTAGTAAAGAAGGATTGGCAGGCGAGCCGGGCGTCTCCTCGAAGCTGAATGATGATTATCAGAATCCCAAGGTAACAATGGCACGAAATTTTGTGAAAGCTGGTTATGTGGCAGTAGCCGTTGATAATCCGGCAGCCGGTGAGTCCTCGGATTTGGAATGTTATGCACGTGGGAGAAATTATAATTACGATTTGGTGTCGCGAATTCTGTTAGAGTTGGGATGGAGTTATCTGGGATATACTTCTTATCTTGATATGCAAGTTCTTCAATGGATGAAAACACAGCCCTATATCCGTAAAGACCGGATTATCGTAAGTGGCTTTTCACTGGGGACAGAACCGTTAATGGTACTGGGAACACTCGATACGTCTATTTATGCTTTTGTTTACAATGATTTTCTGTGTCAAACACAAGAACGTGCATTGGTAATGACCGTGCCTGATAAGGACGGCACACGACCTTTCCCCAACTCTATCCGCCATCTGATACCTGACTTTTGGCACAAGTTCAACTTTCCCGATATTGTTGCTGCTTTGGCTCCCCGTCCTATGATATTGACGGAAGGGGGACTGGATCGTGACTTGAATCTTGTACGTGCTGCATATAAAATTGCCGGACATCCGGAGAATATCGAGATACATCATTATCCTAAATATGCCGATCCGCATAATCGGACGGACTTTGACGCATTGCCGGAAGGACTCGATAGAGATGAGTTTTATAGATTGGTGAACGTAGACGGCTCTAATCATTATTTTAAATCGGAATTAGTTCTTCCTTGGTTAAAGAAGCTTTTAGAATAGATTGTATATTTGTTACTGTCTATTTGGAGTGATAGTCTTTTTATATCCCACGTATGCAGGCTATATATCCCCACATATGTGGGATATAAATTTAGAGCCATTCAAGTTGGGGCATTAAACCATGATAGCTGGGTTTATACGGATTTATTGCAATAAAAAAAGCCGTCTTATGCTTGTGGAACCTTTATTTGGTTGTTTTATATATGATAGATGTCTTATTTTTGTAGCAAAAGTATCATAGATACGTTTTAAATAAATCATTTGTTATATATAATGCATTGATAATGAGAAATATGTAGGATGTGATAGCATGATGGATATTTTATGTACTATTTAGTTCAAATTCGTGTGCAAATGAGTTTATAGAGTACTTCTTTCTACTACAATTGGCAATACAAAAAAGGCAACTAACTCTCAATGAATTAGTCGCCTTACATTTTAGAACTTACTGAATATCTTTCGTTAAAATGATGTGTCAAGAGTCAGTAACCTGTAAGGGAATGGAGATTATTACTGGCTTTTGACACACTTTAGTTTTACAGTTGATATTAATAATCTTTTGTTTGATTCAACGCAGGATTGTCAGTCATTGTATTGCTGTCGATAGGCCAAAGCAGACGTCCTGGTAAATTCTTGTCAGCAGTAGTATATTTGTATACATAGTCATTGCCGAAGCGGCGCAAATCATACCAACGTTTTCCTTCGAACATGAACTCTTTGAATCTTTCTCTGAGTAGAACTTCTTTGATACCGTCGTTGTCTCCTGCAAGGTTGGGATATCCTATCGTTGCATCGTCATATTTATTTCCATAAGCGCGGGCACGGATTAAGTTAATCTCGTTGGTCGGATCTTCAGACAAAAGAGATTTTGCTTCTGCCAGCATT
This sequence comes from uncultured Bacteroides sp., assembly GCF_902491285.1. Classification (GTDB taxonomy): domain Bacteria; phylum Bacteroidota; class Bacteroidia; order Bacteroidales; family Bacteroidaceae; genus Bacteroides. Next base: position 23,694 of record NZ_CABUHK010000034.1, on the reverse strand, counting down.
AACAATAAATCCGCGTATCTATATATAGGATAATCGTCAGCCATAAGCCTTTCGGAAGCGCCACTGGGGGTTGTGCCTTGATATTTGTAGGCAAAACAACCTTTGTAATCATGTGGGGCACTGGCTTCATATACAGCTTTCAAAGTTGCTTTTTTCCTAATGTCGTTATTGTCATATTGATTGTAGATATTGATATCCAACGGATAATGGATTGTTCCGTTCATATTCAATCTGAAATTTGCGCCAGTTTCCATATCATAATAAGAATTTAATATGATTTGCTGAGGAACCATGTTGTCGCGCCATTTTCCGCCAAACAAGTTTGTTTCGTTTTGCTTGTTATGAATAGTGAAGATAATCTCATTGTTTCCCTTATGACCATAATCAAAAACCTCACTATAATTACTCAATAAATCAAGTTTGCTACGATCAATTTTAGTCTGAATTTCGGTCAAGGCATTTTTGGCGGTTGTCGCATCTCCTGTTCCCCCATTCATTTGTTGGCTTGCCCACAGGTAAACTTCTGCTTTCAGCATCAAAGTCGCAGCTTTGGACCAAAATGCCCTTCCTTCACGGAAACTGTAGTCTTCTCCGTAACTTTGTTCCGAGAGATTAATGTCATCTTTGATATGTTGCATGATTTCAGTTGCCGGCGAGGCTGCTTTTTCCAGCTTTCCTACTTCAAACCCCATGCTGGGCTGGTCGTTCCATACGACATCTCCCCAAGAGCGGAGCAAGTGGAAGTAATAGAAGGCTCTTAAACCATACATTTGTCCCAAATAATAGTTTTTATCGTTCTGGGTGACAACATCACTGTTTTTAGCTTTCTCAATAAACAGATTTATCTGGTTGATATTTGAATATAGCCCGGCGAAATTACTCAGTCCGGTTCTTTCTTTTGTCAGTAGGTTTGCACTGTATATTTGTGCGTCGTTACTTTCGCCTGACCATCCGTTGTTTTCTATGCTGTAGATGTCGGCTCTTAATTCTCCTAATATAAATAGGTTGAATGTGTTGTCCCGCAGGCGGGAGTGCACTCCGTATACAAACGAGGTGAACTGTCCCTCATTTTGCCACATATTTTCATCCGTGGTACTGCTCACTGGTTCTATATCGAGGCATCCTGTCATAGAGAATAGGGAGGATGCTAAAATTGCTAGTGATAATATTTTATTTTTCATAATCAGAATCTTTTTGATGATATTAGAATGAGATAGATGCGCCTACCAAAACTGTTCTCGGAGTCGGGTAACGTCCTGTGTCAACGCCTGGGTATACTAGTGGCGCTTCTGGTGAACTGCCCGAATAACCTGTGATGTAGAACAGGTTTTGTCCTGTGATGTATAAAGAAGCGTTTGTCATTCTTGCTTTTGCAATCCATTTTGCCGGAATCTTCCAACTTAAAGTTAACTCCCTTAGTGCCAGATAATCACCTTTCTCATATAAGATAGAGTTTCTGTTGTTAACAGATGTAATATCACCGCCTGAAGTAGAGCGATAGAAATTCTTCTTGTTGGAAGAATCGTCATAGTATGATTTTGGAAGAGACGCGTTAGGATTATCTTCTGTCCAGCAGTTCAGACCTTCCTTGATAATATTCTTGAATCCTACGGATTGTCCTAATGAACGCATCTTGACCATGTTCAGAATTGTATGTCCGACAGCAAAGTCAAAACGTCCGTACAATGAGACATTCTTATAAGAAAGTGTAGTAGAGAATCCGCCTGTCCATTTTGGATAGATATTACCTACTTTTACGCGGTCATATTGGGTGATATGATTATCACCGTTGATGTCTCCCCATAATACGTCACCCGGTTCGATAGGTTTGGTCAATTTGTATTTACTCTTGTCGGCATCGCTTACGTTGGGCCCGTACAGACCTGCTACCTCGTCAATATAATTTCCTGCAAGTTGTTTTACCTCATCCCAATTGCTTAGAACTTTTACTTGTTTGTATGCGTAGATATCGCCCATTGTCTGACCTTCCTGATATCCGCCTACCCATATTAGTTCGTCCTCGCCACTCGCAGTTTTACGACCTGAATATATTTGTGAACCACCTCTACGGTTGTTTTCGTTTCCGTTATAAGGGAGTTTTAAGATTTTGTTGTGCACATACGATGCGTTGAATGAGAAATCCCAGTTGAAGCCTTTCGGGTTTGTGATTAAATTTAGGTTAGCTTCTACTTCAAATCCGGAGTTGCGTAATGAACCGTAGTTGGTTTTGAAAGAATCGAACCCTGTATATCCCGGCAAATCAATGTTAGTCAGCAGGTCGGTAGTCGTACGGTTATAATAGTCGAGTACCAGATTGTAGCGGTTGTTCATGAATCCCAAATCTAAACCTAACTCAAAAGATTTACTCTTTTCCCATTTCAGTTGTGAATTGATAACTTTCGTATTTAATATACCTGTTGTACCATTGTAGGCTGTTTGTTTTTCGTATTGTCCGTATACGTCATAGTTGCCGATGCCGTTTACATTACCATTGACACCATAGGAGATACGTGGTTTGATGGTAGAAACGATTTCTGCCAGTTTGCTGTCTTTGTAGAAAGCCTCTTCGTGCAGGTTCCATCCGGCAGAAACTCCGGGGAAGAATCCCCAACGGTTGTCGGACAATTTGGAGATACCGTCATAGCGAAGGACTGCGGTAAACAAATAACGGTGTTCATAATCGTAAGTCGCACGACCGAAGAAGGATGAAATCCGGTATCCTTCACGATAAGAATAAGCAGATGCATTGTCTTTGGATGCAACATTTAAAGTCGGTATGTCATCGAAAGGAGCTCCTTGTCCTGTACCTTTGTATTGCGTATATTTGTATTCAAAATACTCGCCGCCTAACAATGCGGAGAAATTATGTTTTTCTTTGAAAGTGTCCGAGTATTCTAATTGTACACTATGTTGCTGTTGTATTTTGCGTGTATATTCATATCCGGCTTTGCGCTCTGTATTCTTGTTCCAGAAATCACGGTAAGCCTTGTCGAAATATTCGCGTGTATAATCATCGTAGTAGATAGAACTGTTTTCTTTCAGGAACAGTTTGTTCTTGATTAATTCCAGGTCTGCACCGATATTCATAGTAGTACGTCTGGTGTTATTCTGATTCGTCAGTTTGTCCAGCCAATACATCGGGTTACCATCTCTTTTTCCATATCCGTAGTTTGGCGAACCGTCTTCCAGGAAGGGGCGCCAAGTCGGTTCGATACTCTGCATACGTTCGAACAAGTCGGCCATATCATCATAGTACAGTTGCGGTGATTCCGAAGTTGAGAAATTAAGTCCGGCACGAATATTCAGAATAGGGAGCACTTTGTAGTTACCGTTCAGTGTCCCGCTGAACCGGCGGTATTGTGTTCCTTTTACAGTGCCGTCTTCAGAATAATATCCCAGCGATGCGGCAAATGTTCCGTTCTCGTTTCCACCGGTGAAGCTTAAAAAGTGGTCTTGGGTAAATGCGGGATCTTTGTATACTTCGTCTCTGAGAGTAGTTCCATAGTCGTGGAAGGCAATTTCTTTGCCTGAAATGGGATCGGTCATTTTCTTCCATCCTTCATTCAATAACTGTTCGTTTCCTTCCAGATATCTGATATCATACATTCCTGGATTATTTTGGCCATACACGGCACCATAACCTCTGGTGTTGTCGATGTCGCTAAGAGATCTTCCTGAATAATGAGAGCCTAGACGAGCATATTTAATGTATTCTTCGGCATTCATATATTCGTATCCTTTGCGGGCGAAGTTCATACCGCCCTTGAATTTGTAGGATATTTGCGCGGAACCGGCTTTTCCTTTCTTAGTCTGCACCAATATAACACCGCTATTGGCGCGTGCACCGTAAATAGCGGTAGAAGCGGCATCTTTCAGTACTTGGATAGATTCAATATCAGAAGGGTTGATGTCATCCATCGAGCGGATTACCCCATCTACGACTACTAAAGGACTGCTGGAAGATTCAATACCTGCTCCACCACGTAAGACAATGGTTGGCGCACTACCCGGAGAACCGGAAGTATTAATGACCCGTAGTCCACTGACCGAGCCTTGTAATGCCGTTGCTGCATTGGCAACTGCTGCATTCTCTAGCGTTTTGTTATCAAGTTTGGAGATTGAAGTTGTCAATGTAGACCGTTTTTGTTTAACTCCATAACCAACAACTACTACTTCGTCCAATACTTCTGTGTCTTCTTTTAAGATAACATTATAGTGGTTCTCTGCCCCGACTGTAAATGTCTGTGGAGTGTAACCAATATAAGTAACCGTAATTTTCGCACCTTGAGAAACCTTTAAGGTGAATTTCCCATCGAAATCTGTAATTGTACCATTTGTGGTACCTACTTCTACAACACTTGCACCAATGACTGTTTCACCAGCGCCATCCGTTACCGTCCCGGTGATTGACTTTGTTTGTGCCATCATTCCTATGGAACTGAAAAAGCACAAGAACAACAAAAGGATGCTTTTTTTCATAAGTATTACTTTTAAATTAATATATGTGGATTTATAAAGAATGTCTAAGTTCAATTAGAACTTAGTAATATCTTTATTAATATTCTTTTAATTTTATAGATGACTCATCCTTTGATAATAAAATGTATGATTAAAAACTGCTGCAAATATATGTATATTATTAATAACCGCAAATCATTTAATAAATTATTTTTCTATATATGCTTTTAAATATAAAAAAACGAATTATAAAATGAACAATTAGAGGGTAAATGGAACTATTCGAAATAGTAGAAAAAGGAGAGAGTAAAAAGTGTGGTTTTTGTTTTAATTGAAATTCTAAAAGCGAATCTGGCATAAGGAAACAAGTATTACTGGAAAATAAGTTCTAATTGGACTTGGATAAGCATTTAAAAATTTCTTATTTATTAACTAAAAGTAATACTAATGAAAAAAGACATCTTTTTGCTTGTGTTGTGTCTTTTCTGCTCCATAGGAGCTGTGGCACAGACAAAAACAATTACTGGTGTGGTGAGCGATGCTACTGGTGAGCCAATCATCGGAGCGAGTGTTGTCGAAGTGGGTACGACAAATGGTACTATTACCGACATTGATGGTAAATTTGTATTAAACATGAATCCGGACGGGAAAATTAGAGTTTCGTACATCGGGTATCAGGTGCAAACGATTGACCTTAAGGGAAAGACTTCTTTCCGGATACAAATGAAAGAAGATTCCGAGATGTTGGAAGAAGTGGTCGTAACAGGTTATGGTGGCAAACAGTTACGTACTAAAGTCACTAACTCAATTTCCAAAGTAAAGGAAGAAACACTGAAACAGGGATTATATTCAAATCCCGGTCAGGCATTATCCGGTGCTGTCGCAGGTCTGTCCGTGAGCCAGACTTCCGGTAATCCCGGCAGCACCCCGACTTTGGTGCTTCGTGGTGGTACGAACTTTGACGGTTCGGGTTCTCCTCTTATCTTGATTGATGGGCAGGTGCGTTCTTCTTTGAGTGATATCAATCCTGATGATATCGAATCAATGGAGGTCCTGAAAGATGCCGGAGCAACAGCTATTTACGGTGCCCGTGCCAATGACGGTGTGATTCTTATTACAACCAAACGCGGAAAAAGCGGAAGAGCGGAAGTCAATCTGAAGGCAAAGTTCGGGTTCAACTATTTTAAAAACTCTTATGAGTTCCTGGATGCCGGAGACTATATTTATTGGATGCGCATGGGATATAAGAATGCCTATATGGGGGACATGAAGCACCCGGACGGGAGCGCTGTGAAAGCATGGTCTTCTCTCGGCTCATTGACGACCGCTACTCCCTATGGTACAGGTAATGCTTATTTTGGAAGCGACGGAGTGACACCTTTGGACGGTAATAAAACGAGTTCTGCTATTTGGAGTACAATGAAGTATGCCGATAATCTGGCGTTTCTGCTTGACCAGGGGTGGCAAACGATGATTGACCCTATATATGGTGACAAGCTTATTTATAAAAACACAGACATTGCAGATTTCAATATCCAAACTCCTGCATTTTCGCAGGATTATAATTTAAGTGTAAGCGGTGGAAATGAAAAGGGAAGCTATTACGCCGGACTAGGTTACAATAAGAGTGACGGTACGGCATACGGTAACTGGTATAAGCGAATCACCTTTACCTTTAATGCCGATTATAAATTGAAAGAATGGTTGACTTCCAGTTCCAGTTTTAACTTTGCAGACGCTACGTGGAATGGTCTGCCTGCCACTCAGACAGCCGAGGCCAATTACTTCTCGCGTTGTTTGTCCTTGCCGCCTACTTTCCGCGGCTATAATGCAGAGGGGGAAAGGTTGCTGGGCCCTAACTCGGGAGACGGTAACCAACAATATAATTTTGATAAATTTGTTCGTGACCAAAATACAGACAAATTTACAATGAACCAGTCCTTTACTATTGATTTTATGAAAGGGCTGTCACTAAAGTTAGGCGCAATTTGGTATTATCAGGAAGAGAAAGTTGAAAGTTTTAATAAAGACTATTTGAGTTCTCCGGGTAACAAGGTTACATCGCGCGGCACTTCCGCCTCTTATGACCGCACGTTGGATCAGACTTATAACGCTGTATTGAATTATAATTATCAGATTAACAAAGATCATTATTTGGATGCAATGGCCGGTTTTGAGTATTATGATTCTTACAACAAAGGTTTCAATGCATCTGGTTCGGGCGCTCCGACAGACGACTTTATGGATTTACAATATACTACAAAAGAAGAAGGAAAACGCTCCATTGACTCTTGGCATTCCCGCCAGCGTATCATGTCTTTCTTCGGGCGTGTGAACTACGATTATCAATCAAAATATTTGCTGTCATTAGTTCTTAGAAAAGACGGCTATTCCAAATTGGCGGAAGACAACCGTTGGGGAGTATTTCCGGGTGCATCAGCCGGATGGGTTTTCAGTAAAGAGAAATTTATGGCAAACACAAGCGATATACTTTCATTTGGTAAACTGCGTGCCAGTTTTGGTCTGAATGGTAATGTCAACAAGAATTTTGTAGGCAATTATACTGTACAGGGGTCATACGGTGCCCAGACATATAACGGCGTGGCTGGTTTCCTTATGGGAAGCATTCCTAATTCCTATTTGAAGTGGGAGAAATCCAGAACCTTTGAAGTCGGTCTTGACCTTGGTTTTCTTGCCAATCGAATTAATGCCAACCTTACTTATTACAATCGTTTGACGACGGACAAGTATGCTAACATTACCGTACCTGGTAATTCGGGAGTCAATTCCGTAGTTTCCAATAATGGTAAGTTCCAGAATCAGGGATTCGAGTTTGAACTCGCCTTCCGTATCATTGACAAGAAAGACTGGAAATGGAATTTGAACTGGAATGGAGCGCTGAATATAAACAAGGTGGTAGCTTTGCCCGACAATGGACTGGAACGCAATCGCCAGGAATCCTATCAGGTATATACCGGCAATGGCGACGAGAAAATGTGGGTTGGCGGTTATCAGGAAGGACAGCGTCCGGGTGACCTGTACATGTTTGTGGCTGAAGGCATCTACAAATCACAGGATGAGATTCCTGCTAATCTGATTGACATAACTTCCGGTAATAATGGTTCTACCGGTCGTCCGCTATACGGTGGGGCGCAAGGTTACCAAAAGTTGGTTGATGACGGGAAGTCGGCAAATGCCTTGCCTATCCAGCCGGGTGATGTGAAATGGAAAGACGTCAATGGAGATGGAGTGATTGATAATTATGATATGGTAAAAGTCGGGAATACGGTTCCCAGATGGACAGGCGGTTTCAATACGAACGTAAGCTGGAAAGACCTGACACTATCCGCACGCTTCGACTATGCGTTAGGGTTTAAAGCGGTAGACTGGAAATCAATGTGGATTATGGCTTGTGCGCAAGGTACTTACAATACTATCCAGGAAACTAAAGACACTTGGACACCGGATAATCCGAACGCTAAATATCCCACTTATGTCTGGGCGGATCAGTTAGGAAAAAGAAACTATTGCCGTAGCTCTTCCATGTTTGTGTATAATGGTAATTATCTGGCGCTTCGTGAACTTTCTCTTACTTACCGATTGCCGTCAATATGGGCGCAAAAGGCTAAATTGAGTAATGTCGAAGTTTCTGTTACAGGGCAAAACTTAGGCTATCTGACAGAAGCGAAGCATTTATTCTCGCCGGAAAAGGCGGATAATAACGGTGGATACCCATTGCCTCGTTCAGTAATTTTTGGTATAAACGTTTCTTTCTAACATATAAAAAGACAGATTATGAAAAAAATAATATACATCATTTCTTTGTTTGTGTCCTCTGTCCTCTATACGTCCTGTGATTCATTGAATTTATCTCCGGAAGATTATTTCGGCGGGGGTGATTATTGGAAAAATGAGGCACAGGTATCGGGCTACATGACCGGATTGCATGCTCAGTTGAGAGCCAATTACGATATGTTCTATGTTTTGGGGGAAGTTCGCGGAGGAACACAACGTGTAGGTACTTCATCCGAAAATACCAGTTTGAATTATGCCAACTTACGTTCAAATGTGATTGACCAGGACAGACCGGGCATTAGCAATTGGTATGGTCTTTATTCTCCAATTATGAAAGTCAACCTGTTTATTCAGAATGTAGAAAATGAATGCAGTTTTCTAGGGGATACGGATAGGAAACATTATCTGGCCGAAGCCTATGGAATGAGGGCATTGTATTACTTCATGCTTTACAGAACGTATGGCGGTGTGCCTATCGTGACTGAAGTTGAATTGTTGAATGGCAAGGTGACGGCGGATAAGTTTTATGTAGAACGCTCCACACCGGAAGCAACGCTTCAATTTATAAAGAGTGATATTAATAAATCGGAAGATAATTATGCAGATGTGACGATAGCGAACAATTATGATAAGACGTTGTGGTCTAAGGCTGCTACCTTGATGCTAAAGGCTGAAATCTATATGTGGTCGGCCAAAGTCACTATTACCGGACATACTGCTACCGGAACGGAAGACTTGAAAGTCGCTAAATCTGCCTTGAGTCAGGTCGTCGGCAAATTCGAATTATTGTCTGATTATGAAAGTGTATTCAGTACTTCCAACCGTAATAATAAAGAAATTATTTTCACCTTGCATTTTGCAGACGGTGAAGCAACAAACTGGGGAGGTCAATTCCTATATCAGGATGCTGTATTTATCGGACAGGTATATGGGCGTGACGGGCAAAAGATACAGAATGATACGTTGAATTTGAAAGGAACCGGTGGCGTGTTCCGCCATGAATACACGCATGCTTTCTGGTCTACTTACGAAGCCGAAGATACTCGCCGTGATGCTACATTCCTTGAATATTATACCAAGCAAGAGATGGATGATGAAAGTTTTGGCTGTGTTCTGAAGAAATGTATAGGTTCAATCAATTCTAATAATAGCCGTATTTATGATACGGATGTCATTGTCTATCGTTATGCTGATGCATTGCTTATGATGGCTGAAGTTGCAAATGGATTAGGCGAATCATGCAGCACTTATATTAATGATGTACGCAAACGTGCTTATGGTGATGACTATGCCGGACGCGAATATACCGACGGTAGTTTTGAAGCGAACGAGCTGGCTATATTGCAAGAACGTGATAAAGAATTTGTATGGGAAGGTAAACGGTGGTTTGATGTGGTGCGTATGCAGGATGCGTCCCATAAATCATTGGTATTCTCGGCTTCCGCTAATTATCCGGCTACTAAAGCTTTGATTGGAACGAATGAAGAATATAAACTGCTGTGGCCGTTGGATGTCAGTACAATGAATATTAATCCATTGCTCGATCAAACTCCGGGATATGAACAGGAATAGGTAGTAAGATTGTAGTTTTTTACAGCTAACAACATTTGAGTCTACTTTAAAAAGCCATGAATGATTTCAGAAAGAAACCGGCTTTTCTAAAGTAGACTCAGACTTTTAAATCAATATTTATGAAATATCTATTTTTACTCCTATCTTTTCTTTTTGTCTTTACCGGATGTGGTAAGAATGAAAAAAAGAAAGACGAAATTGTCACTTTAACTATTGCATCGGAAAAAAGGATGGGATATGCTGGTTGGACAGGAAGTTTAGCCCCTTATTATTTAGCCAAAAATATGGAAGATGATAAGTGGAGTTTCTTCTGTATTTATATTGAGGGTTTTGATTACGAAGAGGGATATGAATATGTAGTGGAAATAAATGTACATGAAGAGCCTGTTGACCCTACGTTGGCAGATCAGGAACTTATTTCGTATTCATTGCATAAAATAATATCGAAGGAAAAGAAGAATTCGGAGAATTTACCGGAAGATTTGGAACCTAAAAAATAATAGAAAATGAGAATTAAAAACATTATATTATTACTTGTCGGACTATTTTTGTTAGTAGCCTGTGATAAGGAAGAACTCGGCGTGGAAGAAACTGTGGGGCATGAGAAAAATGATGCTGGAACAAAGAAGGAAATCGTAGTCTTACAGAATGGAATCCGATTGAATAAGATGGGAAGTGATTATATTTTCCAGGGTGATATATTGCTGACTCCAGAACAAGTGAAACTATTAGGTCAGTCCCCGGTTACCAGGAGCGGTTACTTGTCAGATTGGAATAAAAGATGGACAGGGCATATAGTATATTATTCAGTTGCAAGTGATTTCCTGTAATATCTGGGGAGAAATTAAAATTAAATATTGTATCGGATAGAGAAATAAGTACTAAAACATATACTGTTTCCATTTACAAAGATAAAGAGTTAATTAATCAGTTTGTTTTTGGTCAGAACTCCTTTGAAGTAGATGTTTCAACACTAGCAAAAGGGAGATATGTTGTTACTGTTAATAATAAAGAAGCTCAATGCAGTCAAGTATTATATATCAAGTAGCAATAGATTAGATGCAACAAGAAAAATACTACGCTGACATTTGTTTATTAACGACTTCTTATATAATAAAATATTTAATTATTTGCTGGTAATATGATAAATTTATATCTTTGCACCAAAACAATTAATAATACCATGAAAAGAAACCTGCTTTTATTATCGTCCATCCTTTTTTTGTGTGTCTGCGGAACCTTGCAGGCTATCGCATCGGATACTGTATTTGTACGTGAAACTCAGATTCCTATTTTGATTGAACGACAGGATAATGTGTTGTTTATGCTGCGTTTGAATGCCAAAGAGAGTCGTAGTCTGGATGAAGTAGTTTTGAATTTTGGCAAAGATGTAAATCTGGCGGACATACAGTCCGTTAAGTTATATTATAGTGGTACGGAAGCCAGACAGAACTACGGTAAGAATTTCTTTGCTCCTGTATCTTATATTTCCAGCCATACGCCGGGAAAGACACTGGCTGCGAATCCTTCTTATTCGATTAATAAGTCGCAAGTGGATAATCCGAAACAGAAAGTTACATTAAAAGCTAATCAGAAACTTTTCCCCGGAGTAAACTATTTCTGGATTAGTTTGCAGATGAAGCCGGATGCTTCTTTGCTGGATAAGGTTTCGGCTAAGATTGCTGCGATTAAAGTTGATAACAAAGAAGCCCTTATGCATACAGTTTCACCGGAGAATATAGCTCATAGGGTAGGAGTGGGCGTACGCCATGCCGGTGATGACGGTTCGGCAGCCTTCCGTATTCCGGGATTGGTGACCACCAATAAGGGCACATTGCTGGGAGTATATGATGTACGTTATAATAGCAGTGTCGATTTGCAGGAGCATGTGGATATAGGTTTGAGCCGCAGTGTAGACGGTGGCAAAACTTGGGAGAAGATGCGTTTGCCTTTGGCTTTCGGCGAAACGGGTGATTTGCCTGCTGCACAGAACGGTGTCGGCGACCCTTCGATTCTGGTGGATACCAAGACCAACACAGTATGGGTAGTGGCAGCCTGGACACACGGAATGGGTAATCAGCGTGCCTGGTGGAGCTCATATCCGGGAATGGATATGAATCATACAGCCCAGTTGGTGTTGTCAAAGAGTACGGACGACGGTAAAACGTGGTCTAAGCCCATCAATATAACAGAACAAGTGAAAGACCCTTCATGGTATTTCCTTCTGCAAGGACCTGGACGCGGTATCACCATGCAGGACGGCACACTGGTATTCCCGATTCAGTTTATCGATTCTACCCGTATTCCGAATGCAGGAATCATGTATAGCAAAGACCGTGGCGAGACATGGAAAATCCATAACTACGCACGTACCAATACAACAGAAGCCCAAGTGGCGGAAGTAGAGCCGGGCGTGTTGATGCTGAACATGAGAGATAACCGTGGCGGTAGCCGTGCAGTTTCCACTACAAAGGATTTCGGCAAGACTTGGACAGAACACCCCTCTTCCCGCAAAGCCTTGCAGGAACCGGTTTGTATGGCAAGTTTGATTAGTGTAAAAGCGAAAGACAATGCATTAAACAAGGATATTCTTTTATTCTCCAACCCGAATACGGTTAAAGGTCGCCATCATATCACCATCAAGGCAAGTCTGGACGGAGGTGTCACCTGGCTGCCCGAACATCAGGTGATGTTGGACGAGGGTGAAGGATGGGGATATTCTTGTCTGACTATGATTGATAAAGAGACGGTTGGCATACTGTATGAAAGTAGTGTAGCCCACATGACTTTCCAGGCTGTCCGGCTAAGGGATATAATAAAATAGAGATACACATACGACCTGTAATCATGAAAAACAAATTAATACTATTAATATATTTCACAATTAACTTATACACAGTTTCAGTGGTAAAAGCAGGTGGTAGTCACCTGCTCCCCCAGCCACAAAAGTTTACCCCCTCTCATACCAGCTTTCAAGTGAATAATGTACAGCTTTCCACTCCTGTGCTTCAACAGGAGTGGGAGGCTTTTATTGCAGAAATGGGAGGAACCGTCTCGCCGAAGGCAACTACCGTCATTGATGTGAAACTACTGCCTTCTCTCCCCGAAATACCGATAAACCAGGATGAAGCATACCGCCTGAATGTAACTAAAAAACGGATAACCGTTGAGGCTGTGACCGAAAGCGGCGTTTATTGGGCTATGCAGACTTTAAGGCAACTGGCAGAGAAAAGAAACTCAAAAACACAGATTCAAGGAGCTGAAATCGTTGACTGGCCTGCCTTCCGTATCCGTGGATTCATGCAGGACGTAGGACGGAGCTACATATCGCTGGAAGAACTCAAACGTGAAATCACCGCACTCGCTAAATTCAAAATCAACGTCTTCCATTGGCATCTTACCGAGAATCAATCCTGGCGGCTGGAAAGCAAGATATTCCCGATGTTGAATGATAGCGTAAACACCACCCGGATGCCCGGAAAATATTACACGCTGGAAGAAGCTAAGGAACTGGTCGCATTCTGTAAGGCACACCACATGATGTTAATCCCCGAAATAGATATTCCCGGCCACAGCGCCGCATTCATACGCACCTTCCGCCACGATATGCAAAGCCCCGAAGGGATGAAGATATTAAAACTCCTGTTGGATGAAGTCTGCGAAACGTTTGATGTGCCTTATTTACATATCGGTACGGACGAAGTCCAGTTTACCAATCCCCGGTTTGTGCCGGAAATGGTGTCTTATGTACGTTCCAAAGGCAAGAAAGTAATCTCATGGAATCCGGGCTGGCACTATAAAAAAGGAGAAATAGACATGACCCAACTCTGGAGTTATCGCGGAAAGGCACAGGAAGGTATTCCTGCCATTGACTCGCGTTTCCATTATCTGAACCATTTCGATACCTTCGGTGACATCATCGCATTGTACAACAGCCGTATCTATAATAAGGAACAAGGAAGCGACGACCTCGCCGGCACGATTCTGGCTGTTTGGAATGACCGGTTAGTCAGTACCGAACGGGGGATGATTATTGAAAATAATTTCTATCCCAATATGCTGGCTATGGCAGAACGTGCCTGGAAAGGTGGCGGAACAGAATACTTCGATAAGAACGGCACAATACTTCCCACCGACGAACAGTCGGAACTATTCAAGAACTTTGTCGATTTTGAACGTCGCCTGTTGTGGCATAAAGAACATACCTTCACCGGCTATCCATTTGCGTACGTCCGTCAGACAAATGTGAAATGGAACATAACAGACCCTTTCCCGAATGAAGGGGATTTGGCAAAGGCTTTCCCGCCGGAAGAAACTTTGCAGGATAGTTACAGCTACGCAGGAAAGACATACAAAGTACGCCCCGCCATTGGTGCGGGAATCTATCTCCGTCATGTGTGGGGCACACTTATCCCCGGATTCTACAAAGAACCGAAGGAGAACCATACAGCCTATGCCTACACCTATGTCTATTCACCGAAAGAACAAACCGTCGGTCTATGGGCTGAATTTCAGAATTACGGACGTTCCGAAGCAGACTTGCCGCCCTTGCCGGGAAAATGGGATTATAAAGAAAGCCGTATCTGGATAAATGGACAGGAAATAATCCCCCCTGTCTGGACAGCCACCCACCGGACTAAAAGTAACGAAATAGCATTGGGCAACGAAAACTGTGTAGCACGCCCCCCTTTGGAAGTTCGTCTGCAAAAAGGATGGAACAAAGTATTACTGAAATTGCCGGTAGGGAAGTTTACTACCCCCGAAGTCCGGTTAGTAAAATGGATGTTCACCACCGTTTTTGTCACTCTCGACGGACAGAAGGCTGTAGACGGACTTGTCTATTCACCGGAAAAAACACTAAAGTGACATACCAATCATAAGGGGAAGGGCATTAACGAATATGCCATGAGCTAATTCGGATATGCTATAATGAAAAAGAAATATGCTATAATGAAAAAGAAATATGCTATAATGAAAAACGGATATACTAATTAGTAAATAAAAAGAATAGCCATGAAGAAGAACTTGTTTTTAGTGGTCATATTGACCCTGGCTTTGGCATGCCATGCTCAGGAACGCAAATATTCTACGTTTTATTACCAGCGTGCTACGTTGTTTGAGGAACTGCCTGTTACTTCCAGCGACATTATTTTCCTGGGAAACAGTATCACGAACGGTGCCGAATGGGCGGAGCTGTTTCATAACAAACATGTGAAAAACCGTGGAATCAGCGGTGATATTTGTATGGGAGTATATGACCGTCTGGACGCTATCTTGAAAGGAAAACCTGCTAAAATATTTCTGCTGATTGGTATCAATGATGTGAGCCGTGGAACGTCCGCTGATACGATTGTATCCCGTATCGGAATGATTGCTCAAAAGATAAAGGCTGATTCACCGAAAACAAAGCTATATCTGCAAAGTGTTCTTCCCGTCACCGACCATTACAATATGTTCAAGGGGCATACTTCCCGTTGGCAGGTTATCCCCGAAATCAATAAAGGAATAGTCCGCCTGGCAGAGAAGGAAGGATTGACTTATATAGACTTGTACTCTCACTTTATAGACGAGCAAACCGGAAAGATGAACACTGCCTACACAAATGACGGTTTGCATCTTCTTGGAAAAGGTTATCTGAAATGGGTGGAGATTGTGAAACCTTACATTGGAAAGAAGTAAATATTAGGGCTAAATATCTGAAATAGTTAAATATCTGAAAGAACTAAATATCGGAGAAAGATAAATACCGGAAAAAATGAAAAAGATTCTGATACTATCCGTCTGTCTGTTCGTTTGCTGCGCACTGTCTGCCCAACAACGGATGAAAGTTGCATGCGTAGGAAACAGCATCACCTACGGAACCGGATTATCCGACCGTGCAACGCAATCTTATCCCGTACAGTTGCAGAAACTGCTGGGTGAGCGTTATGAAGTCGGGAACTTCGGGAAGCCCGGTGCAACCTTGCTCAATCAGGGACACCGCCCCTATACCTGTCAGGAAGAATATAAGAAAGCATTGGATTTTGCAGGAGACATCGTTGTCATTCATTTGGGAATCAATGATACCGACCCTCGTGACTGGCCCAATTACCGCGATTTTTTCGTGAAAGACTATTTAAGTCTGATTGACACATTCCGCAAAACTAATCCCGACGCACGGATTATCATAGCCCGAATGACTCCGATTGCCGACCGCCATGCCCGTTTCCTGTCGGGAACCCGTGACTGGCACGGCGAGATACAAACGGCTATCGAAACGGTAGCTCGTTATGCCGGTGTGCAGTTGATAGATTTCCACGAACCGCTTTATCCTTATCCTTTCTTGTTGCCGGATGCCGTTCATCCTACTGCCGAAGGGGCAGCGATAATGGCAAAAACTGTTTATTCGGCTATCACCGGAGATTATGGCGGCTTGAAATTATCCCCGCTTTACACGGATAATATGGTTCTCCAACGTGATACCCCTTTGTTGATTCACGGGACAGCCAATGCGGGAGAACAAGTCACAGTTCGCATAGACCATCAGAGGTGGATTACCAAAACTACACCGGACGGGAAGTGGTCAGTGAAATTATCCCCGTTGAAAGCGGGTGGTCCCTATACGCTGACAATCTCCACCCCCAAAAGAACCTTGAAATATTCAAATGTTCTGGCAGGAGAAGTCTGGCTATGTTCCGGTCAGTCGAACATGGAGTTTATGTTGAGCCAAGCCACTACCGGCAAAAAAGACATACCCCAAGCTGCCGACGAACAGTTGCGCTTGTATGACATGAAAGCCCGTTGGCGCACGGACGCGGTGCAATGGGATGCTTCCGTCCTCGACTCCCTGAATCATCTTCAATATTATAAAGACACAGAATGGCAAACCTGTACTCCCGACAATGCTGCCCGTTTTTCGGCGATAGCATCCTATTTCGGTCGGATGTTGCGGGATAGCTTGAAAGTTCCGGTAGGGCTGATATGCAATGCAATCGGCGGTTCACCTACCGAATCATGGATAGACCGGAATACGTTGGAATACCACTTCCCGGCTATCTTAAAAGACTGGACACACAATGACTTTATACAAGACTGGGTACGCGGACGTGCTGCATTAAACATCAAACAGTCGAAAGAGAAATTCCAACGCCACCCTTACGAACCTTGTTATTTGTACGAGTCGGGGATTCGTCCGTTAGCGCAATATCCGGTCAAAGGTGTGATTTGGTATCAGGGAGAATCGAACGCCCATAATTACGAGGCTCACGAGAAACTCTTCAAGCTCTTAATCAGCAGTTGGCGTAAGAACTGGGGGAATGAGGAACTGCCGTTCTATTATGTCCAGCTCTCCAGTATAGCCCGTCCTTCATGGCCGTGGTTCCGTGACAGTCAGCGCAGGATGATGAACGAAATATCGAATACGGGAATGGCGGTGTCGAGTGATTATGGTGATTCACTGGACGTACATCCCAGAAATAAGAAACCCATTGGCGAACGACTGGCGCGCTGGGCTTTGCATAAGACGTATGGTATGTCGGGCGTGTTGCCGTCCGGTCCGTTGTTCCGTCATGCAGATTTCCGTGAGGATGCGGTATTTGTGACGTTCGACTATGGCAAAGGCTTAAAGAGTTCGGATGGCGGTGCCTTGCGCACGTTTGAAGTAGCCGAAACGGACGGCGTCTATTACCCCGCAGTTGCCGAGATAATAAACGGTCAGATAAAAGTATATAGTGAACAGGTAAAACATCCGCGATACGTCCGCTATGGCTGGCAGCCTTTCACACGGGCGAACCTGGTGAATGAAGCAGGCTTGCCGGCATCAACCTTTCGGGCGGAAGCACCCGAACGGTTCATTACTGATATCCGCTTGCAGAAAATGGAAGGATTCCCGAAATCAGAGAAAGGCATCAAATCGGGCGTTTCTGCCTGTTATTCGGGAATCCTGAATGGAAAACTATTCATAGCCGGCGGCTGCAACTTTCCCGGAACACCTGCTAGTGAAGGAGGAAAAAAGAAATACTACCAAGGTATCTATGCGGCAGAAATAAATCCCGACACTCTGCTTCTTTGGAATAAAGTGGGAGAGCTTCCCGTTCCTGCCGCTTACGGGGTTTCCGTATCTTGTCCGGACGGCATCATCTGCATAGGAGGAAACAACGGACAGGGGGCGCTGAATTCTGTTTATAAAATCCGGTGGGATGGGCGGAATGGAAATGTGAAGAATGAAAAGAAAGGGAAAGTCGTGATAGAAACATTACCGGCTTTACCTTATACATTGGATAATATGTGTGGAACATTGATTGGAGAACAGCTATTTGTTGCCGGAGGAAATAGAAACGGCCAACCTTCAAACTCATTCCTTTGTCTCGATTTGGCTAATCTTCCGGCAGGGTGGCAGGAGTTACCGGAATTTCCCGGAGACGCACGGACGCAAGCCGTCTGTGCCGGACAGCGCAGGGGAGACGAAGCCCGTTTTTACCTATGGGGTGGATTTGCTCCTTCCACTGAGGGGAGGCCCGCCACACTTTCTACAAATGGTTACTGTTATTCTTCCGTATCCCGGCAGTGGACTCCGGTAGCTACCCCGAAAGGAAGTGACGGAGACATTATATCCTTAGGGGGAGCGGCGGCTGTTGTGTTAAACGACAGTCTGGCGCTTTGCACAGGAGGGGTAAATAAAGACATCTTTCTGGCAGCTCTTCAACGTCCGGAGAAAGATTATCTCCTTCATCCGGTAGAATGGTATAAATTTAATGACCGTGTATTGGTCTATAATATGAATCAGAATATCTGGCAGGAAATCACCCGTACACCGAGAGTGGCACGCGCCGGAGCTTCGTTGGCAGGAGGGGACAAAACATATTATAATATCAATGGAGAGTTGAAGCCCGGCATTCGTACTTCCGAAATTATAAAAATAACGATTGAATAAT
Source organism: uncultured Bacteroides sp. (assembly GCF_902491285.1). Taxonomy (GTDB): domain Bacteria; phylum Bacteroidota; class Bacteroidia; order Bacteroidales; family Bacteroidaceae; genus Bacteroides. Next base: position 4,957 of record NZ_CABUHK010000034.1, on the reverse strand, counting down.
GGGGGAAAATTGACAAAAATGTAATATCTTTGACTCCGTTAATATCTAATACCCCCACTATGATATTTAGTTTGACAGGAAAAAAGGCTCAGATTGCGTGCGGACTACTATGTTGTTGCAGCATGGCGTATGCACAGAGTAATGACAATTCAGAAGTTGTAATCCTACATTCCGGCTGGGAATTTGCTCAGGCAGGAACAGAGCTATGGCGGACGGCGGAAGTGCCCGGCACAGTACATCAAGACCTCATTTACCACAAACTCCTTCCTTCTCCTTTTTATGGAACGAACGAGCAGAAAATCCAATGGGTGGAAAACGAAGACTGGGAATACCGTACCTCTTTTGCCGTCACGGCGGAACAACTGAAGAGGGACGACGCACAACTCATCTTTGAAGGTCTGGATACTTATGCGGATGTCTATCTTAACGGCTCGTTGCTGTTGAAAGCTGATAATATGTTTGTCGGCTATTCGTTACCCGTAAAGCCGCAACTTCGTCCGGGGGAAAACTTACTCCATATATATTTTCATTCGCCTATCCGGCAGACCCTTCCTCAATACGCATCCAACGGATTTAATTATCCTGCGGATAACGACCACCACGAGAAACATTTAAGTGTATTCTCCCGTAAGGCTCCTTATAGCTACGGCTGGGATTGGGGAATCCGCATGGTGACCAGCGGTATCTGGCGTCCGGTGAAACTCCGTTTCTATGACGCCGCTTCCATTAACGATTACCATGTCAGGCAACTGTCGTTGACGGAACAATCGGCCAAGCTGTCTAATGAACTGCAAATAACCAATATACTTTCTCATCCGCTTCAGGCAGAAGTGCGCATCAGCTATTCCTTTGAAAAAGGGGAAGAAAGCGTAGTCAACCGACCCGTCACCCTGCAACCCGGAATCAACTTTGTCCGTATCCCTTCCGAAGTCGTCTCTCCGGTACGTTGGATGCCGAACGGTTGGGGCAAACCGGCATTGTATGACTTCTCTGCCCAGGTGGTTTCTGACGGCAAAGTTGTGGCCGAACAATCTCATCGCATAGGACTCCGCACCGTCCGTCTGGTGAACGAGAAGGATGCGGACGGAGAATCCTTCTATTTTGAAGTAAACGGTATCCCGATGTTTGCCAAGGGAGCCAACTACATACCGCAGGACGCCCTTCTGACGAATGTGACGACCGAACGCTACCAGACATTGTTCCATGACATCAAGGAAGCGAACATGAACGTCATCCGCGTATGGGGCGGCGGAACGTACGAGGACGACCGTTTCTACGATTTGGCAGATGAGAACGGAATTTTGGTTTGGCAGGACTTTATGTTTGCCTGCACCCCATATCCGTCCGATCCCACTTTTCTGAAACGGGTAGAGGCGGAAGCCTGCTACAACATCCGCCGTCTCCGCAATCACCCTTCGCTAGCCATGTGGTGCGGCAACAACGAGATACTTGAAGCCCTGAAATACTGGGGGTATCAGAAGAAATACACCCCGGAAATTTATCAGGAGATGATGACCGGCTATGACAAACTTTTCCGTGAGTTACTTCCCGCCAAAGTGAAAGAACTTGACGCTGACCGCTTTTACGTCCATAGCTCTCCTTACCTTGCCAACTGGGGACGTCCCGAGTCATGGGGGATAGGGGATAGCCACAACTGGGGTGTCTGGTACGGAAAGAAACCTTTTGAATCATTGGATACCGATTTGCCGCGTTTCATGAGTGAATTCGGTTTCCAGTCTTTCCCCGAAATGAAAACCATTGCCACATTCGCATCCCCCGAAGATTACCAAATCGAATCGGAAGTGATGAATGCTCATCAGAAGAGCAGCATCGGCAATGACTTGATTCGTACCTATATGGAACGTGATTATATCGTACCCGATAAATTTGAGGATTTCGTCTATGTCGGACTTGTATTGCAGGGACAAGGTATACGTCACGGCTTGGAAGCTCACCGCCGCAACCGTCCTTACTGCATGGGTACGCTATACTGGCAGTTGAACGACAGTTGGCCCGTTGTCTCCTGGTCGGGCATCGACTATTATGGCAACTGGAAAGCCCTGCATTATCAGGCGAAGCGTGCGTTCGCACCTATCCATATCAACCCCGTTCAGCAGAATGACAGTCTGTGCGTTTATATTCTTTCCGACTGTCTCGATACGATGGAGAAGATGACATTGGAGATGAAAATAACAGACTTTGAAGGGAAAAAGGCTGGGAAACCGGTACTGCTGAAATCTTTTTCGGTTCCGGCAAATACTTCCAAATGCGTGTACCGGGCGAAGCAGGACGATTTGCTCTCATTTGCAGAACGTAAATCTACGGGAACCTCTCAATCTTCAACGGATACCCGGCTTTCGGAAATGTTCCGCCATTGCTTCATGCAACTGACCCTGAAAGACGGGTCCGGACGTATCATTGATGAAACAGTCTATTTCTTCGAGAAGACCAAAGACCTGCTCCTGCCCGAAACGACCATCACCTGCAAGATGAAGCAGACAGACGGCAAATGCGAACTGACGCTTCTTTCTCCTGCCTTGGCAAAAGATGTCTTTATCGAAGTTCCTTTGCAGGGCGCCCGTTTTAGTGATAACTTCTTCGACCTCTTGCCCGGAGAACGTAAAACGGTTATCATTACTTCTCCCCGAATCAAGAAAGGAGAGGAGTTGCCTTTGAGACTCAGACATATTCGTGAAACCTATAATTAAATATCTATTAGTAACTTAACACTTAATTTTTAGTTTATGAAACAATTCTTAAAACTAACCGGATGCCTGGCAGTGGCGGGACTTTTTGCCTCGTGCCAGTCTGCGCAACAAGAAGCTGATTACCAGATCATCCCCTTGCCGCAGGAAATTGTTACAGCTCAGGGAAGTCCCTTCATCCTGAAGAGCGGAGTGAAAATCCTTTATCCGGAAGGTAACGAAAAGATGCAACGCAACGCAAAATTCCTGGCAGACTATCTGAAAACAGCTACCGGAAAAGACTTTGCCATCGAAGCCGGAACAGAAGGCAAGAACGCCATTGTACTGGCATTGGGAGCGGAAGCCGAAAATCCCGAATCTTATCAGTTGAAAGTTGCCGGTGACGGAATAACCATTACCGGTCCTACGGAAGCCGGCGTATTCTACGGAATCCAGTCTTTGCGCAAATCCCTGCCTGTTGCAGTGGGTGCGGATATAGCTTTGCCGGCGGTAGAAATCAAGGATGCTCCCCGTTTCTCTTATCGTGGTGCACACTTCGACACCAGCCGCCATTTCTTTACCGTAGATGAAGTGAAGACATATATCGACATGATGGCTTTGCACAATATGAACCGTTTCCACTGGCATATTACTGAAGACCAGGGCTGGCGTCTGGAAATCAAGAAATATCCGAAACTGACGGAAGTCGGTTCCAAGAGAACAGAGACAGTCATCGGACGTAACTCCGGCGAGTATGACGGCAAGCCTTACGGCGGTTTCTACACTCAGGAACAGGCAAAAGACATCGTAGCCTATGCTGCTGAACGTTACATCACCGTTATCCCCGAAATCGACCTTCCGGGACATATGCAGGCAGCCCTTGCCGCTTATCCGGAACTCGGCTGTACTGGTGGCCCGTACGAAGTATGGAGACAATGGGGTGTATCCGAAGACGTGCTCTGTGCCGGAAACGACCAGGTATTGAAATTCCTCGAAGACGTATATGCCGAACTGATTGAAATCTTCCCGTCGGAATATATCCATGTAGGCGGTGACGAATGTCCGAAAGTGCGTTGGGAGAAATGTCCGAAATGTCAGGCACGTATCAAGGCGCTGGGCTTGAAGTCCGACGATAAGCATAGTAAGGAAGAACGTTTGCAGAGCTTTGTTATCAACCATATCGAAAAATTCCTGAACGACCACGGACGTCAGATTATCGGTTGGGATGAAATCCTCGAAGGCGGACTTGCACCGAATGCGACTGTCATGTCATGGCGTGGTGAGAAGGGTGGTATCGAAGCTGCCAAGCAGAAACACGATGTGATTATGACACCGAACACTTACTTGTATTTCGACTACTATCAGACCAAAGATACAGAGAACGAACCTCTCGGTATCGGTGGTTATCTGCCTCTTGAAAGAGTGTATAGCTACGAGCCGATGCCGGCTTCCCTCACTCCGGAAGAACAGAAATATATCAAGGGCGTACAGGCTAACCTTTGGACTGAATACATTCCTACTTTCTCTCATGCCCAGTATATGGTATTGCCGCGTTGGGCTGCCTTGTCCGAAATCCAGTGGTCTGCTCCCGACAAGAAGAATTATGAAGACTTCCTCTCCCGTCTGCCGCGCCTGATTAAGTGGTACGATGCGGAAGGATACAATTATGGTAAACATGTATTTAACGTAACTGCCGAATACACTCCGAATCCGGCAGACGGTACACTGGACATCACTTTGTCAACCATTGACAATGCGCCTATCCATTACACCTTGGACGGCACGGAACCTACCGCTGCTTCTCCGCTTTATGAAAGCCCGCTGAAAATCAAGGAAAATGTAACTTTCTCTGCCATTGCTGTCCGTCCTACCGGAAACAGCCGTGTGGTTTCTGAAAAGGTTAATTTCAGCAAATCCAGCATGAAGCCGATTGTAGCCAACCAGCCGGTCAATAAGCAATACATGTTCAAAGGCGAATCTACATTAGTAGACGGCTTGAAAGGAAATGGCAATTACAAAACCGGTCGTTGGATTGCGTTCTACAAGAACGATATGGATATGACTATCGACCTTCAGCAACCTACCGAGATTTCGAGCGTTGCTATTTCTACTTGCGTGGAGAAGGGCGACTGGGTGTTTGACGCGAGAGGACTCTCCGTAGAAGTTTCGGACGACGGCAAGAACTTTACAAAAGTTGCTTCCGAGGAGTATCCTGCTATGAAAGAAAGCGATAAGAATGGTATCTACGAACATAAACTGTCATTCAGCCCGGT
>NZ_CABUHK010000033.1 GCF_902491285.1 uncultured Bacteroides sp. | reverse complement strand
TATACCACCCGAAGAATAAAAGATAACATGTAGAGATTATTGAGCGGTTGCCCTGACTATTACAACTTTGCATAGACAGTCAGAAAACAGGATATAAATTATCCTACCTGCCACACAGACCAAATATATTTTTTATATTTGTACCGATATTCGCACTAAAATTTATACCATATATGAAAAATAACAAGAAACTAACCCGCTCTTCCAACCGCATGATTGCGGGGGTATGTGCCGGAATTGCTGAGTATTTCGGTTGGGATCCGACCTTACTGAGAATAATATATATCCTGGCTACGTTCTTCACCGCTTTCGCAGGAGTAATCATCTATATTATCTTATGGATTGTTATGCCGGCAAAAATGCCGTCGGACGGATATATAGACCGCATGAACAACAGATTACATTAAAAATAAAAGCCTTGCCCGTTTTTTGTCAAATGACAACCAATCGGGCAAGGCTCATTTCATATGGATTCTTCACAAAAGACTAATATAACTCAAGTCCGAATTCCTCTTTCAGTTGCATCAAAGCCTGGTTCTTCTGAGCCATCATCTGGAACTTCTCTACACGCCCCACCGGCCGTATAGTTTCCGCCGCTTCACTGACCCTCACTTTCATTGCTACCTGGCTATTCCTCAACCGGACACGAAGATACTCCTGCAATTCAGGAATCAAGGCGGTAAAGTCTTTCGCCGCCATTTCATTATCCACTACAACTTCAAAAGTCGTCGAGTTTTTGAATAATGCCGGACGAAGCATCTGCATACGCTTCATTAGCGCATCCTGCTCTTTCGGCAACTGTGCTGCATATTCCTGCCAATAATAGTTCAAGTCACGGTCGTTGAATATCAAATCCTCTTCCGGTTGCATCTGCACCTTAGGAGCGGCAGTTGCAGCCGTATTCCGAGTCTCCTGCCCACGCTGCGGATTCTTGATAGACACGCCCAGACTGGACATCTTCATCACCGGAACTTTCCGCTGTTCTTCCCTTACCGTTTGGGAAACTCCCGCTCCTGGTGACGGAGCTGACGAAGCCGCCGCATTCGGTGAAGAAGGCGATGCGGATGCGGACTGCGTCGCCGCAGGCATCTGCGGCTGACGGGCAGCAGTAGCGTAGCCAACAGCCTGTGTTGAAGTTGAAGACGGAGACGAATGAACAGGATTCTGCTGAACAGTGGTTGCAGAAGCAGCCTGCGGCTGCTGAGCTGCAGCGGGCTGAGTGAATACGGGTTTTATAATCTTCTTAGGGCCACGCCCACCACTACCGTCATCCCCCTCGGTGGTAAGCTGCGCAACCTGTATCAAGGTCAGTTCTACCAGCAAACGCTTGTTCTTGCTGATGCGGTAATTCAAATCACATTCATTACAGAGCTTCATCGCCCGATACAGAAAAGGCAACGGACATTTCTGCGCCTGCTCCTGATAGCGTTGGCGTATGCTCGCCCCCACTTCCAGCAAAGGCAATGTCACTGCGTCCTTAGCTACCAGCAAGTCACGGAAATGAGAAGACAAGCCGGTTATAAAGTGACTTCCATCGAAGCCTTTATTCAATATGTCATTAAAGAGCAGCAGGGCGTCGCTTATCTTATTTTCGAGGAAGCAATCCGTCAGACGGAAATAATATTCGTAATCAAGTACATTCAGGTTATCAATCACGCTCTTGTACGTGATGTTGCCACCCGTAAAACTCACCACCTGGTCAAAGATAGATAATGCATCACGCATACCACCATCCGCTTTCATCGCTATCACGTTCAATGCTTCCGGTTCTGCTGTGATTGCTTCTTTCGAAGCTACATATGACAGGTGATTCACCGTATCCTCCACACTAATCCGGTTGAAATCATAAATCTGGCAACGGGAAAGAATGGTCGGAAGAATCTTGTGCTTCTCTGTCGTAGCCAAAATAAAGATGGCATGGCGGGGCGGCTCTTCCAGCGTTTTCAGAAACGCATTGAAAGCGGATGCGGAGAGCATATGTACCTCGTCGATGATATATACTTTATACTTGCCTATCTGTGGCGGAATACGTACCTGTTCCACCAACTGGCGGATGTCGTCTACCGAGTTATTGGATGCGGCATCAAGTTCGTGAATATTGTACGACCGCTGTTCGTTGAACGCCACACAGGATTCGCATTGGTTACAGGACTCGCCATCGGCGGTGGGCGTCATACAGTTAATGGTTTTGGCAAAGATACGCGCACAAGTAGTCTTTCCTACTCCACGTGGTCCGCAAAACAAATAAGCATGAGCCAGTTTTTGGGTGGCAATCGCATTTTTCAGCGTAGTAGTCAACGCCCGCTGACCTACCACTGATTCGAACGTGGACGGACGATATTTACGGGCTGATACAATATAGTTTTCCATATCCGGGATTCTCTCTGTTTTTTTGCTTTTCGTGCAAAAATAGTGCAAACGAGAGCAGAGTCAAGCTTATTTGAACTATGCCGGATGCAACCTATTTTCGCTTTCAGTGCAAATGTACATAAAAAAGTGATAAGTAATAAAGGATAGAGAGAGAAGTTTTGAAGCCGAAGCGATAAGTTTTTAAGTTATTAGTTTTATCTTTGCGAAGATTAAAAGGAGAAGTTATGAGCAAATTAATCAATATCTGGAATTTCATATGCAGGCGTAAGTATCTCATTACGGTCGTCGCATTTGCTGTTATCATAGGTTTTCTGGACGAGAACAGCCTGGTTCGCCGTCTCGGATATGAGCGTGAAATCAGCCAGTTGAAAGAAGAAATAGAAAAATACCGGGTGGATTATGAAGAGAATACAAAACGTCTCAATGAAATAAGCACCAATCCTGATGCTATCGAACAGATTGCCCGTGAGAAGTATCTGATGAAGAAACCCAACGAAGATATTTACGTTTTTGAAGAATAAAGAATGAAACAATTAGTACCCGCTCTTTTTACTGTCGGCGCTATAATGACTCTTACCGGAGCCGCCGTATTTATCACCGGATGGTTTTATGCTCCCTATATATACACCATCGGAGCCGGATTCATCGCATTGGCGCAAGTGAACACCCCCGTCAAAGGAAAAAGCAAAACTCTGAAACGCCTGCGTATCCAGCAGATATTCGGGGCATTGGCACTCATACTGACCGGAGCTTTCATGTTCACCACACGTGGCAACGAATGGATTGCCTGCCTTACCATCGCCGCTATACTCGAACTTTATACTGCCTTCCGCATTCCGCAGGAAGAAGAAAAGGAAAGGGCATAAAAAAGCCCATTCATAACTTCACAGTCTTGAACAGGCACCAACACAAACAAAATTTTAATTTTATATTCCGTCCTTTTCCACAAAGAACGGAATATTATTTCATTTTAACAATGATCAATTATAATTGTTTAATTATTTCTTTACCGGAGAATATCTTGCATTCAGTCCATCTACAATTTCTTTTGTGATGTTAAATGTACTATCAGCATAAAGCAGATTATCGAAACCTGTGTTGCTGAAAATCAAGCTATATCCGTGAGTTTTGTTATACTCTTTCAGGAAAGCATTGATTGAATCGCGGAACTGCAAGCTGTTCTTATTGTTTTCTTCCATCAAACCATTCTGAAGTTTGGTGCTCAAATCCTGCAGGTCTTGTTCCAACTTCACCAGACGGTTGTATTCCTGCTGAGCTCTGTCTTGTGACAGGAATGCATTATTTTCAACTTTTTTCTGGAAGTCTTGTTTTTCCTTATTCAGAGCGTTAGCTTTCTGGTTCAACGTCATACGAACGTTTTCGCTCTTCTTCACCATCGCCTCATTCAAGTCAATACAGAAGTTGTATTTAGCTAACAGCGAATCTATTTCAACATAGGCAATTTTCATTCCTGACAGTTCGGCGTTAGCCTGAGATGGAGCAGCAGTAGTTTGATTGTCAGCTTTGCCGGCACATTGTGAAAATAAAACGATAAACGCAAGAGCAGCCAAACCGTTCATGAGGTAGTTCATTCTATTCATAATTTAATAAGTATTGTTTTTTAAATATTTAATTCATACTATCGTTCAAGGCTTTTTCCAACTCATCAATAGAAAAACGCGGTTTCTTTTGTGCTTCTCTGTCCTGAGACTGCACACATCCGATTCCTTTCTTACGCAACGCTTTGTTCCCGCTCACGTGACCATTAGGGAACTTTCCACCTTTCGTAAAGAATACTTTCACCCCTAATAATGCCAGGGAAATAGCAACTATTAACAAAGTTATCAGTATAGTCTCAACCATTTCTATTAATTTTGTGAGTGCAAAGATAGGCTTTAATGAGATATGAGTTCAGATAAGCCAATCAAATTAACCATATTTAGCAATAGAAGAGGGCAAAACCACCCTTCTATTCCTTATTATAATAAAGAAAACAACATGGAAAAAAAAGACTTAAAGCCGGCTGGCGTATTCAAGTATTTCGAAGAAATCTGCCAGGTGCCGCGCCCTTCAAAGAAGGAAGAGAAAATGATTGCCTATCTGAAGGCATTCGGAGCTAAACATAACCTCGAGACCAAGGTAGACGAGGCAGGCAATGTACTGATTAAAAAACCTGCCACTCCGGGCAAGGAGAATCTGCAGACTGTCGTACTGCAATCGCATATCGACATGGTGTGCGAAAAGAACAACGACGTTCAGCACGACTTTCTCACCGACCCTATCGTAACGGAAATAGACGGAGAATGGCTGAAAGCCAAAGGAACCACCCTCGGAGCCGACAACGGTATCGGTGTGGCTACCGAACTGGCTATCCTTGCCGATGACAGCATTGAGCACGGACCGCTGGAATGTCTGTTCACCGTAGACGAAGAAACCGGACTGACCGGTGCATTTGCTCTGAAAGAGGGCTTCATGAGTGGTGATATTCTCCTGAACCTTGACTCTGAGGACGAAGGCGAAATCTATATCGGATGTGCCGGTGGCATCGATTCTGTCGCAGAATTTACATACAAAGAGATAGAAGTTCCTGCCGGATATTTCTTCTTCAAGGTAGAAGTGAAGGGACTGAAAGGCGGTCATTCCGGTGGTGATATTCACTTGGGAAGAGGAAACGCGAACAAGATTCTGAATCGTTTCCTCACGCGTATAGCTGATAATCACGACTTGTATCTCTGCGAAATCAACGGGGGAAATCTGCGCAACGCCATTCCCCGCGAAGCGTATGCCGTCTGTGCCGTCCCCGAGGATGCGAAACATGATGTACGTACCGAACTGAATATCTTCGCCAGCGAAATGGAAGATGAACTGTCCGTTGTAGAACCGGACTTGAAACTGGTTCTTGAATCGGAAACTCCCCGCAAGACTGCTATCGACCAGGATACAGCCAACCGTTTGATGAAGGCTTTGTATGCTGCTCCTCACGGTGTATATGCCATGAGCCAGGACATTCCGGGATTGGTAGAAACGTCTACAAATCTTGCTTCCGTGAAGATGAAGCCAAACAATATCATCCGTATCGAAACCAGCCAGCGCAGTTCCATTCTGTCCGCCCGCAATGATATGGCGAATACTGTACGTGCCGTATTCCGTCTGGCAGGCGCCGATGTTACCTTCGGCGAAGGTTATCCGGGATGGAAACCGAATCCACATTCGGCTATCCTCGAAGTAGCTGCCGAGTCTTACAAGCGTTTATTCGGCGTAGATGCCAAAGTAAAAGCTATTCATGCCGGATTGGAATGCGGTTTGTTCCTTGATAAATATCCGACATTGGATATGATTTCTTTCGGACCGACGCTTACCGGTGTGCACTCTCCCGATGAACGGATGCTTATCCCTACTGTAGATAAATTCTGGAAGCACTTACTGGATATTCTGGTACATGTTCCAGTTAAGAAATAACAGACGGTCAGATCAGCGAATCGTGGGTTATGGTAATAGCGAAAAAAGAGTAGCTGTTACCATACTCTTTTTTGTTACGGGCGTATTGGGCATCAGCTTTCTTATCCCTTCTCATAATATAGCACAAGATTTTCATTACAGGCAAGATTCTCTCTTCCAAGAAAAAGTCCCTTTTCGCGTCGTAAGCTGGAACATAGAAAACCTGTTCGACACTCACCATGACAGTCTGAAGAATGACCGCGAATTTCTTCCCGATGCGATGCGTCACTGGAATTACAGCAGATACAAAAAGAAGCTGGCTGATATTGCACGTGTCATCACGGCGATTGGCGAATGGAATCCGCCCGCCCTCGTAGGTCTTTGTGAAGTAGAAAATGATACGGTACTGCGTGACCTTACCCGCCGCTCACCTTTAAAGGAACTCGATTATCGTTATGTGATGACCGATTCTCCCGATTCAAGAGGTATTGATGTAGCTCTGCTCTATCAACGGGATTTATTCAAATTATTATCTTCCCGCTCCATTTCTATTCCACCCTTAAAACAACATCGCCCGACAAGAGACTTACTACACGTCAGCGGGCTGTTACTAACAGAAGATACGCTGGACGTATTCGTCTGCCATCTTCCAAGCCGTTCCGGCGGAGCGAAAGAGTCTGAACCCTATCGGCTTCATGCTGCTCAAATTCTACGAACAGAAGCGGATAGTATCTTGCACAAACGGCTCCACCCCCAAGTTATCATCATGGGAGATTTTAATGACTATCCGACCAATAAGTCTATCCGGAAAGTACTGGAAGCGGAAGCACCATCCCCTGCCTTATCTCCATTGAAACTCTATCATCTACTCGCCCGAAAAGCCAAATCCAAAGATTTCGGTTCTTACAAATATCAAGGCGAATGGGGATTGCTCGACCACTTGATCGTATCCGGTACTTTGCTGAACCGCTCCGGTGAGTTCTTCACCAGTGAGGAAAAAACGAACGTCTGCCTGCTCCCCTTTTTACTAATTGAGGATAAGAAATACGGTGATAAAGAGCCTTTCCGCACTTATAAGGGGATGAAGTATCAAGGCGGTGTCAGCGACCATTTGCCTATTTACACCGACTTCGAGCTGATTCTACATTAACTGGAATTAAAAATAAAGAGTAAATTTCACTTTTCCATGAAATTTACTCTTCATTGAATTTTAAAGTGGGGCATTTACTAAATATCCCTACTGGATATTATAATTCTATTTTTCTCACGCAATGGAAACTTCTTCCCAGTCTTCTACTGTTCGTGTGACGGATGAGAAGTTCACTCCGATACCAATTACTTTTCGTTTGTCTGCAAGATAAGGTCTGGCATAGCCAGTCTTTTCTATTTGCTCCAAAGCCTCCTGTGTCGTGCCGTCCATTTTAAATTCAAAGATATAGATGTAATCCTCCATCTCCAGTGTACAATCCACCCGTCCGTAGCTTTGGCGGTCTTCGCAATGGATAGCGATGCAATATACACCTATCAGTCGAAGTAATAGATAAAAAGTGTATTGAAAATGCTTTTCTGTTATATCTATATCTTTCAACGAGCCGTGAGAATCATAGGGAATACTAGCCAAAAAAGAGGTGAGAGAACGGCGGAACGCATCTGTATCACCCCGTTCAAGGTCCATCACGGCATCTGTTATCCAACTCGTCACTTCTTTACTCTTCGGCTTCATATAATTGGCTGCTAATACAGACAAGAATCCCTTCCGTACTTCGTTGTTCGGGAAATCGAGCAGATAGGTTCCCATTTTCTTATTATATTCCTTGATTGTGAGGTATCCGCTTTGAAAAATCATTGGTAGGGGTTGTTCCACATCCGCTTTGTAGTCTATAAACATAGTTGGGTCGTAGAATTTTCCTGTTAGTTCGTTCATCTGTTCGCGACTGTGTTGTAACAAACGTACCAGATAGGTCGGAGTACCGGTGGCGAACCAGTAGTCACGGATTTCATTCATATCAAAAGCATTAAGTATGCTAAACGGATTATAAATGGCGGCCATGTTTGTACTAAAATGATAACCATCATACTGCCGTTTCAACCAGTCCTTCATTTCCTCCACCGTACATTCGTATTTAGTTGCCAATCGCGAGATGGGTTCTGCGAAGTATTTCTCCAATTCTTCCTGAGTGATTCCGCATAGTGATTCGTAGCGTTCATCCATACTAATGTCTTTTGGTTGGTTGAAGCCACTGAACACACTTACTTGCGAAAATTTCGTAACTCCCGTCAACAATACGAATTTCAGATACTCGTCAGCTCCTTTGAAGGTGGAATAAAAAGATTTCAGAATTTCCCTGTGATGGTCTTCAAGCAAAAGTTTCTCTCCTACATGGTTGCGGGTGTAAGTTCCGGTATCCAACACATCGAGAATGGGTTTGTCATATTCATCAATCAGTACTACCGCACGCTGTCCTGTCCGTTCATAAGCACGGCGGAGCAGTTCCTTGAAGCGGTCACCTGTAGTAGTGTAGTTCAGATTTTTGCCATAGATGTCTTCCCAATTACCTAAATACCCTTCAATAGTTGCTTCGAGCACTCCCGGTTGGGTATATGGTCCACCGTTAAAGTCAATGCGGAAAATAGGATATTGCAACCAGTCTTTTTCAAGATCGGCAATTGCCAGTCCGTCGAAAAGTTCTTTCCGCCCCTGAAAATAACAGGCAAGTGTACTCACCAGCAAACTCTTCCCAAAACGACGGGGACGACTCAAGAAACAGATTGAACCCGTTTGCACAAGGTTGTAAACTAAGGCAGTCTTGTCTACATAAACAAAACCGTCTTCACGAATGCGGTCAAAGCTCTGTATTCCAATAGGATATTTCATCTTTTTATCGGCTTTTTATGAATCACTAGACGAAGATACGTGAAAACAGGCATAAATACAAACGATTCCGGACATTATAAAACGAATTTTGTTGTACTACTTAACATTTAATCTGAATACTGATAAACCTTCAAGTCAAACTTGGGAACCATTGCCAGCAAATGGTCAAAGATGTCCGACTGGATACGTTCATATTCTTTCCAAACCTTATTTCGGGAGAAGAAGTAAACCTGAATAGGCACTCCATACATCGTGGCCTCTTTTTGGCTGATAATCAAGTCCAAATCCTGGTTCACCACAGGCAAACTACACAAATAACGTTCAATATATACTCTGTAAACCTGGGAGTTCGTAGGCACTATGCCCTCTTCGGGCTGATAGTCCGCCATTAAAGGGATTTCCTTCCGATAACGGTCGAGCATTTCGGGCGTGCAGAATTGAAGCGTAGTCAAGTCCAGGGTTATATTCTTCATCACCCTTCGTCCTCCCGACTGCACCATTCCCCGCCAATTCTGAAAAGGAGTGCTGACCAAGGTATATGGTGGAACAGTAGAGATGGTATTATCGAAATTCTGAATCTTGACTGTATTCAGCGTAATCTCCTGCACCGTACCGTTTGCCTCACCGGAAGGAAGCGTAACCCAGTCGCCCGGACGGACCATATCATTGGCGGAAAGCTGGATGCCCGCAACAAACCCCAATATGGAATCTTTGAAAACCAACATCAAGATGGCTGCCGAAGCACCTAACCCCGCAAATAAACTGGCAGGAGATTTGTTCACGATGATAGCGATGATTACAATTCCGCCCACAAAAAAAAGGAGTACCTGCAATACTTGGATAAATCCCTTCATCGGACGGTCTTTCATAGATTCTTTTCCGTCATAGATATCCATTATCATCAACAGGATACCATTTACAGCCAGCAGCAACGAGAAAATAATATAAACGACACAGGCTTTTTGAGAAATCAACAGCAGTTCCTTCCCACGAATGAAAGCCATTGGCAGCAAAGCATAAACAAGAAAAGCCGGAATGGTATGTATCAGGTGATGAAACACCTTGCGCTTCATCAACAATGTATTCCATAGATGTGGTTTCCGGCGGGTGTACTGCTTCATCCCGCCCATAAGAATCGCCTGGCAAAGATAATTCAGACCGATGGCAATGGCAATCATCAGTATGGCCATAATAGTCTCATCAAAACGGTCGGCAACTTTCGGGTCAATTCCCCAATCTATCAGGATTTTGTTCATCCATTTTCCTAAATCTACTACTAGCATAACTTATATTCTTTTTTATTTAATAACAGCTAAATATGCATTTGGTTTAGAAAAAAAAGACCGGCGTCTGATTCACGAAAAATCAAGACCGCCAGTCTTCACTGATACTTTCCAAGCATATCTTTCAATGATGCCAACTCCGTCAGGGAGTTATCACCACTCCTATTTCATTCATTTCTACTTTTGCGGTTGTCGCGGTAGGCGTAGTAGCCTCTAATTTAATATAACGCGCCTGTACTTTCTGACCGAAAGCAACTGTCTGCGGCAACGGATTGTGCATAATATTACTGAACTCTCCATTCGTGGGAACTTCCTTCCAGTTCTTGCCGTCCATGCTGACAAAGAATTTATAACGGAAAGCCATGGCCGGTTTCGCTTCCGCTTTCAACGGAGCATAGGTAAAACTGCTCAATGTCACCGTTTTACCCAAATCAATCGTAAGCGGAGAAGCAGCTACTTGTTTCCAACCGCTACGAGGCAGGTTATTCCAGTCTTCTCCCTGAGCCGCTTCCTCCAAAGGAGCCGCATAATAAGCACCAACCTGATTTATGTGAGCAGTCAGACGACATTCATTTATCTTCACCCGAAGTTGACTGGCTTTTACCGCAGGGAAACGCAGCATACGTTTATACCCGATTGTAGTGCCTTTACCAACTTCTTTCCAACCGTTATCCGTCAGAGCCTCAACGGTAAAAGCCTCTACCCTCTGCCCTTTCGTTATATCTTCCTGAAGCATCACGACATTGATTTCCGACTTCGGCTTCAAGGAATAAACGGCCTCACTACCCGAAGTGGCATTCCAGTAGTTTCTTCCTTTCCTCACCCGGTTGTCGGCAAATATCTGTTCCCGATAAGAGGCAAATTCTTTCAGTCGGTTCACATCTGCTTCATTTATCAGCCCTCTACGGTCGGGAGGAATATTCAATAAGAGCACGGAATTATAGCCTACCGACCGGAAATAAATATCCGATAGATGTTTCAGGGATTTTACTTTACTGTCTTCCGACTCGTGATAGAACCATCCCGGACGGATAGACACATCCACTTCCGAGGGATACCAGAACAATTCCGTAGCTTTCTCCAACATCTTACGGCTTCCTAAATCTTCCGCTTTGCTAAAGACACCCAGACGTTTGTTGTTTTCTGCCGAACGGGCATAAATGCCCGGAGTCAGTACAGTGGCATTCCATTCTGTTTCGCGTCCCAAGCCTTTCTCGTTTCCTACCCAGCGGACATCGTCTCCCATAATCGCCATCACCGCTTTGGGTTGCAGACGTTGGATAGTTTTATAGAAAGCGTCCCAGTCATATATTTGTTTCTTTCCGTTCGGACCTTCTCCGTTCGCTCCGTCGAACCATACTTCGTGCACTTCACCGTAATTAGTCAACAGTTCCGTCAACTGGCGGATAAAAAACTCATTGTAGCGGGGAGAATCTCCGTAACATTCCGCGTTTCTGTCCCACGGAGAGAGATAGACTCCGAATTTCATTCCATATTTATCGCAGGCCTTCCGAAGTTCTTTCACAACGTCTCCCTGTCCGTTCTTCCAAGGGGAAGAAGCTACGGAATGTTTGGTGGTAGCCGTAGGCCAAAGACAGAAACCGTCGTGATGTTTCGCTGTAAGAAGTACCATTTTAAAGCCGGCTTCCTTAAGGCTGCGTACCCATTGTCCGGCATCCAGTTCCGAAGGGTTGAACAGTGCGGGGTCTTCTTTTCCGTCTCCCCATTCGCGTCCGGTAAAAGTGTTGATACCGAAATGGAGAAAAGCAGTCAGTTCCATTTGCTGCCACAATAACTGTTGGGGAGTAGGTACCAGACGTGCCGCCATATCTACCTTCTGTTCAAGTGTTGCATTTTGAGGAAATTCGACGTGCTTCACGTAATAATCATCTGACTTTTGTGCTTGTACGCTCAATGTTATGGCAGAGGATAATAATAGTGTGGTTAGGAGTTTGTTCATAATATACTATTTAATTAATGCTGATAGCACAAAGATAACATAAAGGTGTGATTTTCACTACTCCGGCAGAATATTTCTGACAATATTCAAAGAAACCGTGAAATCCACACCTGATTATATGTAATCTAACAGCCTATTGGTTCAACACTCATTTTATCGGATAAATGGTAAATTCAAAACTCTGTTTCTTCAACGGAACCAAATATTGCGGCAGCACACCGGGACCGCAAGTAGCCGTTCCCACACCTGCCTGCTCTGCATCCAAGTGTACAGTGAACATTCCGTCACGTTCCAAGTCGTTGATATGACGGGCTTTCTCTAATAATACATCTGAGAAAGGAATCATACTGAACTGGAAAGTGCGATTGGATTCAACAAAGATACCTTCACCGGACTGATTCGTAAACTTCGCCCAACGTACATCTGTCCGGTTGCCTGTTGACTGCGGAGTGACATAGTAATGGAACATACGTTCGGGAGTTGTCCGATACAGCCCGATTCTGCCGGACTGGTCACGGTCGATATACGTTTCATCGTCACCGCGTCCCAGATAGGAAACCTGATCGTACGTATCACCTACACGGAACGTTAATCCCAGGCGAGCCATTGATTTCACAATTGCTGTATCCGGCTCGAAAGTTGTGCTTACTTTCAATGCACCGTTCTTGTCAAGTGCATAAATAAAATCAGCCGTACCTACTCTCTGTCCTTTTACGTTGAGTATTTCCACACGGGCGGTTGTCGAGTTCTTGCCTTCTTTCAGTGAAACGACTTTTTGGGTTATATTGTCCAGTCCTGCTCTACGCCACAGGCGTGCACCGTTCTTATCACGATTATCATTATCCGTAGCCGGACGGAAAAGGCTCAGTGTTACCGGGGTGGACAACAGCTCTTTGCCATTCAGATTCAAAGAGGTCAACGCACCCGTTTCTTTATCAACAGTGAATGTAGTCTCACCTGCTTTTTGCGGACGATGAGCCGTAGAGTTCTTATTACCGGCAAGAACAAACTGGTCATAAGCCACTTCCCAGTCTTCAGCTATCATCGGGGAAGCCTCCTTGCGGGTCCAGCTAATATTCAGATAAGCCTCCCGGTCTTTTTTTGATAGAATAACATTACCCAACTGTATATCTATTGTAGCGTGCGGCTCACAATCCAATACATTTGTGCCTTCCGCCAGTCTTTCTCCACTATCTGTCGTTACATTCCAATGGAATATATATTCATTCAGATTGGAGAAATCGTACCAGTTCTTGATACGGAGTTTCATGTTCCTCCGGTCAAGTAATGTAGTCTTTATGTTTTGATAGACTTTCTTCACTTCAAGCAAATGCGGATGTGGTTCACGGTCGGCACCTACCAGACCGTTACAGCAGAAGTTACCGAAGCTGGGGATTCCTTCCGGACCATAGTCACCGCCGTAAGTCCAGTACCATTTTCCGTTCTTGTCTATTTCACGGAAAGACTGGTCCACCCAGTCCCAGACGTTACCGCCTTGTGCCATCGGTTCACTTTCAAAGACATCCCAGTATTCTTTCAGTCCGCCGCAACTGTTGCCCATTGCGTGCAGATATTCACAAAGGATGAAAGGACGGTAGATGTCTTTCTTTGCCACATATGCTTTGATGTCGTCCACACTGCGGTACATACGGCAGTAGATGTCCGTATTGTAATTCAGTTCGGCACGCTCGTACTGTACGGGGCGGGTCTTTTCTACTGATTTCAGCCAATCGTAGGTACGCTCGAAGTTGATACCGTTGCCGGCTTCATTTCCAAGCGACCAGATAACGATGGCGGGATGATTCTTGGAACGTTCGTACATACGGTGCGTACGGTCCATGTGTGCCGGCAGCCAGGTGCTGTCTTTGGCGAGAGAAGCGGGACCGTAACCCATGCCGTGGGATTCGATGTTTGCTTCATCAATCATATACAGTCCGTAACGGTCGCAAAGCTGATACCAATAAGGATGGGTAGGATAATGCGAGTTTCGAACCAAATTGATGTTATGCTGTTTCATCAGTTTGATATCCAGCTCCATTAATTCCTTGCTCACCGTACGTCCGAGTTGTGAATGTTCATGACGGTTGGTTCCTTTCACCAGTACCGGAACGCCGTTGATACAAAAACGTCCGTCCTTGATTTCCGAAGTGCGGAAGCCTACTTCACATCCGGTCAGTTCGGTGACTTTGCCTTGGGCGTCTTTCAGTTCGAGTACTAATGTATAAAGATTAGGATGCTCCGCATCCCAAGCCTTCACATTCGGAATCTTCTTTTCATCAAACGCGATGAAATTGCTCAATCCACGGGATTTTATCTGAATAGCATCCTGCAAGACTGCTTTGCCCGAAACATCTTTCAATGTGTAAGCAATAGAGCTGGCGGTAGCGGAAGGGCCTTCCACGGTAACTTCCAGTCCGAAGATACCATCTTTGTATTTATCCTTATCTAAAGAAGCGTTCAGTTTATAGTCGGCAATATACTGTTTGGGAGTACTGTAAAGATACACATCACGTTCGATACCGCTCAAACGCCACATATCCTGACATTCCAGATAAGCGCCCGAACTCCAACGGTACACTTCCAAAGCAACCACATTCTCTCCGTCATTCAAAACATCGGTGATGTCCCATTCGGCATTTGTTTTCGAACCCTGGTTGTATCCGAGCTGTTTCCCGTTCACCCATACGTAATAGAAAGAGATCACACCTTCACAGCAAAGCACTACACGCCGTCCTTTCCAGTCGGCAGGCACTTTGAACGTACGACGATAGGAACCGACTTCATTCTCCGCATAAGGAACTAGTGGCGGATTCTTTTTAAAGTTGAACATTTTGTCGTCAAATTCATATGTCTCGTTGACATAGATAGCTGTGCCATAACCCTGACGTTCCCAGTTGCCGGGAACGTTGATGTCCGCCCAACCTCCGGTATAATAAGAAGGCTGATAAAAATCTTTCGGACGGTTATCGGGATTCTTCACCCAATGGAATTTCCATTTCCCGTTCAGGCTCATATAAAATGGGGACTGTTCGTATCCGCCCGGCTTTTCAATATCGGAAGCGTCGACGTAAGGCCATACGTAGGTATGAGGGGCGAGTTTGTTCAGTCCTACCGCATACTGGCTTTGCCATTCGGGCAATACTTGCTTCTGTGCCGAAGCGAAAGATGCAGTCAGTCCTGCCAATAAGATTAAAAAAGTTCGTTTCTTTAAGCTGATGTTCATAATTGTTATTTTTAACTGCTTGACTACTATTCTATAATCACCTCATCAAAATAGACTCTCGCTTCCTGGTCGGGACGGACGTGTTCGGCGGGGCAAATCCCTGCTCCTTTCGCCGTTACCCGGACATAGCGGGCAGATACTCCGCCCATATCTATCGAGTAGTCATTTCTGTAAGTTCCTTCCTGATAGATTTCTTCCAAAGAGAAATTCAACTCCCCTATGGCACGGTATGCCCGATTGTCATCAGAAACCTCTACGCGAATCATCTTCGGCTTGTGTACTCCCATCCCATAATTCGTAATACAGCCAATGGCAAATTTATTCAGTTTTTCCTTATCAAGCAAATCTATCGTGAAAGATATAGAATCATTCCGAGTCCAGTTACACCACTCAAAATCTGTATATTTCAAGCTTCCCCGCAATCCGTTGACTAATAACATTTCGTTCTTCTTATTGCCAAGCAAAGGTTTTGCCGTGGCTTTGTTCCATGTGAGTTGCAATTCTAAGGTTTCTCCCATTTGCTTGCCGTTCATAAAAGTAGCCGCCTTCACCATTTGTGTCTTTGTCACACGGATAGGGTCGTCATAACGATGAGAGGACATAGCCGGGTCACTGCCATTCAGCGTATAGTGAATTTCCACGTCCGGGCGGAGACATTCCAGGTTCACTTCCAGATGTCCGTCCACCGGGGTCACCGTCTGCTGTATGTTATACATTGAGCGGGCGTAGATAATCCCTTTTTCTGCAATATGGGCGTTGTATGCATCCATTCGTTTCAAGAATCCAGGCCAGTCTTTTGTACCTGCGGGCGTCCATGCCACCTCTGCCAAAGCTGCCAGACGAGGAAACAAAAGATACTCCACATCTTCCGGCTTATTGCAGAATTCCGTCCACATACAAGCCTGTACTCCCATTAACAAAGACTCGTATTCCGGTTTCCAATCCTTCTGCACCGGTTCGTAATCAAAAACATCTTTCAGTGTATTGTTTCCGAAATAGGTTACCGGTTCAAACCATTGCGGCCCCTGATAGCGAATCAGATACATGATGCGCGCCGGAGTCATGATAAAACGATGTCCCTTTTCGGCAGCTTTCAGAGCAGCCGTCCCCATTCCCTGCCAACCGAGGATGATGGATTCTTCGGGAAGAAAAGAACTGTTTGTCAACTCATCCCAGCCAATCACTTCGCGACCTTTTTTGCGCAGATAATCACTGATACGTTTCATAAAATAACCCTGCAAATCTTCTTCATTCGCCAAATGCTGCTTTTTCATCCGTTTCTGGCAAAGCGGGCATCTTTCCCAATTCGTCTTTCGGGCTTCATCTCCTCCCATATGAATATAACGGGAAGGGAAAAGTGCCAGAATTTCGTCAAAGACATCTTGCAGGAATGTAAATACACTGTCGTTTCCCGCGCAATAAATTATTTCGGAATTCCGTCCTCCCAGTCCGGGAAGCACACCGATAAAGTCTTTCACAACCGGACAGGCAAGCTGGGGATAGGCAGCCAAAGCAGAGTTACTGTGAGCAGGTACATCTATTTCGGGAATTACTTCAATCTGCCTGTCGGCGGCATAAGCCACTATCTCCCGAATCTCATCCTGCGTATAGAAACCACCTATCGGAGTAGGCTCTCCACGCTTCGGGTTACGGCGTGAGTGGAAAGGTACATCCGTACGGTCTACTCTCCACGCTCCTACTTCCGTCAAACGGGGATATTTCTTTATTTCAATCCGCCAGCCGTTATCATCCGTCAGATGAAAATGAAGCTTGTTTATTTTCAGCATCGCCATGCAGTCGATGATTCGCAATACGTTCTCCTTAGGAATAAAACAACGTACCGGGTCCAAAAGTAATCCTCTGAAACCGAAACGGGGCTCATCCTGAACTGTCATTGCGGGAACACTCCAAGCGATATTCTGTACCGGTTGTTCCGATTCTATGGCAGCAGGCAGGAGTTGGCGGACAGATTGCAGGGCATAGAAAAATCCCTTTGTATCCGAAGCTTTAATAAGTATCTGTTCCGGTGTAATCTCCAGCAGATATGCTTCGGTTTTTAAAGAAGTATCCGTCACAAAACGGACTTGTCCTTCTTTGTTGCCGACATTCAATGTAGGAGTTATTCCGGCAGCATGGGTAAACAGATTGATAAAATTGTGGGCAATCGCAGCCTGCTCCTGATTTTCTACCGCAAATGCCGTTTTTGCAGAAAAGGTGAAGTTGCCACTGCCCGGCACAAACTGTGTCGGGCGTGGAACTATTGAAATTAAAGGGGATGTTAAGTTATCAGCCTGCAAAAACGCTGTCAACGGCGAAAGCAGTACGAGAATGATCAAGATGTATCTTTTCATGGCGTATGTACGTTGGATTTATTCCTTGTCTCTCTCCGGTGAGAAGCGGACAGGGTCATTGTATTGCTCCTGAAGTTTCAGCATTTCTTCTTTCAGTTCTTTCACTACCGCTTCATATTCAGGCTGTCCGTAAAGGTTATGCATTTCCGACGGGTCTGCCTGCAGGTCGTAAAGTTCCCACCAGTTGATGTCATTATAGAAATGAATCAGTTTATAGCGCTCCGTGCGTACGCCATAATGACGTTTCACCATGTGCTCGGCGGGATATTCGTAGAAATGATAATAGAGAGCTTTCCGCCAGTCCTTCGGATGTTCGCCTTTCAGCAAGGGTACGAGGGATACACCTTGGATATCAGAAGGAATCTCCGCTCCTGCCAATTCGAGGAAGGTGGGTGCATAGTCGATGTTCTGTACCATTTCGGTGATGTCGTCTCTGCGGTCGAATCCTTTCGGCAGGCGCATGATAAGCGGTGTACGCATGGATTCTTCGTATATGAAGCGTTTGTCGAACCAACCGTGTTCACCCATATAGAATCCCTGGTCGGAAGTGTAGACAACGAGTGTGTTATCCAGCAGTCCTTTCTCTTTCAGGTAGTCGAGCACACGGCCTACATTGTCGTCCAGTGATTTCACGGTCTTCATGTAGTCGCGCATGTAACGCTGGAATTTCCAGTTGGCAAGGTCTTTGCCTTGAAGGTTCTGTTTATAGAAATCGTCTATAATCGGAGTGTAGAATTTGTCCCATGCGGCACGTTGTGCTTCATCCATGCGACCGATATATTTCTCATACAAGGATTTCAGACGGGACTTTTTATCGGGACGAAGCATTTTAAGGTCATAAATCATGTCCATGTCCTTTACAATGCTCATCTCTTGTGCGGCAGCGGCGGGACGCCCTTCGTAGTCGTCAAAGAAATTGTCCGGCAGAGGGAAGGTCTTATCCTCGTACAAAGCCAGATTGCAAGTATCCGCCAACCAGTTGCGGTGAATCGCCTTGTGGTGAATCAGGAGACAGAAAGGTTTCTCCGGGTTGCGCTTGTTTTCTATCCAGTCGATAGCATCATCGGTGATAAGGTTCGTGATGTATCCATGTTTTTGGATAGTGTCATTGTTTTGCGTGATGAAATCCGGATTGTAGTAGTCGCCTTGTCCGGGGACAATTTGCCAGTAATCAAATCCGGAAGGCAAACTTTCAAGATGCCATTTACCCACCAGCGCTGTCTGGTAACCGATTTTCTGCAACAGTTTTGGGAAAGTCTGTTGCGAACTGTCGAATACGCAAGTGGTGTTATCGTAGAATTTATTAGCACAGCTATGTTTTCCTGTTATCATGCAGGCTCGGCTGGGACCGCTTAATGAATTGGCTACAAAACTTTGAGTGAAGCGTACGCCATCGGCAGCAATGCGGTCAAGATTCGGGGTTTCCATGTAGCGCGTGTCGTAACAGCTCATCATCTGTGCTGTGTGATCGTCCGTCATGATGTAGACGATATTCAAAGGTTTCTGCTCCGCAGGCTTTTGCTTGTTTGAACAGGAAGCAAGGGAAGCTACGGCAGCTACTCCTGCCAGAGGAAAGAATAAATTTGAGTGCAGTTTTTCCATAAAACAATTTTATATTAGATAGTAGCAGCAAAGATAGTGAACGGAAAGCAAAATCGGCTTCCACAAATTACCAATTAATTTCCAATAATCTCCATTTCTGCATGATTTGTTGAATCAAATACTTCAAAATGCATCTCTGAAGATGTTACATATTCATACCTATATCTGTATCAGATACAATTCAAGAAAGATAGAAAGCAAGAAAGGCCGTATTAAACAAGTCGCTATCTAATACAGCCTTTAATTCTCAAATCACTTATCTACAAACAATAATTTTAACCAGTAGATTCATTCTGCTATTTTATTCAGCGCTAGGAGCTACTGTTATTTGCACAGGAATACCAGACCACTTTGCTTTATAAGCTTCAACTTTGTCTGCTGGCACGTAGATAGTTGTAAAATTATCACAACCTGTGAACCATGTTGCATTAAAACTAGTACAATTAGGCAGACTTCCAGTAAGTGTAATACTCTTTAAAGCACTACAATGTTTAAATGCATCATTAAATATATTAGGAATATTCGGAGGAAGAATAACGGTTTCTATAGAAGTATTATAATCCGTTGCGGGAACACTAGGAGTACTCATATAAAATGCATTAGCTGGAAAAGCCGCTGATAGAGGGAGCGTTGACAAGTCAATATTCACTACATTCTCATTAGTCTTCAAAGGTGTACAAATGTCATCTCTCACTTGTGCAGTGGATACAGATGATAATTTTGTTACCACCTTTATGTTTGATGCACCAGCAGGTATCTCTATCTTGCTACCACCACTTATATACTCTACAGTAACCCATGATTGTTCTGACGTCACTTTAAATGTGACAGTTTTCATTACAGTCTGAGTTTTTCCATCAGAAATCAAGAAAGTCATAGCTACTTCTCCTGAGTTCGGATACACAACCTTCAACATTGCATTATTTACTTCTACAGTCCAATTTGCAGGAACTGCATCTAACAATTTTATAATATAACCTTCTGGCAGATTCAACTCATATGTTTGTTCTCCAGCGGTTTCTTTATTATATTCATCTAACAAAAGCTTGCTAAGATTTATATATTTAGGTACATCTATAGTTTTACCTCCATCCAAAGTAATAGTTACAACATTGCCCGATTCAGCAACTCCCGTCACAGGATGAGTTATAGGTCCAGGCACTGTCACCTCATTATCTCCAATAGTCAGTTTTGTAGAACCATCCGCATTTACTTCCACCTTGATATCATCTCCACCATTAACATATACAGTCTTGCCGTCAACAACCAAAGCTTCACCGTCTAAAGTCCAATACCATTTACCAGTATCCTCTTCTTCTGCCACACCAATGACATTGTCGCCAGTACCACTGACCTCATTATCGGCATTATAATATAATGTAATAGGAGCTGCATGAAGGAAAGATATTTTATACCCTTCTTTTCCATCTTTTGTCACCTTTTCTACATCCGTTATATAGTCAGTAGCAGTAAGTATACCCTGTAAAGAGTTCAATTGTTCAACCACAGTTTTCTGCCATTTCTCCAAAGCGGAAATTCTTTCTTCCTGCCCGTTAACAGCATCCCATAATTCACCATCGTCATAATTACAACTACCCATTAAAGTTGCTGCAAATACTGCACATAAAATCGTCTTGATCTTCATATTATTATTTTGTTTAAAAAGGTTTATTATTCTGTTTATTAGTAAAGAATGACGTCATCTCTCCATGGCATGCCATGATCAGAATATGTATCATCAATGTAGAAACGTACCCAGTCGATCTCCATACGGGGAATCAATGCATTAGGATTACTTTTCAACATATTTCTGGCTGTCAAATAACTCATTTCCATAGATGGATAATCAGGTTCAGCTTTGTGTAAGAACATCATAGTTAGAATATAATACAATCCTTCTTTATTCACTTCATCCGTAAATGGCCACCTGGAGCCTTGAGATTCAACTTGTGCTTTAGTTACCACTATTGTTGTTTCTCCATTAACACCCATGCGAACTGTCGTATTGTCTACCCATTCTACCCAATAGATATGAAAATCACCGATTGTTCCGGCAATCTCCGTTACAGCTTTGGTAGGAGCATATTTATTTGCCTGACCTGGTGTACTACCACCAAAATGGAAAGTTTGTTCAACACCTGTCCTATAACTAGGAGTACCATGTTTAGTATTATTCTCCATCACGTCTATTTCTCCAAAGTCCGGCCAAATATTCCATTGACCATCACCACCTACCTGTTCATTACCTTGTAACCAAATGCCCGGTAACATACCACTCCAATCAGTACCACGAATACGAGCACGAGTCTCAATACGCATTCCTGGATAGATACGAACATTAGCAGTAGGCCATGTAGGACTAAGAGGATTGCCTCTTTGAAATTTACAGGAATAGAAAGCTGAAGTTCCGAATTTAAAGGTCTTGCCAGTATTAGCTGATACTGCTTGCTCCTTCAATGAGATCATCCTCAAATATCCTTCATCCGTTATCCATGAATATTTGGCATTATCTACCGCACCGACAGTTTCTACCGCACCCGTATTTTGATCGGCAAAGCCTGCCGGATGTTCTTTACTGGTATATGTTTTATCATTACTTGCTTTCTCAACAAGACATCCGGCAATTTTATGGAACTCATACGCACGGAAAAATTTCCATTTTCCTTCCGGCAGTACCTTACCACTATTAGGATGAGGATCACCTTCCTTCATCACCACATAATTAGTCTGCCCCCATTTCTTCACATCAGCCTCATTTTTGGGTGAAACAAATAACAAATCTGCATCTTCATAGAGCCAACGCTCATCCCTCAACTGAGTATCCATATTCTTATGAATATCAATCTTCTTGATAACCAATTTTGTAGCAACTAAAGGATAACGACTAAGAGCCGGAACTGTAGCAAACTCCAAAGTAAGATCTTCATCTTCGGTCGTATTCACATCTTTTTTCATAGTAACCGGTTCGCTTTCAACCGAATTCTTTCCAGCGGGAATTATCAACTCTTCCGGTAGGTTTTCGTAACGTCCCTCTTCTCCGTCTTTTGCATTAACAGTAATTGTGAGAGCATCCTTTAACATTGAATTAACGGAAGCCACTAACACAAACGTCTGTCCTTCTTTCACTAATTTATCTGTATTATTCTTCAAACTCACTTTAGAATAATGATAATCACTCACAGTAATAATTTGTAAGGCATCTGCCATTCTATAACCACGTGCAAAAGCTGATATTTCTACTGAATGTTCTTTATTTAGTCCTTCTTTTTTAACTGGAATCTGAAGAGTCTTACTCGTCTCACCTTGATGCAATGTCACAACAGAGGGAAAGCCATCAAACAATAACCGATCTACAGCTCCTTTGTCAGTCATAGCAGTCAGTTTAATATTCAGATCCTCATTCATTGCTTTCTTCCCTTCTGCCGTGCCCGTCACATCAAAAGTGATTTCCAGCATCTCTCCCATCACCAAGTCAGTACTATTCAGTGTCATCTTCAAAGGTACAGGTTCTGCTAACGCACTTACTTTATCGTCGTCAGAACATCCTGACACACCAATAAATACCAGTAAGAGCACCCATAAATATG
This sequence comes from uncultured Bacteroides sp., assembly GCF_902491285.1. Lineage (GTDB taxonomy): Bacteria > Bacteroidota > Bacteroidia > Bacteroidales > Bacteroidaceae > Bacteroides. The sequence continues at coordinate 29,170 of NZ_CABUHK010000033.1, read as the reverse complement.
TCCATTCTAAAATCTTTTTCATATACTATATCTTTATTATAGAGTCTATAACCTTATTTTATTTCCAGCCCGGATTCTGTTTCATCTGTTTATTCAATTCCAATTCACTGGGAGGAATAGGCAAGAGATAATCTCTCTTAGAATCAAACTGATAACCACCTGGCAACATCTCCTGCAAAGGATCCATCCATCCGTTACCATCTGTAAGTACAGTAGCTAACGCCTCTTGTTTATCTGTACTAAAAGATTTGTACAAGACACCATCATGTCCCAGATAAGCTCCTTTACCTCTTTTTCCCATAATTACTTTGGCTCCTGCCCAGCGCATCAAGTCATCCAAACGATACCCTTGCAAAGCAAGCTCTACACGACGTTCACGACGAATTTCCTGCATTACCGGAGTCAATTCATAACCATAATCAGTAAAATAGATATCCTTAGTCGGAGTTATATAGTCCACGCCAGCACGCTTACGCAAAGGAATCAACGTTTTTTCCAGCACCTTGTCATCACATTTTCCAAGTTCTGCAGCGGCTTCAGCATAACTCAAAAGAGCATCAGCATAACGCATTATCACTAATCCTGTTTCATTATTACCTTCTACATAAGTAGTGTCTACTCCCAAACGAATATGATACCCTGTCACATTTTTAGCATTACCATCACCGGCAAGGAAAGGAGGATTTATTGACTTATCACCTGTAGAGGCATCTTTTACCAGCATCGGACGAGACCCTTTAGCAGTAGACTTAAATTTATACCCACTGCTCATCACAGTTTCCGTAAGGCGCAAGTCTCTGTTCTTAAAAGTCTCATTAAAATCTTTAAATTTGTCATCATTCGGATTTATAGGCGTTCCATCAGCATTCAAATAAGTATTTACTAAATCTCCGGACACACCAGCAGGTCCATTCTGATCGACAACTCCTCCACCAAGCAAACCTTGTAAAGCATGAAATATACCTTCCGTAACAGAATACTTTCTCCAAAAAAGAATTTCAGGCATATCCGAATAATCTTTTTGATTGAACAAACGTCCATAAGCATCTTCTGGATGAACTACACCTTTATCTGTTTCTTTAGTATTTAATTGTATACCTTGTTCAAAAAGCAAATCCCCCCATCTCAACACTTCACCTAAAAAATAATCCGATTGGTTAGTAGCGGCCGCAAACTCATCATTCTGATGGTATTTCTCCCACGTACCTTCATACAAAGCTACCTGCATGGCAAGTAGCATAGCAGCCTCCTTAGAAATACGCAAACCGCTATATTTGCTTCTATTGAATAATAATCCTTGAGCTATATCCAAATCATTTAAAATAAACTTAGCAACTTCTCCACGATCTTTCTGCGGAATCTGTAAACCTGCTATCGTAGCATGTTCATCCCAAAAACCATCCATTATAGGTATATTGCCAAATTTCTTCAACTGTCCGAAATGCCAGTAAGCTCTCAAAAAGTAAGCTTCGCCCTTTAACGATCTTATCTCGTCAGTCTCCAACTCTTCCGGTACCAAATAATAATGAAAGAAATAATTCACACTACGCAAATTCTTATAACCGGTTTCCCATGCTTCACTACTAGAGAACAACGTATTTTCACCATTCAGACGTTTATCGTAGATTTCAGAAAGAATATTATCACTATTCTTCTCTTCGCCACGTACCCCCATACCGAATTTATCCAATGACGGAAGTGCCGTATAAAGACCATTGATATACCCCCGTACCTGTGCTTCACCTGATAAGAAAGATGCATTATTAGGGACAGTAAGCGGTTCGCGGTCCAAAAAATCGGAACAAGAAGAAACGATCGTTCCAACACCCGCCAATAATACTATATATAAATAAAATATTTTCATATTTCTCTGTTATTAATTAAAAGGTAAAATCAATACCGAATACAAAGTTTCTGTTCATAGGATATACCTTACCGTTACCGTTTTCATTGGCAGCAGAAGTCAGACCGGGCGCCGTAGCCGAACTACCACCTGCCCACGTATTCACTTGATTCAGCGTTTCTGGGTCGAAAGATTTTGGCAGCTTACTAATAGTAAACAAGTTATCACATGTGAAATATACTCTCAAATTCTCCAACCTCATAGCCTTTAAAAGTTTCTTATCAAATGTGTAAGACACCATTAAGTTTTTCATACGCATATAAGCCGCATTGACTAGGTAACGTGTCGTATTATACCCGACATTGGCATCATAATCTGTCGTTTTGGGTTCTGTCAGACGAGGCAGGTATGCATTAGGATTCTGTGGGCTAAAATAATCCAAATGTTCTTTAAAAAAGTTCTTTCCACCAAAAAGGTAAGTACTTCCAGCCAACGTAAAATCACGTTTGCCAACTCCCTGCAACAAAGTAGAGACAGAGAATCCTTTATAGCCAACATTCAAATTAATACCAAATGAATATTTTGGCGTAGCATTACCAATTATCTTCAAATCACCATGATCGCTCAAAGTACCTTTTCCCGGGTCTACCTTGCCGTCACGATTCGTATCCAAATACTTCAAATCACCTACTTGCCAAAGATTGTCGCTCTTAAAGAAAGACAGGTCTTTACTGTTTAAATATGAATCTATTTCCTGATTAGTCATAAACAAGTCATCTGCCACATATCCCCAGATTTCACCAATATCCATACCTTCGTAATAACCTTTATTACGATCCAAACCTGTATGGTTGTTATAAATAATACCTTCAGGATTATTATATTTCGTAATAACAGCCTTATAATTGAACAAGTTAAAACCTACTCCATAACTGAAACCACATTTCAACTTATCTTGCCAATTGATTGAGAACTCCCAGCCACGGTTGCGTAAGGTAGCATTGTTTATCTTCGCACGATCATCCGGCACAATACCACTGACAGCTGGAATAGCTTCAGCAGGACCAATCATATCTTTCGTTGTACGTTGGTAAACATCAAACGTTACAGATAAACGATCGTTCAGCAACATTAAATCTAAACCTAAGTTGGCATTATCTACTTTCTCCCACGTGATATACGGGCTAATCATTTTCGGAGTTAATGAAATAGTACCTTTATCAATTCCATTATTTCCACCCGGAAGCAACCATGAATTAACATTATTCGGGTCAAGAGTCATCATACCTAGATAATCATACAGTCCGGCACCATTCTGGTTACCCAAGCGTCCGTAAGATACACGTACTTTCAATTGAGACACAGGTAGATGCAAATTCGTAAAATAATCAGTACGCGCGATATCATAACCGGCAGAAAAAGACGGAAAAAATCCCCAGCGATGTCCAGGTGCAAAACGAGACGAACCATCATAACGACCACTAAATTCCAGAAAGTAAACATTTTTATAGTTCCAGTTCATACGTGCATAAAATCCCATAGTAGCCCAATGAGTGCGAGCCTCACCTGCATACAATTTTCCATCAGCATTTTCGAATGAATAAGTATCTTCACTCAACATTCCGTCTTTGTAGATGAAATCATTGGAATTTTCCTGCAACTCCATCTGATAACCGGTCATCACCTTAAAATAATGATCACCCCATTGGTTGACATAAGAAGTTGATATGCCAGGAGACAAATAGTAATTAAATGTATTACCCCGCGTCAATGAACCGGTATTTGTATTCTGCCACCTCATACCCGGATATTGATACCCCTGGCGAATTCCGGATTTCTCAGTAATTTGCCCATTAGGTTGCATAAACTGAGGTGTCCTCAATTCAAAACTATTATTTTCAACATCCAAACGGGCTTTCATCTCTCCCATTATGTCCCATCCTTTCAATGGCGTTATTATAGCCGAAAAAGACATAGCGTCTGAAATTCGATTCTGATTATAATTTGCTTTCTTCATATAGAGAAATTCATTCCAATCAGGAGTTGAATATTCCGATTGTTCCACAGGCAACTTAGTCACACGAGTTGGAGCTTGATTGGCTATTGTACCATAAAAAATAGTCTGGTTAGGCATCGGACGATTAATTATATTCAGTGTCAAGTTATTATTAAAATTAAATTTCAACCAATCAGTCGCCGTAACTGCAAATTTAGTATTGACATTATATTTCTTCAAATCATCCTGAACTTGATCCATTAAACCTTCCTGATAAGTATATCCCAATCCTATATAATAGGTAGCTTTTTCCGAACCACCTTGAACACTAAGATTGTGTGAATGGCGAATAGCCCGATCCTTAAAATAATAGTCAAACCAATCCGTATTACCATACTGATTCTCTGGAGCCGATGCCCATCCGTCACCTGCCTGATTCGATTCGATACCGGGAAATTCTGCTGAATAAGGATTATTCATAAATCCCACTATCTTATCTATAGTAGTATCAGAGACCTTTTGCTTGCGCCCCATACTCTCCTCACGCTGATTAATGTATCTCGCCCATTCCAAAGAGTTCATCATTTGCGGCATATTTATAGGAGAACTGAAACCAACAGTCCCACGATAAGTTACACGTGTCTTTTCTTTTTTACCACTTTTAGTAGTCACCAATACTACCCCATACGCAGCACGAGCACCATACACAGCAGAAGCTGAGGCATCTTTCAGCACACTGATACTTTCGATATCGGCGGGATTTACATTTTGCATGCTTTGTTCCACACCATCTACCAATACATAAGGTTCACCACCATTAATAGAGCCAATACCACGAATACTAAACTTGATTTCCGCACCGGTTTCACCACCGACACCACCTTCAGCAGCATCCGAGGCAAAGTTCAAACCAGCAACATTACCTTGCAGTGCGCTGGTCACATCTGTTACCGGACGATTAACAATTGCATCAGATTTCACTGTAGCTACAGCAGCCGTAATAGTATTACGTTTCTGCTTGTCCATACCTACCACAACCACTTCATCAAGGACTTTCGTATCTTCTTTCATTACGAAACGATTACCTTCAAGTTTTGTCACTTTTACTGTTAAAGGAGAAAAACCAACATAAGAAATGGTTAAGACATCACCAACTTTACCTTTGACAGAAAAATTTCCATCAATATCAGTCAGGGTACCTTCCTGTGTTCCTTTAACCATGACCGTACCGCCGATAATGGTTTCGCCCTTATCGTCCACCACTTGTCCTTTAATCATCTGTTGCTGTGCAAATGCTCCTAAAGGGAATAGTAGGAGGAGCAAAAAAAGAACAACAAAGCAGCTTTGTTTTTTCATAAGCTTCTTTCTTTTCATAATATTACATTTAATAATAAAGACTTTATTTATTAGCTAACAAAAATAAATCTCAAAACACTCTAAGTTTGAAAAAGTATATCAGACTTTTTGCTGAATAACTTTTTCGGCTACAAAAATAGGAAGGGCACAAAAATAGGATGTTCCAAAATCGCTAATTTATATCCAAATTTGTCTAAAATCGTCCATTTCATCGATTAATTAAAATATCACAGACATCTTTGAACATCTTACGAATCAAAAAAAGAAAACGGGAATATTCATTTCCGAATATTCCCGCCTCTTTATATTTTAGACAAATGTAACTACTACAATTTTCCAACGAAGATATATTATAAGTTTTCTATATCAGAAGATTGAAGACCTGTGTATTTGATAATCATATCAATGGATATTCCATCCTTTCTCATCTTTCGAGCAATTTCAATTTGTTTCTTTTGCTCTCCCTTCTCCATCCCCTTCTCTATCCCTTTTTCCATTCCTTTCTCCATCCCTTTCTCTATCCCTTCCGTCATTCCTTGCGCCATTCCTTTCCTCAGTCCTTCCCTCATCCCTTCTTCAGCCGCCTTTCTCCGCATCTCTTCATTTTTACGTCGTTCATCCTCCTCCACGATTTGATTGACTCTATACCGATCTAATGCCTTATCATAAGCGATACGATTTTCTTCCGAAAGATCGGCAACTGCTGCCAATCTCGCCAGATGTTCAAACACTTGTTCTTTCAAAGCCTCCGGCATTCTGTTCCAATTGCTCATATTCTTCAGTGCATAAATTAATTTATCATATAATGTATGACAGTCCGACAAATCTTTAGCGAAATAAGGAAATTGCAAATAAATTTGCCGGAGATGCGGATTAACAATCTTCCCTGTATCACGGTCGGAAAGAACCGTATCCGTACGGAACTTTGCCTCTAAATTTTCCTCTTTGAAATTCATCAAGAAAATTCCATATATAGTAGGCAATCTATACTGTTTCCCATAAGCGACAAGTGGTTCCCTTACAGTCATCGAATCTTCAGGAACAGGGACTTCTTTTGATGAAGGAGATTCTATCTGCCGGCTCACAGCTCGACAAACATAATAAAGTGTACGATCCAGAAAATTACTGTGCCAACGGTTCTGCATCTCCACAATAATATACTCACCACTTGCTGTCCGGCAATAAAGATCATAAATGATACCTTTGTCACTTACATTGTCCGCATGGTCTTCCTTATCAAGAAAAGTAAGTTCTGTAATATGATGTTCGCCAGCAAGTAGCTCATTCAATAAAGTGATAAGCAAATTCTTACTAGCCGGTTGACCAAAAATAATTTTAAATCCTATATCAGTAAAAGGATTGACGTATTTGGACATAATATTCTATTTTTATAGCAAAGGTAACCATTTAAATCCATAAACATGAGAAACAAGCCCAAACTTTACAGGTTTAAAGTGAAATAATCCTCTTTCAATCCTCCAAAACAAACAAGAGTAATTTTTAATCAAATCCTCTCAACAACCATACTCTTTCAAAGCCTGCATCAATTTTGCCCCATTAATAGGTTTTACTAAATAATCATCGCAACCTACTTCCAAGGCCGTTACTCGATCGGTTTCAAAAGCGTGGGCAGTCAACGCGACAATTGGAATACGGGTATTGAACTTTCGAATCTCAGCAGTAGCAGTACGCCCGTCCATTATTGGCATTTTCATATCCATCAATACAAGATCAACAGGTTGTGTTTGTACTATTTCAACAGCCTTTTGACCATTTGGCGCATGCAATAGTTTACATCTGTTTTTCAACAGTGAAGACACTAAAGAAAAATTGCTTTGAATATCTTCTGCTACCAGAATAGTCTTCTGCTCTTCTTCCTCCTCTTTGGCAGCCATTGCAGCATCCTTTCTAAGCTTCCTTCCGTTTCTCTGTTGAGAAGCAGCCGCCCCATCCTCATCTACTTCATTTATATATGGTAGAATAGCCCAAAAGAAAGAGCCTTTTCCATATTCCGACTCAAATCCGAGACTCCCCCCACAAGCTTCGACAATAGCTTTGCAGATAGATAAACCAAGACCGGTTCCCTGAGCAAACTCATCCAGTTTTTCAAACCGATAGAATACTTTATCTTTTTTATCTTCCGGTATACCGATACCTGTATCACGTACATAGATACGTATCCCCTCTTCCACTTCTTCATATCCCATCTCGATAGTTCCTTCCGGGGTATATTTAATAGCATTTGTCACATAATTCGTGAAGATTTGGGTAAAGCGTTTCTTGTCTAATTTTACCATACAGGTAGTATAAGGATTAATAGAGACCAAACGAACCTGAGGATTTTTAACACGCCATTGCATGGAAGTTGCCAATTCATCAAAATAAACAGCCAAATCAAACTTTTCATACTTCAATTCTACCGACCCGGCTTCTATTTTCGAAAGGTCTAATATATCATTAATCAATTTCAATAACAGATCATTGTTCGTATTAATGATTTTGCTATACTCTTCTTTCTCGGACGGATTATCTGTTATCATCAACAAATCTGAGAAACCAACAATCGCATTCAACGGAGTACGAATCTCATGGCTCATATTCGCAAGAAAGGCAGATTTCAATTTATCAGATTGTTCTGCTTGTTTCCTTGCCTTTTCCAGCTCACCTATCATATGTTGACGTTCCGTCACATCATCCACCCGGATTACCACACCCTCTATCTCTCCTAAATCGTTATATACAGGGGTAGCGAATACTTCGATAGTGTGTTCATTATTGAGAAAGAACTGAATTGTCTCTACCTGACCGGATTTACGGGCACGTTGCATCACACAATTCTCACAAGGAGCAGTACGATTATAAGCAGTTTTATAGCAAAACTCCCCCTTTTTGTAAGCCTCATAAGAAAGACTCCTGCTACAAAGCGATACGTTTTCCCACTGTACAATATAATCATTAGTAATATAAGCTAGTCCGGAATTGGCATTGTTCAGCACCAATTCGTTATGACGAAGCAACTCTATCATCTTCTGCTCACTCTCGATTAACTCCTTTTTCGAACGTATGGCATCTTCGTAAAGATTTTCATACTTACGCTGCCATAAAACACGTTCAGTAACATCCTGTGTGATTACCAGATAATTCGTAATCTTACCGACTTCATTGAATAGGGAAGAAACTGTAATTTCAAAATGTTTGGTGCCGGACAGATAGGTTGGAAAACAACTGCGTAACTTATCGAAATCATACTCTACTGTGAGATGTACGGTTTCGCCATTCATTATTTGTTGTTTGTCTTTACCGGAAAGACTCGGAATATCGAACAGGCTACGTCCTAAAAGTTCTTCCCTGTTTTTTACCCCCATCGATTGCAATTCTGTATGGTTAACTTCAACCATGAAACCACTTTTATCGTATAACTCCAGACCGATGGATAGATTCTCAAAGATATTATACAATAAACTATCAGCTACCCCACTAATTAAAGCTAAGGGAGATTCATTTCTCATGCTACAAAATTTATGTAGTTCAACAATATTGTTTGTTTTATACAGGCAAACTTACATAAATCTTTTATACTTCGATAAAAAAGAGGTCAGAAAGTCCCTTTAGGTATCCTTATAGAGCACTTTGGTAGTAATGCCCTCATTCTAAAACCGCAAATCTTTTACAAATTCTTCCGCTTTGGCCAATGTCTCCGGCTTGCCGATATCAATAAGTTGCAATTTCTCAGACAGATACCCAAAGAAGTCCGTTTGCCGACAGGTAGCAAGATAAAAATCCATAATAGAGAACTTGCCTTCCCAACGAGGGGCATCCATCCACTGAAAAATGGCAGGAGAAAGAACGTGGATACCACTGAACGCATATTCCTGATAAAGTGATTCATCATACTGGAAACCTTCCGGTTTCACTTGTCCCGTATCTTTATTAATCCATCCGCAGAGTTTCCGCCCGGTATCAAAAAGCAGATAACGGGAAGTTTTGCGCCGGCTGGCCAATAAAGTAGCGACACCACCATTCTGCAAATGGGATTCGTAGAGTTCTATCAGGTCAGTATCCGAAAGAATATCTACATTGTGCACGAGGAAAGGTTCATTAGAGTTCTCAAAAAAAGTGCGGGCTTTCTTTACTCCGCCCCCTGTATCGAGCAATAGGTCACGTTCATCAGAGATGTGTATAGTAAGTCCGAAATTGTCATTCGCTTTCAAAAAATCAAGTATTTGCTCGCCGAAGTGATGGATATTAATCACTATTTCAGTAAAACCCGATGCTTTCAGTTTCAGGATAACATGCTCCAACATCGGTCGTCCGGCTATGGGAACAAGGGCTTTGGGCATCGTATCGGTCAGTGGTTTCAGCCGGCTACCCAAACCGGCTGCAAATATCATTGCTTTCATACGATATCTTTTATACGGTTGCTTCGAACGTGCGCTCTATATTCTGTTCGCGGTGCACCAGTTCTACTTTTACTCTGAACTTCTGATTCAGGCGTTCCGCCAAATGCTGTGCCGAATATACGGAACGGTGCTGCCCGCCGGTACAACCGAAGCAAACGGACAAGTTACTGAATCCGCGTTCCATATAACGTTTCACGGAAGCATCCACCAAAGCATAGACATTATCGAGGAAACGAAGTATTTCACCATCTTCTTCAAGGAAAGTAATTACCGGCTCATCCAATCCGGTGAAAGGTTTGTAGCGTTCATATTTGCCGGGATTATTCACGGCACGACAATCGAATACATAACCACCGCCATTGCCTGTCGGGTCTTCAGGGATTCCTTTTTTATAGGCAAAGCTCATTACTTTCACTGTCAGTTGACGCTTTTTCAAATCGTCCGTAAACTGTTTCAGGCCGGTGAGTTCACGCAATACTTTACAGAGATACGGATATTCCGGATAGTCTTCTTTCAACAGTTCACGCAGGTTTGCGATGGCATAAGGAACACTCTGAATAAAATGGGGCTTTTTCTCGAAATAACCACGGAAGCCGTATGCTCCCAATACCTGCAAGGTACGGAAAAGAACAAAGTGGCGAAGCTGGCTGTAAAAATAAGGCTCGTCAATCGGCTGGTATTTGCGAAGGGCTTCTATGTATTCCTTCAAGAGTTCTTTGCGAAGGCTATCGGGATATTTCGCTTTGGCCTGCCACAAGAAGGAAGCAATATCATAATAGAACGGCCCCTTGCGCCCGCCCTGGAAGTCAATAAACCAAGGCTGCCCGTCTTTTATCATCACATTGCGGCTCTGAAAATCACGGTACATGAAAGTGGCGGAAGAACTGCGCAGCAGGACATCAGTCATTTTCTGGAAATCATCTTCCAGTTTGTCTTCCTGAAATTCCATTCCGGTAGCTTTGAGGAAACAATATTTGAAGTAGTTCAAATCCCAAAGGATAGAGCGCTGGTTGAACTCCGGCTGGGGATAGCAACGGGAAAAATCGAACCCGTCGGCTCCGGCAAACTGAATGGCGGGAAGCAGACGAATCGTTTTGCGAAGCAACTCTTTCTCTTCTTCGGAAAATACGCTGGTGGCACGCCCTTTCTCAATAGCATGAAACAACAGAGTGTCACCTAAATCTTCCTGCAGATAATAGGTCTTGTCTTCCGACACAATATGAACTTCGGGAATAGGCAGACCGTTTTTGCGGAAATGCCCTGCCATATAAAGAAAGGCTTCATTTTCGTCGACAGAAGTTCCATACACTCCGATTAATGTTTGTACGCCCGTCAGCCGGAAATACCGGCGATTGGAACCGGAAGAGGGCAATTCTGTTATATTTTCAGCGGGAACGCCCGTATATGCCTGATAAAGTTTCTGTAGTTCTTCGGTAATCATAGTCGTATATTTTCGAGCAAAGATAGGGATAAAAACCAAAAATAAGAGTCCCGATTCTACTAATATTCATCCGAATATATTATCTTTGTTTCAGTTTAACTGACCTGATTCCATGAAAAAAAGAATCTTTATACTACTATGCGTAGCATTTATCACACAGTTTGCCGGTATTCTCCCCCTTCAAGCCGGACATTATTACTATAAACAAATCTCTCTGAAAGACGGATTGCCGTCCACCGTGCGGTGTATCCTAACAGATGAACAAGGCTTTGTGTGGATAGGAACACGCTCCGGACTGGGACGATATGACGGACATGAACTTAAAAAATACGTTTATCAAGCTGACAATCCTCACTCCATTCCTCATAATTTAATCTATCAGATGATAGAAGACAAGCAAAATAACATCTGGATTCTGACGGACAAAGGAGTGGCACGCTATCAACGGCAGAGCGATGATTTCTTTATACCGACAAATGAAACCGGAAATAACATCATCGTTTATTCTGTTTGCCTGACAAAAGACGGAGTCTTGTTTGGTTCGAAAAACAAGATATTCTTCTACAATTACCAGGATGCCTCTTTTCGTCTCCTGCAATCTTTCGACTTGGAACCGAATTACAATGTCACCCTGCTGAGTCTTTGGGATGAACATACACTGCTCTGTTGCAGCCGATGGCAGGGCTTGCTCCTGCTCGACTTAAAGACCGGAAAATGCATCCGCCCGCCTTTCGATTGCGGAAAAGAAATTATGAACGTATTTATCGACTCACAAAAAAGGATATGGGTGGCTCCTTACAATGGGGGATTGAATTGCTTCACCCGTGACGGCAAGTTGCTGGCAACCTATACTACCTGTAATTCATCTCTAAGCAACAATGTTGTATTAAGTCTCGCCGAACGGGAAGGACAAATATGGATTGGAACAGACGGTGGCGGCATCAATATCCTCGACCCGGAAACGGGACGTTTTTCTCTTTTGGAACATATCCCCGGAAGGGATAACTATTCGCTTCCCGCCAATTCTATCTTATGTCTTTACAACGACCGGAACAATAATATGTGGGCAGGCAGTATCCGAAACGGGTTAATCAGCATCCGGGAAGTTTCCATGAAAACCTATACGGACGTATTACCCGGCAGCGACCGTGGACTAAGCAATGCAACCGTTCTTAGCCTTTTCCAGGAATCCGAAAACCGAATCTGGATAGGTACGGACGGCGGCGGCATAAATCGTTTCGACCCACTCACGGAAAAGTTCACCCATTACCCTTCGACCTGGGAAGACAAAGTGGCTTCTATCTGCCCGTTTACTCCCGGCAAATTATTGATTTCCCTTTTCTCGCAGGGAGTATTCATTTTCAATCCGGCAACAGGAGAGAAACAGCCTTTTACCATTGTCGACGCTGAAACAAACGCTTGTCTCTGCAACCGGGGAAAAGCTGTGAATTTATTACAAAACACACCGCATAGTATCCTATTTCTAGGGGAGCATGTCTATAAGTACAACCTGAAAGAGCAAACTTTCAGCATCGCTACAGAGCAGGAAGGACAAGATATTATCGGGGCACTGCTGCCAATCGGCAATTATCAGAATTATACTTATATGAGCGATACAAAGCATATCTATGAACTGGATAACCGTACAAATCGGCTGAAAGCCCTGTACTCTTGTCAGAAAGACATGATTATCAACTCTGTTTCACGGGACGAAGAAGGAAATTTCTGGATTGGAAACAACTACGGACTGGTGCATTACAGCCCCAGTACAAAGACAGAGACGCCGATACCGACTTCCCTGTTCGGTGAAATCACCTTGATAGTATGCGACCAGCAAGGAAAAGTATGGATAGGAGCCGACAGCATGCTATTCGCCTGGTTGATTAAAGAAAAGAAGTTTGTTCTGTTCGGAGAATCGGACGGTGTTATTTTGAACGAATATCTTTCCAAACCGCAATTGTTAAGTATGCAGGGAGATGTATATATGGGTGGAGTAAAAGGTCTGCTGCATATCAACAGCAAGCTTCCCTTAACGACATCCGAACTTCCTCAACTCCAGTTGTCAGATGTCATTATCAACGGCGAATCCGTTAATGACGAACTAAGCGGTCATCCGAAAGGAATCTCCGTCCCTTGGAACAGTAATATTATCATTCGAATCATGTCGAAAGAGGAAGATATTTTCCGTCAAAAAGTATATAAATACCAGATAGAAGGACTAAACGACCAACAAATCGAATCTTACAACCCCGAACTGGCTATACGTTCCCTGCCACCGGGAAGTTATAAAATCATGGCTTCCTGCACTGCTAAAGATGGTAGCTGGATTCCTAATCAGGAAGTGCTGGAACTAACCATTCTTCCGCCCTGGTATCGTACATGGTGGTTCATCCTTAGCTGTGCAGTTTTCATTACTGCCGTCATTATAGAAACTTTCCGAAGAGCATTAAGACGCAAGGAAGAAAAGTTAAGGTGGGCTATGAAAGAGCACGAACAACAGGTGTATGAGGAGAAAGTGCGTTTCCTTATCAATATCAGCCACGAGCTTCGCACCCCATTGACATTGATACACGCTCCACTCAGCAGGATATTGAAATCGCTCTCTTCCGATGACGGTCAATATCTTCCGTTGAAGGCTATTTACAGGCAGTCACAACGCATGAAGAACCTGATAAACATGGTGCTTGATGTACGTAAAATGGAAGTTGGAGAAAGTAAAATGCAGATGCAGCCTCATCCATTCAACCAATGGATTGAGCACGTTTCACAGGACTTTATCAGTGAAGGTGAAGCCAAGAATGTACGAATCCGCTATGAGCTCGACCCACGGATTGAAACCGTCAGCTTCGATAAGGACAAGTGCGAGACTATTTTAAGCAACCTGCTTATTAACGCACTGAAACATAGTCCCGAGAATACGGAAATTACAATTACTTCGGAATTAGTTCCCGAAGAAAGCAGAGTACGTGTCTCTATTACCGACCAGGGAAACGGATTGCAGCAGGTAGATACCCGGAAGCTCTTTACCCGCTTCTATCAGGGAACGGGCGAACAAAGCGGAACGGGAATCGGGCTATCTTATTCTAAAATTCTGGTTGAGCTGCACGGCGGTTCCATCGGTGCCCGTAATAACCAAAAAGCAGGTGCTACTTTCTTCTTTGAACTGCCACTGAAACAGGGAACCGAAGAAATTATCTGCCAACCCAAAGCATATCTGAACGAACTGATTAGTGACGACAAGAATGAAAATATACCGGATGAAAATAATTTCGATACAACTTCCTACACGATTCTGGTAGTGGATGATAATCCCGACCTGACGGATTTCCTGAAGAAATCATTAGGGGAATACTTTAAGCGCATAGTGATTGCTTCGGACGGTGTGGAAGCACTACAACTTATCAAGAGCCATGCCCCGGATATTATAGTCAGTGATGTGATGATGCCGAGAATGAACGGATACGAACTTTGCAAAAACATTAAAGAAGATATTACTATCAGCCACATTCCTATCATCCTGCTGACGGCAAGGGATGATAAACAAAGTCAGTTGAGCGGCTACAAGAATGGAGCGGATGCCTATCTGACAAAACCTTTCGAAATAGAGATGCTGATGGAAATCGTCCGCAACCGTTTGAAAAACCGGGAATCCACCAAGAAAAAGTATCTGAACGCCGGATTAATTCCCGCAGCGGAAGAAAGTACGTTCAGCCAGGCAGATGAGACTTTCCTGTTGAAACTGAATCAAATCATTCAGGAGAATTTGGACAGCAGTGGTTTAGATGTTACATTTATCTGTAAGGAGATAGGGATGAGCCGGGCTTCGCTTTATAATAAGCTGAAAGCTCTGACCGATATGGGAGCCAATGATTATATCAATAAATTCCGGATGGAAAAAGCGATAACGTTAATCATAGGCACGGAAATGTCATTTACGGAAATTGCAGAAAAGGTAGGATTTACAACTTCACGCTATTTCAGTACGGCTTTCAAACAATATACGGGAGAAACGCCGACACAGTATAAGGAAAAGCAGAAACAGGAAAGGAAAAAAGAGTAACGAACAGCTACACGGGAAATACATATTTTTCAGGCACGGATTACACGGATTTCACGGTTTTAAGAGATTGATTAATCAAAAACCGTGTAATCCGTGCCTAATAATTTTAATATATTGCAAGTTTCATTGCCTACTCAACCATTCACTTTCTTATAATCTTCCAGGAATTTCTTCAACCCCGAATCCGTTAACGGATGATTCAATAAGCCCTTGATAGCACTCAACGGACAAGTAGCAACGTCCGCTCCCACTTCCACACATTCGATGATATGCTTCGTATTACGGATAGATGCAGCCAGTACCTGCGTCTTGTAATCATAGGTGCGATACATACGTACAATATCGCCGACAAGCCCTACTCCATCTTCACAAATATCATCCAGACGTCCGACAAAAGGTGAGACATAGGTAGCTCCGGCTTTAGCCGCCAACAGTGCCTGTCCTATGGAAAAGACCAATGTGCAGTTTGTACGGATTCCTTTCTCCGTGAAATACTTGATAGCTTTGATACCATCGGCAATGCAAGGCACTTTCACTACGATATGCGGATTAAGCGCAGCCAGTTCTTCGCCTTCGCGAATCATACCTTCATAATCGGTTGCAATCACTTCGGCACTCACGTCGCCTTTGACAATCTCACATATCTTGATATAATGTTCACGCTGGTTCTGCGTGCCCTTGATACCTTCTTTCGCCATCAGCGAAGGGTTGGTAGTCACTCCGTCAAGTACTCCGAGGTCATACGCCTCTTGAATCTGCTCCAAATTGGCTGTGTCAATAAAAAACTTCATACTTCTAATTTTTAATGGTTAACTATCTAATAGTCAAAGATAAGAATTTATTTCCATTCATCCGGGGTTAAGCAATTGTTATTTCCGGGTCAAGATATACATCTTGGATGGTGTTCAACAACTCTACGCCTTCATTCATCGGTTTCTGGAACGCTTTACGTCCGCTAATCAATCCCATACCACCGGCACGTTTATTGACCACAGCAGTAATGACAGCATCACGCAAGTCAGATTCTCCATGAGACTCTCCACCGGAGTTAATCAATCCTACACGTCCCATATAACCATTGGCTACCTGATAGCGGCAAAGGTCAATCGGGTGTTCGGAGCTTAGTTCGGTGTACATACGTTCATCAATCTTACCGAAGCCGATAGCTTTAAAACCACCATTATTAGTAGGAAGTTTCTGTTTCACAATATCCGCTTTGATAGTGACTCCCAAACGGTCGGCCTGTCCGGTAAGGTCAGCAGCGGAATGATAGTCCACAGCACCTTTCTTGAAATCATTGTTACGCAGATAGCACCAAAGAATGGTCGCCATACCCAGTTCGTGTGCATATTCAAAAGCCTCGGCAATCTCCACCAATTGACGACGGCTCTGTTCCGAACCGAAATAGATGGTTGCCCCTACGGCTACCGCTCCCATATTCCAAGCCTCTTTAACAGTACCGAACAAGACCTGGTCGAAGCTGTTCGGGTAAGAAAGCAATTCATTGTGATTCAACTTCACAATGAATGGAATCTTATGGGCATATTTACGTGCCACGGAACCAAGAATACCGAATGTGGAAGCTACTCCATTACAGCCGCCTTCAATAGCCAGTTTCACGATATTTTCCGGGTCGAAATAAATCGGGTTCGGAGCAAAGGAAGCACCGGCAGTATGCTCTATATCCTGGTCGACGGGAAGTATGGATACATACCCTGTATTTGCCAGACGTCCGTGTCCCAACAGGGTTTGCAAACTGTTCAATACGCGTATGTTCCGGTCGGAATCAATCCAAACCTTATCTATTGTATTGGGAGACGGAATATGAATCAATGACTTATCAATGGTTTCGCAAGTGTGATCCAAATAATAATTGGCTTTATCTCTTAGTAATTCAACTACTTTACTCATAACTTTGTTTTTTTAATGTATAACTATTCTATTTTTTCTTCCCCTGATTCGCTACTGCATCCATCAGCTTCTTTATTTCTTCGGGATTTCCGAGGAAATAATCATTAGCCACGTTCAGTTTTTCGTCAAACTCGAACACGTAAGGCACGGCAGTAGGCAGGTTCAGCTTTATAATATCTTCATCCGAAATATGTTTCAGATGCTTGATGATACCCCTCAAACTATTGCCATGAGCCACCACCAGTAAGGTATGGGCTGTTTTCAGACTGGGAAATATATCCGATTCCCAATAAGGCATAATACGTTCGATGGTATCTTTTAATGATTCGGTACGGGGGAGTTCGGCATCGGGAACTTCATGGTAACGATAATCGAAGCGCGGGTTTCTCAAATCATTCTCCGCAAGCGGATTAGGAGCTATATCGTAGCTACGACGCCATACGAGCACTTGTTCTTCACCATACTTCTCGGCAGTTTCCGCTTTATTCAGTCCCTGCAACTCTCCATAATGCTTTTCATTCAAGCGCCAGTTTTTCTCTACGGGAATCCAGTCCAGATCCATCTTGTCCAGCACACAGTTCAGTGTCTTTACAGCTCTTTTCAGATAAGAGGTATAGGCTTTATCGAAATTGAATCCATATTCTTTCAGAGTCACACCGGCTTTCTCCGCTTCGGCAACTCCTTTTTCGGTCAGGTCTACATCCGTCCAGCCCGTAAAACGGTTTTCCTTGTTCCAGGCACTTTCTCCATGACGAAGCAATACTATCTTTTTCATTCTTATAAATCTCCTTTCTTCTTTTTACATATAGAACATTTTGCTTCTCTACAAAGTTCACCAAAGAATGAATAGTTATCAATACCCGGAAAAGATGATTCTTTCAGTATATCAGTAAAATATAGGGAATATGTATATAAAAAATAAACTCACCTTTCCCCGAAAGGAAAAGCAAGTTTATTCAAGAAAAAGAGAGAATTTATATGTCCTGAAAATCTATCCCGATTTTCCGTTTTCTCTTAAAAGGCCATTGCAGAAACAGACGTGTCAGCGTTTTTACCATAATACGCTTCTTTTGTCTTCTTGATGTCACGTAGCAAAGCCGCATAATGGCGATAATTCAAATCACCTTCCTTACAAACAGCGAGCTGCTTTTCCACATATTCTTCAACCTTGTCAAAATGCGTTTCTACAAAGAGCAGGATATCAGAGCGGTTGAATGTCGCATTCGCATTGGCGATATCCTTACTTTCGGGATTCATCATACGTCCGATAAATGTCAGATAAGACCGTTGCAACTGGCGACGGAGATTATTTTCCAGCTCATTGGAAGCATTCAAAGGTTTCCATATCGCAGTGAACACATCATTCAGATATTCATCAAGCGGATACGGTTCCGAACCGCACAAAGAAGCCGAATAGATATTATACAACATCCCCGGTGCAAGCAATAGAGCGACTAAGGAACTTTGGCGGTCACGAATTTCGTCCATAGGTTTGACTCCCGTACAACTCACCACCTTATCGGGATAAAGCCAAAGCGGAGCCTCGAACAGATTGCGTCCCAGCCATTCTACAGCCTCTTTCTGTACACTACGCGGCAGGTAATCATAAGGTTTCATCCCTGGCAGATTATTAGAATAACGCCCCCCCAGGTTCTTCTGCACTTGCAGGGTATATTTCAGATGTTGGGCACGGACTGATTTATAAATCGTATTCAAGTCATCATACTGACCGTCAGGCTGCGCTGTCCAAGTCATTATATTTTCCATCACCCTTTTCAGATTCTTTATACCATATTCATTCGCCTTCATATTATTATCGCCCAAATCCTCACTTTGGCTGCGCGGGTCAGCACCTTTCCCTTCGTCACCGATAAACAACAGGCGATGGTCACCCTGAAGCTTTTTCGTGACTTCGGCACGTAATACTGTTTTCTCCTTAAAGGGGTCTTTAAATTCAGGACGATATTGGTAACCCCATTTTATTGCCCATTTGTCATAGTCGCCTATACGGGGGAAAAGCCCTTTTTCCGAAATCCGGTCTTCAGGCTGTGCCACATAATTAAACCGTGCATAATCCATTATTGACACCGTGTGACCATTGGCTTCCACCCAAGCCTTGTCACGCAACTTTTCTACTGGCGTAGCCGAACTTGCCGCCATGTTGTGACGCAGACCGAGGGTATGCCCCACTTCGTGCGAGGAAACGAACTGAATCAACTTACCCATCAATTCGTCATCAAAAGTCATTGTCTGCGCACGCTTATCCAAAGGTCCGCACTGCACCATATACCACTTTTTAAGTAAGTTCATCACGTTGTGATACCAGCAAATGTGGCTTTCCATGATTTCTCCGCTACGAGGATCCACAATGCGCGGCCCATAAGCATTCTCGTTTTCCGACGGCAGATAACGCAATACGCTATAACGTGCATCATCCAAGCTCATAGTAGGATCATTCGGCCATTCTTTAGCCATGATGGCATTTTTGAATCCGGCAGCTTCAAAGGCCGCATTCCAGTCGTTCACACCCGCTTTGAGGTAAGGTATCCATTTCTTCGGTGTTGCCGGGTCTATATAATATACAATGGGGCGTTTCGGCTCAGTAAGTTGTCCCCGACGATACCGTTCCGGGTCTTTCGGTTCCAACCGATAACGCTGGACAATAGCTCCGCGTACAGTAACCTGCTGGTTATCTGAAAACTCTGTTATCGGATTTTGGAAGAATCCCACCCGTTCGTCCGCCAGTCGTGGCTGCATGGGTTCTTTAGGCAACATTACCATGCTGGTATTCAATTTCACAGTTACCGAACCTGTTGCAGCAGCCGGCAACTTGCCGGAAGTGACATTGTAAGTGCGCAAGGTTGTCACCTCTACATTAATAGGATACGTCTTGATGGTATCCATAAATGTACGATCCTGTACCAAAGAACCGATACTAAGAATGGAACGGTCACTTGATGTAAAGCCACACGTCTTGTTATCGCTCAAAAGAAACTTGGACACATTGACAAGCTGCGCCTGAGTTTCCGGGTTTCTACCGATAACATCGAATTTGGCAATAACCGGATCTACCGTCGATTGCTTCAACGCTTCCGCTATCTTATCACCCGGACGGGCAAACTGTGACTGTACATACTCGCGCAGAAAGAGAATCTTATCGTTATGTTGTTCCCAATAAACCACACTCCGGTTCACCTCTTCGCCACTAATCATCTTGAAGCCTTGCGGCACGGCCTTAAAACGGGTAACGACCAACAATAACCGTCCCAACAAAGAATCCGGCACTTCAAAATACCAGTCATCTTTGATATGACGTACTGTAAACATCCCCTCACATTCACTGCCGCCTTCTTTCAGCAGTTTTTCATAAGGTGTAGTTTTCTTGACAGTGTCTTTCTTAACTGTATCTTCACGGACTCCCAGACCCTTCTTCCCAAATTCCAGCAGACTGGTACCGCTTGCCTGTACTTCGGCTCCTTGCAACGCCCAAAGCACCAATACAATTATCATCAAAATTTTTTGCATTATTTTCCTGATTTATTTTATTCGTTAGTATTCAGTGTCAGATTCGGATTCTTTTCACGGGCAGCCATCGGGAACGGAATGATATACAAACGTGAATCCGGTTTCAACGTATATGTTTTCTGCTCCACATCTGTGGTAACCAACGGGAAAGTGCGGGTTATCGTCTTCGCATAGTCGGCTTCCGTATTGAATCGTTTCAAATCCCAGAATCGGCTGAATCCGAAGAGCAGTTCTTTACGACGCTCATTGATGATTTCCTGTATCATCTCACGTTGTGTAGCTGGTTCTGGCAGTACTGCTTCACTCCCCTTGATACGTTTCTCGCGCAACAAGTTCAGTACTTTGACAGCCCCGGATAAATCGTTTAACCGTGCATTAGCTTCTGCCAAAATCAAATAAACTTCGGCGGTACGCATACCTACAGCCATGTATTGAAACTTAGAATAGGTAAGGGCAGTATTCCATAAAGCAGCTCCGGAACCCTCGTCAAAATAATACTCAAGATTACCGGTCGTTTTGAAGAATAGGTTCAAACGCTCGTCATTATCTCCGAAAAGCTGTACTAGTTCCGGACTAATCATACCATAGGTATAAGCAGGATTGTCCGAGGTGCTACCCATATAAGCATAATTCAACACTTCCGGATTGCCACCTTTGGCATAAGTTGAAACCTTAGTCGGCCCCCCGACGGCATCCAAAGCTATATAATCTATCAAGGCATTGTTCCGTTTCAAAGATTCCTCCGCCGCATCCTTAGCTTTTTTCCAGTCACGGTGGAACAAGTAAACGCGTGCCGCCAATGCATAGCCGAATGCTTTCGACGGATGATATACATTCACCGGTTCTTCCTGCAGATAAGGTAACGCATCCTCGATATCCTTGATGATAAAGTCATAGACTTGGGCAACAGTAGCTTTGGTAGGAGTCGCTTCCAAGTCATATTCGCTGACAATAGCAATACCACCGTCAGTGGCTGCTGTCTCCGGATTATAGGCTTTAGCAAATGTATTCACTAGAATAAAATGATCCCACGCACGCATGATTTTTGCTTCCGCTTTAGCCAGTTCCTTCACATCCTTGTCACCTGTACTATGATCTACCAATGAAATCACGATGTTAGAGCGTAAGATGTATTGATAACAGTTTGCATACAGATTATTATCACTTAATTCTTTACGATCGGCATCCTCATTAAAAGTCATATTGATTCCATCAGAGGAAAGATATTCCTTGCCGATAATATTCGATTCTTTTGACCAGACATTATCACTCAACAAAGCAAAAGATGACGGATAATAACTCCGGTTCGGCAAAGCCACCAATTCATAATAAGTCTCGGTAGAGTCCACAGTCTTCTTTCCTGTAGGGGTAATATCCACGTAATTCTCGCAAGCCGCAAATCCCAAGATAAGCAGAACCGGCAATATATAAAGTAATTTACGCATATCCTATATTCTTTTTAAATAATTAGAAACTTGTTGATAATCCGATAGAATAAGTCTTGGGTGAAACCATGCCGCGTGTGCCGCTGTTCAATCCGTAGCTTTCCGGGTCAATGTCGCTTCCTGCCTTACACCAGGTAAACAGGTTGTTCACTTGCAACTTCAAATTCAATGAATTAAGCCGGATTTGACGGCAGATACCAGACGGCAAACTATACCCCAGACTCAAGCTACGCAATTTCACATAACCGGCATCTTTCACATTAATATCACCATATTGCCACCAATCCTGGAAAGTACTTGCGTAAGTTTTAACCTTTGTGGGCATATCAATATACATACGTACATTTGCATCCGGTGCATCCGCACTCCAACGGTTGGTTATGTCTTTCAACGTCTGGCTTCCCACCTGGTCACTCATACTTACCACACTATTACGCAGTTTGTTACCGCCTGCATATACAAAGAAAGCATTCAAGGCAATTCCCTTGTAGCTAAGTCTCAAGGACACTGCTCCATTGAATTTCGGAGTCAACGAGCCAAGATTTACAAGATTCTCAGTACCTTTCAGTGACGATCCAGTAGTAATATTGGCAACCGTACCATCCTCGTTGAACGTCACCAGGTCGTTTCCGTCCTTATCCACCGCTACCGGATATCCATTTTCAATACGGTCTATACGGTAAGCCCAAAGCGTATTATAACTGGTTCCCTCCATAAAGTAGTTCTGCGGGCTCATAATAAAACTTGTCGAAGTGTCCGAATCACTATGATCCACCTTTAACATCTTGTTCTTGTTATGGGCAAAGTTGAAATCAACAGCAAAATTCCAGTCCTTCTTCCTGATGAGATTGGCAGTAAGAGAAAATTCGACACCCCGGTTGCGCATCTCACCGTTGTTCACTACACGTGATTTAGCCCCCAATGTGGGATCCATGTAGCGGCGTACAAGCAAATCAGATGAGTGGCGGTTATAATACTCCAAACTACCATTGACCAAATTATTGAAAAGACGGAAATCCAGTCCCACATTATAAGTGGCTGTTTTCTCCCAACGGAGTTTCGGGTTCGGAAGATCATCATCATCATAAGTCAGGTAAGTCGTCTTGATCGGATTGCTCTGGGTCTTCTGCTTTACTACAAAATAGGTAGTCGAACTCTGATCCACATTACCGTTGATACCATAGGTCATACGTGCTTTCAGGAAGTCGAGCCAAACAATATCTTTCATAAATGACTCTTCCGACATAATCCAGGACGCCCCGACAGACCACAAGGGATGACGCTGGTTACGGATATCAAGTCCGAACAAGTCCGCCTGATCCCAGCGGATACTTCCGGATACATTATAACGGGACAAATAAGAATAACTTGCATTGGCATAAAAAGATGCATAACGATGACGTGATTCTTGCAACGTAGGCGACAGGCCACTCAAAGTAATCGTATTGCCGGAAAGTGCACTGGTTCCTACACCGTCACGGTATGCCTGCCAATCTATAATGTCAGAAGTCAGTGTCTGAGGATCGTATCCATACATTAATTGCCGTGTAGGTTTCGGAATCTTATTTTCCCTGAATTCAAGTCCGGCAATGGCAGTCACTGTATGATTCTTCCAACTTTTGTCAAAGTCTATCTGGTTACGTACAGTATAACGGTTACTGCTCAACTCATCTTGAAAGAACCGTCCGCCTTTCGGCATTGCCGAATTTCCATTCGTATCAATCATAGAGTTGTACGTCATACGCATCAAATAGGAGTCCTCCGCATCAAACACTTCACTCTTGCTATGATTCCATTCATATTGATACATGAAGTTATATTTAAACATCTTCAGGAATCGTGCCTGCAAACTGACAAACGGGCGGATGCTGACATTGCGTGATTTAGCAGCACCTTCACCCAATGCATCAAGCACATTAAAACCAAATGTTTTATAAGGTGAAACACCTTCCGCCTTGTTCACGACACTCCCATTATAAGCTCCACCCGAATATCCGCTTACATTTACATAAGGAGAATTATAACGGTTACCATCGGCATCCATTATTCTTTCATAACGTTGTTGTATAGTGTAACTGGTAAACAGGGTATTCGGTGTATCGCTACTTCCCAAACGGGCGTCCACCCCGGCATTCACATTCAACCAACTGGTGATGGCATAGTTCGACTTATAATACAAGGAGAATTTATTCCTTTTATCATTTATCGTACGCCCCTTGTCATTTTCATAATTGAACGAAAGGAAGTGATTGTTTTTTCCGACTTTCTGCGATACGGACACATTATAACGCTGAGTTACAGCCGTACGCCAGGCATTGTCACGATATTCTTTATAATAGTCATTATTACGCCACTGATTCAATGTGGCTTCGACTTCACTATTACTTAGTGTACCATTCTCCCGATCCAGATAAAGTTGGAACAACGGATTATAGTAGCCTGCCTTATAGCTGGACAAAAAACCGGACGCACTGCCTGATTCGGCTACATTCGCATCAAACACCGCTGTTTGATAATCAATAATGTCGCTTGTAGAAGCCAGGTTCAAACTGTTGAAATTCGGTTTGCTGGTGATGAACCAATCAGCATTGATATTCACATGCGCACCCTCTTCTCTGGCCTGTTTGGTAACTACCACAATAATGCCGTTTGCAGCCAAAGCACCATAAATGCTGGCTGCCGCCGCATCCTTCAAGACAGTAATACTCTCTACATTATAGGGATTTATCTCACTCAGGGTCAAGTCGGTCGGCATATCATCCACTACGATTAGCGGATGTGAGCCTACTTCCTTCGAGAATGTACCTATACCACGAAGAATGGGGCTCATATCCCCGTTATTCGGATTGATATCCATACGCAGGCCGGCTATTTGTCCTTCCAGAGATGAAGTCAGGTCAGTGTGCATCTGCCTTGTCAGTTGTTCAGAATCTATAAAACCGAAAGAGGCAGTAGAGCGTTCACGGCTGATACGCTGATAACCCGTCACTACAACATCTCCCAATTGCTGTTTATCTTCATGCATAATCACATTGACATGAGTACGCCCTTTAATAGATACCTTTTCAGTTTGCATACCGACAAAAGAGACTTCCAATGTGTGGGTTTCCTCCATCACTTTACAAGTGAAATTTCCTTTGATATCGGAAATAGCTCCAAACGGGCTGTCGATTCCCCGGATATTCGCACCCGGCAGCGGATCCCCTTTTTCATCCACTACCCGCCCTTCGATGTTCCTGACTTTACGAGTAGGCGATGCAGGCTTCACTTTACGGACAGTGATAAAATGTTGTTTCACCTCATATTCAAAAGGTTTCCCTTCCAGTATTTTCTGGAGTGCCGCCAAAGGTGCCAACTGATGTATGCTTACGCTTACCCGGTACGCTCCGACATCTTCACTAGGAAAATTCACCTTATAACCGGACACATTGCTGAACTGCTTCAAAGCCTCTCCCAATGGCGCTTCCTTTAGTTCCAAAGAAATCAATTTGCTGTCCGTATTTTGTGCCCGTCCATGCAGGGCAATTACAAACATCAGCAATAAGAAAGCGGCTTTCATCCATACGACCTTTCTCATTGCCTTTTTGCGAGACAATGTAATTTGTTGCTTTTTCATAAGAGTTGTATTTGTAAAGTTATATATGTTTAATCGTAATAGTTCCGTCCTGATAATCTACATGTACTTTTTCCAGTTTATTCAGCAGTTCCACCGCCTCGTCCAGATGGGCGTTGCGGTTCGCCCAAAAGTTCAGGCGGATATTGTATAGTTCCACCCGTTCAAAGTCAACGTTCACGTTGTACCATCTGCCCAGAGAACTCATAATTTCTTCCAGCGACGAATCTTCAAAATAGAACATTCCTTCTGTCCATGCCGTATAAGTAGCTATGTTGACACGCGATATTTTCTCTTCTCCGGTTTCCGTATAGGTCAAGTCCTGTCCGGGTTGAAGCACTACGGACGTAAGGCTGTTCGTGTTAGTCACTTGCACTTTTCCCTGCACCAATGTCACGTGGCGGTCTTCTGTTGTGTATGAACGTACATTGAATTTAGTACCCAGTACATGGGTATCCATGCCCTCGGCACTTACGATAAAAGGACATTTTTCATCCTTTGCCACTTCAAAGCAGGCTTCACCTTTCAGCTCTACCCGTCGTTCCTTTCCGCAGAATGCGACAGGATAACGCAGACTACTTTCAGCATTTATCCACACCTTAGTCCCATCGGACAATACCAACAGGAAACTTTTTCCACGTGGTGTAGTCAACGTTTGGCAACAGGTGGTATCCGGTGCCAATGTTTTCCATTCTTTGATATCCATCACACTGTCTTCCAACAGTTGTTGTTCATGATGACCGTCCATTTGCAGCATCACATGTTCTCCACTGACAGTTGCGGCAAAGAATCGCACCGGTTCCTCTTTTTTTATATAGGAAGAAGGAAGTAAAGCAGGTATAAGAAAGGCCAAAACCAAAACGGCAGCCACAGCAGAAGCCGCTACCCAAATACGTGTTTTCATTTTTGCCTTGCGTCTCCTATCCAGGCTTTCACGCATCACAGCTTCCTTGCAAGCCATCAGGTCAAGAAATAGCTCCTTGTTTTCAGGTACGCTAATCCACTGGTTGAACTCTTCCGTCTCCCTTAGTCGCGGTTCCTGTATCGCACGCAATGCATAATCTGAATTCTGGTCTGGATTTTCCATCATAGTAATCAACTGTTTATCTTAATACGTAGAGCCAACCGAAATTAATGACACCTAAGAGAGATTTTTTTTCTTGATGGAAATTCAGAAAGAACAAATTGGCTGGAAAAACAGGTACAAAAAAGAAACGCAAGCCTCATATTTTATGCTATATAACAATATTCAAAGCACAGAACGAAGATATTAGCATTTTTAGTTGCTTGCATAGATAGAATGACGTATTTTTATTGCAATATTATTAAAGAAAATAACAGTGGATGTTTATTGTTTCGCTGTTAGCGTAACGTTAGCAATAAAGTTAAACAAATAAAATATCATCAAATCATGCTAAGTAATAAAGTGATAGACTATTTGAATAAACAAGGTGTATATTCGGAAAAAGAAGATAAAGCATATAAAAAGGCTTTGATAGATTTAGGAATTGATTTAAATAGTGATTTTGCATTCTTTTGTCTTCATACAACGGAAACAAGTTTTAAAGGGCGAGTTGGTAGTATAGATAATATATGTTGGTTTCTTGTATATTCAACTTATGCTCAAAGAGCAGAAACTTTGCAGAATAATTTGGAACTGCCGAAAGAATATCTTCCTTTAGATAGTTTTGAGGCGGAAGGCGTTTTTTTCTATAACCGTAATACAGGAGAAGTTCTCGAAATTGAATTGGGAGAAAAACTAATCAATTTTCAGAATGGAAAGCTGTCTCCACAATGGAAAAACTTCAATTCTTTTTTAGAATGGTATTTGGGATTATAATAAGTTATTGCTAACAAGCGAATGAACCACCCTAACGATCAGTTATTCACAACCCATTAGCAACGAGAGTGTAATCAATATAAAAACAGAAATATGCAAGAGCTTACTGATAGTAAATCTGAAATTCTGATATTTGAGTGTAATAGATTAGAGATTAATCCGAAAGAATATTGGATAGAAATAATAGAAGTTTCATTTATAAAAGGCGATAACTACATTTCAATTTCAAGACTTTCGTATGAGGATGAAACTTATATAGAATACAATGACCAAATAAATTGTTTGTATTCCAACTATAAAGATGTAAAGTTTGAATTGAAAGAGAATATTCTATCTATCCAAGTATTGAACAGTAATAAGAGATATAATATGCCTTGCAAAATACGGATTGTTTTAAATACTAATTGTAATAGCCTCAATGAAACATTTGAAATTTTGCAAGCACCAACAAAAGATTTATAAATGAAAATCCCCCCAAAAGATCGATTATCCTCCGAACACTATTGACGATGAAAAAAGAAGAACTAATAATGTGTTTCCCTCTAAATTTGAAAGAGGATGTTCAAGTAGTCATTGATAATTTGAAAATCAAGGACGGAGATATTCATAAGAGGTCATATAACGTCAAAATTAATAATATCCTCTTAACAATACCGGAACGAATTTACTTTAGTGAGCCTGCGTCCGGGAATTTGACTACTATACAGAAATATATTTTAGACTGCATTTTCACCAAACATCATGATGGTTTTATTAGACAGAAGCATTTGCGCAATCTGTTATTCTGTACAGAGTATTGGATAATACCGTTCTGCTTTAGGTTATTAGGTGAATATGTAAAAAATATATTGCCTGACATAAAAGTTCAAATAGATAATAATATTGAAAATTACCTTTACTTTATATCTGAAAATAACGAGTTCTATAATAGAACAAAAAGCCAGATGATTAGCTATTGGAATTGTTATTATAGAAAGGAATATCCAAATCCTAAATCATATATAGGTTTTCAAATTTTTAGTGAGTTAGAAAATGCATATAACAAACGAATAGATATAATGCGAATATGAAATTTGAAGGAATTGATAAAAATAACGCTCACGCAAGAGCAATAGAATTGCTGACTGAAGATTTTTTTTGGAGTGCTTCAGATGAATTATCTCCATTTGGTTCAGATGAAGGACATACTGCCTTGTGTGAATTCCGAAAATGGCGTAAGAAAAATAAAAAAATATCTGTTGGATATTGTATTGCCTGGGTTATAGAAAGTGTGGGAGAATTTGACGACTACGATGACTACAACGAAGAAAATCTTGTGGACGAACTCAAGATAAAAAGTCAAATAGATAATGATGAATTTGACGACCAACAATATATTTTCACTCTTGACTCCTCTGTCATTGCAACAGCATTAGGTCAATTAGTGGATGAAGGTTTGATAGAAGTTGATTACAAATATTTTGTTCAAGTGGCTATAAATCGTTTGAGAATTTGGGCTAACTTACATGAAAGTTGGAAGTATAAAAACGAATTTGTCAGACGGTTAAATATAATAGAGAAAGTACTTGAAAAAGCATAAAGCAATCAACAACCCTAACAAGTAAATGAACTCTCCCAACGGTTCACAGGCTTCACCATTCATATGAACAACTATAAATCAGATATTTATGGTGAATGGAAGTAGAAAAAACAAAGCAAACAACCCTTCACATCCTTCACCTCTTTTTTCATATGCTATGA
>NZ_CABUHK010000032.1 GCF_902491285.1 uncultured Bacteroides sp. | reverse complement strand
TTGTATTTTTGCCAAGTAATCATTTAATGAAAAAGGATGCAAGGCAAGAAATTTATCTCTCCCGGAGCATGGTTTTCTATGAACTATCCATCAGACTGGAATGAGTTTGAAGATGGCGAAGGCTCTTTTCTTTTCTATAATCCCGATGTATGGTCGGGCAACTTCCGTATTTCCGCATTTAAAGGCAAGGCCGGTTATGGCAAAGACGCCATCCGCCAGGAACTGAGTGAGAACGATTCGGCTTCATTGGTAAAAGTCGGAACGTTGGAATGTGCGTACAGCAAAGAAATGTTCCAGGAAGAAGGAACCTATTATACTTCCCATGTATGGATTACAGGCATTGACGATATTGCTTTCGAATGCTCTTTCACTGTCCCCAAAGGCGGAATAGTGAAAGAAGCCGAAGACGTAATCGCCACTTTGGAAATACGTAGGGAAGGAGAGAAGTATCCCGCCGAACTGATTCCCGTACGCCTTTCAGAAATCTACCAGATTAATGAAGGATATGAATGGGTGGTATCTACTGTGAAACAAGAACTGAAGAAAGACTTTCAAGGAATCGAAGAAGACCTCGAAAAACTTCAGCAAGTGATTGACAGCGGCAAGATTGGTTCGAAGAAGAAAGACGAATGGCTGGCTGTCGGTATCACGGTCTGCGCGATTCTTGCCAACGAAGTGGACGGCATGGAATGGAAGACATTGATTGACGGCAACCGTGAAGCCCCTGTGCTCCAATATAATGACCGCATCATCGACCCGATGAAACTGGCATGGAGCAAGATAAAGGCAGGAGAGCCTTGCAACGTCATTGAAGAGTATAAATCCGTGATTATTAATCACTAATCACTAACCGACTAATCACTAAATTACGTGGCAGTACCTTATTTACAGATAGACAACCTGACCAAGTCCTTCGGCGACTTGGTTCTTTTTGAAAATATATCTTTTGGCATTGCCGAAGGTCAGCGTGTAGGACTGATAGCGAAGAACGGCAGTGGAAAAACCACCTTACTGAATATCATCGCCGGAAAAGAAGGCTATGATAGCGGTAACATTGTCTTCCGTCGCGACCTTCGTGTGGATTACCTGGAACAAGACCCGCAATACCCCGAAGAGTTGACTGTACTCGAAGCCTGTTTCCATCACGGCAACAGCACCGTAGAACTCATCAAAGAGTACGAACGTTGCATGGAAACCGAAGGGCATCCGGGACTGGAAGACCTTTTGGCACGTATGGACCAGGAGAAAGCCTGGGAATACGAACAGAAAGCCAAGCAAATCCTTTCGCAACTCAAAATCCGTAACTTCGACCAGAAGGTGAAACAACTCTCCGGCGGACAGTTGAAACGTGTCGCCCTCGCCAACGCCCTGATTACCGAACCGGAACTCCTGATTCTCGACGAGCCTACCAACCACCTAGACCTTGATATGACCGAATGGCTCGAAGACTACCTGCGCCGTACCAACCTCAGCCTGCTGATGGTGACCCACGACCGCTATTTCCTCGACCGTGTCTGCTCGGAAATCATTGAAATAGATAATCAGCAAGTCTACCAATATAAAGGTAATTATAGTTATTACCTCGAAAAACGCCAGGAACGTATCGAAGCTAAAAGCGTAGAAATAGAACGTGCCAACAACCTCTACCGTACGGAACTTGACTGGATGCGCCGTATGCCGCAAGCACGCGGACACAAAGCCCGTTACCGTGAAGACGCTTTCTACGAACTGGAAAAGGTGGCAAAGCAACGTTTCAATAACGATAACGTAAAATTGGAAGTAAAAGCATCCTATATCGGCAGCAAGATATTCGAAGCCGACCATCTGTACAAGAGTTACGGCGACCTCAAGATTCTGGAAGACTTTTCTTATATCTTCTCCCGCTATGAAAAGATGGGAATCGTAGGAAACAACGGAACCGGAAAATCTACTTTCATTAAAATACTAATGGGGCATGTGCAGCCCGATAGCGGTACGGTGGACATTGGCGAAACAGTCCGTTTCGGCTACTACTCGCAAGACGGACTCCAGTTTGACGAACAAATGAAAGTGATTGACGTCATTCAGGATATTGCCGAAGTCATCGAACTGGGCAACGGAAAGAAACTGACCGCCTCACAATTCCTGCAACATTTCCTATTCACCCCCGAAACCCAGCATAGCTATGTCTACAAACTGAGTGGGGGCGAGCGCCGCCGTCTTTACCTGTGTACCATCCTGATGCGTAACCCTAACTTCCTCGTACTGGACGAGCCTACCAACGACCTCGATATTATCACATTGAATGTGCTCGAAGAATATCTTCAGAACTTCAAAGGCTGTGTCATTGTCGTTTCCCACGACCGTTACTTTATGGACAAGGTAGTAGACCACCTGATGGTATTCAACGGACAGGGAGACATCCGCGACTTCCCCGGAAATTACAGCGACTACCGCGACTGGAAAGACGCGAAAGCCCAAAAGGAGAAAGAAGCCGAAAAGCCGCAGGAAGAAAAGACCGCCCGTGTCCGCCTGAACGACAAGCGGAAGATGAGCTTCAAGGAAAAGCGCGAATTCGAACAACTGGAAAAGGAGATAGCCGACCTGGAAGCGGAAAAAGCCCGGATTGAGGAACTCCTTTGCAGCGGTACGCTTTCCGTTGACGAACTGACCGAGAAATCGAAACGCCTGCCCGAAGTGAACGACCTGATTGACGAGAAAACAATGCGCTGGTTGGAGCTCAGCGAAATAGAAGGCTGACTTGTGTCGCTGTAACCCCGATAACATAATCTGGTATGACAAACCTTACTAACTATCATAGCCACTGTCTTTATTGCGACGGACGAGCCAACATGGAAGATTTTATCCGTTTTGCTATCAGCGAAGGCTTTACTTCCTATGGCATCTCTTCCCATGCCCCGTTGCCGTTTTCTACTGCATGGACAATGGAATGGGACAGAATGGAAGATTACCTTTCCGAATTTTCCCGTCTCAAAAAGAAATACGCGGATAAGATAGAGCTTGCCATCGGCCTTGAAATAGATTACCTGAACGAAGACAGCAATCCCGCTTCACTCCGTTTCCGGGAACTGTCGCTCGATTACCGGATAGGTTCCGTGCATATGCTGTATTCTCCGGAAGGGAATATCGTAGATATTGATACTCCGGCAGATACTTTCCGCCAGTTAATAGACAAGCATTTCGACGGTGACCTGGATTCCGTTGTCCGCCTTTATTATAAGAACCTGCTTCGTATGGTCGAACTGGGTGGATTCGATATTGTCGGTCATGCGGACAAGATGCATTACAATGCTTCCTGCTACCGTCCCGGATTACTGGACGAACCGTGGTATGATACTTTAGTCCGCGATTATTTCGCAGAGATAGCCCGTCATGGATATATTGTCGAAATCAACACCAAGGCTTATCACGAATTAGGCACGTTCTATCCCAATGAACGTTATTTCACTTTCTTGAAAGACGTGGGTATCCGCGTGCAAGTGAATAGTGACGCCCACTATCCCGAAAGAATAAACAATGCCCGTCTCGAAGGCTTGGCAGCTTTGAAGAAAGCAGGTTTCACGTCGGTAGTGGAGTGGCACGGCGGAAAGTGGGAAGATAGAGAGATATTGTAAATAACATATGACAAAAACAGAGCAGCCGTTTCGGGTAATCACTTGAAACGGCTGCTCTGTTTTTATATCTGCCGTTCATGGGCGTACATTGTGTGCAGATAGCTCCATTTGAGGTACAATACCCCGCTTATAATCCAAATACAGCGTTATTTGTATTGTATGTGTACGTTGAAAGTACGTAAAGTGCATACTGATATTGATTGCTTGTCGCATCTTTGCAATGTCGAGATGAAAGAATATTTATGAAATCTAAGTAATATATGAAGGTAGTGTATTTTTTACAGATGATTGTTTTTGCAGGATTACTTTGTTCCTGTAAGTTAGGAACGGTGGAAACCGAATCATCCCCCTTTTATCATAACCTCGCTTTCGATAAGCTTCCGGAAGTATGGGATGAGGCTATTCCGCTGGGAAATGGATTGACCGGTGCTTTAATCTGGCAAAAGGAAGGACGGTTGCGTATTGCAATCGACCGTGCGGACTTATGGGATTTGCGTCCGGTCGAGGAGTTCGACACTCCCGATTATACGTATCGGTTCATTTGCGACCAGGTGATTGCCAAAAAGAATATAACCCCTGTTCATGAACTGATTGATGAGCGGACACGACACGACTCCGCACCGACAAAGATACCTGCCGGAGCTATTGAATTAAATACGGCTTCTTTGGGAAAAGTAACGAATGTAAAACTCGACCTGGTTTCGGCTGTCTGTACCATAGAATGGGAGAAAGGAGCGAAAGCCCGTATTTTTGTTCCTGCCAACGAAAAAGGCGGGCGTTTCTTATTTGAAAATTTGCCCGATGCGCTGACGGTACGACTGCTGACACCGCAATATGAAGAAAATGAAGCCGCATTGGATTATCAGCCGGGTGTGAATAAATTAACTTCTTTAGGTTATAAACTGGGGGAAGTGAAACAAATTGCCCCTACCACCTTGCTCTATCATCAACAAGGCTGGGGAGACGTCTCCTACGAAATAGCCGTGAACTGGAATTCACTTCCCGGTAAAAAACTGGAAGGAAAGTATTGTGTGACTTCCGCCGGTACATGGTATTCCGAAAAGGAAGGAGCGTTGAATCACATATCCCAATCCATGAATGATGATTTTGAAAGCAGCTTGGACAAGCACAAAGAATGGTGGAAAGCGTATTGGAAGAAGTCAAGCATACATATACCGGACACTCTGTTGGAAAAGCAATGGCACCTTGAAATGTATAAGTTTGCCTCTGCTTCCCGCAAAGGAGCGCCTCCCATCTGCCTGCAAGCTGTGTGGACTGCCGATAACGGGCAAACCCCGCCATGGCGCGGAGATTTCCATAATGACTTGAACACCCAGTTAAGTTATTGGCCGGGCTACTCCTCCAATCATCTGGAAGAATCATCCGTTTTCACCGACTGGTTATGGCAGATAAAAGAAAACTCCGGGAAGTTTACCCGCAAGTTCTATGGTGTGGAAGGTATGAACGTAGCTTGCATCGCCACGTTGACAGGAGAACCTATCGGCGGATGGAGCCAGTACGCCAATTCGCCTACTGCTGCCGGATGGCTTGCACATCATTTCTATATGCAATGGAAGTATAGCATGGATACGGAGTTTCTGTCTCAGAGAGCCTATCCATGGGTAAAAGAGGTAGCCCGTTATTTCGAGAACATTTCCGTCAGGGATAAGAAAGGCTGGAGAAAGTTACCGCTTTCCTCATCACCGGAAATCAATGACAACCGGATAGATGCCTGGTTTCAGGAAACCACCAACTACGACCTGGCTAATATCCGCCTTACCTATATGGTAGCGGAAGAGATGGCGGATACGTTGGGATTGACAGACGAAGCCGCCCACTGGAAGAGACAATTAACCGAGTGGCCCGACTTCGCGAAGAATGAAAGCGGCCTGCTGATTGCTCCGGGGACTCCCTTGACCGAATCTCACCGTCACTTCTCCCATTTGCTGGCTTTTCATCCTTTCGGTATCATTGATGCCAGCCGAGGTAACGGAGACATCGACTTGATTCTCCGTTCCATTAAGAATATCGAGCAGTTGGGACCGGACTGGTGGACAGGATATACTTACGCATGGCTTGCCAACTTGAAAGCCCGTGTATTCGACGGAGACGAAGCCTTGCGCAACCTGCACATCTTTATCAAAGCCTTTTGCGGCCCGAACAGTTTCCATCTGAATGGCGACCAGTTGAAAGCAGGCTTCTCACAATTTACTTATCGTCCGTTCACATTGGAAGGCAACTTCGCCTGTGCCGCTGCCATTCAGGAAATGTTGCTGCAAAGCCATACCGGAGTGATTAAGGTATTCCCGGCCATGCCGACCAAATGGCAGGATGCATCCTACTGTAACCTGCGGGCGATGGGGGCATTCCTGGTGACTGCCTCTTACGAAAAAGGCAAGGTAAGTTCCATCACCATCGAATCGGAAAAAGGAGGGGTGATGAAACTGCTCAATCCTTTCTTGGGAAAGATAACGGAGAAACAGATGAAACCGGGTGAAAAGATACAGTTTACAATAAACTCTCCTATGGGGAAGAAAGTATAATCAGAATGAAAAACATGAAAAAACATTTTAGTACTATTATCCTGACAGCAGCATTGTCTGCAAGTACATTATCCTGTTTTGCGCAGAAACAGCTGGCATCGGAAACCGGGTTGTCGGCAATGGTGCCCGATAAAGAGCAACTTGATAAAAGAATGCAATGGTTCGACAATGCCCGCTTCGGTATGTTCATTCATTGGGGAGTCTACTCCCCGTTAGCCTGTTCATGGAACGGGAAGCGTTATAACGGATACGGAGAACACATACAGCGTATGGCACGGATTCCTGTCGAAGTATATAAGAAAGAAGTGGTGGCCGGATTCAATCCCGAAGAGTTCGATGCGGAAGAATGGATACGTATAGCCAAGGAGACGGGTATGGGATACTTCATCATTACGTCCAAGCATCACGACGGCTTTGCCATGTACGACTCGAAAGTGAGTGATTACAATATCGTCAAAGCAACCCCATTCGGTCGTGACCCGATGAAGGAACTCCGGGAAGCCTGCCGCAAAGCCGGAATCAGATTTGGCTTTTATTATTCTCACGCGTTCGACTGGGGCGAGAAGAACGGAGTGGGCAACGACTGGGACTATGACAATCCGGGCGGGGATAAACTGCTGGGCGGGCGCGACTGGTGGGAAACCCGTAAGGAATTTCTTCCCGTTGCCCGTAAATATGTAGATGAGAAAGCGATTCCGCAGATACGCGAACTAATCGCTAATTACGACCCCGATATCATGTGGTATGATACTCCCCATAAGCTTCCGGTGGAAGAATGTATCCGTATAGTGAAAGCTACCCGTGAGGCAAGTCCCGATATTATTATCAACGGCCGTGCTATCGCCGGATTCGACCGTTATGACTATTACAATACCAACGACTGCCCCTACGAATTCAGCAACTACGGAGACAGCTATTGGGAAGGTATCCCTACGACCAACAACTCATATGCCTACAATGAGAATGACAATGACTACAAGCCCGCTTCTTTCTTTATAAAGTTGCTTGTCAAAGCGGCGGCCCGTAACGGCAACATCCTGATGAATATCGGCCCGATGGGGAACGGGAAGTTCAGCACACCGGACAGGACGATTCTGAAAGGAATAGCCGACTGGTGGAAAGTAAACGGCGAAGCTTCTATCAGAGGAACCAAAGCCACCCCGCTTGCAGTTCAGTCGTGGGGAGAAACGACCCGGAAAGGCAACAAACTCTATCTGCACGTGTTCGACTGGCCGGAAGACGGAAAGTTATGTGTCGGCGGACTGCTTACGGACGTGAAGCGTGCCTATCTCTTGAGTAATCCCCAAAAGAGCCTGAAATATGTCCGTTCCGGAAAAGACGTATGGGTGGACGTCCCGTTGAATTGTCCGGATGCTGTCAATACAGTCGTTGTACTGGAATGTACATCGGAACTCAAAGCGGACTCCCGCCGTCGTCTCTCTACCACTCAACCGGTGGATTATCTGCGTACGTTTGATGCCCGTCTGGAAGGGAATGCCCGTTATGGCGGTGAAGAAGTCGAGGCACAGTGTGTACAGAATATGACACAGAAAGGGGATGCGGTAGTATGGTCTGTCCGTCTGGGCAAACCGATGGCTTATGAAGTCGGTATCGCCTATGTCGCTCCTGCACCTAAATATGAGGATGAATTGGTAGAAGGTGATGCCGGAAAAGAAGTGCGTAAAGCAAGCAAGGGAGCAGCGGGAGTATATTCGGTTACATTAGGTGGCAAGAGACTGACAAAGAAAGTCAGCAATGGAGCCGATATCACCGAAGCGGTAGGCACGGTGACATTACCTGCCGGAGAGTACGATATACGTATCGAACCGGAATCCGTTACTGCCGTAGAATTATTCCGTCCCCGTTATATCTCATTGAAACCATTGAAAAACTGACTGTAACCGGTAATAGAAAACAGATGAAACACTATATCAATTATCCGCTGCTATCATTCGTATTGTTTTTGTGCTCTTTTTCTGATGCGAGCGGACAAGCGTATCCTTATAAAAATGCGTCTTTGCCAATCAATGAAAGAGTGGAAGACCTGTTGCGACGGATGACGCTCGAAGAGAAAATAGCCCAGATCCGCCATTTACATTCCTGGAATATATTTGACGGACAGGTGCTGGATGAAAAGAAACTATCCGCTTTTGCCGGGAATATCGGCTGGGGATTTGTAGAAGGTTTCCCGTTGACGGGGGAGAATTGCAGCAAGAATATGCGTGCTGTCCAGCAGTATATGACAGAGCGTACCCGGTTGGGAATTCCTGTATTTACCGTAGCGGAGTCCCTGCATGGTTCCGCACACGAAGGTTCCACCATTTATCCTCAGAATATAGCGTTGGGAAGTACTTTCAATCCGGCGCTGGCTTATCAGAAAGCTGCCTGTACCTCCCGTGACCTGCATGCGCAGGGAATGCGTCAGGTCTTGGCTCCCTGCATTGACGTGGTCCGTGATTTGCGTTGGGGACGGGTGGAAGAATCCTATGGAGAAGACCCTTTCCTTTGCGGGATATTCGCCCGTGCGGAAACGGTCGGTTATCTGGATAATGGCATTTCTCCGATGTTGAAACATTTCGGTCCTCATGGCAATCCGCTGGGCGGGCTGAACCTTGCATCCGTAGAATGCGGAGTAAGAGACTTGCACGATGTATATCTGAAACCGTTTGAGATGGTAGTCACCCGGTTGCCCGTGATGGCCGTGATGTCCACTTACAACTCATGGAACCGTGTTCCCAATTCCGCTTCCCGCTATCTGCTGACTGATATTCTGCGGAAGCAATGGGGCTTTAAGGGATATGTCTATTCCGACTGGGGAGCCATTGATATGTTGCAGAACTTTCATCACACAGCCGGCAGCCCGGCAGAATGTGCCGTGCAGTCCATCAGTGCGGGGCTCGATGTAGAGGCTTCCAGCGAATGTTATCCGTATCTGAAAGAACTGGTCGAAAAGGGACAGATGGACATAAGCGTGATTGATGAGTCTGTACGCCGCGTACTCACTGCCAAATTTGCGGCAGGCTTGTTTGAAGACCCGTATGGGGAGAAGTTCGGCAAACAGGAAATGCATGATGCGGAAAGCATCGCCCTGTCTCGTAAGATTGCGGATGAATCTACCGTGTTGTTGAAAAATGAAGGCGGATTGCTACCGTTGAATATCGGCCGGATACGTTCGATTGCCGTCATCGGGCCGAATGCCGCGCAAGTACAGTTCGGTGATTACACTTGGAGCCGGGATAATAAGGATGGTGTCACTCCGTTGGAAGGGATAAAGCGCTTGGTGGGAGACAAGGCTATCGTCCGGTATGCGCGTGGATGCAGTCTGATGTCCCAGGATACCTCTGCTATTTCCGAAGCGGTGGAGATTGCTTCCCGGAGCGATGTCGCTTTGCTCTTTTGCGGTAGCTCCAGCGCATCGCTGGCACGCGATTATAGCCAGGTGAATTGCGGAGAAGGCTTTGACCTGCACGACCTTCAACTGACGGGAGCGCAAAGCGACCTGATCCGGGCAATCTATAAAACCGGAAAACCGGTAGTGCTTGTGCTTGTGTCGGGAAAACCGTTTTGTATACCTTGGGAGAAAGAACATATTCCTGCCATTCTTGCGCAATGGTACGCAGGAGAACAGGCTGGCAACTCCATAGCCGATATTCTTTTCGGTAAGGTGAACCCTTCGGGAAAGCTGACCTTCTCCTTTCCCCAAAGTGTAGGGCATCTGCCGGCTTACTACAATCATTTGCCTTCCGACAAGGGATTTTATAAAAAGCCGGGCAGTTATGAAGCCCCCGGCAGGGATTACGTCTTCTCGTCTCCCGCATCTTTATGGACGTTCGGGCATGGATTGAGCTACACCACTTTCTCTTTGGAGAAGATGACGGTCACTTTGGAACATGATTCCGTCCAAGTAAAGACGCAACTTCGAAATACAGGAAATAAAACAGGGAAAGAGGTTGTTCAACTTTATGTGCGCGACCAAGTAAGTTCAGTTGTCACCCCCATAAAGCAACTGCGCGCATTTATGAAAGTTGAATTGCAACCGGGAGAGAGCAGGGAAGTCGTTCTCAGCTTCCCGGTTGCCGACCTTGCCCTTACATTAGAGGACGGG
The DNA here is from genome assembly GCF_902491285.1 of uncultured Bacteroides sp. Taxonomy (GTDB): domain Bacteria; phylum Bacteroidota; class Bacteroidia; order Bacteroidales; family Bacteroidaceae; genus Bacteroides. Next base: position 41,919 of record NZ_CABUHK010000032.1, on the reverse strand, counting down.
CGGCGATTGATAGAACCCGGTGCATTTGAACTGCAATTGGGAACCGCTTCCGACCGTATTTTATTAAGGCAAACTATTCATATCGGAGCGGACAGACAGCTCCTTGGAGCAGACGGGCAACCCGTTTCTGCCCCGGACAATCTTCCGTCGTCTTCCGTAACCAAATCCGTGGCAAGCGGAAAAGAGATAACCGTAAGCGGCACTGTCAGAGATGTGCAGGCTACATTGATAGATGGTGTTTCCATCCGTTCGAAGGTATCCGGGCGTGAAGTAGGGCGAACCGATTCAAAAGGGAAATACAAGGTACGTGTATCCGCAGGCGACATCCTGGTCTTTGAAAAGAAAGGATACCTGAAACAGGAAGTACCCGTAAATAATCATACTTCCCTGAATGTGAAAATGACTTATGGCGAGAATGCTATGTAAAATAACGAATAAAGATGAGAAAACTTTTATTAAATAGTTGGTTAATAGCGGTACTTTGCGTGTTGTCGTTAGAAGTGTCCGCAGCCGGTCAGAGTGAGAAAGAAGTTTCTGTCATTCCTTACCCCAAACATATCCGGATGAAGCAGGGAGTATTTGAACTCACTTCCCAAACAGCCTTTGTTGCCGGTACGGAAGAGGTGAAACGCATTGCCGGGTATTTTAGGGAGCAGATGAAACGTTCCACCGGATACCCGTTCCCAATCTGGAATAATGGTAAAGAAAGCAACACGCAGGGAAACAAAGCGTACGAAAACAGCATAACATTGAAGATAGACACCACCTTGCCCTTAAACGAAGAAGGTTATCGGCTGGATGTAGCCAATCATAAAATCGACGTGACAGGCAAGAGCCTGCGCGGACTCTTTTATGGGATGCAGACCTTGATGCAACTCTTTCCGCCTGCCATCCAGAATCCCCATAAAGTAGAAAATATACATTGGGGTCTTCCCTGCGTTTCCATAGAAGACGAACCGCGTTTTGCTTATCGCGGCATGATGCTTGATGTCTGCCGTTATTTTGTGGATGTGGATTTCATCAAGAAGCAACTCGACTTGATGGCAATGTTCAAGATGAACTATTTCCATTGGCATCTGACGGACGACCACTTGTGGACGATTGAAGTGAAAAAATATCCTTTGCTGACAGAGGTAGGCTCCGTTCGTCATAATATAGACGGAAGTATCTGCCGGGGCTTTTACACCCAGGAACAAATAAAAGAAGTGGTAGCATATGCCGCCGCCCGTCAAATCACCGTTATTCCGGAGATAGAACTTCCCGGTCATGCACTTGCCGCAATTACGGCGTATCCCGAACTATCCTGTATAGAGGGACCTTTCCGGCTTCGCAACCAGTGGGGAGTGGAAGACAACGTATATTGTGCGGGAAACGACCGTGTCTTCGACTTTCTGGAAGATGTGATTGATGAGGTTGTCCCTCTTTTTCCCGGTAAGTATTTCCATATCGGGGGAGACGAATGCCCCAAGACTCATTGGAAACGCTGCCGGAAATGTCAGAAACGGATGCGGGACGAACATCTGAAAAATGAGCACGAACTGCAAAGTTATTTTGTGCACCGTGCGGAAGCGATGCTTCTGAAACATGGAAAGGCAATGATTGGCTGGGACGAGATATTGGAAGGCGGGCTGGCTCCCACAGCCACTGTCATGTCATGGACAGGAGAAGAGGGGGGGATTACGGCTGCCAATATGGGACACGATGTCATTATGACTCCCCTGCAATACGCCTACTATGATTATAACGGGCAGGGTGCGCCGGAAGTGGAGCCTGTGGCTATCGGTTATGGCATTTCCCTCGAAAAGGCGTACCACTATGAGCCTGTGGCAGCTAGAATATCTCCTGACAAGCAGCACCACATACTTGGTGCGCAAGCTAACCTTTGGACGGAGTATTCGCCTACTCCGGAACATACGGAATACTTGCTGTACCCCCGTCTGCTCGCAATGGCAGAGCTGACATGGACGCAAAAGTCCCGCAAGGATTTCGCTTCTTTTGTCCGTCGCCTTGATAACCAGCACCCTCGTTTGGATGCGTACAATGTCAATTATCACATACCTTTGCCCGAAGGGCCTCAGTCGGACTATGTAGCGGTGATAGACAAAACATCTCTCTCATTTCGTAACAGCCGCAATCTGGACATGGTATATACGCTTGACGGAAGTACGCCTACTGCGCAATCTGCGCTCTACACGGCTCCACTATCGTTCACAAACGATGCCGTCCTGAAAATAGCGACCCGTCTTCCTTCCGGTAAGTTGAGTCGTACACGGACAATAACTGTCAGAAAAGAAACAGTGCGTCCTGCATTGACTGATACTAAGAAATTGCTTCCCGGTGCAGAACTATTACGCGTTTCCGGCAAGTATTACTACGTCACAGACCTGCTGGATGCAGGTTGGGGCAATCCGGAGATTGTTTCTGACTTCAACCTGGATATTGCTCCCGAAGCGAACGGCGCTTTTCTCTATCGGGGATATTTCAAAGTTCCCGCTGATGGTGTGTATTATATGACCACAGAGATGGACGAACTGAAAATAGACGGTGAATTGCTGATTAGCAATAGCGGCAAACTAATCCGCCATTCGGTAAGCCGTAAATCAATTGCCTTGGAGAAAGGCGTGCATTCATTTGAATTAATCTATATCAATAGCAATATAGGCGGTTTTCATCGTTACTGGAACAACCGCGGTTTCCGCTTAATCAATGAAAAGGGAGAATTATCGTATCCGCAACTATATCATGCCGAAGAAGATTACTTTGTAAAACATCTCCGGTTTCCGGCAGACGCCACCTTGGAACAGAAAGTGGATATGGCAGCCCGTCTGGTTCCCACTCCGGAGCAGTTGAACTGGCAGCAACTGGAGCTGACTGCTTTCCTGCACTTCGGCATTAACACTTTCACGGGTAATGAATGGGGAGACGGCAAAGAAGACCCCGCCCTTTTCAATCCTTCCGGGTTGGATGCCGAACAATGGGTTCGGACGTTGAAAGATGCAGGATTCAAAATGGTAGTCCTCACTGCCAAACATCACGACGGTTTTTGCCTGTGGCCTACGAAAACGACTCTTCATTCTGTTGCTTCCTCTCCTTGGAAACAGGGGAAAGGGGATGTTGTGAAAGAACTTCGTCAGGCATGCGACAAATACGGTATGAAGTTCGGTGTTTATCTTTCTCCGTGGGACAGGAATGCTGCTTGTTATGGGGATTCTCCGAAATACAACGCTTTCTTTGTCCGCCAGCTTACTGAGTTGCTGACTAATTATGGGGAAGTGCACGAAGTATGGTTCGACGGAGCCAACGGCGAAGGGCCTAACGGCAAGAAGCAGGTCTACGACTGGGATACTTATTATAAAACCATCCGCCGCCTGCAACCCAAAGCTGTTGCGGCTATCATGGGCGATGATGTGCGTTGGGTAGGCAACGAGAAAGGTATTGGCCGTGAAACCGAATGGGGAGCTACGGTACGTACTCCGAGTATTTACAGCCGTGCTGCCGAAAACAACAAATATCTCGGAATCTCCAGCACCACCAATGATTTGGGCAGTCGCAGGATATTGGCGAAAGCCCGTGAGTTGTTCTGGTATCCGTCGGAAGTGGACGTATCTATCCGTCCGGGGTGGTTTTACCATAAAGAACAGGATGCACAAGTGAAAACACTGAAACACTTGATGGAAATCTATTATCAATCCGTGGGCTACAACTCTGTTCTTCTGCTCAATATCCCGCCGGATAAACGGGGACTTATCAGCGAAGCGGATGCCGCCCGGCTGAAAGAATTTGCCGAATGCAGAAATCATATATTCGCATCGGACAAGATAAAAGACGGAATGAACCTATGGTGTGCCGCACCGCAAGACAGCCGGATTTATCAGTTGGAACAGGAAACTTCTGTCAACGTAATAATGTTGCAGGAAGACATCGGTAAAGGACAGCGGGTGGAGAAGTTCACAGTAGAGGCGCTGACGCCCGAAGGATGGCAAATCGTAGGACAGGGAACCACAATTGGCTATAAACGATTGCTGCGTATCCCTACCGTGAAAGCCAATAAAATCCGGGTGACTATCGACGAATGTCGCTTGACAGCCAACGTATCCCGGATAGCAGCCTACTATGCCGGTCCGCTGCAAGACGAATCACCGCAGGCAGCACAAGAAAGTATGTCCAAAGATGCCTGGCGTCTGTTGTCATCATCTCCTGTCACGATTGACTTGGGAGAGCAGACTGTTATTGCAGGATTTACATACGCTCCCGCAGGAGCCGAAGCAAAGCCGACCACTGCTTTCCGCTATAAATTTCAGATAAGTAACGATGGGAAGACATGGACAGAAGTACTGACCAATGGCGAGTTCAGTAATATCATCAATAACCCCGTTCCGCAAACGGTGCAATTCAAAGATAAAGTATCTACTCGCTTCATCCGTTTGGATGCTACCTCTTTGAATGGCAATCCGGCACAGGTTTCGATAGAAGAATTGTCGGTGCGATAAGACATACAATTAATAAGCTGATGTTTGCTCAACAAAGGGTAAACATCAGTATGAAATAAAAAAACATGCAAATAAAACATTTTGTCTATGCAGGCATCATTGCCCTGTATGGATGCACTTCTAACAACTATGAGAGTCGAGCTTGGGAGACAGCAAAGAGTTCGACAAGTAACCAAACAGAGCTAACCTCTTTCTTGGAACACTATAAACTTTCCGGCGACAGTGAAAAGTATGAAGCTGCTTGTTTCCTGGTTAGTAATATGCCAGGCAAGCATTCGGCAGGAGAGAATATCGTTTATGATATTGACGTTGTAAAGTCCGATTCTTTGATTTCTTCTTTAGAGGAATCGTTCCTGTTGAAAGAAGAATCTTCTTTTCTGAAAGATTATAGCTTTGAGCAATTCTTAGAATACATTCTTCCCTATAGAATAGTAGACGAGCCTCTGGAATATTACTGGAAGCAGGATTGTAAACGGCATTTTAGGTCTGCGAATATGGTTGATATCATTCAAGCAGCAAAAGATATCAATTCTCAAGTGAAGTTAAACCTTTCTCCGGCAAATAATGGAGAACTTCCACAATCTTATTCTTCTCTTATTCGCAACGGATATGGTAAATGTGACGATCGATCCGCGTTATTAGTCATGGCTTTGAGGGCATCCGGAATACCATGTTCCTATGAGTTTGTTCCTTATTGGGGGAGCAGTAATAATGGACATTCCTTTGTTTCGGTTATCCTGCCTGACGGGAAAATCTATCCGTTGCCAAATACAGATAAAGTGACAAACGATGCTTATTTGTCACGAAAGACACCTAAAATATATCGTAAAGTCTACAGTGTACAGACAACGGAAGGAAGAACTTCTGATGTTCCCGATTTATTCCTATATAATGATATTGTCGATGTCACGGAATTACATCAGATAGGTTCGCGTAATGTACAAATATCAGTAGACAAATCCAAGACAACAGATACTAACTATTTATCCGTCTTTTCACCTGCCGGTTGGATACCGGTTGCTTCTTCCACTTCTACTACATTCTCGTATGTGGGGACAGGAGTAAAGGTGACTGATGATGGTAAGAAAGAAGCAATTGACCTTGGTGACGGGATAGTCTATCTGCCTGTTCAATGGAAAAAAGGAGAGCTTTTTCCTGTAGCCAATCCGGTGGTAGTAACCGGAAATTCGGTTCGGGAAATATCGTTGGATACCTTTCGTTGTGAGAAGGTGGTGTTGAAACGTAAGTTTCCCTTGAATATGCGTATTGTCGATTTTGCCAAGACAATGGTGATGGGGAGATTTGAAGGAGCCAATCAATCCGACTTCTCGGATGCAGAAGAAATTTATAGAATAACGGAGATACCGGAAAGCAAGATACAGAAAGTAAATATAAGCACGGATAAGGCTTTTCGATATGTGCGTTATTTAAGACTTAAAGGAACATTCAGTATAGCCGAATTTTCTGTTTATCATTCAGATGGAACACCTGTATCGTTTCGTCCTATAGCTTGTGAAGCCATTCAGGATGATAGTGCAATGATGAATGTCTTTGATGGAAATCCCCTCACTTATTATCAGGTTGGTGGCGGTGTGGATATGTGGGTCGGGGTTGATTTGTATAAATCAGTTCGGATAGGGGCACTTGGCTTTGCCCCGCGTAATGATGATAATGCTATCATTTCTACAGATACTTACGAACTGTTTTATTGGAACGGCGAATGGAAAAGTTTGGGGCGGAAAAAAACTGAAGGAGATAGCCTTATTTATGATAAAGTTCCTGAAAATGCCCTGTTATGGCTTCGAAATCTGACAAAGGGACGTGAAGAACGTCCTTTCACATACGAAAATGGCCGCCAGATATGGTGGTAAATATATTCTAACTTTTAATTATTAACTTATGAGAAAAATTATTTTTTCCCTGGCTTTGCTTCTGACAGGAGGCATAGGCTATGCACAAACAAGAAATGTGCAGAACACAGATGTAGGTAAGCACAAAGAGTATGTAATGAAGACGTATGGGGTGGATGCTGAAAAGGCGGATGCTTACGAAGAAATTCTAACGTCTTTAAATCGGGAGAATGATGGGTTGAAGAGTCGGAAGATGACTTCTCAACAGTTCCGAACAGAGCAAAGCAAATTGTACAAGAGGTACGGAACAATCATTAATCAGACCTTTTATGGCGGTAAATATCGTACTTGGAGTTACTGTACCCAAGATGGGGAACGTTACCAGATGTTGAGTGACAATCGTCTCATTCCTTACAATAAGATGCGTACATTGTATGAAATGGAGAGAGAGCAATTTAAAGAACATAATGCGTTATGGAAAGGGACGGATGAAGAGTCCGTGAAGTATGAAAAAGAGAATGAGATGAATAGAAAGCATAAAGAGCGCATTGTTTTGAAAAGAAGATGATGCAAGGTAGCACAAATACTCGTACAGGTGGAAAAATGAGTAAGACATCTCTGTCTCCGCAGGATTTTACTCCAAAGTGGGATAATGTAGTTGGTTCTGCTCAAAGGAATTTGGCGGGTTATGACATTTCAATAGAGACAAACACCCGATATCAGGTTACATCTTATGATTTTAAAGGAGGAGTAGCACGTGTCAGTGTAGTGCCTGTTTCTCAAAAACTTATTATAGTGAAAGATGTTGAGACGGAAGCCTTGGGGCAATACATCCTCACTCTTATACCTACTAAAGATTGCTATGTAAAACACAAAAAGAATATTTGTGACTTGTTTATCAATTGCAGTGATAAAGCTTGTTTCTCTGGTGTAGCTATCTATACGAATCCTCTGAATGGTCGTCTTGTGAGGGTTAATCGCTATATCGACGGTGTGAAAATGCAGGGCGTTTTTATACCGGGTGATATGGAAACCCTTGGACAGCGAGTAAAGGTTTTGCGTTCAATATTGGAAGGAATGACTTTCAGACGTATGGCTGTTGCCACTACCCGTTTTGGCGAATGGGATTATGGAGATGGATATCCTTCTTTACCCCCTTTGCCTGATAATGACGACTGGAACTATGGATTAGGCAATTATACAGATTTGGGAGACGGTTACTTTTGGGATGAAGATAATAATGAGATTTTGTATGATTCCGATGGGGACGGAAAACCGGATAGCGTATGGATTCCTCCAGTGGATATTACGCCTGATACCCCTGGTGGAACTGGTCAACCGGAGCAACCCGGCGTGCCTGGTGGAACTGGCGGCGAGACTGTACCGCCTATTGGTCCTGGTGAACCTTTCGATCCAGGCGAAGGGACTGATCCGGTATTTCCAGTTGACCCGGACCCAATACCTGATGTTTGTCCACTTTGTGGTAGTATAGGTTGTGGTGGAAGTTGTGTTGGAGATCTACCTCAACCTACTCCGCCGACAGAACCTGGCGAACCTATTGGACCGGATACTACTATGATAGCAAAAAAGTTGTTTAGAAATTCTAAGATGATAGAATCTAATTGGATAATAGCCAATGAGAAAATTCTACAAATAACGAATACTTGCATTGGTGATAAATTAATAAAAGAACTGCTTGGAGTGTTGGATGGCAAAACACTTAAATTAGATTTTATTAATGAAGGAGACTCTAAATTTGATCCAGGTTTTGGTGGTATTAAATTGAGAACGAATGCTGAAAGTAGTTATTTGTTTCATGAAATGTTTCATGCATTACAATCTTATACAGAACAGGAAACATGGAATGGAGCTAATTTAAATTTGGAATTTGAGGCACACTTTGCTCAACAAATATTCATTGAACAGATGTCTGAAAATGAATGGAAGTTATGGAAAGAAAGAACAAAATTTGATTCTCGTTGGAAAGCAGTTCGTGATTTAAAAAATTATATTGATAATCATGGAAGGCTACTACCTGGAATAACGGAAAATGATTTACAGGATGAATTTATGAAGCATACAATAGATGGATTTCGAAGAGTCGGCTATGATAATCTTGATTATTCTTGGTTATCTAGCAGGAAAGGTTCCAAAAATTTATCTAATATACAAAAAATAACAATTGATTGTAATAAATAAAAGAATGAATATGAAACAGATTATGATATTAATAACTTTTTTGATTTATACTATAAGTATGATGTCACAAACTAATTACTATGCTGTTACGAAGACATTTCATGAGCAAGGTTATACCTATCAATGTGATGTTGTATCACGTTCTGTAACTCTGTACAATAAAAATAATAAATGGACATATACTCCACAGGTGATAAAAAGTACGGGTGAAATATTTTATGTTACTCCAGAAAATTATGTTCCTGTATTGGTGGAAGATGCTATTGGGGACGCTTCTGATAAGAAAATGGAATTAGCTATGAAGAATGCTTTTGTAAAGTATAAGGAGCATTTGAAAAGACGCGAGGTAATTATAACAGTATGTGTTAATTCAGAAACGGGAAAAATAGATGAGGTTTATTATACCTTTACAAATGCTGGACCTTATGCTACTATTCCTGTTTCAGTATTTCGTGAATTGGAAACAAAATTAGTGGGTTTACAATACACTTTGAGCCCATTAGCTAAAACATTTAATTATGTATATCGTTGGGAAGCTTTTTCATTTTAAAATAAGAGATTTATATTTAGTATAAATTGATAAATAGAATTCGATAAAGAAGATGACGCACAAATGGGCATCTTCTTTATCTCTATTCAAAGTCTGTTTGAGTAAAATAATTATAAAAAAGATTATTATGAAATTCATAAAACAAAATGTTAGATTTTCCATAATATTAGTTTCGATATTATTTGCTGGTAACATTCATGCCCAGTCATTAAACGATGTGATATTATTACGCCAACGCAGTGATATTCAAGGCAAATGGGAAAGAAATAATCTGAGAAATTTGGACTTGAATTATTACAATGAGGATTTTTGCGATTACTATTTGTATCGCGAAATGGATGAGTCTTATAACCTGTCTCCGGGAAAGAATACGGTATATACTAAAGATTTTGAATCGAAAGTAGACAATTCGTTTAAAGAGTGGGGTTACTATTATCTTTGTCGTGGCAAATTCCCTGACAAATTTAAGATTACTACTCCTTATGCGTTACCTGTGAAAAGTGGTAAAAAGATTAATTGGGAAACTGACATGAGGGAATCACGAAAGACTATGAGGTTTCGTTTGAACGAACGAGATACAATTTATGCAACAAGGGGTGGGGTTGTTTGCAGAATACATCATCCCGACCATTTGCTCATATACCATGCCGACAATACTTTTTCCATATATATTTTCATGGCTGAAATTCTTGTTCAGCCGGGAGAGGCTATACTGACCGGACAGCCTATAGGATTGGCCGGTAGTAACGGCATATCAATTTCTTTTTTCTTCCTGGACAAAAATAAATTCACAGGAGAGAAGTTTAACGGCTATCCTTATTCTCATTTCATTCCGATGTTCCGTACGGCTGAAGGAGACGTGAAGCTTAAGGAAAGGTCTTATTATCAGGCATTGACTGATGATGAACTTATCATGCAGGACATGGATAAGCGCGAAAAGAAAAAATATTTGAAACAGAAATCTACGAAATGACATTATGCGTATATCATTAATTCTTTTGTCACTGTTTATTTTTTGTGTTCAACTCTGCGGACAGGTATTGCAGATTGAATATAACGGTGACCCTCTGTCTGAAGAGGAGCGTGGAAAAATAGAAAAGATGTTTGTGCACGAAGCTGAATTTTATTCGCAATTCGGATTGCCCGATACTCTGACTATTGTTCACCTCTATATGTTTGAGAAGAAGGAAGCGGCTAAGATATTTCTAAAAAGTATTGGTGTAACAACATGGGAAAAAGTGGCCGGCTTGTATGTGACAGCTCAGAATAAGATTGTAATATTGGGAGCGGAAAATGGACGTAAAAGAACTCTTTCCATTATTTATCACGAGCTTAGTCATCATTTCGCTAGACATATAATAGGGGTACATATTCCTAAATGGTTTAATGAAGGTTTGGCCAGATATTTTGAGAATAGCGTGATAACAAAGAAAGGAGTCCGGCATTCACTTACGGATTATGAATTTGGTAGAATCCGCTCAATGTATATGTTGGGAGAAATTAATCTTCTTGAGTTTATAAATGGTCTGCGAGATGAATTTATGATTGAAGAATTTACTAATGAGGGGTATTCTTACACGCTCTCACATGCGCTTGTCGCGTTTTGGATTGAAGAACTACCTGGAGATATGCTGAAAAGGTTTGTGTACTCTCTGAAAGATGTGGATGATTCATCAACAATTTCTGAACGAATAGACAAAATCTATTCAGGAGGATTCAAGCAGTTTGAAAAAGACTTTGCAGATTTTATCCATAATGATGATTGAGTAGAGTTACTTTTGTAGTGATGAATTGATATTTTAAAACTAGTATGCATAAGATTAGCCTTTTCGGAAAAGAGACAGTAAAACTAAACTGTATAGATTGCTTGTTAGTATGTTATGTCATCATACTCATAATAAGTTTATGTATTCATCCGGAAGGTTTCAATTTGTTTGTTCTGTCAAAAGGAGCGATAGGTTGTTTTTGCTATATTGTTGCCCGGAGTTTACGTCAGAAACTGTATATATCATGGATTATTATAATTATCAGTGTTTACGAATCTTTTTTATCAGTTTGCCAGCAATTACATTGGGCAGAAAGTCTTCATCGAACTTTTGAAATAACCGGAACATTCGGTAACCCCGGACAATTGGGAATATTCATGAGTTTGGCCATTACGGTAGCATTTGGGATATTTCAAATGCAAGTCTTACATAATAAATTATTGAAACTCGTTTTGTCGGGGCTGATTTTGTTGTTTGCATACGTTCTTGTCCTGTCGGATTCTCGTGCCGGCTGGCTGGCTGCAATGATTGGTTGCGGATTTATTTGGTATAAATATAGAGGATATTTGAAAATACGGCTATGGGTGCGTTGTATATTATTGTTGATTGGAGTTCTTCTCATTATAGGTGCTTATTACTATAAACAAGATTCTGCAAATGGTCGCTTATTAATTTGGAGAATCACAGCCGACATGATAACCGATTCTCCGATAGCGGGGCATGGTATCGGAAGTTTTCCTAAAGAATATATGTACTATCAAGCCTGTTATTTTCAGAAAAATCCGGATTCACAATACAAGATATTGGCAGATAATATAATTTATCCTTATAATGAATTCTTTCTAATAGCGGTTGAACTGGGGATATTAGGGTTATTCATTGCACTTGCTATCTGCATAGTGGTGTTATTGAATGCTCTCCAAAAGGATAATCTTATATTGGGAGGTGCATTTATTGCATTTGTCATATTTTCGATGTTTTCATATCCGAGTCATACATTTTTATTATGGATAATGACTCCTTTTTTGTTGGGAGGAATGAATGTCTGGCAGGAAATCGTATGCAAATTGCCTTTGAAAAAATTTATTATATATGGTGTAAGTATTGTCTGTTTGTGCTTCTTCTCTTATGGATGTTATCGATATTACATATTAGATTCTTCTATAAAAGAGTTTTATAGAAATCCGTTCGGAGAATCGATTAGTGAATCGGAACTGTATTTCAACCGCCATAAGAAAGAGTTGGCGGCATTTCCTCATTTACTGGATATTTATGCTCAATATAGTTTCCGATATTACCCGACTTCCAAGAGTTTGGATATTATGAGATTTTCGGCAACTGTTATTCCAACTTCTGAATTGTGGTGTGACATAGGTGATTTGTATGTTGCGTGTAACTGTCTTGATGAGGCAATAAAGGCTTATCAATTGAGTGCGGACATGATTCCTTGCCGCGTAACTCCGAGATATAAATTAGCTATGCTCTACTATGAAATGGGAGATATGTTGCGTTTCCGGCTGATGGGCGAATACATCTTGAATATGGAAGTAAAAGTCGAGAGTACGGGAGTCTTGAAAATGATAGCGGAAATTAAACAGCGACTTCTGGAGAAATAAATTACTATTCTTCTATTCATCTCTTTCACACGAAGATAACTGTCATTATATAAATTGAATACTGTGAACATACAAGGGGGAAATGTTTGCTTCACAATCTTCACAGCCTTCACTGCTGAGGGAAATATATCAAGAGAGATGGACACAAAGTCTAATTCTTGTTTGCTCAATCATCCAATCCGCACATAAGCCGACTGAAGTCGGCTATCTGGTCAACTTTAGTCAGCCAATCAGACGGCTATAGTTGTCTAAGTGGACAACTGGAGTTGGCTGATATTGAAAAGACTGCTGGCTACCTGAATTATACCATAATCGGTCCTCCTTCCTTTATGTACTATGTGTCATTTTATTGCTGATATGAGTCGGAAGAATGCAAATCCTATGAGGGACGTGAAGGCGTGAAGATTGGTGAATACTGTATTTTTTGTCGTTTCTTCACCGGAACTGTCTATGAATGAGTACCTAAGGAAACCGTGATGAATGTGAATAAGAGATTTTATAATTAAGTATAACTATACTTGTTTTTTTAGTATCTTTGTTCCGTTTCTATAATACAGAATATTTATGAGATACACACATTTATACTCTTTAAATGCGCTTTTGCGGTTATGCCTTTGGTTGATAGCCGTTTTAGGAACCACCACTCTTTCTGCCCAAGACATTTCTTTCAATTACTTATCTACCGAAAACGGACTTTCTCAGTTTTCCGTCTATGCTCTGCATAAGGACGAACTCGGACGGATATGGATGGGTACGCGTGACGGGCTTAACGTGTATGACGGCAACCGGATACAATACTATAAGCATGATAAGGAAGACCAGAGTTCCCTTGTGGGTAATCTTGTGAGAGCTATTTGTGGAAACGATAAAGGAACGCTGTACATACAGACTTCGGAAGGATTATGTGAGTTTGATATGCATTCGGAAAAGTTTCATACCATCCAGAAAGGCGGAGTATATAATATTACCTATGGAGCCGATACGCTGTTTACGGGTGGAGACTGGCAGGTGAATTATTACGACCCGCAATCGCGGCAGTTGAAACCTTATTGTTCTTTGGATGTCCATCTGCTGATTGTGTCTCTGTTGAAAGACAGGGACGGTAATCTGTGGATTGGGACACGTAAAGGATTGTATTGCCTCAAAAAAGGACACAGTGTGCCGGAATGTGTATTGCCTCAAGTCTATATTTATAATCTGTATCAGGATACGTCCGGGGATATATGGATATCTGCTTGGGAGGACGGACTTTTCCACCTGTCGGACAGTGGAATAGTCAATTATACGGATGGCAGGAAAAACGGGCGGAAAGAACTTTCGTCCAATTCGGTAAGAGACTGTTGCGAAGATAATCAGGGGAATATGTGGATTGCCACCTTCAACGGTCTGAACAAGTTTGATAAGAAAACACGGAAGTTTACCTGTTATGCGCCTTCGGATATGGCGGGCAGCTTGAGTAATTCATCCGTCTATTGTATTATTAATGACCATCAAGGTACGCTGTGGGTGGGAACTTACTTCGGCGGAGTGAACTACTTTAATCCCGAATATGAAATTTATACTTATTATCGTCCCGGTATTCATGAAAGTGAAGGGCTGAACTATCCCGTCATCGGATGCATGGCGGAAGACAGGCTGGGGAATCTGTGGATTGCCACCGAAGGGGGCGGACTGAACTATTATGACCGCAGGAAGAAATGTTTCAAGTGGTATAAGCATAAAGAAGGAGCAAGCAATTCGCTGTCTCATAATAATATAAAGTCTTTGTACTATGATGCGCAGGACGATGTGCTCTGGATTGGCACTCATCAGGAAGGGATGAACAAGCTGGATATGAAAACCGACCGGATTACACAATACAGGATGCCTGAAATGGCGGGTGAAATGACATCGAATGTCGTATTGGATATTATTCCTTATGGTAGGGAACTTTTAATAGCTTCATATGACGGAGTATATCGCTTCAATCCGAAAACGGAGAAGTTTACCCTGTTGCTCGACTTGTTCTGCCATCGTTTGTTCATTGACTCACAAGGAATCCTGTGGATTGCGGTGGAAGGTAAGGGAGTGTTTTCCTATCGGTTTGATACCAGGCAACTGGTGAATTACAAATATACTCCCGAAGCGGAGAATACGATTAGCGACAATATTATTACCAGTATTATCGAAGACCGGCATCATAACCTGTGGTTCTCTACGGTCAGCTCGGGCATAGATGTCTATTACCGTGAGACGGGTAAGTTCGAGAACTTCAACGCACGCAACAACGGGCTTGGGAGCGACTGTGTTTATTCCATCACAGAATCCCAAAACGGAAAACTGTTGCTGACTACCAACCAGGGCTTTACCATCTTTGACTATTACACCAAGCTATTCTACAATCATAATAGTGAAAACGGCTTTCCTTTTACTACGCTCAACGAGAACTCACTGTATCAGTGTAAGGACGGAGAAATATTCCTGGGTGGAGTGAAAGGCATGATTTCTTTCTATGAGAAAGATTTGGATATTCCTCTCAAACCTTATAATATTATACCTGTGAGGTTATGGGTAAACGGCAATGAAGTCGGTATCAATGATGAAACCGGCATACTGAAATCTTCTCTCTATGATGCTTCTTCCATAACTTTGAAAAGCAACCATTCCGTATTGAGCATTGAATTTGCGATGACTAATTATATTGCAGCGAACAAGAACGAGCTTATTTACAAACTGGAAGGTTTCTCGGATGAGTGGGCGCAAACTCACGGGCAGAAGATGATTACCTACACCAATCTTCCCGCGGGAGATTATACGCTGATTGTCAAGGCTGCGGGTGCGAATCACGTGTACCAGTCGGAGTGCCGCCTGGCGATAACCGTCCTGCCGCCGTTCTATAAGACCGGTTGGGCTTATCTGCTATATGTCATTGTCACAGGTATTATCCTGTTCTATCTCATAAAGGCATATCGTGACCGCATCCGGTTGCAGGAGTCTTTGAAATACGAGCAGCAGCATATCCGTGATGTAGAGGAACTGAACCAGTCGAAGCTCCGTTTCTTTACCAATATTTCGCATGAGTTCCGCACTCCGCTGACCATCATCATCGGGCAGATAGAAATGCTGTTGCAAGGGCAGTCTTTCTCGCCTGCGGCTTACAATAAGTTGCTGAACATCTATAAGAATGGTTTGCAGCTACGCGAGTTGATTAGCGAGTTGCTCGATTTCCGCAAGCAGGAGCAGGGGCATATGAAGATAAAGGTGAGCAGGCATGAGCTGGTTGATTTTCTGTATGAGAATTATCTTCTTTATGTGGAGTATGCCGCTACTTGCAACGTACATTTCCGGTTCGACAAGGGAGAGGAGAAACTGGAAGTGTGGTATGACTCGCGACAGTTGCAGAAAGTGATAAACAACCTGTTGTCCAATGCATTCAAATATACGCCGAAAGGGGGGACTATCTCTTTGAATGTATATAAGAAAGGAGAAGAAGCGGTGATTGAAGTCCGTGATAGCGGTGCAGGCATCAGTCCGGAAGAGATAGAAAAGATCTTTGAACGTTTCTATCAGGTGGGCAGCGATTCGGTCGGTACACAGGGAACGGGCATCGGCCTGGCTTTGAGCAAGGGTATTATCGAACTGCATAAAGGGCGCATTGAGGTCAGCAGCCATTTGGATAAAGGTACCACCTTTACCATCTACCTGAAACTGGGAAAAGAACACTTCCTGAAAGAGCAGATTGATACGGAACCTGTAAAGGAAGAACCTTTGAGTATGCCTGCCGAACCGCAGTTGCAACTGGAACAGCAAGTAATGGACGAAGATGTACAGAACAGAATCAAAGGGGCCAAAATGCTGATTGTAGAAGACAATGCTTCTTTGAGGGAGATGCTGGCAGGCTTATTCGAACCTTATTATGAGGTTATTACCGCTCCTGATGGAGAGGAGGGATTGCAAAAGGCGCAGGAAGTGATGCCGGACATTATTATAAGTGATATTATGATGCCCAAGATGACGGGGATAGAGCTTTGCAGGCAGATAAAGGCGAACTTTGAGACGTGCCATATCCCTGTCGTACTGTTGACGGCGCGTACTGCCATCGAGCATACTATCGAAGGATTGCGGATTGGCGCGGATGATTATATCACCAAACCTTTCAATGTGAGCCTGCTGATTTCAAGATGTAATAATCTGGTGAACAGCCGCAGGGTATTGCAGGAGAAGTTCAGCAGACAGCCGCAGACACAGGTGCAGATGTTGGCTACTAATCCGATGGATAAGGATTTGCTGGATCGCACGGTTGCCATTATCGAAAAGAACCTGGATAACTCGGAGTATTCGTTGTCCGATTTGATTAAGGAGTTATACATCTCCCGTACCAACTTCTTCACCAAGATAAAGGCTATCACAGGGCAGACACCGAATGAGTTCATTTTGACTATACGTTTGAAGAAGGCCGCCTGGATGTTGAAACATGAGCTGTACCTGTCCGTTACCGAAGTTTCGGAACGTACAGGATTCAGCTCCCAGCGTTATTTCAGCCGTTGTTTCAAAGATATGTATGGTATCAGTCCGCTGTATTACCGGACGGGGAATAAGGAAGAGGAAGACAGTCGGGAGTAAACTCTATTGCAGATAATCAATGTCCGGCAAATATCCCAGCCGGCGTTGTAACTGTGCTTCATAGAGAGACTTCGGATTAACTTTTTGGCCGTAACTCTCCATAAGTTTCACTTGTGATACTTCAAAATCAACATTTTCTCCATGAAAACCTACGATAACCGGCGGAAGAAATTTCCAGCCGCGTTCGTCACTCCACCATATCCAGTTGGTGGCTTCATTGGAGAGCACGCGGGTGGCGCAGAAATTCCAAAGCACCAAGTCGTCCAGATGATTGGGCAACTGGTTCGTGTCCCCACCTTGGTGGGACTGGAGAAAACCACCCGTACAGCCATCCAGCAAAGTCGCCCTGGGCTGTGTGGCGTGTGATTCGAAATTAGTGTCATTTCCCCAGGTGCAGTCCTTGATGACGGTGCCCAATGATTGCTTGCTGACGCCTACTGCGTGCCATTGTCCTGCATTTGCCATAGCTGTTGATTTTGCTTCGTCCCTTACGTCCGCTATCAACACCCGCGATGAGCCGGAAGTATGTACGGAGCAGTGTCCACGGTTTCCGCCGATGCGGATATCGTAGGCGGATATATTGGCGCACAAGGTGAAAGTGGCTGCCTCGCTGACACTGTAGAAGTCTACCCGGCGTACCCAGCCATTGACTATCTGCTGAAAGCTGAGTGGCTTGTAGGCTGAATTTTCATACCATTGACTGTGAATGAAGTTCTCTCCTGCCTGTCCTTTGAAAGACAAGTCTTCCACTCCCACGTTCTCGTAGCAGTCGTAGTGGCATACTGTCCAGTTCCAGCGGGGATTTACTTCATGCATGATAGGTTCGACGAAGGTGATGCGGTTGCCGCTGACGGATTTCACCTCGTGGAAGTCGTACACCTGCACGCCTTGCGTCTGTAACTGTGTCATGGAGCTCATCCATTGGTAAGGATGCAACTCTTCGGCAATCAGTTCGGGAGAGTTGTCTTCCAGTTTCAGACAGACGCGGTCGCCCGGTCGGATACTTCCCGTAGAAGCCACTTCTACGGAGAAACTACCCTTTGGAGAACTTCCCGTTACGTTTGCAAGCAAGTTCGAGAATCCGTTCCAGTTCTTGATGTCGAACATGGACCCCGCCCATTCCACGTTGGGCAGGGGCGGGTAGGGGGCTGCCATGGTGATGGTAGTCTTGTCTCGTCCGGCTCCTTTCAGTATGAAGTTTCCGGCACGTATCTGCATTCTCACGTCATTGGCTGCGTCTCCCCGGTCGCTTTCATCATAGAGGATGAATTCACCTTCGGGAAAGTAAATCAGGGCGTTGGCTTTGCGGTTGCCGTTGATACCTATTTTATCGAGAATCTTCAGTAAGGCTTCCCGGTCGGATTTACCGTCGTCGGGGATAGCTCCGTAGTCGGTGACGTCATAAACAGTATATCCCAATGTCCATACATCGGGTGGTGCCGTTTCTCCGTGTCCGTATCCGGCATAGGAGAAATCAAGAAGTACATTCGCTTCGTTGCCTGCCATAAAATCTGTCCATGCTTTGCAATCGGGAATTCCCGGTTCAGGCTCCGGTTCCGGTTCTGGTATAACAGGCAAAGGGCCTGCCTCTTCCGGTTTTTCGTCGGAATGGCAGGCCGCTGTCACCAGTAAACAAAGCAGGTAGAAGATACTCTTCCCCAGCATGTTTCCCGATAGTTTCATTGGCAAGTAGCGGTTAAGGTGTTGATACTGTTGGCTTGCAGTGTCAGCGGACTGCCGGCTGTGTACCTGTATGATGCGCCGTTGTCACCGATGATTAGGATACACTTTTCGCTTAATTCCTGTGCGGGGACTACACCGCGGAAGGTATCGTCGTTGAGTTTCATCAGGGTGATTTCGGATATGGCAACATCTGTTTTTACAGTTGCGGCCTGTCCCTTGAGGTCTACTGAAGCGGTGGTGTGGGCTTTCAGTGTCACTTTGTCTGCTTTTACTCCTGCGGGCAGGGAGACTTTTACTTCCAGTAGTGCCAGAGCGTGGGTAAACGAAAGCGTAACTGCGTCGTCGTTCGTTTCCGATGTCTCGTTCTTAGCCAGCAGCAGGTCACTGTGGTTCAAGCCGTTGGTGGCCTGGTCTGTATCTACGGTAAAGTCGAAAGTGGTTGCCGTATTTCCTTCTGCGTACGGGTAGTAAGCGTAGAAGTTGACATCGCTCCCGTCGAGTGGGAAAGTGATAGGAGCTTCGGAGTTCCATGCGTTTTCTTTATACAGATAATCCAGGTTGGTGTGAAGAGATGTGGAAGTGGACCGGTTGAGGACGAAGACCCCTATGTGGTCTTCGTCTACAAACACAGTCTTCCGATCGGTGGTCTGCGTGCGTGTCTGCATGATGGTGGTGCTGAAAACAATCTCTTTACCCGTTTCCCGGGGGGATATATCGTCCATCACATCCTGACTGCACGAGCCGAGAAGGATTGCCAGTAATGACATCATTCCCAATCGTATGTATTGTGTTCTCATGATTATTTGTTGTTAGGGGAATAGTGTTACTTTTTCAGTTCAAGTTTCACGTCGTCCAGTACGAATTTGGTGAATTCGCTGTTCGGAGAGAACATGATGAAGAAATTAGTCAGCACTTCGTCCGATGTTTCTCCCAGTTCGCCGTTGCCGTCAGGATACGGATAAGGAGCTTTCACTTTCTGTGAGAAGTCGAAATCGAGCGCATACTCGGTGTAATCCTTCTTCAAGCTGATTTGTCTGTATCCTGAAGGTGTTTCGGATTCGTTGTTGCGTGCTGCAATGACGCATTCCTTACCGTTGTTGCCGATGATGATAACTTTCATGTTGTTGCCCGAAGTGCCTTTTGCCTTGAAGGTGAGACGGTACACTTTGCGTTGCATTTCCTGGTTCTTGGTACGATAACACAAGTAAGTGCCATACCAACTCTTCTGCTGATAGAAGTCACAACGGATTACGTTGTGCTTCAACGCTTTGTCGAGTTCTACTTTCACGTCTCCCGTTTCCAGTTCTCCCGCCACGCGGTAAAGCCATATGTCTGTCTCTTCGGGATTGGCTTTATCGTCTTGTACCGGGGCTATACTTCCCACGGGCAGACTGGCGATAGCTTTAATCTCCACTTTGTCTTTTTGCTTGTCGGCGTTGTTGTCAGATGCTTTTGCGTTCACTGAAGTCAGAAGGGCAGCAGCCAATAAGGATGCCAATCCCAGTTTAAAATTCATTGTTTTCATACTTTTTGTTTTTTAGAGTTGTTATCAATTAGTTTTTTTTGAGTTCAAGTACTACGTCATACAGATAGAATTCGGTATCGTTGCTCGCAGGTGAGAACTGGAGAAACAGATTGTCCAGAACTTCATCGGTTGTTGCTGTATATTCTGTGACGGTATCATAGATGCTTAAAACTTGTTTGGAGAAATCGAAGTCTATCCGGTATTCCTTATACTCATCTGTAAGGTTGAATATGTAAGCTCCTTGATATTTATTGTCAGCAGCGTTGATAGCTATAATCTTTTTATCTTCTCTCAAGATGAAACATCTTACCGACTTGTTGGCAGTACCTTTCATTTTGAACTTGAGAGTATATACTTCCCGTTTCGGAGATTGCATTCTGTGAGCGATATAAGTCTTATACCAGGTATTGTTATCGTTTATTTTGCAATGTATCACATTATGTCCCAAAGACGGATCGTTGACTACTGCTGCCGCTCCGGCCTGACTGACTCCCTTTGCTACAAATATCCAGTCACCGATTTCATATTGCCAGGGTTTGTCATTTGCTGTCTCTGCTTTTATGTCTCCTGCCGGTAAATCGTCGATTGTTCTCAGTATCCAGTTTTCCTGCAGATTTCCCGTAATTTGATTGCCGTCTGCCCAGTCTGCAATCGGTTCTTCCGTTGTTTCAACGGTAATCTTATCCAAAGAGATCGTAGCAGTACATATGTAACGGTAACCCTGTCTCAGTTCGGCCAACTTCTCCGATAATTCCCAAGTATATTCACGGTTCATTTTCGGGAATGAAACGTAAAGCTGGTATCCTTCAATCGAAGATGCCGGAATCACTTGTGCCGTGTCGCTGTTGGCTGTTGCACTGGCTTTCATCGTGATGTCCTTCTTTGCTTCGAGATTCTCGAACTGACCGGACAGAAGATTGAACTGCGCTTTGGTATCTATCCCTTTCAGCATGGCAGTCGCTTCTTTCAGGTATTCTTTCGTCACTCCGTCACCGGGGACAAGGTCGAGTACGACTTGCGCCAATACCGGCCGAAGCTCCATAGCTACCTTATTATTGTCTTTGCCCACTCCTTTGCAATTGGTGGAATAAAGGAAATTGAAAGGCGATGCACTGTTTTGATTGGATATATCCATTGATATGCGGTTCTCCGTCAGGTTTTCCGAATAGGGGAAATAGGCGATGAGATTCGTCTTGCTGCCGTCTTGCGGGAAATAAATAGGGTCGTCTCCTACAGGCGGGGCGAAATATCCCGCAGGTACTTCAAGGGATTTATACAATACATTCTCATAAATGTTTTCTCCATTCTCCGTTGTCAGGAATACGCCGATATT
Organism: uncultured Bacteroides sp.; assembly: GCF_902491285.1. Lineage (GTDB taxonomy): Bacteria > Bacteroidota > Bacteroidia > Bacteroidales > Bacteroidaceae > Bacteroides. Next base: position 20,305 of record NZ_CABUHK010000032.1, on the reverse strand, counting down.
TTTTCCGTTTTTCCACTCTCCACCTGTAGCCTTCGGGTCGAAGCTGTAAGTCTTTCCGGTTAATACAAGAGGCGTATCGGTGAGCTGTATTTCGTCTTCCTTCTCACTGTCATTGTCGCATCCGTAGAATGAGAGTGATGCAGCGGTCATCAATAATGCCGTATAAAATAATTTATTCTTCATGTGAGTTTAATTATGTTATTTGTTTGATAATATATCATCGACTGTTATTCCACCACTTTGATTTTGATTTCTCTTACCTGTTCCGTGAAATTCCATGCGTTGGCGTTGCGTGCCACGAAAGTGGCTGTATATTCTCCCGGTTCATTGTAAATATGTGTGTAGCTGGGCAAGGCGGCGGAATAGTTCTTGATGGAAAGCCCTTCGTCGGCACTGACTTTTGCCGCATCTATTGGTAAACTGATTGCCCATACATATGTGCCGTTTTTTCCGTTACGCCCGTTGATGGAGACTTTCGAGTCGTCCACTGCGGTAACGGTCGGATTGTCACTCGAAGTATCGTTCGATTTGATTCTTACGAAGTTAAAGCCAAAATCTGCTTTGGGAGATGTCTTCTGCGTCATCTTTCCATCTATGGTCTGATTCAACTTCGGATAGAAGTAGACATCGGGATGAACATACTTTTGCTCTTTTTCTTCATCGTTCAAGGCAGGCAGGTTATATTCAATTGCCAGATAGAAGTTTTTGTATTTGTAGTCGGACAAATCAACCTGTACGTCGCTGACGGTGCCGTGTGCATAACCTTCATATTCCGATTCTATAACAGGTACTTGTAATTGTCCGTTCATATCGCTCCAAGTGGCCTTATTGATGTTTTCTTCGTCATAAATCCCGTTGAAGTCTTCTGAAATCAGTACCCGTATTCCGTTTCTGAATCTTTTGGTTGCATATTTTAATTCCAGATTGTATGTTAGGCTTAAGTCTTGCACGTCAGCCGTTGTCCGGTTACGATTGGCATATTTCTTGCCGTATTCTCCTGAATAGAAGAGCAGATAATCGGGGTCTCCGTACAGATTGAAAGTGACAGGGTCGCCTGCTTTAAAGGTTTCTTGCGGATTGTTCAGACCTATGCTGAAATCGAGGTCGTCAATGCCGTTGTTGTCGCAGGAACCGAATGTACCTGCAAATAGCAGGAACATTCCGTATAGTATTGTATTTTTGTACTTCATAAAGCGTTGTTCTTTTTATCGTTTATAAAATTACCATCCCTCGTTTTGTCCGCATATCGGATTGGTATTCAGTTCTGTTTCCGGAATGGGGAAATAGATATGTTTGGGTTGCAGTTCGATGCCGGGTTGTGCCTTGATATTGACACCTGCATAAGAACCACTCACTGTGATGGGATAACCAATCATATCACCGTCATATTCTCCGCCTACGATGATGTTCTGGTCTGCCAGCATCTTGATGCGTTTCTCAAAATAATCTTTGCCCCAACGGCGGAGATCCATTTTGCGGTTGCCTTCGTAGCACAGTTCACGGGCACGTTCGTCACGGACAAGTTCGCGGAAACTTTCAAAATCATAGTCACTCAGCTTGATTTCGCTGGCTTTGGCTCTTTTTCTTACTTCATTGATAGCGTCTACCGCTTCTTGGGTAGGAGCCTGGTTCACTTCGTTGGCAGCTTCGGCAATCATCAGCAATACATCCGCATAACGCATGATAGGGACGTTGATGGAGGTGGTGTATTGTGTCAGCGGGCGTACAACTTCATATTCCCTGCGGTATTTGGCAGCATCTCCGTCGCGCATGGATTTCAGTTCGGATTCCGTCTTGTATTTGCGGGTTACCTTTTCCGTATTTTCGTTTATCTTTTCCGTCTGGAAACCATAGTTGGAGAAGTTCCACCATTTGCGCTTGTCGTTTTCTTCATACATACGGAACAGAATACGTGTACCGTTGTAGAAACCGTAACAGAAACCGTTGTCGGGGTCGAGGGCCGAACCTTGTGTGATTCCGATAGAGAGGCCGATAGAACCGGATTCGCGGGTGATGTTCAGGTCGTTACCATACATTTCCGCTTCAAACATATTTTCTTTCCAGTTATATTTGTCGGAGCACAAGTCGATGAAGAGCGCTTCATAACCGTTCAGCTCACCCCGTTCCTGAACCAGTTCGTGCAGTTCGCTGTCCCTTACCTTGCGGGCGTAGGTCAGTGCTTCATTCCATTTGTCGGCATATACCGGATAGCCGGACATCCACATATATGCCCTTGCCATAAGTGCTTGTGCGGTAGTTACCGATATATGGCCTGCTTCTGCCAGTTCATCAGCGGTGAGACAACCCTGTTCGGCGGCTTCGAGGTCTGAAATGATTTGCTTGTAGATGTCGATTTGCGGGCTGCGCGCCAGTTTCTGCGAGTTCAAGTCGCGGGTGCCCGTCAGGCGTAAGGGGACTTCTCCCCAAAAACTTACCAGGTTCATGTAGTACAGGGCACGCAGGCCTTTGGCTTCTGCCAGCAGGCGTTGTTTGGTGCGTTCATCCTTGCATACGTCCGCCGGTTTGTCGGTGATGGCTTCGATGTAGGTATTGGCGCGGTTGATACCTCTGTACAGTTCCGTCCATGTCTCTTTCAGTTCCTTGTCTACGGAAGTATAGTTGTTGAGATAGAGCTTTGTCATTCCGATACTATACTGCTTGTTGTACACCATGATGTCCGAACCGGCATCACAGGTAGTGATAAGGTGGCCGCCGTAGAGTTTTGAATTGCTCATCGGGTCGTAGATTCCTGCCAGTCCCGCTTCGCAACTCTCCAGATTGTTGTACACATTGTTTTCCGACAGCTCATCGTAAGTATCTGTTTCCAGAAAGTCACAAGCCGACAGGCAGGCTGTCAATCCGATATATATCAATAGTTTCTTCATTTTTCTTTCGTTTTATCAAGTTATTACAAACTCATTTTCACACCGAATGTATAGGTTGCCGAGCGTGGATATGCCGAGTAGTCGAAGCCTCTCGTCATGGACGAGTTGCGGGTGGATACTTCGGGGTCGTAGCCGGAATAATTTGTCCATGTTATCAAGTCCTGTCCGGTGACGTAGAGCCGCAGCGATTTGATTTTGCCCTTTTTCAGCCATTTGGCGGGGAAGTTATATCCCAGTTGTATTGTTTTCAAGCGAAGTACCGATGCATCTTCCACTTCACGGTCGGTATTGAAGCCCGGCTCGTAGAAACCTCTGGTGGGAGCCCACAGGTAATTGGTGTAGTTCCCCGGAGTGATGGAACCGTCTGCGTTGACCGTGCGGGGCGTCCAGTGGTTTACTGCTGTTGCCAGTTGGTTGGTATGCGCACTCTTGAGTTCTTCCAGCAGTTTGCGGTTGTAGTTAATCAGGTCGTTGCCGTAAGACCATTGCAGGAAGATGCTTAAATCGAATCCTCTGTATTCGAACCGGTTGGTAAAACCGCCGATATGTATCGGAAGTCCGTGACCGATGATGGTACGGTCGTCCGTCGTAATCTTGCCGTCACCGTTGATGTCTTTCAGTTTCGGGTCGCCCGGACGGATTTCACTTCTCTTGCGTCCGTTGTCGGGGATACCGTCTTTCAGCACGAAGTTGTTCGGTGATACTTCGTTGAAGTCTTCGTATTGGTACACTCCGTCAAATACATATCCGTACATTTCGGAAAGCGGATGGCCTACCTTGGCGATGTACATATCCGGAATTTCAGGGTAGCGGATTCCCACTACGCGGCTTGTCTGTCCGTCGGACAATGCGGTGATTTCGTTCTTGTTGAACGAGATATTGAATGAACTTGTCCATTTCAGCTTATTGTTTCCACCTTTCAGGTTGACTGTATTGATGGCGAACTCAAAACCGGAGTTGCGTACGCTGCCAATATTCTGCTGCACTTGTTCGAATCCGATGGATGGGGGAGTGTCGGCATATAACAACAGGTCTTTGGTATGCTTGTTGTAATAGTCGATGACAGCATTGATGCGGTTGCCGAAGAATCCGAGATCCAGTCCGATATTAGTCTGATAGGTGGATTCCCATTTCAAATCCTTGTTTGCCATCTGACGGATGTAAATAGCGGGATACATTGTATTGTTGAATGCGTAATTCTCATTACCTGCATAAAGCAGATGTGACGGATAGTTCTCCTGTGTACGGTTGTTTCCCGTGATACCCCAGCCTGCTCTTAGTTTCAGGTTGGACATCCACTTCCGGACAGGTTTCATGAATTTTTCTTCCGATACTCTCCAGGCTCCGGATGCAGAGGGAAAGTATCCCCATTTGTTGTATATCAGGCGTGAAGAACCGTCGGCGCGGATTGTTCCGGTGAGCAGATAGCGGGATTTCCAGTCATAGTTGGCACGTGCGAAGAAGGACATCATGTGTTGTTCTGTCTTCTCGGCATAAATCTTTTTGGGAGTTCCCTGGTCTATTCCCCAAAGTCCGAGTTCTTCCCAGGGAACCAGTGATGCCTGACCGCCCAGACGTTGGTACTGGTTGCTGGAAATTGATGCTCCCAACATACCTAAGATATTATGGTTCTTCACTTTGGTGCGGTAGGTCAGCGTATAATCATTCGACCAGTTGTTGTACTCCGTATAGTTGAAACTACCGTTCTGTTTGTCGGGCTGGTAGCGTGCGTCGCCCCAATAAGTCTCTGAATTATTAAATGAAGTACTTCTGACGATATTCGAACTCAGGGCACCTGTCACTTTGAATTCCAGTTTCTTGGTGATTTTCCAGGTCAGGTAAGCGTTCATGTTCAGTTGGCGGCTTAAATTGCCGGAATCTTCATTCTGAACGGTTTTCACCGGATTATACCGATAGTCGGTGGCGCTGTTGATGTTCGGGTCAAAAGGCTGGTTCAGTATATCCTCGTCCAACTTGTAAGCCAATGGGCGGTATCCTAATATGGAATAGAACAGGTAATGGCTTGATGTCCATCCGCCGTGACTCTCGGACGGGTTGGCGCCATGCGTCCTGTTGTTGGCGTAGTTCACGGTAAATCCTACGGTAACATTGGATGTAACCTGCTGGTCGAGGGTCAGACGTGTGCGGAAGCTGTTGTATTCGGAACCGGTCAATGTACCTTTCTGGTGGAAATATGAGGCGCTTGCGCTATATTTGGTACGTTGTGTTCCACCGTTGAGCGAAACATGATGGCTGGTGAACGGTGCACCGTCCAGCACGATGTCCTGCCAGTTGTATGCTTTTCTGTTGCGGTAATCTTCCAGTGTTTGATGACGGCCCAACTTTTCGTCATAACTCAGGTAGGTTCTATCCAAGTATTGTTCGCTGTATTGGTTCAGTTCCGTCTGTAGCTTCACGAAATCGTAAGCTCCCATCATTTTGAGGAACTGCGGCTCTGTCTGCCAGGAGAAGTAACCGTCGTAAGTCACGGTAGGGGGAGCTTCCTTTCCTCTTTTCGTCTGTATGATGATGACACCGTTGGCGCCGCGGGCTCCGTAGATAGCGGTAGCCGATGCGTCCTTCAACACGTCGATGGATTCGATATCATTCGGGTTGTAGGCAGCCAAGTTGGGGTCTTCCATCGGAAATCCGTCGATTACATAAAGAGGAGAGCCGTCGGAACTGTCGGAGATGGTGTTACTGCCTCGAATGACAATGTTGGAGGTGGCTCCCGGCCGGCCGTCGGTAGCAACTACCTGTACACCTGCGATACGTCCTGCCAGTGCCTGGTCAATGGAAGCAACCGCCGCTTTTGTCAGGTCTCCCATATCGGCCTTGCTGACAGCACCCGTCAGGTCGCTTTTCTTCACCGAGCCGTATCCGATTGCCACTACTTCGTCCAGCATCTTGGCGTCTTCCTTCATTTCTACGTTGATTTGTTTCTTGTTGCCTACCGTAACCTCTTTTACTGCATATCCTAAAAAAGAAAAGGTAAGTACGGATGAACCTTTCGGCATTGATATGCGGTAGCGTCCGTTGGCATCGGTGACGGTTCCCGTTTTTGTCCCTTTAACAATGACGCTTACACCGGGCATCGGTTCTTTGGTTTCGTCTGTCACCACTCCGGTTATGGCAACCTGTGCGAAGACAGTGGAAATAGAGAAGAGCAGTATCCAAAAGAAGGACTGACTTCTTTTCGAAAATAAGATTCGATTCTTTTTCATGTTCTTAAATTAAGATTAGACATTTCTGTTTTTTTAAACTGATACGGCAAATGTCGGAACTATGGCAATTTACTACCTGCATCATCAGTACAAACGACGGACACAATGCGTACAAATCGTGGCTGTACTGTATTGGGACGGTGATTTGTACGTAGAGTTAACCTGCATTGTACGCTATGTGCCCCTGAAGACTTTTGGTATGTCCTACTTTTGTAGCGAAGACTAATATCAAAAAATCTAATATCAAAAAAGTGATTATGAGTAAAAGTTGGTTGGTGCTTGTCGCAGGTTTGTTATTCTTCAGTTGCGTCAAGCGAAATCCCGAAAAAGAAAAAGATCCTCTTCCCCGGACACAGAAGGAGAGGGTCAAGTGGTTTGAAGAAGCACGTCTCGGCATTATGATTCATTGGTCATTGTGTACTCCGGCATCCGGTCGTTTTTATGGCGAGAAAGTCCGTAACTCGGAATATGCCGAATGGATACGTTGCCATAATAAGGTACAAAAAGCAGACTGGGATCAGATGGCTAAACGTATGCCGATTTCCGAGAAGGAGATAGAAGATTGGGTGATTGCTACGAAAGAAGGGGGATTCAAATATCTCACTTTTGTGACGAAGCATCATGACGGAGTTGCATTCTGGAACTCGAAAGTCAGTGACTATACTTATGGAAAACTGTCGGGAACCAATTTCGACGTATTGAAATGCCTGAAAGAAAAATGTGAGAAACACGGTATTATACTTTGTGCTTATTATTCACATTGGCTGGATTGGGGGCATCCGAACGGACGTAACAACGACTGGGACTATGCGGATGAACAGAAACCGGGCTTTGACCGCGTTGCGGCAGGACGCGGAGACATATCGGCGCCTTACCGCCGGTTGCCGACAGAGGAAGAATATGATAAATACTGGCGTGAGAAGGCAATGCCGCAGGTAGCCGAACTGATAAAGGACTATGGCGTGAAACTGTTCTGGTTCGACTGTTGGCGTGAAGACCCTGTTGCCGAAGGGCAGATGACCGAAAAACAGATGCGTGATATGCTTGCCATGATTCGCGAACTTGATCCTGCCGTATTGGTAAATACGCGCCTTGGGATTCACGAGGTGGGTGATAACGGCGTTGACTTTCAGACGATGGGTGATAACGAATTTCCCGACCGGCCTCTTGGCCATACCTGGGAGACGGCAGCTACTTTCAATCATACTTGGGGCTATAACCGAGATGACCAGAATTGGCGCTCTACCACGTACTTCGTACGCGAAATCGTGAAGGGGATATATAAAGGTGGCAATGTGATGTTGAATATCGGCCCTCGTGCAGATGGTTCCATCCCGCCCGAAATCAAAACCCGTATATCTGAAATCGGTAAGATGATACATCAGAATAAGGTGGGCTTCCACGGTACATATCCTTCTCCTTTTGCCGAGGAGTCACAGGACTGGGGATTTATCACACAACGTGCTGAAGACGGCAAGACGAAAGTGTATCTGCACGTCTTCGAGTGGCCTTCGGATGGTGTCATACGTGTCAATGGCTTGAAAAATAAGGTATTGACTGCCCGTATCCCTTCTTTGAATAATGAAAATGTGGAATTTGTACAGAAAGGATTACTTTTGCATGTACGGGGCCCGATAAGCGAACCGGTATCTTATGATTCGGTCATCGAACTGGAAGTGGAGGGAGAATTGCAGGCGGAAAACGGTTTTTGTGGCGAAATCAACTTCGGTGGTATTGCGATGGGACAGGCGAAGGCATCCCTGGCAGGCGGACTGGAACGTGCGAAAGGGATAGATGTCACCGGAGTGGGCTATATATCTCCTACCAGTATCCGCGGATGGGGGTCGGCTGATGATGTCGCTTCTTGGAAAGTGTATATTCCTGAAGCAGGGGAGAGGGAATTGTCAATCTGCTATGCTTGTGATTCGGTTTCTGCCGGACAGCCTTATTGTGTGGAAGTGGAAGGTGTGGATTCTGTGAAGGCTGTGACGTTGGCTGGGCCTAAAGGATTCGGTGAATTCTACACCCGACATCTGGGTAAGGTTAAATTTCCGGAAGCCGGGATATATACTGTGAAGGTGCGTCCTGAAGGTACTCCGAAGAAGGAGCTGTTCGGATTGAACTGGCTGTTTATTGAATAAAATTTTAAATCGGTAAAATATGAAAAATAAAAGAGATTTTTGCCTGTCGTTTTTGTTGCTGATAGGCTTCGTGACTGTTTTTGCACAGTCGGATAAAGAAAACGCGATACATAAGTTGCGCGAGTATTATTCAAAGAATATGGGTACTTATCCTATCCGTATGAAAATAAACAATGCGGATACTTACCTGAAACAGTTGAATGAGGAGGGGCAGTTTGAAGATTTGATAGCTTATGAAAAGGAGATTCACGACCGTAACTGGCTGAAATCCGTCTCTTTTCAAGACCAGCAGAATATGGGACTTTACCTTGCCGACGCAACTGAACGCCTGTGGGTGATAGCCAACAACTTTCGGAGAGCAAAGGTAGATACGATTCCCGAACGTTTTTGGAAGGGTGTGTTGAGATATGGGGATATTGAAACCCGCCGTCAGCCGAACGATCGTTTCCATGCTTCTTGCTTCGCTATTCCGAAAGCGGCTTGCGGGGTTTATTACGCTTTGTTCAATCAGATGGATATTCCGGGAGATACGGTGGTTGTTCGTAAATCTGCCTGTGATATGCTGAAAAAATTGGCGATGCAGTCGTGGACGCAACCCAAACGTAATGATGATACGGAAAAGAATGTGGTAAGTGTGGAAAGGTTCCGCCATCATGTTTCATGGGTGGGTGGAAATGCGCTTGCCTATCGTCCGCTGTTGGAGACGGCTGTATTGATGGATTCCATTCCGATGGTAGATGTAGTGGCGGAAGTAGCGAAAGGTAGCTTGAGCAGTGTGTCGCAGCCTACTTATCAGGATGCTTTTTGGAATGAGGGGTTCACCGCAGATGGAGCCGGTTGGGGGCATGGTCTGCAGTGTCTCGTATGGGGATATCCTATTCACGGAGCACAGAGTGCACAGAATTTGTTATGGACGCTCCGTGGGACTCCCTGGGCGGAAACTTTGACCCGTGAGAATGCGGATGCATTGCTTAATTTCTATCGCGGCAGCACATTCTATTATTACAAAGGATTTATCCCCCCTTGCCTGGATCGTTATTCAATGGTGTATTATGAAGGGAAGTCGGCTCATATCCCTTATTATGAAATGATGAAAGCTTCTGTCACCCGTTGGCCTAACTCTTTCACGGATGATGAAGTCCGCGAATTGAAACAGTTGATTGTGGAAGCGGGAAAAGATAATATCCGTATGGACGGTTATCCGGCAGGGCACTATAACGGTACGCGCTGGTTTTACAATAATGATGATCTGATTAAGCGTAATGCTGATTATTATATGTTGGTGAATATGGCTTCCAACCGTTGTGACGGTTTGGAAAGTGCCAACAACTTTGCAGATGAGTATAATATCTATACGAATGACGGACTTACTTATTTCCAGCGTAAAGGGGATGAATACCGGAAAGTGATAGGAGCTATGGACTTGACGGCTCTGCCCGGAATTACAGCCCGTGAAGGACAGGAAAAACTGAAACCGTTTACCAACTGGAGAGGATTTACCAGTAAGCACAACTTTGCAGGTGGAGCGACAGATGGTGGACAGAATGCGGTGGCAGGCTTTATCTTCGAGAAAGTGGACGCTATGACCAGGGAAAGAAAGGACGTGAACATCATCAATCCGGTGGCTTTCGGGGTAAAGGCTTATAAGTCATATTTCATGCTGGGCGATTATATGATTGCTCTTGGAGCCGGCGTCACCAATCTGGAACCGGAGCAGGAAGGTACGATATGCACTACTATGGAGCAGACTGCTCATCAAGGGAAAGTCACTCTGTATGACGGAAAGAAGCAGCTTGAACCGTCGTCCGGTGTCAACTCGTTGATAAATAAAGGTAAGTCGTTGTGGGTAATGCAAGAGGGCGGCTTCGCTTATATGCCTTTGCCGGAATTTACATCAAAGGCATTCTTCTGTTGCGAAACTCGCCCCAACGAATGGTTGAAGAGAAACCTGTCGAACAAAGGCAAGAAGAATCTGCCGGAAACGGCTGATATTCTCCGTGTTTGGGTAGACCACGGCCGGGAAGTCAAGGATGATACATATGGTTATGCTGTGTATGCAGGCGAAGGACTTCCGGCGAAGAAGAATCCGTTTGCAGTGCTTAGAAATGATACATTGGTACAAGCTGTCCAGTCAACTGATAAGAAAGTACTGGAAGCTGTGTTCTATTCAGCCGGCGAAACGTTGAGATGGCAGGGAATCCCAGTGAAAGTTTCCGCTCCTTGTGTGTTGCTTATCGAGAAAGAGGGAAAAGGCTACAAAATTTCAGTAACAGACCCGACGATGAACACACAACTGAAAGAAATGAAAGTGGAAATTGGAAAGACTTCTGCTACGATTGCTTTGCCGACAGGGAAAGATTGTGGAAAGAGTGTGACAAAGGTCGTATAATTTGCCTTCTGATAAAATTGGGTAGACGGACGATTAGTTGGTTTTAATAAGAACCGTCCGGGTTTGTTTTTCAATAAGGGGTATCTAGAGCTGAGGATTATGATGGAATCCGGCTTTTGATACCCCTTTTCTTGTGTGTTTATATTTTACATGTCTTCCAATGAATAACCTTTCTTGTTTATTCATCTTGAAAACGCTTCAAATCATAAAACATGGAACGGGTGACATCATTCTGGTCTTTCTCTGAAATGAAGTCAAATCCGCATCTTTGATAAAATTCGACTGCATTATGGTAAGCATCTACGGTTATAAAGCGACATCCTGTACGATTATCATGCGTAAACATGAATTTTATCAGGCGTATAATATCTCTACCAAGCCCTTGACCAGCGAATTCTTCTGATATAGCCAATCTACCTATCTTAACAGCAGGATAATGTTTTCTCCGTTTAGGATTGGCAACACGTCGGCTTAATTTATTCCAAATGGAACGTTGTTCTGGATCAAAAGTTATCTTATCATTCAGTAAACTAAAATAGGCAACAGTTTTACCCTGTGGTAAATCTTCAAGTAGATAAGTTACAGCCATTAGCTCAGTCAAATACTTTTGTGCGTCATCAAACAAAAAACCGTTTAAGTCACTATCCTTGCACTTAAACGGTTTTATTTTAGTATCTACCTTTAACGGTATAAAATCATAATTTTCAATAGCCATTGTTACAATGTAAATGAAGCAATGGCTTTGAACTTCTCGTAAACTTTCTTTGCAGCTTCTTTCTCTTCCTTACTTTCAGGTTTGAGATTTGCCATTTTCTCTGCAAAGCGTTTAGCATCTTTTCCAGTTAAAACTGGAGTTTCTTTTATTGGTCGAGCCATAGCATTTATATGAATTAATAAATGCTAGAACAAAGGTACTTCTATTATTTGAATTCTCAAAATAAATCAGGTGCTATTTTATCAATCGTTTCAAACGTCTCCATAATCTTTCTATCCAACTGACATGGAAAGATTCTTCGTACTGTGCAACTATTTTCTTGCAATCCCGTAACCGGACGTTTTGTCTTTTCATTGTAGCTTGTATTTCGCTTATTTGGGCGATTTTATCTCTTTGCAGCATCAGTTCTTTATCTTGTTTTCCAATGATTTCGACATAAATATCACAGATTCTTGTTTTTGAAATACATAGTTCTTCCAGTGTGTCAATGTACTCTGCTGTGATACCTCTTTTACATTTATCTATGAATTCTTGGAAACTTTTCTCGTCAATGGCAGGAGTATCCTCTTCATATGATATGGGAAATCTTTTCATTTCCGCCCAGAGCTGGATGATTGCTTTGTTATATCCATACTTTACCGCTGCTTCGTTTATGTTTATCCATTTCGACATGATGCTTTTTTTTAAGGTGTTCCACAATAGTGAGTGATATATATATTTTGTTTATGTGGTACAACTTGCATCCAGCCTTTTGTGTGTCGGACGGCGGGCGTATGATTTAAGGTTATTATGGGGATTTTGATAACCGACCGGATACAAAAAAGGCATGGATGCTGTTGAACCATTATCTCCATCTGAGGCCTAGCAAACCGTTCCGCAAGATAATGATAACAACAAGCATCCACGCCAATCGTTTATATATAACACATCTCTTACGGATATGTTGATATAAGCTATTCACGTGGAGTGTCTGTTGTATCATCTCCCCTACGGATAGAAACTGCTAGATTTCAGATGGGGGAAGATAATACGTTATTTACTCCATTAAGAAATAAAATACCGCCTTCCATTTATTCCATCACGCCGATGAATGGAAAACGTGCGACAAAGATAGATGTTTTTTTTGATATGAAGTGGTAATATGGGAATAAATGTAAGAAGTTTAGTATGTAAGGGCAGATTTGTGCAGTTCTACTATTTTTCAACTAACTCGAATTTGTAAAGTTAAAACATACTATTGTATCTGTTAATATCGTTTTATGCTATTATCGAATATTATTGTATCTAATACAAAGAAACTTCTGCCATTTTAGTTTTTAAAATAAATCAGATGTTATTTTCGGTTATGAAAGGTTTATGAGCAACGAAATTCCCCTTTTTTGTATGAATAATATAAGTTCCCGGTTCTGATATAGCTATCGGATTCTGACCTTCTATTAATATTTGAGTAGGATGATAAACACTTGCGTAACATAAATCTTTGATAACAACTGCTTGCGCTTCTTTGTCATTACGGATAATACGGATAGAGTTACTGTCGAAATTGCGAACTTTTTGTTGTGTGGTGGCTGGAAGTGTCAGATATATATAAGACGCAGGCATATCTTTGCGATGTTTCAAATAAATGGAGAATAGTTTGTTTTTTAGGACTTCGGGTTTGTACATTCCCATGAAGTCTTTCCATTGTCCTTCTTTATTCTCGGTCAGAGCGATGCAAGTGTCCGCTTGTAATATAATATATCCTGTATTATTATGGAAGAAACGTTTGTTGCCATCAGACCATACTTTGCCTTTACTGAATCGTTGGTCGATGGACGTCATAATAGTAGCTGTGCTGTCCGCATGAATGTCACTTCCCATACATAGTACGTAATCATCCGTGAATACCCATGCCTTATTAGCTTCCAATTTATTGCGTTTCAGTTGCATGGCAGTGATACCTGTGTTCTCGTAAGTCGCTCCGCCAACGCAAGAACTGTGATTCCGGGAATCAGTTTTGTTGGGATTTGGAATAGGGGCATTGCTTTCATAAGTGGTAATTCCCGGAATCCTTCTCCAATCCCAGAAAGGAAAAATGTTATGGTATTCATCTCCGCGCACATAAGTGTATAGCGCGCCGTCAGCCATGTAATATCCTTTCAGATTATCTTCGTTCACCAGTTCTGTACCAATTACTCGTTTGGAAGCCATACGTACGGAAGCCATCCATCGGGAAGTACGGTGAATTGTATAATCCGATTCCCAAAAATGTTTGTTTCCGGTAAACGTTTCGGGAATTTTTGAAGAAATGGAATTCCGGTTGATCATTTCTTGTATTTTTCCTGAAACTTCCGGTTCGCTGCTTTTCATCAGAGAATATGCAGCAAAAAGCAACTTGAATCCTTTGTCGATATCCGCATTCCGGAATAGTTGCCGGTTCAATCCGTTTACGTCCCAATATCCTCTCCAGACAATCCATTGATAACCTTCGAGTAGGAGAGAAGTGAGAATTTTCTGTTGTTCTTTAGAAAAAGCAAGGGAAGTCCCGGCAAACATTTCCGCATAGAAACTCATATTGCATATAAAGGACAATCCGTAATTACCGAATTGTTGTTGTGAACCATGTTGGTGGAAGCTCCAGTCTGCTTTGATTCCTTCTTTTTGACCAAGTAATATTTCAGAACTTATGTTTCTCTGTGCTTCTTTAACCAGTTCCCAATCATTTTGCAGGATGGCTCTGATTAATACATTACCTGCCAGCCAGACTTTATTCTGCCCTGTCATTCCGAAAGCGGAGTTCATCATGACTTTGACGGCTGCCTGCTTTTCTTCTTCATTCATTTCCTTTTCGAATAGTAAGAAAGCCGGTCCGAGTGTGCGTGGTATGCCGATTTGATTATACCACCAATTGGGACATACCAGCTCATGTTTGAACCAGAAATTCATTGCCTGGTGGATTGTGTTAGCCAGTCGGGATATTTGGGCAGGTTTCAGTTGTTGCTGTTTCTGATAATAATATTTGGTAAGCTTCAAGATTCGTTCTGCATGAATTTTGGGCTCCCAGCCGGAACGTTTAGTATCTTTATAATTGATGTCTTTCCATGATCCGTCCGCACAAAGAGTATTTGTGAGATACTTGATTTCTTTGGAAGAAATAGGATATAGCTGTTGTAACTCAATCACATTCTGATCGGATACTTCTTGCTCCCGGGGAATTGTTGCAAGCTGTTTGAGAAGAACTCTCTTCCCTTCATCTTCACCAAGAGTTGCATGTATATAATTCCTCTTGATTAGTGCTATCGAATCGCTGAAAGACTTTTGTGCATGAGCTGTACAGCACGTGATAAGAAGAAATAGTAATAGTTGCTTTCTCATTCAGAGTTTATTTGCGATATTAGTACTAAAAAGACCTTTTATCCCTTACTTCAAAGGAATTACCATATTCCATGATTTTGTGGCGTTCTCAAATCCGCCGGGACCATCCATTGTTGCAAAGAAGGCATGTGTGGCTTTTCCATTCTCAAAGAGAAGGAACGGGCGTTCCAGTTGTCCTTGCATTTCAACTTTTCCATCTTCCCATTCTACGGTGCGTGAATAGGCTTTCGGGTCTTTATCTACAGTCCAATGGATGCCATCGGTCGAGTGAGCCATGACTCCGCCACCTCTTTCGCCTGTATATTTGGCTACGTGATCTTTGAAAATGGCGTGATACCCTTTAGAGTCTTTCCACAAAAACGGATCTTCGGCTTCTCCTTGACCGTCTACCTGGAAGATGGGCTGGTCATTGTTCAATACCGTGTAAGGCCCTTCAATGTTGGGAGCATAAGCGATTCCTAATGCCATGTCCGAGTATTTGCCGTTTTCAGTATGAGCCCTTCCTTTGAAAATCATCATCACCGAGCCGTCTTCTTGGATAACAGGCGAAGGGTTGGATGCTAAATAGCTATAGAAAGTATTGGCTTTTGTCTTTAATATCGGTTCGTCGAAACGTTTCCAAGGACCGTAAGGAGAATCTGCAACAGCCAATCCGATGCGTTTATTGACACGTCCGACGATGCACCATGGGCTGCTTAATGTCAGTTCATCATAAGTCGGTTCGCCGAATGGGTGGGTAGAACCCATGTATATAAGGTAATATTTGTTCTTGTACTTCAGGATACGCGGATTGTGGGTGGAGCGTCCGTCCCAATATTGCGCACCACGTGCCGGCAGGGCAATGTCGCAGAATTGGTAAGGACCTTCAGGTGTATCGGATACAGCATGTACAATCTCCGAGGCAATCATCCATCCCGGATGGAAAGGCAGTGACTTAGGGAAGCGGGAAACAAACATATGATATTTTCCGTCTTCTCCTTTGATAACGGAGCTTCCCCAACTCCAATATCCTTCACATTCAAAAGCCGGAGTGCGGGGAGCTTTGCCCAATCGATGAAACAACTCATTCTGTGATTGTTGTTTCATGACCAGTAAGTTTTCTAGTTTTTGAGCATGAGTATGCATCGCATATAGCACAAAGATTAGGGATAAAAGAGTCGGATAATAAGTTTTCATAGCCATTGCTTTAATTTTTAATTAGTTTTCGGAAGCAAAGAAAGTGACTTTTCTTCTAAAGAAAGTGGTATTAAAGTCCCAAATAGGTGCTTCCTGAATCCAAAAACTGTTTTAAACCGCCTTTTCGTCACTTTCTCCTTTTCGATATGCTTGCGGCACTACCTGATATTTTTCTTTGAAACTCTTGCTGAACTGCCGTGGAGACGAAAAACCTAGTTTGTCGGATATCTCCGATATATTCAGTTCCGGATGCTCTTTCAACAAGATTGCCGCCCGTTTTAAACGGATGGTTACAATGAAGTCATACGGAGTTTTGCCGGTGATATCTTTCAGCTTGGTGAATAGCTTGCTTCGTGCGATTCCTATTTCACGGGCAAGCATATCTACATTGAATTCCATGTTGTCTATATGCTGGTCTATAATTTTCATGGCTTTGTCTATAAACTCCTTGTCCATCGGATTGGTAGCTATAATTTGCGGGGTTTCCTGCGGGTGCTTGCTGAATTTCTCCTGTAACATGATTCGGTTGTTAATCAGATTGTTGCAACGGGATAACAGGATGTTGACATTGAATGGTTTGGTTATGTAGTCATCGGCACCCAGGCGCAGCCCTTCCATACTATGTTCGATAGACGTTCTTGCCGTGAGGAGTACCACCGGAATGTGGCAGGTTTCTAAATTCTCCTTGACTAGCTTGCATAAGTCAGTTCCCGACATTTTGGGCATTACAACATCGCTTAGTATAAGATGAGGATGCTCCGATTGCACTTTCTCCCATCCTTCTTCTCCGTCGCAAGCGGTGAACACCTGGTAGAATGGGGCGAATATGCCGGCGAGCATTTCCCGGAGAGATTCGTTATCTTCCACAATGACAATTTTTATATCCCGTTTTTTCTCGGCATAGGAGTCGGAGTTTAAGGTTTCTTGTTCGCTCAGAAGATTTTGGGCAAAGTCCGGGAGCAGGTTTCCTTCAATAGGGGAGTCTTCTTCGGATTCGCAGATTTGTTCGGGTGTAAAATGTTCCTTGCCCGTTTGGAGATGTACACTGAAGGTCGCTCCCTCGCCCGGTTCGCTATATACTTCTATACTTCCGTGATGCAGCTCGATAATACCTTTGGTCAGTGCCAATCCGATTCCTGTTCCCATGTAAGATGGGGAAGTTGATTGTTCGGTCTGATAAAAACGGTCAAAGATCTTGTTCAAGTCTTTCTGGGCGATGCCGGAACCGTTGTCGGTAACTTCAATCACTACTTCCTTGTTGCCTTTACGCACGGAAACTGTGATTTTTCCTCCCTCTTTGGTGTGCTTGAATGCATTGGATATCAGGTTGTTCATCACCTTTTGGAGTTGTTTTTTATCATACCAGACCGGAATTACGTCCTGTGCCTTGTTAAATCTGAATGTGATTTGCCGTTGCGCGGCATATTCTTGAAACAACAGATAGCTTTCGTATACAAAGTCTACCAGGTTGTGTTCGCTCACTTTGATTGTCATATATCCTTGCTCCTGTTTGCGGAAGTCGAGCAGTTCGGTAATCAGCTCACGCATTTGCAGGCAGTTTTTATATACACCCAGAATCCGGTTGTAAATGGAAGGCGCGAAGGAACGTGCCTGTAACAGCATTTCCATCTGCCCGATGATGAGTGTCAATGGAGTGCGGAACTCATGGGAGATATTCGTAAAGAAACGGAGCTTTGTCTGGTTGAGCTGTTCGATATCTTCCGCATGTTTTTGTTCGTATCTCAGAGACTCCTGAAGTTTGATACGATTCTTGTAAGTGCGGACGATGAAATAGAGGATAACACCGATGCAAAGCGTATAAAGTAGGTAAGCCCAGACAGTGCGGTAGAACGGTGGTAATATTTTAATGTCGAGATGACTTTCGGGAATGAGCTGATTGTTTTTGGCACGTACTATTAATGTGTATTTTCCCGGATTCAGGTTGGTATAGGTGATAGTGTGCTGTCCGTACAGGCCGGTCCAGTTTTTGGAGAAACCTTCCAGAAAGTATTCAAGGTCATCCCTGTTGGAAGGAATATAATTGGATATGGCATATTCGATACTGAACATGGACTGGTCGGCCTTCAATGTGATTTGAGGGCTGTCGGTAAGAGAGTGTTGCAGAATCCCGTTGTCATCGTTGACTTGTACGGCTTGCCCGTTGACAGACAAGCTGAAAGGATGGATTTGATAGCTTTGGGGGACATAGTTGATATGTTCTTCCCGAAAAGAAATCATACCGTCCGTTCCTCCGATATAGATGTCTCCGTTGGATGCTTTAAAAACAGAACGTTCATTAATGGCAGATAGGGGAAGTCCGTTCTCTTTCGTATAGTTTGTGAATTTGCGGCTGGGATAGTCCAGAATAGAGAACCCGATATCGGTGGTGAATAAAATCTTATTCGGAGAAAGCTCGCATACATCATATACGCAGTTGCTTCCCAAGCCATTCTTTTGTTCGTCGAAGTTCTCGAAGTCGTTCGTTTCGTGTTTATATAAATCGACACCGCTTTCGGAAGTACAGAACCATAGTCTTTTCTGGCTGTCTTCGTAGATGCGTCCGATATGATTGCTGCTGATACTATGTTCTAACGCATGGTTATGTTTATAGTTTTCTGTTTTCTTTGTATCGTCCCGATAGGCATAGACACCTTCTCCGTTTCCGCTGATCCAAAGCGTTCCCTGATAATCTACATGAACCGATACGGTACCGCTAATAGGACTATCCTGAAATAAAAGAACCGCTTTTTCAGTTTTGGGATTAAACTGGCAGACTCCTTTGTGAGTGGCAAGAAGAAGATTGTCTTTGTAAGGAACAATTTCCCGGATAATATTTGAAGGGAGAGAACCCTTGTCGCTATTTGTATGATAACGGGTGAATTTGTTACTGCGAAGATCCAGCTTGTTCAATCCTCCCATGTGGGTACCTATCCATAAGATTTTGTTAGGATGATCGTAATAGATGGTTTTTACATTATTGTGTGAAAGACTATTGGGATTGCTGCTGTGTTTGTACCATTGAAATGTATTTGTTTGAGGATTATATTTAGTGATTCCTCCGCCTTCGGTACCTATCCATACATTGTGCAGGCTATCTTCCGTGATGCATCCTACTATGGGAGCACTTAGGCCGTTATTTTCCGTTTTTGCAGCTTGGAAGTGCCGGTATATCTGGCTTTTGGGGTTGAAATAGTTGACTCCTCCGAAATAGGTTCCCGCCCAGATCGTTCCTTGTCTGTCGCATAGCAGGCTCCAGATGGACGAATTGGTCAGACTTTTGTCCGTCTCTTGTTTCTGGTAGTGGGTAAAGGTATTGTTGGAGGCATTGAACTTATTTAAACCGTTGAAGGTGCCTATCCATATATTCCCATCCTTGTCTTCGCAGAAGTTCCGCGCGAAATTAGAACTGATACTTGTCGGGTCATTCTCGTTGTGTTTGAAATTGGAGATTGAGGCACCGTTGATGATATAAACTCCCTGTTCCCAAGTGCCTATCCATACTTTCCCTGTAGAATCCTTGAAGATATTGGTAATATTCCCTTGTGGAAGGAGATGAACGGCTTCTTGTTTGTTATCGAGCCGGAACAGCCCGTGTTCTTCCGTTCCTATCCAAGTATATTCATCTTCTATATATAAGGCGTTGATATTGACAGAAGGGGAGTCCTTCAATTCATAAAAAGGCACAAAACGTTTGTTTTCATATCGATAGATTTTATTCTTTTGTGAAATATACAATTGTTTATGGTAGCACATGGTTCCTGTTGTACCCTGCAATAACGTTTTAAATTGATTTCGGGCTGTGTTAAATGCAGAAATACCTTGGGCGGTTATGATATAAATCTCGTCTTTTCCGTCACCGGTAATGTGTAATACTTTGTTGTCTATCAGACTATTGGGATTGTTTTTACTAAACTTGTAGGTGATGAATCTGTTGCCGTTATAGAGATTTACACCATTTCGGGTACCAAACCACATAAAGCCTTTTCCATCCTGATAGATAGCCATGACCGAATTGTTGGAAAGGCCATCGTTCGTAGTCAGGTGGTTGAAGGATATTTCCTGCGCCGTACATTTCAGGGCGGACAGCAAGAAGATATACATATAAAATAAAAATTTGCCGAAATTCATTTTATAATAGATTGTTGGTTAGACTGCAAATATAAGTCTTTTTGTTTGAATGTGCTTTTTTTGCAATGGATTTGTGGCAAATAAGAGGTACGTTCTGAGTCTAAAAATACTACGCTTAGAGTCCCCAATGTATGTTGGGAAGGGGTGTAGACGCATGATGTATTCTTTATGGATTCAGGATTCGGTGCTTTTTCCGGGTGGCTGCTATCTTTGCGGTGTGAATAACAAAACTAATATTTAACGTGAGTTCGATATAAGGGTTAGAATTATTTATTTGAAAATTAGGAACATAG
>NZ_CABUHK010000031.1 GCF_902491285.1 uncultured Bacteroides sp. | reverse complement strand
AATTTATTAATAAAAAGTGAGATGTTGAAAGTATTAACATTTATGAAGCAGGTAGCCGCCGAGCTACAGATGGAGGGAAACTTTGGTACTGCACACGTCTATCGAAGCAGTCTGAATGCCATCATTGCTTATCGTGGGAAAAGAGACTTTGTCTTTAGTGAAGTGACTTCGGAGTGGTTGAAGGGGTTCGAAGTCCATCTTCGTAGTCGTGGATGTAGTTGGAATACGGTTTCCACCTATTTGCGTACTTTCCGTGCAGTGTACAATCGTGCGGTTAATCTTCGAAAAGCTCCTTACGTTCCGCATCTGTTCCGTTCCGTCTACACCGGGACGCGTGCCGACCATAAACGTGCTTTAAGTGATGATGACATGAGAAAGGTGTTTGTTGATTTGCGGGGGACGGGGATATCACTACCTGTACGTCAGGCTCAAGAATTGTTCATTCTGATGTTTTTGCTTCGTGGTATGCCGTTTGTCGATCTGGCTTATTTGCGAAAGAGTGATTTACGTGATAATATGATCACGTATCGCAGACGTAAAACAGGGCGTTCCTTATCGGTGACACTGACCCCGGAAGCTATGATTCTGATAAAAAAGTATATGAACCGTGACTCTTCTTCGCCTTATCTGTTTTCGTTTTTGAAAAGCTGTGAGGGAACGAAAGAAGCGTACCGGGAATATCAATTAGCATTGCGTAGCTTCAATCAACAGTTGATGCTTCTAGGGGAATTATTAGGACTGGGTGATAAACTAAGCTCATATACCGCCCGGCATACATGGGCTACAACGGCTTATTATTGTGAAATTCATCCGGGTATTATCTCCGAAGCGATGGGACATTCATCTATTACAGTGACTGAGACTTACCTGAAGCCTTTTAGAAGTAAGAAAATAGATGAAGCCAATAAGCAGGTCATTAATTTTGTAAAGCGTGCTGTGTATAGCGTAAATGCTTGAAAATTATCCTGTTACTTCGTAGGTAACGGGAATAAATTCCGGTGCAAATATGAGCATATTTCTTAAAACAACCAAACGAAATCACACATTTTTTCTAATAAACTACTTAAAAGCGGAACTAGGACAGATAAAACACGTGGATTCTTTGTATTAGGGCTTTGTTAACTTCTAAATATTGCATAAGATTTCCCTCCCCTCTGCCGCTCGTCAGAAGCAGGGGTAAAGAACTTTCATAATCTATCGTATCATTTTTCAGTATTGACTACTCTAAAAGAGCAGGAACAAAGGTTTCCCTGTTACCTATGAAGTAACGGGCTGTCTATTATTGAAACTTAGTGTTTAATAATATATTATTAATGTAATTTTTAAGTAGTTATGAAAAGAAAATTTGTAAAAGTGATGTTCTTCGGGGCGTTGGCACTTTCTACTGTCACCTATGTAGGCTGTAAGGACTACGATGATGACATCGACAATCTGCAAACACAGATTGACGCAAACAAAGCTAGCATTGCCGAGTTACAGAATTTTGTGAAAGAGGGAAAATGGGTTACTGCCGTAGAATCAATTACTGGTGGATTTAAGATTACTTTTAATGATGGTAAGTCTTATTCTATTGTAAATGGTACTGATGGCTCTGACGGTGCGGCAGGTACGAAAATTGAGATTGATCCTACTACGAAGAATTGGATTATCGATGGGAAAGATACCGGTATTTGCTCTAAAGGTCAGAAAGGTGACCAGGGTGACAAAGGTGACCAAGGTGATAAAGGTGACCAGGGCGACAAAGGTGAGCAAGGAAATAAGGGTGACCAAGGCGATAAGGGTGACAAAGGAGATAAAGGTGAAGATGGAAAATCGCCGCGTATATCTACTGATGGCTTTTGGGAAGTTTGGGATGCCGAATCTGGAGAATATAAGAAAACAGAATATGAAGCAGCTTCTCATATCTACGTAACGGCTGATCCTAAAAATTCATTAGTTTGGGTATTGAATGTTCTTAATAGCGAAACCAAAGAATGGGAAAAAGTTTCTATGCCGAAGGCTGCCCGTATTACTAGTATGCGTGCACTTGGGGGAATGAATGGTAATGTTGATTTAAATTCTGCTCAAGCTGAAGCTACTTTATTTTATGGAGTAGTGGAAGAAAAGGATGGTGTTAAATTCAATGGAAAAACTTATCCGGAAGGAACATTCTTATCCGCTAGAGGTAGCATGATTCATGCTATGATCAATCCGGTTAATTTGAAACTTGAAGATATCCAATCTTATGAAATCGGTTTGACTGATTCTAAAGGTAATACTAATTTTGTTATAGCTACTATTGATGCAAATACCAGTGAAGTAGCGTTGACTCGTGCTGAAAGTACAGTAAATAAGGGAATTTATGACCTGACTCTTGAATTTGCAGAAGGAGTAGATCCCCAAAAACTGAATAATGATATTGCTTATGCACTTACAACAAAGGATGCATGGGGCAATGAAATCATTTCCCAGTACGATGTTAAAGTTACGACCGAAAAGACAGAAAAGAAACTCGAAGATGTAGATAAAAAACTACCTTTCAAGGTTGTTTATAATTTAGATGAATTAGTAGGCGATCAGTTGAATGATGTAGTTGATTATACTTATAGTGTCAATGCAGATGATGCAAAGAAAATTGAAGCAACATTTGACAAAGAGAATAAGACAATTATAGCAAATCAGGCAGGTGAACTGACTGTATCTGTTGATTATCTTACTACTGCTGGAAAGACATATAAGACTAACTTGAATTTGGTCTTTACTTATGCAGCCGAAGAAGCAGAAATCAAAGATATGACTTGGGTTGTAGATGGTAAGAAAGTTACAGTTACTTCAGAAATTGTAAGTCCTTCCGCTGCAATAATAAAAGCGCAAGTTTCTGATATTGAGACTGCTATTGCTTATACAGCAGGCAAGGTTGAAATCAACGGAGTGGAAAACTTGGAATATGAAGATGGTATTGCACTGAAATTACAAGGCTTGGATAAAGATGGAAAAGAAGTAGAGAATGCTAAGGCAACTAAATTTGTAATCAAAGCTACATTTACTCCTGCAACAGTTGCTGCTGTACCTCATAATGCAACGGTTAGATTCATTAATAATGCTTCGACTGATGAATTGAATGATAAAGTTTTGTATGAAACAACATTCAAAATTACAGTAGACCAACAGAATGATAAATTGTTTGTCTTTAGACGTGCGGATGCTTACTTTAGTGGTAATAATGCTACGGCTTATGGTAACGTAAATGATGCTGACGGTGTAATCACTTATAATCTTTATAAACTTTATCAAGAAGGTTATATTTCTGATGAGGCTAAGACGCTTATTTCATTTGATGAAGAGATACCGTTTAAAATGGAAAATAAGAATAAAGTATATGCTGATGCATGGTTAGGTGACGATAAGTCGAGCGATAAGATTACAGTACAACCTTATGATACATGGGGTGGTGCTTATGAAGGTCGCAATATCATAGTATCTTATGCTCCGTTTGGAAATGAGCGCATGAATGCTATTACTGACAAGTTCAATCTGACAGTGAAGTCGGAGATATTTGAAGGTACATTTAAGTATACAGGTAAATTAGGTACTGAAGCTAGTCCATTCCAAGTTGACGGTGGACATTCACAAGACCTTTTAGCTAAGGATTTTGAGAAAACAGATGCTTATGGTGTTTCTTATGAATTTAGCGATGAGAGAATTAAATCTGTCGTACTTGAATTGGCCGATCAGAATGCTAAAGATTATCTGTCATTAAACACTACTGATTTTACTACGGCAGAGGGCAACAAAGTTGTAATCTCTAAGAAGCTTTCTGAAACACCGATTGTTACTCCTCCGGTATGTAAGGTCAAGGTTATCATTACTGATAAGTGGGGCAGACAGACAATTGAAACTGTTTTTGTTAAAGTCTTGAAGTAATTCGGACTGAAAGAAATATACTGAAAGACAGGCTGAAGATTATGCTTGTGAAAGTATGTTTTTCTAATATTTGTCTTTCTGAAAGGGATACCTCCCTTATTTCCCACAGGTATCCCTTTACTTTGTCTCAAAACATCTTCTTTATGCGCTAGAAACAATTTGCTAGTCCCTTATTTCCTATAAATAAGGAGATGTTCTTGAGAATATGGAAATTCCGGGCTTGCGAAAGTCCGGGATTTTTATATTCTATTTATTGGGTTGAATCTGCTGCAAGTTTTCATCATACAGCCCCACAAGCAGACTTTGCCCTTTATCGTCTACTTTCAAACCGCCATATTTTGCATTTTGATAAAGGGTATCTTGTCCCTCTTCAAAGAAGAAAGATTCGGCACCGAGGAATATCCGGTTATCTACTATCTTGTATTTGATAACTACTTCGTTGTCATTCAAAGGTGTCAGAGTATTCTGCAAACGTATAAGTTGACCTATTTGATTGCTGTCTGTTTTAAGTATGGCATAACCACGTGTGGCAGTCTGCTCGTCTATCAGAACTGGTGAAGATGAAGTAGCTTCATAGTTGAGGCGCATATAATCACCTTGTATGAGAGAACGAGGGTCGACGGGAGCTAAATGTAAGAGTACTAATTGTCCGTCTTTCAAAGTCTGTTCTTTCTTTAAAACCGACCAGTTGAAATATCCCAGTAGTAATACAAGGTTCGCAAGAATCAATATCCGGCTATATTTTTTCATGTCTTGTTCTTTTTTGAGTGAAGAAACACCAAGCTGCAATAAACACGATTCCGATAAAGAATAGTGTGATGGACTTGATAAGTAAACTTATATTCAAATCATAATAGTATTTGGAAACAGCATAGATAAAGAGAAGGAGTGAGGTCGCACACTCTGCTTTATAGCCATAATGGAAACATACTAGAATCAACAATAGGCTGCCGGATAAATAAGGGGCGGATACGGTAGGCAGGCAGATGATGATGCAAAGAATGTAAATGCCGATTTGATGTATTGCATTATTCACTTGCATAACTTTCATAATCCGTTGAGCCATAATCAGAAGTTCTATCCACATGGAGACAGATAAGATGCAGGATATAGTCCAAGAATTTATTCCTGATGTCAGTTGATGGATTGATAATCCGCTTATTAAAATGACACAGGATACGAATAGTCCGGCATGGAACGGCCTGTATTTGGAAAGACTGTTGTTTTCTAATTGGCTATACAGTTTCACTTCGAAAAGATTGGTGAACAGGAATGCTGCCATAACAGGAACTACTGCAATTTGCAGAGGATAGGAAGAAGAAAAGATATGAGTTATTTCTCCAAAGAAAGATATAATAAACGCAATCACTGAAAGAAAGGGCAGAATGAAACCTTTCGACAGCCTGAAGGTGAGCATACTGATTACTATGAGTACAATGAAAAGTATATTCATATACTCACTAAGTCCAAAGCCGACCAATACGCATCCTGCAATATATAAAGTGATATTCATAGCATCCAGGAAAGACCGGATGACAAGACGGCTGATTGTTAATGTGGCAATAATTAATAAACTCCCAACTAACAGGCACGATATTTCGGAACGTATGATTCGGGCAAGTGCAAGAAATCCGAGAAAGAAGATAGCAGTCAGTATTCCACCGATGATGGATACGACTTGAATTGTAAGATTATGCTTCTGTGCCATACCACTTCTTTTTAAGTTGAAGAATAATGTAGATAAGTAAGGTCGTTCCAGTGATAATCATAATCCCTGAGAAGAAGAATAGATTGACATCTCTTAGATTGCTGTGACATATAAATGTAGTCAATAGAATCATCAATGTCGCAAAAGGAATAACAGCCAGGTAGAACAGATTCTTTTCTTTCCACCCAAACCATAGTCCCGCAGAGAATATAAGAATAGTGCTTACGAGTGAAACGATTATAGCTTTTTCTTCGCAGATGGTTGCTATTGCAAGCGAGTTGGTATCTGATATCGCCAGCATCGTAAGAAAACTGGTGTGCACAATGGTAGCTAATGAAAGCAGGCTGACGAACCAGCGATTCTGTTTGTTCAGACTTCCTTTTATACTCATCCATTCTGTGATGACGGCTGCCGAGGCGCATATCCAGGTTACTGCATTGGCAAGCAAAGTCATTTCCCATGAGCCGCGAGTGGCAATTTGTATATTGTACAGCCATATAGTAGTACAAAGTAATCCGATGAAAGTCAGCCATAATGGCGCAAAGCGGATGGCAACCGCCCAAAGAATGGTGAACAGTGTCCAGCCTAGGAAAAGGTCATAGGCATCAGCTCCCGTCTGATAGATTTGTCCGAAGACGGCAAAGAGTGTACCTATCAGGAAAGTGGCTCCTGTAAGGAGAATCTTTTTGACGAGCATATTCCATCGGGTGAATACGGTGAGCAGGACAGAAGATACTAGCAGTACTTCCACAATTCCCAGCTTTGCAAATTTGGGCAGCTCGTCCCAGTTATAGGCAAAGAAAAAGATAATGCCCGATACTGTAAAACCAATGCCCGCAGCCAGTAAGAAAATGGACAGAAACCGGTTCCATTCCTTTTTATTGGCGTACAGGGATTGTCGTGACGAGGGT
Organism: uncultured Bacteroides sp.; assembly: GCF_902491285.1. GTDB lineage: Bacteria > Bacteroidota > Bacteroidia > Bacteroidales > Bacteroidaceae > Bacteroides. The sequence continues at coordinate 46,516 of NZ_CABUHK010000031.1, read as the reverse complement.
GAATAGTCAGACTTTTCCATGTGTTTTTACTTTTTGATGATTGCAAACATAAGAAAATAAAATGATTATCACCCTCTCCGGCAACTTAAAATACTTCCCGTATATGCTTATAGTTCGAATTGATAGTGTCAATAACTTCTTGTGAACGTCCATTGATTAATAGCTTATACATGGATTGGGCAAAGCCTACCATCTGTCCGAATTCGATTTTGGGCGGCATGGCAAGTGCGTTCGGGTCGGTCATGATATTCACCAGTACAGGGCCGTCCAGTTCGAAAGCATTGAATAAGGTAGGTAATACTTCTTCCGGATTGCTGACATTGAAACCTGTCATTCCCATTGCTTCAGCTACCTGTGCGAAATCGGGATTCAGCATATCCGTTTGCCAGTCCGGCAGACCGTCCACTTCCATTTCCAGTTTCACCATTCCCAGCGAACGGTTATTGAATACGATAATCTTAATCGGCAATTTATATTGGACGACAGTCTCCAAATCCCCCAAAGTCATTGACAGTCCTCCGTCTCCGCAAAGTGCAATCACTTGGCGTTCGGGACAAGCTAAAGCTGCACCGATAGCTTGCGGCAGGGCATTTGCCATGGAGCCGTGATTGAAAGAACCCAACATATGCCGTTTGCCTGTTGCTTGCAGATAACGTGCTCCCCACACGCAAGTCATTCCCGTATCTACAGTGAACACGGCATCGTCCGAAGCCAGTTTGTCAATTTCGGACATTACATATTCGGGATGAATCTTATTCACTTCTCCCTTATCTTCCGTATAGGCGGCAAGGTCTTTTTTCACCCCTTCATATCTTTTAAGTTGCTTCACAAGGAATGTATCATCCGTTTTCGGATTCAGCATACGGAGTAAAGCCTGGATACTCATCTTGACATCTCCGCAAAGTCCGATATCCACTTTGGCACGGCGTCCCAGGCGTTCGGGCTTGATATCTATCTGAGCTATCTTAATGTCATCCGGCAAAAATGCAGAATAAGGAAAATCCGTTCCGAGCATGAGAAGCACTTCTGCCTCGTGCATGCTGTAATATCCCGAAGGCATTCCTAAAAGTCCGGTCATACCTACTTCATACGGATTCTCATATTGTACTTCCATCTTTCCCTTGAAAGTATAAACTACCGGAGCATTCAGCTTTTCGGAAAGCGCGATTACTTCCTCATGCGCTCCCCGGCAGCCGATGCCGCAGAAAAGAGTGATACGTTTATGCTTGTTTAATAAGTCGGCCAGTTGTGCCAAATCTTCTTCTGCCGGACAAACTTCCGGTACGACAGGATAGTTTCGTACCGACGAATCGACAGAGACGGCAGAAGCCTTTGCCAAATCTCCCGGTAAGCCTATTACTGATACTCCCTTGCGGGTGATAGCCGTCTGAATGGCGGATTGAAGCATACGTGGAAATTGTGCAGGCGTAGTAGCTACTTCATTATAATAGCTGCAATCATTGAATAATTTGATTGTATTCGTCTCCTGGAAATATTCAGTACCGAACTCTCCGGTAGGGATAGTGGAAGCAATAGCGATCACCGGTGCACCCGAACGATGTGCGTCATACAGGCCGTTGATAAGATGGACATGCCCTGGCCCGCTACTTCCTGCGCAGCATCCCGGACGGCCGGTCAGTTGAGCTTCCGCTGCGGCGGCATATGCTCCGGTTTCTTCATGACGTACATGTATCCATTGTATCTTATTGTTCTTTCTGACAGCTTCGTTTACTTCGTTCAGACTGTCGCCGGTCACAGCGTAAATGCGTTCTACTCCAGACTCTGCTAAAGTATTAATAAGTTGTTCTGCAATTTTCTTTGCCATATTTGAAATTAGTTAAGGGTTGATTTTTAACTAATAACAGTTGCTTACAAAGAAAAGTTCTAATTTAACATATGCTAATAGCGGCTTTGTGTCGGAACACATCATGTTTTTTATGTTAAAAAGAATTTTGTAACAACTTTTTAGTAAGGTAGAATAAACAATTGCAATATCCTTTTGTTTTCTTTATAGGCGAAATCTTAACCTAATGTTTTAAACCTCTTAATAACTGTAGAAAATGAATAGAAGTGAAATCGGCGTGAATGCCGGTAAAGTTTGGCAACTGCTTAGCAATAACGAGAAGTGGGGCTATGGACTTTTGAAAAGAAAATCCGGACTGAAGGACAAAGAGTTGGGCGCTGCTTTGGGATGGTTGTCAAGAGAGAATAAGATAGAGTTCGATCAGTGTGAAGAAGAACTGTATGTGTATCTCTGTGTAAATGTTTACATTGGCTGAAGGAGCTTACTACCTGGACAAAAACAAAAGAATCCCCGAAGTAACGACAGGATAGTCAATGCTTCGGGGATTTTTGTTTTTATGTCTGTTCCTTTCAGATGATATCTGAAAATAATTCTGTTACTTTGCAATCCAATTTAAAATGTAAGGAAACAATGAGAAGTTTTGCCTCTGATAATAATTCCGGTGTGCATCCGTTGGTGATGGAAGCGCTGAACCGGGCGAATATAGACCATGCGTTAGGTTATGGCGATGATAAATGGACGGAAGAAGCCGTAGCAAAGATTAAGGAAACCTTCACTCCGGACTGCGTTCCTTTATTTGTATTCAATGGAACAGGCAGCAATGTCGTGGCACTGCAATTAATGACCCGCCCGTATCATTCTATCCTTTGTGCGGAAACCGCCCATATCTATGTTGACGAATGTGGTTCGCCCGTGAAAATGACCGGTTGTCAGATTCGTCCGATTGCTACCCCGGACGGCAAACTTACCCCGGAATTGATGCAACCTTATCTTCACGGCTTTGGTGACCAGCATCATTCACAGCCCAAAGCTCTTTATATTTCCCAATGTACCGAACTTGGCACGATTTACACTCCCGAAGAACTGAAACGTCTTACTGACTTTGCCCATCTGAACGGTATGTACGTTCATATGGACGGAGCAAGAATTGCTAATGCCTGTGCCGCTTTAAATCTTTCTTTAAAAGAATTGACCGTAGATTGCGGAGTCGATATTCTTAGTTTCGGAGGAACGAAGAACGGATTGATGATGGGTGAGTGCGTTATCATATTCAATAAGGACTTGCAACCGGAAGCCCGTTTTATCCGTAAGCAATCCGCCCAACTGGCATCGAAGATGCGTTATCTTTCCTGCCAGTTCACGGCTTATCTGACAGATGGGCTTTGGCTGAAGAATGCGAGTCATGCCAATGCAATGGCTGCCAAACTCTACAATGAATTGAAAAAGCTTCCGGAGGTAACCTTCACTCAAAAAGCAGAGAGCAATCAGTTGTTCCTGACGATGCCCCGCCCGATAATCGACCGGATGCTGGAATCTTACTTCTTTTATTTTTGGAACGAGGATAACAACGAGATTCGTCTGGTAACTTCTTTTGATACCACAGAAGAAGATGTTGACGAATTTATACGAGTTTTGAAACGTTAAAAGAGAAATAAGGAACAACAAAATCCTGTGTAACGCTGTTGTAATAAGAAGTTTGAAACTAACTTTGTCCCCGAAGTTTTCAACTTCTTATTATATATGGATACTAGACAGAACAGGCTGATATTACTTGCGCTATTATTATTGACACAAACCTTTATTAGTGCGCAGACGCATTCTATTCAGATAGGAATGCCGGAAGATTCTGTATCTGTTACGGCCATTAATGATTCTGTTCCGCTAAAGCGCAGCTTTTTCAAGAAGTTTCTTGATTACTTCAATGATGCCAATAAGGAAAAAAAGAATAAAAAGTTCGATTTCAGTGTGATAGGAGGCCCTCACTATTCCAGTGATACGAAGTTCGGACTCGGACTGGTGGCGGCTGGTTTATATCGTACGGATTATAATGATACAATTCTTCCGCCTTCAAACGTATCTCTTTACGGAGATGTCTCTACGGTGGGATTCTATTTATTGGGAGTCCGCGGAACTCATCTGTTTCCACAGGATAAATACCGGTTGAACTATAATCTTTATTTTTATTCTTTTCCCAGTCTCTATTGGGGAAGAGGATACGATAACGGAGCAAATTCCGATAATGAAAGTGAATATAAACGTTTCCAAGCACAGGTGAAGGTGGACTTCATGTTCTGTATGGCAAAGAATTTCTATATCGGGCCGATGGCTGTATTCGATTACATCGACGGACGCGATTTTGAAAAGCCGGAGCTATGGGAAGGAATGGCGGCACGGACTACCAACATAAGTCTCGGGCTTTCTCTTCTCTACGACTCACGTGATTTTCTGACAAATGCTTACCGGGGGTACTATCTGCGGCTGGACCAGCGGTTCAGTCCTGCTTTTCTTGGCAATAAATATGCGTTCAGCAGTACCGAACTGACTACCAGTTACTATCACCCCGTATGGAAAGGCGGAGTGCTGGCAGGACAATTCCACACACTGCTGACTTACGGAGATACCCCGTGGGGATTGATGGCAACTTTAGGAAGCTCTTATTCGATGCGTGGGTACTACGAAGGGCGTTATCGCGATAAGTGTGCGATGGATGCGCAAATAGAACTGCGGCAACACGTTTGGAAACGAAATGGAGTGGCCGTATGGGTGGGAGCAGGGACTATCTTTCCGAAGTTCTCCGACTTTGCCCCGAAACATATTCTTCCCAACTATGGTTTCGGCTACCGTTGGGAGTTTAAAAAGAGAGTGAATGTACGTTTGGACTTAGGTTTTGGTAAACACCAGACCGGATTTATCTTTAATATAAATGAAGCTTTTTAAGAATATAAAGAATTGGTTGGAAAATCAGGAACACTTGTTTTATCTGTTTCTGTTTATCCTGATAGTGCCTAACATCGTCCTCTGTTTTACGGAGCCGCTGCCGGTGATGGCAAAAGTAACTAATGTATTGCTGCCTTTAGGAGGCTATTACCTGTTGATGACTTTATCGAGGAACTGTGGCAAAATGCTTTGGATTTTGTTCTTGTTTCTCTTTTTCGGAGCTTTCCAAATCGTATTGCTTTATCTGTTCGGACAGTCTATCATCGCTGTGGATATGTTCTTGAACCTGGTGACTACCAATTCGAGTGAAGCGCTCGAACTACTTGATAACCTGACACCTGCCATTATCGCCGTAGTCATACTGTATGTTCCCGCACTGATATTGGGAACGATTTCAATTATCCGCAAGCGGAAACTCTCGATAGAGTTTATCCGCAGAGAACGGAGGAGAGCACTCATCGTTTTGGGAATCTCCCTTCTCAGCCTTGCCGGAGCCTATGTGCAGGATTCAGGATATGAACTGAAATCGGATTTATATCCGCTGAACGTCTGTTATAATGTAGGTCTTGCCTTTCAGCGGACAGCCTTGACACAGAACTATCATCACACGTCGGAAGACTTTACCTTCCATGCCAAAACTACCCGTCCGAAAGAAAAACGGGAAGTGTATGTGATGGTAGTAGGGGAGACGTCCCGTGCCCTGAACTGGCAATTATATGGTTATGAACGTGAAACGAATCCGTTGCTGTCTCGGCAAACCGGATTGATTGCTTTTCCGAAGGTACTGACTGAATCAAATACGACACACAAAAGTGTACCTATGCTGATGTCGGACGTCAATGCCTGCAACTACGACTCTATTTATCATCAAAAAGGGATTATCACCGCTTTTAAAGAAGCGGGTTTCCAAACTGCTTTCTTCTCCAATCAGCGTTATAACCATTCGTTTATCGATTTTTTCGGGATGGAAGCCGATACGTATGATTTTATAAAAGAAGATTCTATTGATTACAGTTACAACCCGTCTGACGACGAACTCTTGAAATTAGTGGAACAAGAACTGGAGAAAGGGGCTACGAAACAGTTTATCGTGCTCCATACCTACGGCTCTCATTTTAATTACCGCGAACGTTATCCTTTGGAAAACACGTTCTTCACACCGGATTATCCGGTTGACGCGGAAAGGAAGTACCGGAATAACTTGGTGAACGCTTACGATAATTCTATCCGTTACACGGATGCTTTCCTGTCAAGAATCATCCGTATGCTGGAAAAACAACAGGCAGACGCCGCCATGATTTATACTTCCGACCATGGAGAGGATATTTTCGACGATTCCCGTCATTTGTTCCTTCATGCTTCGCCTGTACCTTCTTACTATCAGCTTCATGTGCCGTTTCTTGTTTGGATGTCCGGCAGTTATCGCGAGACTTATCCTGAACACTGGGAAGCCGCAATGGATAATAGGGATAAGAATGTGTCTTCCAGCAGCTCTTTTTTTCCGACCATACTGGATTTGGGTGGAATAGAAACTCCTTACCGGGATAATTCACAATCCGTAATAGCTTCACTTTATCAAATGAAGCCGAGGGTCTATTTGAATGACCATAACGAACCCCGTCCGTTGGATGATTTGGGTATGAAAAAGCAGGATTTCCAAATGTTGGAGCAAAAGGAAATTGATTATTAGCCGGTTATTATAAATTGTGCTAAATTTTGAATCCAAAAGCGGGATTGGTGTGTTATTTGCCGTATGATGTATGAACGATTAAATTCATAAAACATGGCCTATATAGATTATTACAAGATTCTTGGAGTAGACAAAAGTGCTTCTCAGGACGATATCAAAAAGGCTTTTCGTAAGTTGGCCCGGAAATATCATCCTGACCTGAATCCCAATGACCCGAGTGCAAAGGATAAGTTTCAGGAAATCAACGAAGCCAATGAGGTACTGAGTGACCCTGAGAAACGTAAAAAGTATGATGAGTACGGAGAACATTGGAAGCATGCCGATGAATTCGAAGCACAGAAACGGGCGCAGCAACAAGCCGGTGGCTTTGGTGGTGCAGGAGGTTTCGGCGGATTTGGCGGTGGCGGACAGGGATTCTCTGACGGTAACGGAACATATTGGTACAGTTCCGACGGCGAAGGCTTCTCCGGCGGTAATGCCAGTGGCTTTTCCGATTTCTTCGAATCAATGTTCGGTGGACATCGGGGGGGAAGAGGACAAGGTTCTGCGGGATTCCGCGGACAGGACTTTAATGCCGAACTTCACCTGTCTCTTCGTGATGCTGCCCAGACGCATAAACAGATATTGACTGTCAATGGAAAACAAGTGCGTATCACTATCCCTGCCGGTGTAGCCGACGGACAAGTGATTAAACTGAAAGGCTACGGAGCCGAAGGTATCAACGGCGGACCTGCGGGCGACTTGTATATCACTTTCGTCATAGCCGAAGATCCGGTATTCAAGCGCCTGGGTGACGATTTGTACGTAGATGTGGAAGTAGACCTTTATACAGCCGTACTAGGTGGTGAAAAGGTTGTGGACACGTTGGACGGTAAAGTGAAACTGAAGATAAAACCGGAAACCCAAAACGGTACGAAAGTCCGTCTGAAAGGCAAGGGATTCCCGGTTTATAAGAAGGAAGGACAATTCGGTGACCTGATTGTGACCTATTCTGTCAAGATTCCTACGAACCTGACGGACAGACAGAAAGAGTTGTTCCGCGAGTTACAGAGTATGAACTAAAAAGAATGAGTGCTATGCAGACCGAATTAATTATTGTCAGTGAATACTGTCACAAATGTCATATTGAGCCTTCATTCATAGATATGCTGGAAGAGGGCGGTTTGATTAACGTACATACCGAGGGTAATGAACATTATCTGCTTGTGTCCGAACTTCCGAATGTGGAGCGATATAGCAGGATGTATTATGACTTGTCCATAAACATGGAAGGTATTGATGCCATTCATCATTTATTGGAAAGAATGGAGGAGATGAGGCATGAAATGAACTCACTCCGTAAGCAGCTTACGCTATACCGTGAACGGAAAATAGAAGAGATTGACTGGTAAGAAAAACAGAGCCTCTGTTTACACCAAACTGAGGCTCTATTTATAGCAAACAGAGGCTCTGATTTACCTAATCGGAGCCTCTGTTTTTTTGTATGATAACAGCACGGATGGAGTTATCCGATGTATGTACAGATTTCTTCCAGATAACGTGCGTCAACTGTATCGAAACTATCCAGTGTATCGCTGTCTATATCCAATACTCCGATTACTTCACCTTGTTTTAGTATCGGTACTACTATTTCCGATTTGGAATCCGAACTGCATGCTATATGTCCGGGAAACTGCTCTACATCAGGGACAATCAATGTACGTGCTTCTTTCCAGGCTGTTCCGCAAACTCCTCTGCCGAAACGGATACGTGTGCAAGCGATAGGCCCTTGGAACGGACCTAATACGAGTTCATCTCCTTTCACTATGTAAAAACCTGCCCAAAAGAAACCGAAAGTCTGTTTTAGAGCCGCTGCAACATTGGCAAGGTTGGCTATGAAATCCGTTTCCGTGCTGACTAAAGCATGTAACTGTGGAAGTAACTCACGATATTTCTCTTCTTTGCTTCCTGTACTGATTGATAAATTTTCTGCCATATTGTTCTTATTTGATTTGATTCAGGATACTCGGGTCTTTTATCTTATCGTCTTTTGCGAAGAAGATAATCTTTGTCAATATCTCGGCAGTCTTCGGGTCTTCGTCTACAAAAGGCAGGAACAGGCGTCCGCGGCTCTGCGAATGTACCGGAAGAACTGCAATTTGCGCACCGCCTTCCTGATGAATCACACCACTGCCCAAATGAATGTTATATTTTCCCAGCTTGCCTTCGATATGAGCAAAGTTGCCTGCCACTTTCACATTGTTGAGATGGAATAATGGCATCGTCAGTTCCACCAATGCGCTGCGCATTTCGATGGTAGAGTGACTGGTTTCCGGATCGACACTTCCGGCATGGGCTACACTGACTGCCAAATCCACGTCTCTCATCACTTCGGAGAAGATAACGGGCGGAATCTCTGAAATATTCATCAGTTTGTAGTCCCTGCGGTTGTGGAAGCAGACATATTCCAGTGTCGGGGCTTCAATATCGGCAGGAGAGAACCAGTCTGCCATAGCGTAGATAGTGGCGATAATGTTCTCTTTGTAATATATCTTTTGAAGCCCGTCTTCATAATCGGCTACCCATCGGCGTCCTTTCAGGACGGCAACCGTTTTCTGAGGTTGAATCTGGTTTCCGGCATAGCGGCGGGATTGTGTGGCTTCTTCCTCTTCCGGAGTCGGTAGATACAGTTCGCGGAACACTTGTTTGAAAGGTTGGCGGATGGCTTTGTCGAACAGGAACTTCTGATACGTATGCCACTCGCCGCTCGTGTACAGGTCGGTAGGATGGGCGATGCGTAATTCGTCTTTTGGTTTCAGCGGGAGACAGACGGCATTCGCTGTCACCAGTAATCCATCGGTATAAAAACCTGTTTGTCCGTTACTGATAAAGACAAGATGCTTCAGTAGCGGCCAAATAACAGGATTCTGCATCAACTTGTGGAGCTCGTTTTCTTCAAAGCGCGTACAGTCTTCCATAGCCTGTTCCAGCATGATGCGGGAGCGGGCGTGTTGGTCTTTCAGTTTCTTGTGTACCGCTTTCAGCTCTTCTACATACGGATGCTTCTTCAATTTGGCTGGCATGCTGTTGAGTTCTTTTCCGGCTTTGACTTGTTTCATCTCCGCTTTGCCTTCGTCGTTGATTTGTACATAGACTTCCACACCGTCTATCTCTTTCGGGGACAGGTAGGGGAGAAGTTCTTTAATCAGTTCCGTTTCCATGCTCCAGGTCAGACGGGTGACGTCACCGTAACCGGAGTTGAGAGCCAGGTTTTGCAAAGCGATAGCCACTGCTTTCTTTTCGCTTTCCTGTCTTTGTGCTCCGAAGTCCTTGCTTTCTTTCAGGAATTTTTGCAGGAATTGGTAGCGTTCCAACAGTTCTTTATCCGCTTTTTTCCCTAATGGGATAAGTCCGTAACTCATTAATAGGTCTTTGTTGCGTTTGGCCGAGATTTCTTTCTTTATATCTTCTGCTTTCACTGCACCGTTGGTGGCGTCGGCAAACTTGCGGGCACGGGTGTGGCTGTTGCTGCATGAGATATATTTGGCGGCATTGTAAACCACTTCAAAACGTTGTTTGCCAATCGTCTTGAAAGCATCTTTGAACCACCCGATGTCGAAAGCGCCTTCCCGAAGGTCTTCTACGTCAATCGGGGTATAACGGGCGATAATTGCCTTTTTCTTGTCATCGCAAGTCTCGTTGGTATGGGCGTGGAAATAGTATGCTGCGCTTGTCAGTCCTTTCCATCCTGTTGCCTGTTCGGCAAGTTCTATCCATTGGGGAGCGAACATGGCGGCTTCCACCAGCCGTTCGTCGCTGATTTCGGCTTGTTTCGCCAGTTTCTTGAGCTGGGCACTTGTGTCTGCCGGCAACGGGTAGCAAACGTGAAGCAGGCTGCTCAATACTCCCCGTTTCGTGTTCCGCCAATTGTAACTGTCGCGTATGAACGTATCTTTGCCGAATGCTTGCAGGATGCGGATGAATGTTTCGGCTCCATAGACGCAGGTCAGTTCTTCCGCCAGGCGGGTAACCTGCGTTTCAGAGTCTCCGCGTGATAGTTCTATATCCAGAATCCGGTCGACAGCCTTTTGCAATAATGGTCGGAATAAAGTGAAGTTGAAGTCTTTGATATAGGCGAACCGCTCTCTGTCCACTTCGTTGGGACGACGGTTTTCATTCAACGCAAGAGTGATATTCTTGATTTGTGTGGGGGAGTTGACACGTCCTGTCAGTTCGCGATATATTTCTTCTGCCGGTATCAGCCCCAGCATCCAGGCACGGGCAAAGTCTGCGGATTGCAGATAGGAATCGGTTTCTTCCAGTTCGGGCGTGTGCTCCATATAGTTGGTGAGTTTATATAGCTGATAGCGCACGGTGAAGTAACGGGTAAACAGGGCATCGTCTATCGGTCTGCAGGGGGTGTCAAGCCAAAATTGCACAAACTTGTTGTTGTGTATCGGATAAACAATGACCTTTTCTCCGTATTCCATTGAATCTCTGAGCCATGTATGCTTGTTTGTATATTGACGGAAGATATTCTCTGTATTGAGCAATGGTATTAGCTGGAGCAGCATATTGGCGGCCATTCGCTGATAAACCGTTTCGTCTCTGTACTCGTATGCCAGTGCATCGATGATGTCTTCCATTTGCTCATAATAGGGCAACTTCCGGAGTACTTTCTGTAATCCGCGGTAACTGAAGCCTGCATACATCTTGTTCACAAGTGGTTCAAAGCTATTGGCGGATTTAATATCGGCTTTTCTGTCTTCTTCATCCCCTTCGTCATAGTCATCGTTTTCTTGGGCGACACCTGTTGATGCAAGCATGAAACTCATCATCAATAGTTTTTCGTAGCTCCCGATTTCCCGTTCGTAGAAATCCATCCAAAGTTCCGGGAGTCCAAGACCGCTCAGTCCACCGTAGTTGCTCCATTTCATCAGTACGCTGTTACCTACCAGGCGTGCTTCTCCGTAGTCGTTTTTAAACTCATCGTTTTTGTGCGCGGCGATGTATTTGCTCAACCTTTCGAAAGTAAGTTTCGCTTTTCCGTAGCTGATAAACTCAAATGCTTTCTTGACATAGAACCCTTTATCCGGTGTGATTTCCGGCAGGCTGACTTCCAATGCAGGATTGTACAGACCGAAACCGTTTTCTTTGGTGTAGTGCTGTGTAGCTTTCTTTTCCGTTCCGTCACCAATCAAAGACGCTATCAATACCTTTTCTTTGGCATTTGGTTTTTGAATCTCTTTGATGGCAGGAAGAAGTTTCTGGTAGATGTCTTGCAGGAATTCTACGTTATGAATTGTCTTCATCATGTCCAGTCCCGCCAGGCGGCGTTCGGCAACCTTGTCTGTAATCAGCCGGCGGATACTGCCTGCCAGTTCTTCTTTCGGTTGCTTCATAAGCAGGTTGATGGCATTAATGCGCATTTCGCTGTATTTGAAACGTAGCAGTTCCTCTACTTTCAGATTCTGTTCGGGCGATAAGGTCATTTCGGACAATACTTTGTATGCCTCGTTGCGTACGTCCAATGAGCGGTCGCCCAATGATTGGAGGATGTATTCTTCTTGCAGCGGACTGGTAGGCGGATTCAGGGCAATGCCGATATAGCTTGCCCGCATATAGGAATCAAGAGATGCCAGATAGCCGCAAAGGTCATCTTTCATGGCAGAATCATTCAGCATCCAGACGATATATGCCATTTTGAGGATAACTTCCGAACGGGTCAGTTGTGTGCTTTCCCAAGGGAAGATATAGGGAGCATAGGTTTCTTTGGCTGAGATGGAGTGGTAGATTTGTTTTAAATATCCGTAGTGGCGCACAGCTTCTTCCCTGTTCTCAAAGTAATCGGTGAGTTTGGGGTCTTCACGTCCGCCATATCGGCTGAGATAGAAATTTGTGAGATAGAGCGGGAGAATGGCTGCTACGACCGACGGGTCGTTATGCCATTTTTCGAAAGCTTCTTTACTGATGTAATAACTCATGCCGGAGTGTTGCGTACAGAGCAGGAAGTAAAGGAAAGTCTGTACTTGGTGCTTGGCCCCGTTTTTGAGAATTTCAGGTGCAAGTGCTTGGATGTCGTTTGTATTATAGAACCCGATACTCCATAAGGCCAGGTAGAGTTCGACGGTATCTTTGCTTTGAAGGGCTTTGCGTGCCTGTTGTTGGTTGTTCAGGAAGTGCAGGATTAGTTCTATGTATTTATTGGTGACACGTTCGCTGCTGTCCTGTTCTCCGATGCCTGTACTTACCGCGATACCACGTTTCACGGAAGCAAAACGTTGCAATCCGTTCTCATAAATTACCGTAAGCAGATGAAGATAGCTTTCGGGACATCCTTCGTCCATCGTTTCCACGATAGCTTGTCGGAGTCCTTCTTGTAGTTTTGCTGCCAGCAGCAATTTTCCTTCCAGTTCCAGCAACGGGCGGTATCCGCTCATTGCGATAGCCTTGAGATGTCCCTGGTTGAGGCGGTTGGCGTTATTTTCGCTGGTCAGCACGTTATGCAGGTATTCGATGACTGTTTTGTTGCCTTCTGCTATTTGGGCGGCTATCCAGTTCTCGCAGCTCATGCAGTCTTTGTATGCTTCTATTTCTTCCGGTGTATTTCCACCGTTCAATATGGCTTGTTCTGTAAAGCCGGTGGCGCGCAGTTTCAGGAATTGTGTCAATGCGTCTATGACGTGGTTGAAGTGCAGATAAGGGTTGGCGGCACGTTGTGAACGCCGTGAATAGCCGTGAGTGTACGGGCAATGTACTTTGAGTTTCAGATAGGTGTGGAACAGGCGGGCATATTCATCTCCCAATATGTAACGGAGCAGTTTGCTCAGTTTTCCATCGAAAAGATTGGCTACGCTTTTGATGTTTTCTTCTTTGATGACACTTATAATGCAAGGTTCCAGCTTGTCGTTATAGGTGCCGTACCGGGTATCCATATTAAAGTATAACATGAATATGTCAAACAAGGCGGCTGTCTTTTTGTCCAGGCTGCTTCTCTTTTGGGTCAGTTTCTCCAGATACGGAAGTACCCGTTTGTTTAATGCTTCATTATAAATAAGTCTCATGATTCTATTTGTTTTTAAGTGTTTGGTAGGATATAATAATTACCATAATCTTCCCGACAGCATAGCCAGCCGGATGAAGGTTAATGTGGAGTCTTCTTCCAGCAGGATGGGAGAGGATAAGTCTCCCGCTTCCATGTCATCAATGAAAATCCGGAAAATTCCGTCTTCGTAGGATTGCAGGGCATTGGTGATAGCTTCTGCTTCTGCGGCGGGTTTGCCGTTATAGTTGACTCCGAACCCTACTTTGCCTGAAGCTGCCTTATCTTCCACTTCTTCCTGAGTGAGGTATTTCAGCACTTCGCTCTGCTGTAAGCGTTCGTTGTATTCACTGACTTGCCAACTGACGATGGTTTCAATCAATTCCTGTACATGGGCAGGCGGAACAGGAAAATCAACGGGCATCTTTTCAATGCTGCACTTTCGCTTTCCTAATTGTTTGACTTGGATATAGACTCTCATATTCTCTTTATTTGGTTATCTGTATACTCGATACAATGGCATCTAAATCGGCGGCTGCTTCTTCATCGTAGAGAAGCATGACAATACTATATATTCTTTTATTCTTCTCCTGGAAATATTTAAATGAGATTTGTTGTATATCTTTTCCCGGTTCATCGGGAGCTCCGATATGCAGCGGGTTTGTTGTTTTTGTCATGGGCAGTCCGTTGATGTTGATGTCGTTTTGCTTATAATCTTCCGATGGCTGCCCCTTCTCATTCCGCGGGACAATGAGCGACAGTTTTTTCGTATGCTCAAATTCTTTCTGAGTATCGTAGGCGATGGAAACGACTGTCAGTTGGTTGGCTCCGTTGACAAGCTTGAGCAATGGCGGTGGGGCACTGGGAGTCAATCCTTTTGCTCCTGTTATTTTTCTCCAGTTGGTAGGATATTGGCAACTGAAATTGGTTTCTGCATCATAATAAGAAAGCCAGGTGTCATTATTGCCGATAGGAACATATGAAGGAAACTGCCTGTCGGAAGAGTTGCCGGGAGGGCTTATAACCGGATGATTCTCGTTTTCTTCTTCCAGTTCTCCATTAAGGTAGGCTTCCACGATGCCGCTTTCCCACTCTTGACGTATCTCCTGGTAGAGAGGCGGCACATTCTTGCAAAGCATAATGAAACAGAACAGGAATATGCAGAATATGCCAAGTTCTCCAATGATGGATACGGTTCGCTGCGCGTCGGGGTTCTTGAACTTATTACTGAATACATAAACAATTCCCAATAGGAAGCCGCTCAATAATCCGCCGATGTGTGCGGCATTGTCGATTCCTTCTTTCAGTCCGTAAATCAAATTATAGCCGACGAAAATAAGGATGCTGGTTAATAATGCCTTCCGTTCTTCTTTGGCGATGCCGTGGAACAGGAGGAAGGCGAGGAATATGCCGTAAAGTCCGAAGATTGCTCCGGAAGCTCCGGCACTAATTGTCTCGCCGTGCATATACAGGCTGAATGCTGCCGAGCATAATCCGGTCAGAAAATAAGAAGCGAACATTCGTCGGCTTCCTATTAGCTGCTCCAGGAAAAGAGCGACAAACATGAAAGCGTATATATTCATCGCAAGATGGAAACCGCCGATATGAATAAAATTACAGGTTACAGTACGCCACCAGTCACCTGTGAGAGTCAGTGGTCCGAAGTCGGCTCCCCACTTTAATAGTGGTAATGTATCGGGATTCAAGATTCCCACTCCCGAAGCGACCATCAGGATAAATACCAGAATATTGATATCGATAAGGATAGGTGTCGCTATGAATCCTTTGCGTGGTATGAAGAAAGATAGGATAGAGTTTTTTTTCATTTCCTCTTCTATATATGCTTTTTCTTCTTCTGTGAGCGGGCGGTTGAAATCTTCTTCCAGCTCATTTGCTTTTTGGGTCAGTTCTTCCGGGAAAAGGCTGTTTCTTGCCTCTTCCATTGCCTTTTGTAGTTTTTGGATATTCTTTCTGTTCTTGCCGTAATCTACAAATTGTATGGAAGAAGACTGGCTGCGGACGGATACTTCTCCGTCACTTCCCTGTTCTATGGTAAAGGTTATTTCCTCTCCGTGGGAATACATATTGAACGGGACTTGGAACAGGATGCCTTCCGGAGCTATTTTTTCAATCTTCCATTCAAGTTTCTGAGCAGCCTCGAGGGCTAATATTAGAATTTCTGTATTTGATAATCCTGATAAATGTAGTTTGTCGTCATATGAAGGTTTGAGTGGCATATTTCTTTCTCTATATCTGGTTCTTGATTAAAATTTACTTATCTCCTTGACAAATGTATAGAATAATAATGATAAATGACAGAATATGACAAATAAAAAAGCATCCGCTTCGAGAGAAGGGATGCTTTTTTCTATTATTGACAGCTAATCTGTTACTTTTTGTAGAAAGCCAGGTCTTCTTTGTCGAAGTTTTCGATGAAACTTGTATGCTTTTCTACTTCTGCTTCCGCATAATTCAAATATACATGGGCAGATTTAGAGAACAGATCAGGAGATTTGCTGGCATCTTGAATCAACAAGTGACACATGATAATGTCAGCAGCCATTTCCATCAGTCTGCGGGCAGTGAAGTCCAGTAATTCCTGGTCTTGTGCTTCTTTTACAGCGTTGGTGCTTGCTTCGAATTTGTCAGCCATCTTCTTCAGACGGGACATCAGCGGTTCCATTTCCGGTGAGCAGGGAATTGTTTCAAACTCGCGGATAGTGGCGATGTAAGAACCATTAGTTACGTAACGGATGGCAGCTACGGTCTGCAACTGAGTCGTTCCTTCGTAGATGCTGGTGATACGTGCATCACGGTAGATACGCTGGCAAGCATATTCCATCATGAAGCCCGAACCGCCGTGAATCTGGATACAGTCGTAAGCATTCTGATTAGCATATTCAGAGTTCATACCTTTGGCGAGCGGAGTGAAGCTGTCGGCCAGTTTTGCGTATTTCTTCTGTTCCTGACGTTCTTCCGGAGTCAGTTTACGTTCGCGGGCGATGTCATCCAATGCTTTGTAGATGTCTACGTAGCGTGCTGTCTGATACAGCAATGCACGTCCGGCATCCAGCTTGCCTTTCATGATAGCCAGCATGTCATATACTGCCGGGAATTCGATAATTGCTTTACCGAACTGCTTGCGGTCTTTGGCGTAAGCCAATCCTTCATTGTAAGCAGCCTGGCTCAAACCTACGGATTGTGCGGCAATACCCAGGCGGGCACCGTTCATCAAAGCCATTACATATTTAATCAAACCGAGTTTGCGGTCACCGCAAAGTTCGGCTTTTGCATTCTTATATACCAATTCGCAAGTAGGTGAACCGTGGATACCGAGTTTGTTCTCGATACGGCGTACGTTCACACCACCCTGACGTTTGTCATAGATGAACATGGAAAGACCACGACCGTCTCTTGTCCCTTCTTCCGAACGTGCCAGTACGAGGTGAATATCGGCATCACCGTTCGTAATGAAACGTTTCACACCGTTCAGCAACCAGCATCCGTCTTTTTCGCTGTAAGTAGCTTTCAGCATAACGGATTGAAGGTCGGAGCCTGCGTCCGGCTCTGTCAAGTCCATAGACATCGTTTCGCCCTGGCATACGCGGGGGATAAAACGGCTGTGCTGGTCGGTTGTACCGAATTCGTACAGAGTTTCGATACAGTCCTGCAAAGACCAGATGTTTCCGAAGCCTGCATCGGCGGCAGCTACGATTTCCGCACACATGGTGTACGGGGTGATCGGGAAGTTCAGACCGCCGAATTTGCGTGGCATGGTCATGCCGTTCAAGCCGGCTTTTACCATAGCGTCCAGGTTCTGTTTAGTTCCCGAAGCGTATTCTACACGTCCGTTGGCACAGTGGGGACCTTCTTCGTCCACGCCTTCTGCGTTGGCGGCTATGATTTCTCCGGTGATTTCTCCGGTAATCTCCAATACTTTGTCGTAAGAGTCTACAGCATCTTCGAAGTCCAGCGGAGCATAGTCGAATTCATCTTTATCTCTGTAATTGCGTTCTTTGAGTTCGCAAATACGTTTCATCATCGGATTGTTCAAGTGAAACTTGAGTTCCGGTATGTCTGTATAATAATTAGCCATCTTTCCTTACTTGCTATTTTGTTTATAATACTTAATCATCTTCGGCACAACTTCTTCGATAGTTCCGTTGATTACGTAATCGGCAATCGTGTTGATAGGAGCGTCCGGGTCGTTGTTGATGGAGATGATGATACCACTTTCCTGCATACCGGCGATATGCTGAATCTGTCCGGAAATACCACAAGCGATGTAGAGTTTCGGGCGAACCGTTACCCCCGTCTGGCCGATTTGACGGTCGTGCTCTGCGAAACCTGCGTCAACGGCAGCACGGCTGGCGCCTACTTCTGCGTGAAGTTCTTTAGCAAGGTCAAACAGCAGGTCGAAGTTTTCTTTCGAACCTACACCGTAACCACCGGCTACGATAATTGGAGAACCTTTCAGGTTGTTCTTTGCCTTTTCTACGTGGCGTTCGATTACTTTCACTACATAGTCCGTATCGGCTACATATTTCTTCACGTCGTGACGAATTACTTCTCCCTGATAAGTCGGAGAGAGGATTTCTTTCTTCATCACGCCTTCGCGGACAGTTGCCATTTGCGGGCGGTGTTCGGGGTTTACAATCGTAGCAACGATGTTACCGCCGAATGCCGGACGAATCTGGTACAACAGGTTCTTGTAAGTCTTGCCTTCTTTCTTGTCTTCATGGTCACCGATTTCGAGTGAAGTACAGTCGGCAGTCAGCCCGCTGGTCAAAGCAGAAGAAACGCGCGGACCGAGGTCACGACCGATAACGGTAGCACCCATCAGGCAGATTTGCGGTTGCTCTTCTTTAAAGAGGTTCACCAAAATAGAGGTGTGAGGAAGTGAAGTATAAGGATAGAGTCCTTCACCGTCGAAAACGTGAAGTTTGTCTACTCCGTAAGGAAGAATTTGTTTTTCAATATCTTTGAGGTCGCTTCCGGCAACCACAGCTTCGAGCTGACAGTTCAACTGGTTGGCTAACGAACGACCTTTGGTCAGAAGTTCGAGGCTGACGTCTGCAACGTTACCTTCTTCTATTTCGCAATATACAAATAAGTTATTCATGATTATCCGATGGTGTGGTTAGCTAATAGTTCAACAATCAGGTCTTCCACGTCACGGTCGCTGCCGCTGATGGTTTTGCTCTCTTTAGCCTGGAACACGATGTTCTGGATGGCTTTCACTTTTGTCGGCGAACCGGACAGACCGCATTGTGCGAGGTCACCGTTTACGTCAGCTACACTCCATTCTGCCAGATTCAGATAGTCGCGCTTGTCATACAGGTCTGTATAATCAAGATTACCCTGCTGTTTTTCAGTGACAGTCTTGGCATGTTTGTATTTCTGAACCAGTTTCGCGTTGCGTGGACGGCAGGGGGCTGCCGAGCCGTTTACGGTAATCACGATAGGCAACGGACCTTCTACTGTTTCAACGCCACCATCAATGTGGCGTTTCACTTTGATTTTACCATCGCCCACTTCCAGAATTTCTTCTGCGTATGTAATTTGCGTCAATCCCAGCTTCTCTGCTACTTGAGGACCTACCTGGGCTGTATCACCGTCGATAGCCTGACGACCACCGATAATAATGTCACAGTCACCGATTTTGCGGATGGCGGTAGCCAGTGCGTAAGAAGTAGCCAGTGTATCTGCACCAGCGAAAGCACGGTCGGTCAGCAAGTAACCGTTATCTGCACCACGGAAAAGTCCTTCACGAATAATGTCGGCAGCACGACCCGGTCCCATTGTCAGAATGGTAACGGTAGAGCCTGGATGGGCATCTTTCAGTCGAAGAGCTTGCTCGAGAGCATTCAAGTCTTCGGGATTGAAGATAGCGGGGAGTGCCGCACGGTTAATGGTTCCGTCGGCTTTCATGGCATCCTTCCCAACATTACGTGTGTCGGGAACTTGTTTTGCCAATACAACAATTTTCAAACTCATGCTATAAATTTTAGTATTAGTATTTCTACAAGTTAGCAGCCAGTAGTCAAGTAGTAATCTCTTGCTATCCAAACTATCCGGTTAACTATCAGCATGCAAAATTACTCAAACACTTGGTTCTGACAAGAAATCCGAGTAAAAAATGCACAGGTTTAAGAATTTTGAGCAAAAAAGGACGATTTTAGAGGTTTGTCTTTTCTTATATAAATGAATATGTTTCAAGGATATTCTTATTCTTGGCAATTGTTTTTTCTTATTTTGCCTTATTTGATAAAAAACAATATTACTGTTGTTTTTTTGCTGTCAATGTGCTTAATTTGTCCGTTGTTACTTTAACGTATTATGATGGAAAATAATCAAAAACAAATGGAAAAAGACTTCCAGTCTTTTTTTATCACTAACTTTCCTAAAGTGAAAAATTTTGCCCGGCGGTTGTTAAAGTCGGATGAAGATGCAGAAGATGTCGCACAAGATGTTTTTTGTAAACTCTGGCAACAACCGGAAATATGGCAAACCCCCAATGATAAATTGGATGGGTATATTTTTGTAGCAACACGGAATATCATTCTTAATATGTTTAAGCATCAGCGTATCGAGCAGGACTATCAGGCAGATTTTGCGGAGAATGCGATACTTTGCGAAATAATAGAAGATGACCAGGCTCTGAAGAATATCTATTATAAAGAGTTGCTTATGATACTCCGGCTTGCTTTGGCGAAGATGCCCGAGCGTCGGAGGGTGATTTTTGAAGCCAGCAGATTCCAAGGATTAAGCTATAAAGATATTGCGGAAAAATTTGGTGTTTCTATTCGTACAGTGGAACATCAAGTCTATTTGGCATTAATAGACCTAAAGAAAATACTTCTTTTTTTAATTTTTTTGTTAGTATCCTTAAGTAGTACATTGTTTTTAGTTGTCTTTAAAGTATAAGGCCGAAATAAAAAAGAAATAATGATGAAGAATTATATTCAACAAGTAATAGAACTGTTTAGTCAAAATGATTATCCGATTTCAGTGCAGAAGCAATTCCGGCACTGGTTGGCAGACGAAGACCATGCTGAGGAGAAGATGGAAGCTCTTAATACTCTTTGGAAGGAAGCCGGTCAGGAGAAAGTTCCCCAAGGAATGAAGCAATCCATACGGTGTATGCAACAAAATATAGGTATCCGGCCTGCCTCATCACAGAAGAAATATATATTACGGGTTTGGCAGGTGGCTGCAGCGCTGTTGTTGGCAGTATCGTCAGTTTCTATCTATTTACTTTTAGAGAAAGGGGATTTTTCCGGTGATTTGATAGAATGTTATATACCAACTGCGGAAATACGTGAATTGACTTTGCCGGATGGCAGTTCTGTAATGCTAAACTCTAAAAGTACCTTGTTCTACCCGGAGAGTTTTAGTGGTGAAACTAGAAGTGTCTACCTGATGGGGGAGGCTTATTTTAAGGTGAAGCCAGATAAAAAACATCCATTTATAGTAAAAGGTGCTGATTTTCAGGTGACAGCCTTAGGTACGGAATTTAATGTAAACTCTTATTCGGAAAATGAAGAAGTACATGCTACTTTGATTTCGGGTAGTGTAAAAGTGGAATATAATAATTTGATTTCAAGTGTTATATTGAAACCCAATGAACAGTTATCTTATAATAAGTTGACGAAGAAAAGTTGTTTGCAACAATCACAAGTTGATGATGTACTGGCTTGGCAACGGGGAGAAACTGTATTTAGTGATGCGCATTTGGAAGACATATTTACGAGACTTGAACGTAAATATCCTTATACTTTTGTATATAGTTTCCATAGTTTGAATAATAACACATACAGTTTCCGTTTTCCCAAACAGGCGACTTTGGATGAAATTATGAAAATTGTATCGCAGGTAACAGGAGATATCCACTATGTGATTAAAGATAATAAATGCTATATAACTGATAAAAAATAATCCCTATTGTCTAATTGTTAACTTAGCACACCATGTAAAAAAATACCCGGAGGGAATGCCAGTTCCTTCCGGATATGAAATCAAAAACTTTCCTGATATTAGCGTTTAATTGACGCAAACTCCTAACGATTAAATAGAAATAATAACCAATTTACTAATACGAGAAAGATGCTACAAAAATATAAAGAAATAGCAGGACGAGTATTCCAAAAGCAAGTTTTTCTTCCTTTTTTAGTATTATTAATGATACCTACGCTTGTTTTGGGACAAAAGGATAGTAAAATCACTATCCAACAGAAAAATATTACTGTGATTGAAGCATTGAAGACTGTGGAAAAACAGACTCAAATGTCAATAAATTATAGTAATTCTCAATTGAGAGGAAAGACAATTGTTAATCTGAACTTGAAAAACGCACTTGTGACTACCGCACTCGATGAAATCTTGAAAGGAACAGGTTTCATTTATCAAATCCATGATAATTATATCATAATAACTGAACAAAAGCCAGTGACGCAACAGATTGCGAAAACAATCAAAGGTAAAGTTGTCGATGAAAGTGGCGAACCGTTAATCGGTGTGAACATCTCTGTTGACGGAAGCTCTACGGGTACCATTACGGATATAGACGGAAACTTTACAATCAAAGCATTCAGCAATTCCAAACTGAAAATATCTTATATAGGATATGCTACTCAAATAGTTGCAGCCTCTAATAAAGAATTTTATCAGATTGTATTGAAACAGGATGCTGAGGTGTTGGATGAAGTTGTTGTTACCGCATTAGGTATCAAGCGTTCGGAAAAGGCTTTGTCATACAACGTACAGCAAGTGAAAGGCGATGAATTGACTACAATCAAAGATGCCAATTTTATTTCTTCTTTGAATGGTAAGGTAGCGGGTGTTACTATCAATTCATCTAATACAACCGGTGGTGCTTCACGTGTCGTTATGCGTGGTGTCAAATCCATCACTTCTTCCAACCTTGCACTTTATGTGATTGACGGTGTGCCGATGTACAATATGTCGAACGGTGGTGGCGGAAGTATTTATTCCGATCAGCCGGGTACAGATGGTGCTGCCGATATCAACCCCGAAGATATTGAATCAATCTCCATGTTGACAGGTCCTTCCGCTGCTGCATTGTACGGTAATGCTGCCGCTGCCGGAGTTGTATTAATTACTACAAAGAAAGGCTCGGTAGACAAGACATCTGTAACCGTTTCCAATAATACCACTTTCTCCAAAGTAGCCATGATGCCTGAAATGCAGAGCAAATATGGAAACGTTGCGGGAAATTTGGATAGTTGGGGACCGATTGTAAACAGTGATTACGACCCGCGTGATTTCTTCCGTACAGGAAGTAATATAATCAATTCGATGTCTTTATCTACCGGTAATAAAAAGAATCAGGCTTATCTGTCTGCTTCTACCACCAATACGACAAATATTCTGCCTAACAGCGGATATAACCGTTATAATTTTACCGTACGCAACACAACCAGTTTTTTGAATGACAAAATGACCTTGGATGCCGGTGCGAGTTATATTCTTCAGAATGATAAAAACATGATGTCCCAGGGATATTACTATAATCCTCTGCCCGGACTTTATCGCTTCCCTCGTTCCGAAAACTTTGAAGATGTGCGTATGTATGAGCGATATAATGAAGGTTTGGATATCATGGAACAATACTGGCCTTATGGGGGAACTTCAAGCGGTCTGGCAAATCCATACTGGATACAAAATCGCCAGATACGTGAGAATAAAAAGACCCGTTACATGGTCAACGCTTCTCTCAAGTATCAGATATTGGACTGGCTGGATGTGACAGGTCGTGTGAAGGTTGACAATTATGAAAACCGCAGGACATATAAGGCATATGCTTCTACCGGTAGCCTGGTTGCTGGTGACAGAGGTACTTATGCTGATTCTTGGGCACAATCAAAGAGTACATATGCGGATGCTATTGCTACAGTGAATAAGAATATCAATGACTGGTCGGTTAATGTGAACCTGGGCGTATCTTTAAACGACAATCGCTATGAATCTATGGGGTATGAAGGCGGTTTGAAGATTCTTAATTTCTTTGCCGTACATAATATCAACTTCGATGAAGCGTGGAAACCTAAACAGGACGGTTGGCATGACCAGACAAGAGCTATTTTTGCAAATGCTGAACTCGGGTGGAAGTCAATGCTTTATCTGACTGTCACCGGTCGTAATGACTGGGATTCCAGATTGGCATTTTCTGACTATAAGTCATTCTTCTATCCCTCGGTAGGTCTTTCGGCTATTATTTCCAGCATGTTTGATGCTCCGGACTGGTTATCATACCTGAAGGTTCGTGGTTCCTACACAGAGGTAGGTAACTCTTACGACCGTTTCATGACATCCATTACTTACCCATATGACGAAGCATCGCATAATTGGACCAGTACATCTATTTATCCGAACACTAAATTAAAACCGGAACGCACGAAATCATGGGAAATAGGTGTAGATGCCAAATTCCTGAATGATATTAGCTTCAACTTGACTTATTATCGTTCCAATACTTACAACCAGACATTCTATGCCAGTTTGTCCGAATCTTCCGGATATTCTAAAATTCCTATCCAAAGTGGAAATATAATGAACGAAGGTATCGAAATGGCTTTGGGCTACGATAAGAAATGGGGCGATTTCTCTTTCTCCACTAACTATACATTGACTTGGAACCGTAATAAAATCAAGCAACTAGCCGATGGTGTCTATAACTATGCTACGGGGGAACCGATAGAAATGCCGGAACTTGAAATGATGACTTATGGAAAGACGGATGCTCACTTGGTTCTGCGTGTAGGCGGTTCGATGGGAGATGTATACGGACAGAAAGTGCTGAAACGTGACTTGAACGGATATATCCTCAATGAGGATGGAGTAGGGCTTTCTTTGGAAAACAAAGAAACTCATTTGGGCTCTATCCTGCCTAAGATGAATATGGGATGGAATTTAGGATTCGGATATAAAGGTATCAACCTGGGTATGACATTTACCGGTCGTTTTGGAGGTATTGTAATAAGTGAAACACAGTCAATTCTTGATGCTGCCGGCGTATCAAAGGTTAGTGCTGATGTACGCGATGCAGGTGGTGTGGTTATTAATCAGGCAAAGGTAGATGCACGCTCTTATTTTCAGACTATCCAGGGGGCTTCCATTTATCATACCTATAGCGCTACTAACGTGCGTTTAGGAGAATTGAGTTTAAGTTATACATTACCAAAGAAATGGTTTGGTAACAGCATGGGAATGACTGTCGGACTTGTAGGAAAGAACTTGTGGATGATTTATTGTAAAGCTCCTTTCGATCCGGAAATAACGACTTCTGCATCTTCCAATTTTTATCAAGGATTCGATTCATATATGCTTCCGAGTACGAGAAACTTTGGATTTAATGTCAAATTTCAGTTTTAAATAATAATAGGTATGAATAAAATAATAAGAAATATTGGTGCAGGTGTGGCTATGTGTCTGATGATAGTAGGATGTACTACTAATTTTGAGGAATTTAATACCAATCCGTATCAACCGGCGAAAGTTCCAGCCAACAGCTTGTTGTCGACCATGTTTAAGGTCTATGCATCTCCTCAACAAAACGATTGCCAAGCTATAAATTGTATGTGGGCTTGTTTTAGCGGACAGATAACTGCGCCTTATGATTGGGGAAAAGGTAAAAATCTTTTTGCCTATTATAGTGCAATGGAAGATCATAACCGTGCTTCATGGGGAACAATTTATGGTCAGATTTACCCGAATTTCTTTCGAATAGAAGAAGCTACGGAGAAGAAAGGTGTTATTTATGCCATGGCACAGTTGACGCGTATTTATGCCATGCAACTGATGGCTTCCTTACAAGGTCCTATCCCATATTCTAAAGTGACATCAGGAGATATAAAATCTCTTTATGATGATGAACCGACTGCTTGGCGTGCAATGTTTGATGACTTGGATAATGTGATTACCATATTGAAATCAGCCGCAGAATTAGGTATTAATCAGGATTTGGCAACAGTCGATCAGTTCTATGGCGGTGATTGTGCAAAATGGATGAAATTTGCTAATACATTGAAACTGCGAATGGCTATCCGTGTATCGGGAGTAGCTGATTACGCTCAAAGTAAGGCAGAAGAAGCAGTGCTTGGAGGTGTATTGGAGTCTACGTCCGAGAGTGCGTATGATACGACCCATAGCGGTATCGGTGTAAATGGATATTCCATTGTCAGCGGGTGGGGTGAGTTGAAAGCCAATGCGTGTATTATTTCCTATATGAACGGATACAAAGATCCACGTCGGAGTGCTTATTTTACAAAACAAACAGCCGGGTTATCAGAAGAGTATGTAGGAGTTCGTTCCGGTTCTAATGAAATCCCAGTTTCCTCTACTTATGCTAATTATAGTAATCTTATAATTACTACCAACCGCTCATTACCTCAACCGGTGATGTACGCTGCCGAAGCTGCTTTTTTGCGTGCTGAGGGAAAGCTGAAAGGTTGGGATATGAAAGGTGAAGCGAAAGATTTCTATGAACAGGGAGTTCGGTTGTCATTTGCAGAATTCAATGTATCAGGAGTAGATGAGTATTTGTCTGATAATACTTCTGTTCCGGGAGATTATACAGATGGTTTGCATGCTTCGGACAATTACCCTAACCAATCTTCAATCACTATTCAGTGGAATGAAGGAGCTAGTGATGCTGAGAAATTAGAAAGAGTTCTTACCCAAAAGTGGATTGCCTGCTATCCTGATCCGATGAACGGATGGGCAGATTATCGCCGTACAGGGTATCCGAAAATTTTTCCTGCAACTAGTTCTGCTGATGGAGATTGTACTGTTGAGCGTGGACAACGCCGTATTCGTTTTGCTGATACCGAATACAATACGAATAAAGAAAATGTGGAAGCGGCTGTAAGTATGCTTAATGGTGGAAAAGACTCCAATGGAACCGACCTTTGGTGGGCTTTGAAGAGTAATGGAAGTTATTAACAGCTAAAATAAAAAAGATTACGATATGAAGAAAATACTATATATCATATTTGTGGCAATGGGTGCACTGATGTTTATTCAGTGTAGCGATTGGACAGAAATGGAACCTAAGTTCACAGAACCGGTGAACATTAATGGTGACGACTATTATAAGGCACTGAGAGAATATAAAAAGTCGGAACATCCTATTTGTTTTGGCTGGTATAGTGATTGGACAGGAGTCGGTACCAATATGAACAATCAGTTGAGAGGTATTCCCGATTCAATGGATATTGTTTCTTTGTGGGGCAGTGCTTTTAATTTGACGGAAGCACAGAAAAGCGACTTAAAAGAAGTCAGAGAAAAGAAAGGCACTCGTATATTGTATTGCCAACATATCACGAACATTGGTCGGTCACATACTCCCGAATCAGTAGAGAATGATTTTATAGTGGACGGTGTGCAATACGAATCTCGTGATGAAGCAATGGCTGCATACTGGGGCTGGTATGGAAATCATGGAGATACTTCGGCAGAAGGTATCGAAAAAGCTATCCGTAAATATGCACAAGTGATTGTTGATTCTATTAATAAATATGATTATGACGGATTTGATATTGACTATGAACCGAATTTCGGTTATGGAGGTAATATTAGTAGTTATTCGGATCGTATGCATATCTTATTAGATGAGTTGTCAAAGTCGTTCGGTCCGAAATCAGGTACAGGGCGTATTCTTATGGTTGACGGCGAACCACAAACTTTGAATACAGAGTCCGGTAAGTTGTTGGACTATTATGTTGTTCAAGCTTATTATAATACAGGTGATGGCAATAAAGATATTTATAATTCACTGGATGAACGTTTTCAAAGATTATTGAATAAATTTGGTTCAATAGAAGATGAGGCTACGATTCTTAGTAAAACCGTATGGTGCGAGGACTTTGAGAAACATAAAGGAGATGGTGGCCCCGTATTTACAACACGTGATGGAATTGTGACATATTCCTTAAAAGGAATGGCTATGTACTACCGTCCGGGTGTAAACGCCCGTATTGGTGGAGTGGGTGCTTACCGTTTTAACCTATGTCGTCCGGTGAATGATTATTTCTTTATGCGTGAGGTTATCCAGGTAATGAATCCGGCTCAGCATTAATTGTATGAACATAATTAAAAAGAAAAAATGAAGATGATTAAATTTTCCAAATATATCGTGATGGGAGCTATTTTAGCGTCAGTCTTTGGATGTGACGATGCTGAGTTGAATCCTATTGATAATGGATTGTATATTCAGGAAGCTGCTCCTTCTGATAAGTTTGACCAACAGATGGAAACGCAATTGGTGGATGAAGATGAGGTAACGAAAACGTTGACAGTCCGTTTGGTGCGTGCAATTGACCAGGATGTGACCGTAACGTTGGATATTGACCAACAGTTGCTTGATGATTATAATCAGAAGAATGAGGCGAACTATCTGGTTCTCCCTGAAGAGTTTCGTAGTTTTGAAAAGACTGTAACAATTTCTGCCGGAAATGTTTCAGCTCCCGTTATCAATCTTACTATAAAGCCATATACTACCCCAAATGGTGAGGCTTATGCTATTCCGCTACGTATTACTTCCGTGGAGGGACCGGTAGAAATGAAGGGAAACGCGAATCGTATGCTTTATCTGTTGACTTCCCCTAATAAGCAAAATTCGATCATACTGAAGAGAGGGAATAAGACGGCAACTACGTTTAACAGTGAGATTCCTGCTGACCAGTGGACTATAGAGTATTGGCTTAAAGTTGATAATATTACAGGTATGGCAACTGGCGATTGGGTTGGGCTTAGTAATAAATGGTTTAGAAACTATATTTATTGTGACGGGTCTGCTCCTATAACTTTTAATGGAATATTACCTCGTTATTGGGCTGACGGAGTTGCACAAATCGCTCCGACGCTACAGTTCCATTTGGATAGCCCCGGATTCGATATGGATAGCAATGAATTCTGGTGGCCTGATACATGGTATCATATAGCATACACTTACGATGGAGAGAAGATTACCTTGTACAAGGATGGTGCAATGGATGTAGAGAAAGTTGATGCGAGAGATTATACATTCTCACGAATAACGCTTGCTGATGGTTCTTTTGGATCTTATATGCAGGTCGAATTTGCCCAGATTCGTCTGTGGAAGAAGTGTTTGACTGCTGGTGCAATTCAGGATGCTATGTCACGTCAGATACCAAGTGATTCTGAAGGACTGATTGGTTATTGGAAGTGTGATGAAGGTACTGGTAATGTGTTAAAAGATAGCAGTCCTAATGGTAACCACATTAATCTTAATGGAACTCCTGCATGGAGTGAACAGAAGTTTAATTTTGCCCATCCTAATAAATAAGGAAGAATAATATTAGTTTGTGATATTAGTGAGGTCATTTCAGAAATGACATGACCTCTTTTTTGACCCAAAAGATATTCAGCCACATTCTCTTTCTTTTCTAGAAAATTGAATGTGGCTAAATATCTTTTATTTTATTGTATGCCGATTTCTGCCAATCCCATCGGTTCTCCATCCTGTATCATCCGCGTTGCTTTCAACTGGACATAGCGGGCTTTGACAGGGGTAAAGTAAACAGATTGCAGAATCGGGTTATTCTTTATATTAGAAAACTCATCTTTGGCTACTACCTGATTGACTGCCTTACTATCCATACCGACAGATATTTCATAGGCTGCAATTACCCCTTTATTATATTCACTCTGATCGGGAAGATAATGGAATGAAGTGATAGTGCGTTCCTCTCCCAAGTCAATCAATACTGTATTCCCATTGATGAAACAAGTAGTCCGGTCATTCTTATCCATACATTTCTGCGCTTCTTCCGCATCTGTTCCGCTAAGAGTGAACGGGAAACTTTTCAGCTCTTCAGCTTTGGCGGTGTATATATCAGAAGTCTCTCCTGCATAAAATGCTTCAATATTATTGATACAGAGACAAGCACGTGAATCGGTGAAGCGGACACGAATCTTATCGCTTGTGATTGTTTCAAAACGGAGAAGGCGTTTGTAACCGATGGTTGTTGTCTCTTCATTGAGTTTCACAGGAAGCCATTCACCCTCTTGATTATATTCTACGATGAATGATTTGACACGTTGTCCGAGAGGTATGTATTCCTGCAACATCATGCGGTTGATTTTCTCCGGTTGAGGCAAGTCAAATTCGATAGTGGCAGAGGTTACTCCATCGTTAGTAGCCCAATAGGTATCGTAATCATTGTCTGTAACAGCCTTTGCAGAGAATGCAGTTCCCCGTTCGTCCGATGCTTTTGGAGAAATCCCTGCCAGCAGATTATTCTTCAGTTGTTCTTGTACGTTCTTGTGGAAATTAACAGCGTTAGCAGAGTCTGTCGGGTGAATCAATCCGTTGCGGTCGACGGGAAAATTCAGCAATAACGTTGCGTTATGTCCTACGCTGCGGTAATATAAGTCAGTCAGGTCATCCACTGTTTTCACACGTTCGTCTTCTTCCGGATGATAGAACCATCCCGGACGGATGGAAACGTCACATTCGGCAGCTACCCATTGGTTGCCGTCGGCGTGACCGTATTGTAATTCGCGATAATTGGGATAGCCCGGATAAACTTCTCCGGCACGAAGGAAAGACCAGTTGGTAGCACCGGCAAATCCTTTTTCATTACCTACCCAGCGGCAACCCGGACCACCGTCAGAGAAGATGACAGCTTGCGGTTGCAGTTCGTCAATCATTTTGTAAGCTCTTGGATAATCATAATAAGTCTTACGGTCGATCGTGCGGCTGTCTTTGGCACCACCATACCAGCCGTCTCCACCGTTGGCGCCGTCAAACCAAATTTCAAATACGTCGCCGTAGTTGGTCAGCAGTTCATTGAGTTGCTTATAGAAGTAGTCTACGTATTCTGGAGAACCGTAATTGGCTTGATGCCTGTCCCAAGGCGACAGATAAACAGCGAACTTGATACCATACTTTTTGCAGGCGTCCGATAGTTCGCGGACAATATCTCCTTTCCCGTCTTTATACGGAGTGTTGCGGATACAGTACTCTGTCAGTTGGGTAGGCCATAGGCAGAATCCGTCGTGATGTTTCGCTGTCAGGATTACTCCTTTCATACCGGAATTTACAAAAGTTTGTACCCACTGTTCGCAATCCAGTTTGGCAGGATTGAATGTTTTAGGGTCGGAATCTCCGTATCCCCATTCGCGGTCGTTGAATGTGTTAAGTCCGAAGTGCACAAAAGCATACGTTTCCATCTTTTGCCATTCCACCTGCTTGGCTTCGGGGACAGGCAAGATAGCTTCCGGTGCTTTTGCCGGATTGCAGGCACTCAGTAAAAGAACTCCTGCACAGAAAATAAGAGAGTGTTTTTTCATGGGGGTGATTATTAGTAAATTATTAAATAGATAAGTTTGCTAGAGTGTGATTCCGAATACAAAATAAACCTGCTCTTCGTAAGGATTGGCTATCAGCTTTCCGAATACAGGTAATGAAAAGCCGGATGTTATTTTGATTTCTTTTGTTGCGGATAGTCCGATGTTGACCACATTGAATTTGTCGGAGTAGAAACTTTCCCAAGGCGTAAAGCCTGCTTCAATACTTAAATCAACGTCTTTCACACTGAACGGATAACTCAGCTCGCAATAGCTCGACCAGGCGCGTTTTCCGTTTTCCCGATAGTCGTTTCCGGCAAATGTAGTGTACCAGCTCACTGATAACGGGAATTTCTCACTGAGCATATATCCGGCTCCTACTTCAAAGGTATGCCCTGTGGAGTGTGAGTTGTAGTTGAAGTATTTGAAAGGTTCATCTTCTGTTTGGGTAAAATAGTTATTGGCGTAAAGAGTCAGGTTTTTATATTCGTACTCCAATGAAAGGTCTATCTCGTTGTTCTTCTCACGAAATTCGGTAGAACCCCATGCATAGACGGTCAGTCCTTTCCAGTTGAGTCCGAGTGAGGGTTGCACACTTGCATTGCCGCTGTCTATACCACGCCAGATATAACTGCTGACAAAATCTGCATTTACAAAAACTTCTTGTGCCTGTGCAAAGGCTGCGCAAAATAGGATTGCAATAAGTACAATATGTTTTTTCATTTTATCGGTTGTATATTTTCTTTTCGGGGGTAAAGATACGCAATATATAGATAAATGTTGGCAGGTAGGGTAAAAAAAGAAAACGGCTGCATAACGCAGCCGTTCCATAATCAAAACTAAATCTTAAGAATTATTTAGAAAGTGACATCCATTTTCAGGACGAAAGTGCGTGGGGCGGCTACTGCCATCGGACGGTAACTGTATTCCTTGTTAAACAGGTTGTTTACCATAAACTGGAATGCCACTTCTTTGGTTGCTTTCACACCGAAACGGAAGTCAACGGTGGCATAGGGCGTGTTATGTTTGTCCCAGTAAGTAGCCAGCGTTTCGCCTTTTGAATAACCGAAGAGGATACCGCGTACGTAATCCATCAAGTCATTTTGCATTTTGGGACGTTCATCCATCATCAGATAATCTACTGCAAGAATCTTGCTCTTCCATGCCACGTTGGCACCTACATTGATACGTTTCCACTGGAAGTCTACGGTGGCTTTGAAACTATGTTTCGGGCGATATTTCAGATACTTTCCGGTGTTTGATTTCTCTTTCATTTGCAATGGGTCGGTATAAAGGCCTTCTACGGCATTGCGTTCCTGATAATCTGCATCGCGGGGTTCGGTATATACATATCCCAAGTTATAGAACAACTTCGTATTCTTATTGAAGTTGTACACGCCGTTTGTCGAGATTTCAACTCCGTAGATTTGAGCTTTCGATACGTTGTGGAATTGGGCACCGATACCGAAACCTTTGCCGTCCGATAACATTTGGATGGTATCACCGATACTGTTAATCATCGTATAATTGGCATTGTTGAACAGTCCGAACTGAAATTCAACCATATCCTTATATTGCGTATAGAATCCGGCAATATCTACAAATCCCTGAAAATTGCCAATCTTATATCCTTGTTTGAATCCAAGTTCAGCATTAAATCCTTTCTCGGGATTGATGTTCAGATTCGGATAAACGCCGACACCGCCAATATCTTTACGCAGGTATTTTTCATTGATGGACGGGTTACGGTAACCTTGTCCGAAGCTGGCGCGGATAAAGCTGTAATCAGCCAACTGATAGTTCAATCCGGCACGGAATACGGGACGGAACGGAACTTTTGTCCCGAATATCTTAGTTTCCGCTTCTCGGTGGTGGTTGTTTACACGATAATATTCGGCACGTACACCGGCAGATACACTCAGGCGATCCCAGAAGCGTTGGTCGTACTGGAAGAAAGCAGCGATGTTATCGCTTTTGTACACTTCGTCCATAATGGCAGAATCATAGCGGATATGTTCAAGAGTAGCTCCGGTAGTGATTTGTGCACCACAGTCCCATTTCTTGTTGAACTGGTAGTCGAGGTAATAGTCGAAGTTCTTATCAGTCTGAGTTTTCGGATTGTTGCGTGCAGGATTAACGACATTAGACAACCAGGGGACAAGGTCGCTTGGTAATTTTCCGTCTTGCACTAATTTGTCCAGATCGCCGGGGAGTCCGTTGTCCATTGCCCATGAGATAAGATCGCAATAGTCAGCGGTGGTTGCGTTCGGGAAGATGTTGCCCAATGAAGTGAATATTCCGTTCATTGCATCTTCCAGGTTGCCGTTGACAAGTCCTGAGCCGATACCTACCAGTGCGGGATAGAGTGAACTATAATCACCGCCTGCGATATTTTGTATGGTTTGTGCGTCTGTTCCCATATTTCCCAAAATATCAGTAATAGATGCCCCGTCAGTCGGACGTACGATATTGTCGGCACTATAATAGAAACGTCCTTTAATCTTATGTGATGTACCGTTTTCGGGATTCACGTAGTTGATGAACGGGTCGATATGGAAGTTATTCTCTTCACGTCCCATGTTGGTGAAAGGAGAGGGCTTGTATACTTCCGTCGGTGAACGCCAGATGAAGAAGTCGCCATATTGGTTGGAAAGGAAATCTACATTGAAACCATAATTCAGGATTTTCATTCCCATATCCGGTTGGTGGTAAGTCAGACTGCCACCCATGCGGAAACGTTTGTTGTATCCTTGTTGGCGATACCCTTCGTCAGTGAAAAGATTGATACCGCCACTGACGTCAAAATTGCCGATACGGCGGGAGTGGGAGAGGTCGAACCCTTCATAAATCGGATTCCGTACACCGCTGAGAAGGCTTCCGCGCAGAATTGGTTTCACTGCGTATTTATCGTCTTTCCAAAAGCTTTTGTCACTCCATTGATATTCATCATTTTCTGCATCTCCATATATACCGACATAGGCACTGAAACGTGTTTTCGGTGTCAGTCCCGGACGGGCGGTGCGAATGTTGATAATACCGTTCAAAGCTGACGAACCATACAATACGGAAGAGGCTCCTTTGATAACTTCCACTTGCTCTACATTCTCCAAAGGAACGGTGTTCCAGTTAATTTCTCCTGTTTTGGGATTCAGTGTGCTCATGCCGTCTACTAAAATCTGGCTGCGTGCACCTACTCCGTAAGTCCAGCCGCTACCGCCGCGCATAGAAGGTTGCTTGTCTACAATGTCTACACCGGGAAGCGTGCGGAGAGTAGAAGAAATATCCGTTGGTGCCTGACGGGCAATGTCACCCGATTTGACAACGTCCATAGAGACGGTGACATCGCTTAGCTTTTGTTCAAAACGTCCGGCACTGACTACTACTTCTTCCAGCAGCTTGGTGCTTTCCTTCATGTAAACGTCTTTAGTGATTACTTCACGTTTGCCAATAACGATAGGCATCAGTACATCATCATAGCCTACATAACTGAATACGAGGTCTACTCCGCCTTCGGGAAGTTTGATTTCGTATTCTCCGTTGATATTGGATACTACTCCCTGGTTGCCGTGGAGCTTGTAGGTAATGGCTGCTCCCACCAAGGGCTCGTTGGTTTTGGCGTCATATATATGTCCTTTCAGAGTTTGGGCAAAACTTGTCCCAAAACTGATAAGACAAATTAGGATTGTTAGGATATATAGTTTTTTCATTTTATATTTTCTTTTTTAATCATCTTTTTATGTTACTTGTTTGGTACTAAGTCGAGTCCGATATTGAATTTTTCGGAATTTCCCCAATCACCAGCGAACTGATTAAGCAAGGTTTCTAACATCATTTTAGAGAAATCGTCTGTTGATTCTGGTAACATATTTATAATAATCGAGACTAAACTCGGTATCATATCTAAAATAGGTTGCATAGTTACTTTATCCAAATAGAGATGTGTATGTCCATCTGCTTTCTCTATATTCATTGGAATTCCCACTGTGATCCATTCAAAGAAGGTCTTAAAAGTTACATCATCCAGGTTTGTAATGAATTTTATGATGTCATTTTGTAAAGTTCCATTTATTTTAATCAGTATTCCTTTAAGTGCAATTGGATCCATTTTTAAAATTATATCAGTAAGAGAAGCTAATAGATTCTCATCTATCACTTTTCCTTGTCCTTTCATTGCGACTGTAATTATGGCAGGCAAATTAAGTTTAATCCTGATTTGACCATCTTTAGGATACCAATAAACCAAATTTGTTGGCGAAGTATAGTAAGTGCGGTCTTTTATTACAACTGTTACATCATCATTGGTAACTCCCCCTCCCAATAGTTTGGAAAAAATAAACTGCACAATATTCATCATAGCTCCTTCTGCTTCCATATCTGGAACTTTACCATCAATCATAATAGGACCGGTAGAATATTCAGCTTGAATATTTCCATCGGCTTTCAATGTTACGGAATGAAGAAATTGTGGTAGAAAATATGCTAATGTACTTCGTAAAAATACATTATAATCCGAATCGGAGCCTGCTGCCATTTTGGTATCAACAAAACCGGCGCCAGTCACTGGTGTCTCTGCTCCCATATTTTCATTGGATACTTTAGTGATCTCGGAAAATAGATAATTGTTGCTCCATTGTGGACTACCGGCAGTTTGTATATCCGTAAGGTTAAAAATAAGATGCCCTTTTTCTACTTTGCCATCATAATGGAATTGAATATTGGTATTTGTTCCAACTGCATCTCCTGAAAAAGTATATTCATTACTTGTTCCTGTCAAAGATATATTTCTTAGTGAAACAACTTCTTCTCCTGGGAGAATATCGTAAAGAGTGATATTAGCACTTTCTCCTTTCACTGTACTGAAGTCAATACTTTTGCCAAGTAACTCTTCTCCACTATAATTCAAAATTAAATTGGAATGACTAAGATGCTTGTTTGAATAATTCGCTGTTACATCTACGGGATCCGGTCCCGGGTAATCTTCGCTACAAGAGGTTGTCATACCTGTTATGCAAACGAGGCTGCTTATTAATAAAGTTGATATTTTCTTCATTGTCTTTTTTACTGGTTACTTGTTTATTGGGCTGAAACTTGTTGGGTGAGGTCAAGTCCTATATTCATTATATCTATTGTGGCTAACAATCCTAATATATCATCTGCGGACATTCCCAGTTCTTCCAGCTTTTCACCGAGAATAGGAAGGGCGGCTTTCATGATGGGCATTAGTGATTCTTTAGTAAGGTATGCGTAAGTATGTTCTTCATTTTGTTTCATTTCCAACGGTATTCCATCTTTAATCCAGGAGAATATCGTTGTAAAGGTAACGTCATCTACATTTAAGATATAATTGATAACTTCATTGTTTAGAATCAGATTAATCGCACTTAGTGCGGCTTTCAATCGTATAGGGTCTGATTTTAATAGTGCCTCACATATTCCGTTGATTAGTTTCGAGTCTAATTCCTGTCCGCTGTTTTGGGTAATCAATGAAATAACTGCGGGAACATTTAATTGTACTAATAAAGTCTGATTAGCATAACTCCAATAGGCTAACCCTTTGGGTGAAGCGGTATAATTCCGGCTTTGTATCCATTGTTTGAATTTAGCGTCAGTTAGAGTCTGATTTGCTGTGATTTCGTTAAAATCAAAAGGAGCTGTTGTGTAGTAGGCACTGACATTGCCATCTTTCTCCAGTTTTATACTTTGCAGAGCGTATGGTAGCATTGTGTCTAACAACGGATATGCAAGTTGTGGCAATATGGCAGCAATAAATGCTCCCATTGGGTCAGATGATTCTATATTGATATAAGATGCCCCGCTTTGGCGAGTTGACGGGCTGGTCGGATCGGTGTATGAACGTTCCGGAAAAATATATGTCCGTGCAACAGAACTGGCATACGCCATCGTCACCTCAAGTGACAACTGCATAGCTTTCGGAGTTATTGTTCCTTCATATTCTACCGTTGCGCCACCCATCGTGGTATTTTTTCCACTGAAGGTGTAGGCGTCTTTTTCTCCATTCTCATAAAGTTTGATGCCATTAATGGGAGTAATCGTTTCTCCCGGAATCACACCATTTAGCGTCAACGTCCCCGTCTCGCTATCTTCTGTCTTAAAGCTGACAGTTTTTCCAATTAACTTCTCTCCACTGTAGGTTAGGTCTAACGTATATGGCTTAATATATGAGCCATATTCTTGGCTGATTTCTCTCGGCCAGAATAGCTTGTCATTGTAAGTCTCTTCACATGATGTAAAGAAAAAAACAGCACAAGCTACCCAAAATAGTTTCTCTAAGTTTCTCATTTTGTTTCTTGCTTTTATTGCATATTTAATAAAACTTTGCAAAGTTCGGCTAACAATTCTTGATTAACAAGGTCTATTTTTCTATAATGATGTTCTATTTTTAATTGTTTGCAAGTGAATAGTGGAAAAAATAGTTTTTTAATGTTCTATTTTTAATATGAATTGTTCTTCTTTTAAGATTTGACTCTGGAGGATAAGGATGAGTGTGGGTATATGGAAAGGTTTCTATGGGAACTATCAAATAATAAATTGCTATTTAGTTAATACATAGCATAATATACCTTATTATATTCTCAAACAATTCTCATCGTTATGAGAAAAAATACTCATCGCGATGAGAAAATATTCTCATAGGGATGAGTATTAATTCTTATCATCGTGAGAAAATGTTCTTACTACGATGAGAAAATATTCGATATGAATAACGTTTATTTAATGCCTAACTTTTTGGCAATATCTTTAGGAAGCGCATCTTTGTGTACCAGAATATTCATAGTCTTGTAGGCTACGAATGCTTTGGAAGCATACCAGATACCATTGTATTTGCCAGATTTACCCCAGGAATTCTTCACCATGAAGTACTCTTTTCCGTTCTGGTCTTTAGCGATACCGTAGATAACCATTCCGTGGTCATCTGTTGTTTCCCAGTTGTCGAAAGCAATTTGACGCATTTCCTGGGTGATATCTTTTTCAGGGAAAGGTTTGGTGAACAATTCTCTGCGCTTGTCGGCAGCAGTCAAGCCAGTCCAGCGAGCCATGTCCGAATCGGAAAGTTCAGATTCTTTCGCTGCATCCGGCATAACGGCAATACCGTCACGTGAGAATCCCTGTTCACTAACATCGCTGCCCCATGCAAAAGTATAACCTTTCTTTACTGCGTTGTCCATTACAGCCATCAATTCATCGATGGGCAGGTTGTAAGACAGGCCGTTACGCCAGTTATCCTGAATTTCGATAGCGAATTGAGAATAGAACGGATGGTGGGTATAAGAAGTCAGTGATACGTAATCGTCAGGATTTAGTCCCAGTGATTCGGCAAAAGACTTCGGAGTATATTCCTTTCCTTTATACGTGAAACTTTCCGGGCATTTTCCTAAATAGGTGTCATAAATAGAAGCCAGTCCGTTCTTCCATACCGGAGTCAGTTTGCTCAGTTTACCTTTAGCGATAGCGTTGATATATCCACTGGCAACAGCGTCCAGTTCGTTGTGCACCGGCAGACTGTCACCATACATAATTCCCGGCATTACTTCCTGAGGAACGATACCATAATTCTTGATACAGTACATTACGTCATAGAAACTGCCGCCGGGGGAGAAAGAACTGTCACCGTGATAACGTACATAGTTTATTCCACGGTCTTGCATGGTTTTGTGTACTACGAACATTTCGGCCAGGTCATATTCGCCTTTGCCTAAACGAAGCAATTCTGATTCAACGAATCCGAGGGTTGAGAAACTCCAGCAAGTGCTCGAACGGTTCTGATTCTTGATTGAAGTAATCGGGTTTTCTTTCACTGTCGTGAATACAAATCCCTCTTGGGGTTTTGCGTCTTGTGCCATTACGCTCAGGCTGAATAAGCCTAAGGCAGCGATAAGGATACTTTTTTTCATTCTTATGACATTCATATTAAATTTGTTTTGGCTACAAATATAAGGATTCCTCTTTTGAAAACCATCTGTTTGGGTTCAAATTGCATAAAAAAAGAATGAATATTACCGTATCCCGGCACGGTTAGTTGGTACAATTATAATACCGCATTGGCATGACTGCGCCAATGGTGCGGTACAGTTGTGCCAATGCGATGGTACAAGGTTAATGCTGTAATGTACAGGACGCAGGTTACTCTCTCTTTTGAGAAGTCACTACATAATCTTCTTTGATGAACTCATCATACACACGTTTCGGATGGTCAAATCGTGCAGTCCCACTCTTTTGTTCATTAAAGTTCTCCCGACGGAATTGCTTCAGCTTCAGGTTTGCTTCAGCGTACTCCCTTAGTTTTTTATGTTCATTTCCATAAAGCGAACTCTCGGTCACGTCCGAATTGAGCAGACCTTCTTTCGGGGTGATGGTCGGCAAGAGCACTTGTTCCAATAATCCACGATAGGCACCGTTATATTCGCACCATACGATGTCGTTGGTTACAAATATACGATAGGAGTACTTGGACCATGCGGTTTTGATTTCGATAGATGTAGCATAGATTTCAATGGTAGCTTCTGAACCATATGCCTGGTCGCGAATCACAACGGTCGTCCGGCCGCTGATTTCTTCCTTCACGGAAGTTTGCCATTTCTCGGAATGCATGATTTCCTCAATGATTTCCGGCAATTTTTCTTTAATCTCAAACTGAATTCTCATGGTGCTTGCCTGCGGGCAGGACTTTTTTATCTTTTTCCTACTAAAACAATTAAGCTAGCCTAAAGTTACGTAGATTGAAGTAAAAAAACAAGGTTTTGTTTGAATATTTACTGTTTTTGCCAAACTTTCTGCCTTTTTCGTTTGTTTTTATTATAATTATGCAACAAATAGTAAAAGCTTGAACTTATGCGGAATAGGGCTCGGAAGAATTATGTCATCTATGTCTTGATGTTACTTTTGTTTGGAGGGTTGATTTATGTTGCTATTGAAGAGGGCGACCGGTTTTCGCATCATGCGGTAGATACGCTGAATGTGGTACAAGGCAGTCCTTTCGCCATGTTTCTCCAGTTCCTGCAAGATAACTTGCATCATCCGCTCACTACATTGCTTATTCAGATTATAGCTGTCTTGTTGATGGTGCGGCTCTTCGGCTACCTGTTCAACCTCATAGGGCAACCGGGAGTGATTGGAGAAATCGTAGCCGGTATCGTGTTGGGGCCTTCCGTGCTCGGACTTTTCTTTCCCGATGCTTTCCATTTTCTTTTTCCCGTCCATTCGCTCACTAATCTCGAACTGTTGAGTCAGGTAGGACTGATACTCTTTATGTTTGTCATTGGCATGGAGCTGGATTTCAGTGTGTTGAAGAATAAAATCAATGAAACGCTCGTTATTAGTCATGCCGGGATTTTAGTGCCTTTCTTCCTCGGTATCCTTTCTTCTTATTGGATTTATGAAGAATATGCCGCTTCCCAAACTCCGTTTCTGCCTTTTGCTCTGTTCATCGGTATATCCATGAGCATCACCGCCTTTCCTGTATTGGCGCGTATTATTCAGGAGAGGAACATGACTAAATCCCCTTTAGGGACACTTACCATTGCTTCCGCTGCCAACGACGATGTGACCGCCTGGTGCCTGTTGGCGGTGGTGATTGCCATCTCGAAAGCAGGGAGTTTTACAAGCGCT
Organism: uncultured Bacteroides sp.; assembly: GCF_902491285.1. GTDB lineage: Bacteria > Bacteroidota > Bacteroidia > Bacteroidales > Bacteroidaceae > Bacteroides. The sequence goes on along the minus strand of NZ_CABUHK010000031.1, from coordinate 6,103 downwards.
CTCTACTCGGTGGGGCTGGCTGTGGTGTATATTGCGATTATGTTTCTGGTAGTCCGCCCGTTCCTCAAGAAAGTGGGAGAGGTCTATGCCAATCAGGAAGCCATTAACAAAACATTCGTAGCGTTTATCCTGCTGATTCTTATTATTTCATCCTGCATTACGGAGATTATCGGCATCCATGCCTTGTTCGGCGCTTTCATGGCAGGAGTGGTGATGCCGTCCAATATCGGTTTCCGTAAAGTTATGATGGAAAAAGTGGAGGACATTTCTTTGGTGTTTTTCCTGCCTCTGTTCTTTGCCTTTACAGGGCTTCGCACGGAGATAGGTTTGATAAACAGTCCGGAACTGTGGCTCGTTTGCCTGTTGTTGGTGACAGTTGCCATAGCCGGAAAACTGGGTGGCTGTGCCATTGCCGCTCGCCTGGTGGGGGAATCGTGGAAAGACAGTCTGACGATAGGCACATTGATGAACACCCGTGGACTGATGGAACTTGTCGCTTTGAATATCGGTTATGAAATGGGAGTTCTTCCGCCATCTATTTTTGTAATATTGGTCATTATGGCGTTAGTTACAACCTTTATGACCACTCCGCTGCTACATTTGGTCGAACGTTTTTTTGTACATCGGGAAGAAAAGCTATCTTTGAAACGCAAATTGATATTTTGCTTCGGGCGTCCGGAATCCGGGAGCAAGTTGCTTTCCATTTACGCTTTGTTGTTTGGAAAACAACTGAAGAAGAATCATCTGATTGCGGCACATTATACAGTAGGTACGGACTTGAATCCGTTGAATGCGACACATTATGCCAAAGAAAGCTTTGTTTTGCTCAATCAGCGGGCAAAAGAGCTGGATATAGAGGTAGGCAATCATTACCGGGTGACGGATAAACTGGTGCAGGAAATGATTCATTTTGTCCGCGACGAGCATCCCGATATGCTGCTGTTGGGAGCCGGAAGCCATTATCGTTCCGATATGCCGGTGACCGGAACTCCGGGAGCTATCTTATGGCTGCCTTTGTTTCGTGACAAGATTGACGGAATCATGGAGCAGGTGAAGTGTCCTGTCGCTGTATTTGTGAATCGTCAGTACCGGGAAGGGGCTTTGGTCAGTTTCGTTTTGGGCGGTATGATTGACGCATTCATGCTTTCATATCTCGAAATGATGTTGCAGAACGGACATTCCGTACGTCTCTTCGCATTCGATACGGATGATGAAGGTTTCGTGCAACGGATTGACAATTTGATGGCGCATTATCCCGGACAGGTTAGTGTAAACTGGTTTGAGGGAATTGAAGAATTAGTAACTGATGAGAAAGATGGGCTATTGATAATGAGCCATCTTTCTTATTCTAAATTATCTGAGGATGAATCGGTGATGAAGGAATTATCTTCTCTGTTGGTCATCCGCAGGAATAAAAGTAACGGGAAAAAATGAAGAATTTACATATCGACGAATCTACGGGGTTAGTGTTGGAAGGTGGGGGGATGCGCGGAGTGTTTACTTGCGGCGTACTTGATTATTTGATGGATTGTGACATCCGGTTTCCTTATGTGATAGGGGTATCTGCCGGAGCATGCAACGGATTGTCCTATGCGTCCCGTCAACGGGGACGTGCCAAATACAGTAACATTGACTTGTTGGAAGAATACAATTATATCGGTTTGAAGTATCTGCTCAAGAAGCGGAATATCCTTGACTTCGATTTGCTGTTCAACGAATTTCCGGAACATATTCTTCCGTATGATTATGAAACGTATTTCGCGTCGTCCGAACGTTTCGTCATGGTGACCACGAATTGCCTGACGGGAGAAGCCAACTATTTTGAAGAGAAGAAAGACAAGAACCGGGTGATTGATATCGTCCGTGCTTCCAGCAGCCTGCCTATTGTTTGCCCCATTGCTTATGTGGACGGTGTTCCGATGCTTGATGGGGGAATCGTTGACTCTATTCCTTTGCAGCGTGCCATTGCCGATGGCTACACGCGCAATGTGGTTGTGCTCACCCGCAACCGTGGCTACCGGAAAGATTCGAAAGATATTCGTGTCCCGTCATTCGTATACCGTAAATACCCGAAGCTCCGCGAAGCATTGAGTCATCGCTGTGCCGTGTATAATGAACAGTTGGAAATGGTGGAGCGTATGGAAGACGAAGGAAAGATTATCGTTATCCGTCCGCAGAAACCTGTTGCTGTAGACCGTATCGAGAAAGATGTGCAGAAGCTGACAGAGTTTTATCAGGAAGGATATGAGTGTGCAAGAACTTTATTTGGAGAATAAACGGTTCTCCAAACTTTTTTATTGAATGGCGGATAGGATGATTTATCGGCAGTGGCTCCTTTTCATTTTGAATTTGTATATTGTTCGGCAGCTCTTTTTAGTTTTCTGCCCATCAATTCTGTCAATGTCTCCGGATACAGGATTTGTATCCCGTCGGCATATCCGAAGAATACCCGTTCGAGTTCGTGATTGATGACTACTTCAATTTCCAGTATGACGCTTCCGTCAGCGAGTTCTTCCACTAAATGCTGACTGTGATGTATAGGCTTGGTAATAATGTAAGGCGCTTCGTCAGCCGCCACTTTGAAACCGACTTTCTCTGCTTTGCTTCCTGAGTTTTTAGTCACTCCGACCAGATCGTCAAAGAATGTATTCGGGTCGAAGAATGTATTCTTTATATAGGGTTCTTGAGTCAGGACTTCCAATGAATGTATTCTGTCCAAAGCTAAATTCTGCAATATTCGTCCGCTTCTTCTTACTCCGTAGACGAACCATCGGTTCCGGTATTCTTTTAATAGATAAGGATGAAAAATAAATTCGTTTGCCGAGCGTGCTTTGAACGAACGGTATTTGATTCGTATCGGATGCTCGTTTACAATGGCGTGATAGATGGTGTCCAGGTAATCCAGCCCTTTCAGTGATTCATTCTTTTCGAAGTCGATGACCGGAGTTGTTTTCATCCGGGCGGAAGCCACATGGTCTTCCAGGCGGTTGATAATGTCGCTCATTTCCGTGAAATAAGAGAATCCTTTGAACTGCCGCAACACTTCCACTGCTTCCGACATTGTTTTCAAGTCCTGTTCGTTCAGCGGAGTTTGCGTGATACTGTATTCCGGGTCTTCGTATTTATAATATTTATTCTCGTACACAACAATCGGGGCGTTATATCCCAGCTTTTCGCTGCGCATCATCTGGATATCCATTTGTACGGTACGCTTGCTTATTCCTTTGTCAATGCCTTCATATTCATAGAGGGCATCCGAACAGGCGTCCATCAAATCTTCCAACGTCCAGCGTCGGTAAGGATTACGCAGACAGTTATCAATCGTTTTATAGCGTATTAAGGCATTCCTATTGGCCGGCATAGGCAGAGGTCTAAAGATTGGCTTCAAAAGTAGAAAAATAAATTCAGGAAAACAAAGAGGTTGTCTGTCTTTATTTTTGTTACTTCCCAAATAAGGTGTGTATCAAAATTGACATCCTTTGAAACAAAGTTTATAGACGAAGGTAAAGATACCCCCTATCTTTGCCTTCGTCTTATTTTTGATTAAAAATTTGTATGAATTAAGAATACTTTGTTGCTATGAGAATACTCCCCTGGATAAAACGATATAAAGGTATACTACTTGTGCTGGTAGTCGTCTGCGGACTAACTTGTTGCCACACAAACGGTACGCTTGATACAACAAATGCGGATAAATTCCGTCCTGTCTACCATCATACTCCTCTTTACCGCCGAATGAACGATGTAAACGGATTATCCTATGAAGACGGAGAATATCATATCTATTTTCAATATCACCCCTATGGTTCTAAACAGGAAAATATGTATTGGGGACATTCTGTCAGCAAAGACCTTATACATTGGGAGTGTTTAGTACCGACTACTTTTCGTGATACATTGGAACATATCTTTTCCGATGACTTGGAAGTCTTTAATATTTCCAAAGTTTTTTGGTATGCATCGGAGAATAAATGGGTGATGATTGTGTCTGCCGGTAAGGAAATAAGCTTTTATGATTCCAAAGATAAAAAAGTCTGGAAGTATATGAGCAGCTTTGGAGAAGGATACGGAGTTCAGCCTTGCTTATTTGAATATCCTTATATGGTGGAACTTCCGGTAGATGGAGATACCGGTCGTAAGAAATGGGCTTTGATAGTCAATGTAAATCCGGGCTGTTACTTCGGCGGTAGTGCAACTCAGTATTTTATTGGAAACTTTGACGGGACGAATTTTATTTGTGACAATCAGCCTGATGTCACAAAATGGCTGGATTGGGGAAAAGACCATTCTGTTACAGCTTGTTTCTCAAATACAGGTGAACGGACAATTGTAGTCCCTTGGATGAATAACCGGCAGTATTGCGAATTTGTTCCGTCGGAACAATTCCGCAGTGCCAATGCATTGCCACGTGAATTGGGACTGTACACACAAGACAATGATATTTATCTTTCCGCCGCTCCGGTAGCGGAAGTCAGGACGTTGCGGAAAGAAAGTAAGGAGATTCCTGCTTTTACAGTTACCGGAGATTGTCATATTGATACTTTATTGGCTGAGAATGAAGGTTCTTATGAACTTGTATTGGATATTACTGCCGGAAAAGCGGAGATTATAGGATTCAGCCTCTTTAATGATAAGGGTGAGAAAGTTGACATCTATTTCAATCTTCCTGAGGAAAAACTGGTAATGGATCGTACGAAAAGCGGTATTGTGGATTTCGGTAAGAATAGCGTATCTCATAAACTGGAAGCCCACAACCGTAGAAAAACGATTTCGATTAATTATATGGATGATTTCGCATTGGCTACCTGGGCACCTATAAGGAAAGAGAAAAGATATACTTTGGATATTTTTGTTGATAAATGTTCGGTAGAAGTCTTTCTGAATGGGGGAAAGATAGCAATGACTAATCTCGTCTTTCCGACAGAACCATACAACCGTATGTGTTTTTACAGTAAAGGGGGAGTATTCAATGTTGATTCATTAAAAGTATATAGATTGGGTTTATAAGTTAGGTTTTGTAGATTAGAATTAGGTGTGAGTAGCTGTCGGATGTGAATCCGGCAGCTACTTTTAGTTCGGGCATTGTTTGAATATTGTTGGTTATTCGTCAATTACTCATTTATTTCAATTGTGTATCCCCCTTGGAATATCTCTTCAGGTTGTAAATGCTGCATCCATTCTTTATCTCTGTATTCACCTGTATAGTGTGCACAGTCACAACGTCCGTACCAAGGCTCGATGCATACGAAAGGAGCATTCTTGGCAGGCGGTGACCAAAGTCCTACCACCGGAGCATCAAAGTGCAGGCTTAGATAAGCCTGTTTTTCCTTATTATATAAGGTGACTTTATGAATCTGCTCATTTTCCAATATCAGAGCATCTTTATCGAAAGTATGTATATCAAGTGGCAACAATCCATCCGTCAACTCTAACGCATATTCAGTAGAAGGGTCTGCACATCCCTTTTCAGAGATAAGAATATACTTCAACCCTTCTTTCTTATCGAATCCGAAGAAACCTCTTTCTGAAGTGGCAGCATCAAAATTCGGCCAATAGAAAGCAGGATGTGCGCCAATCTGAAAAGACATTTCTTTTTCACCGGTATTCTTAACTCTCCATATCACTTCAATTTGCTTCCCATGAATACGGTAACCTATTTCCAGACAGAAGGGAAACGGATATTTCTGCAACGTTTCTTCATTGCTGACAAGACGATAACATACTTCGTCCTCTTTCTCAGAAACAAGCGTAAATTCCATATCGCGGGCAAAACCATGTTGGGTAAGTACATAAGGAATACCTTCATTGCGATACTCGTTTTCCCACACACTTCCTACAATGGGGAACAGGACAGGGGAGTGGCGTTTCCAAAATGCAGGGTCGGCTTGCCACAGATATTCTTTTCCATTGGCAAAGATACTGCAAAGTTCGGCTCCATGCGGAGATACTTGAATCGTAAGTTGTTCGTTGGAGATTGTTTTCATATCATTCATTTTTCAGTTGGTTATAATTTGTAACCGACTCTATTTTTAGCTTCTTATCACTATACAAAATTATATAGAAAAATCGAGTTTTTCTACACCGGCACAATAAAAACCGAGGC
>NZ_CABUHK010000030.1 GCF_902491285.1 uncultured Bacteroides sp. | reverse complement strand
AGCCAAGATTCTTTATTCACAATAGAAGAAGTACCACCAAATTTGACGAAGAACCCTTTTCAACTTTATAGTAAGGTGCGGATAGTATAGTTGGTCCATTTTCGCACCGTTTCATTCATTTTCGCACAAGAATAAGCAAGTAATCAATAGAGTAAATATTTCTTTCTAATCTCCTTATAAGTTTGCAATTCCTTTTGCCAGCTATTCCGGATAGTGTCTTCCGAATCCCCTCTAAGGATAGCTTTGCGTACACTATCCGTACCCAAAAGCAAATCAAACCATCGGGCACGGGAGAAAAAGGCTGCGCCTTCACCGGACAACCGGTAGAAATGCAGGAAGTAGCGAAGTGTAAATCCGTTCACGGCATCCGCGTTCCGAAGGTCTTCTCCATAGCAAGCTACATTCTTGTGCATCGGGTTTTTGTCGAAACCGGCGAGGGAGCGGGGAGTAAAAGTAAAATCTCCATATTTCTTGTTGGGTGCTCCCAACACTTGAAAAGGAAATGTAGTTCCCCGCCCCACGCTGACGCGGGTTGCTTCGAAAGGACAAAGTGAGGCGTAGAGACGGATGGACTGGTCATTCGGTAGATTAGGAGAGGGCTTTATGGGAAGTGAATAAGGTTCTCCGTGTTTCCATCCGGTCATTGGGATTACCCTTAGTGGACAAGGATTTTTCTTGTTGGCAATCCATCCTTCCCCGTTTATCATTTGTGCCAGTTCGCCGATGGTGCATCCGTGAAGCACCGGGATAGGGAGCATACCGACAAAACTTCGGTAAGCCGGTTTGAGTATCGGTCCTTCTACGTAATCACATGGATTGGGGCGGTCTAATACAATCATCTCTTTATTGTTTTCTGCGCAGGCTTCCATCACATAGTACATAGTGCTGATATAAGTATAAAAGCGCGCTCCCACATCCTGAATATCAAATAAGATAACATCGATATCTTTTAGTTGGGCGGCAGTCGGCTTCTTGTTGTTGCCGTAAAGAGAAACGATGGAGACTCCGGTGCGCGAATCTTTTCCGTCTTTCACAGTCTCCCCTGCATCCGCATTTCCGCGGAAACCATGCTCGGGGGCAAATACTTTGATGATCCGGACGTTTCTTTTTAATAAGGTGTCAAGAAGATGAGTTTGATTCATTCCCACGACCGAAGTGTGGTTGACTACCATTCCGATGCGTTTTCCTTTCAACAACGGCAGATATTGCTCCATCTGTTCTGCTCCCGTGACAATTTGACTGCATACGTACAGTGGAAAGGACATAATGAACAGAAAAAAGAGAGTGAAAGAATTTCGAGTTTGCATATCGGTAATTTTTTTTGTAATATTGCACAAAAATATTAATTTCTCATCAAGAGAGCAAAAAAACAAGCATATGAATCCATACGAAATCATTGATAAGTATTATCCGGAGAACACAGAACAGCGTCAGATTTTAGTGATACACAGTCTTTCCGTATCGGGGAAAGCTATGAAAATACTGGATGCGCATCCCGAACTGCGTTTAAACCGGAGTTTTGTGAAAGAGGCTGCTCTCTTGCATGATATTGGCATTTTTCAGACGGATGCTCCGGCCATTCAGTGCTTTGGAGAGAATCCTTATATCGCCCACGGATATTTGGGGGCTGAGATTTTGCGGGCGGAAGGCTTTCCGCAACATGCGCTGGTCTGCGAACGTCATACGGGAGCAGGGCTTTCCTTGCAGGATATTATCGACCAGCAGCTTCCCATTCCTCACCGTGAGATGTTGCCTGTCACTATGGAAGAACAGTTGATTTGTTTTGCCGATAAATTCTTTTCTAAGACCCGTCTGGATGAAGAGAAGACAGTGGAAAAGGCACGGAAAAGTATTGCTAAATATGGAGAAGAGGGGTTAAGTCGCTTTGACAGATGGTGCTCTCTCTTTTTATAGCACTAAAAAATAATTAAATAACGGAGATTCTGACTCATTATTGGTGAAGTTTGTGTACTTTTGCCACTTCAAGCGTAAACTATTAGTTAATGGCGCCATTGAAAGCAAAAATACTTATATCATTTATACTGCTGATTGTCTTACTGATGCTTCCCGATGAGGCTACGTCTCAGCGTCGAAGAAGAGGAATGATTACGTCCAATACTGCACAGAAGGATTCCCTGAATGGGAATGACTCATTGAAGGCAGATACGGTTACGGTACGCATTGATTCCATCGCACCCGTTCAGAAGAAGCAACCGCTTGACGCACCGGTTGTATATGAATCTAACGACTCCACCGTATTTACTTTGGGTGGGTCTGCTACACTTTACGGTAGCGGAAAGGTCAATTATCAGAATATCGAACTGGCTGCCGAGGTTATTTCGATGAATCTGGATAGCAGTACTGTTCATGCCTATGGCATCAAGGACTCCACCGGAGTGGAAAAAGGTAAACCGGTATTTAAGGAAGGGGATACTTCCTATGATACGGAAACTATCCGCTATAATTTCAAGACTAAGAAAGCGGGAATCACCGATATTGTCACCCAACAGGGAGAAGGATACGTGACCGGTAGTAAGGCCAAGAAAGGCGCAAATGATGAAATTTTTATGGAGCACGGACGCTATACGACCTGCGATCATCACGATCATCCTCACTTTTATATGCAATTGACACGTGCGAAAGTACGTCCTAAAAAGAATGTGGTGACAGGGCCTGCCTACCTGGTGGTGGAAGATGTTCCTTTGCCGTTGGCTGTTCCGTTCTTTTTCTTCCCGTTCTCCAGCAGTTATTCTTCCGGTTTCATCATGCCGACTTATATGGACGACTCCAGCCGTGGTTTCGGTTTGGCCGAAGGGGGATACTATTTTGCCATCAGTGACATTATGGACTTGAAGATGACAGGGGATATTTTTACGAAAGGTTCGTGGAGACTTTCCGGACTGACTAATTATAACAAGCGCTATAAATATTCCGGTACGTTGCAGGCGGACTATCAGATTACCAAGACGGGGGATAAGGGAATGCCGGATTATGCGGTTGCCAAGGACTTCAAGGTGGTCTGGAACCATCGCCAGGATGCTAAAGCCAGCCCGAACAGTACTTTCTCCGCCAGTGTGAACTTCTCGACCAGTAGTTACGAACGTTCTAATATCAACAACCTTTATAACTCTCAGTTGTTGACGCAGAATACCAAGACTTCAAGTATCAGTTACTCACGTAGTTTTCCCGATATCGGTCTGACATTGTCCGGAACGACCAATATCGCCCAGACAATGCGTGACTCTTCGGTTGCGGTGACGTTGCCCGACCTTAATATCACATTAAGCCGTCTGTTCCCTTTCAAACGTAAGAAAGCGGCAGGAGCCGAACGCTGGTATGAAAAGATTTCTGTCAGCTATTCAGGACGTTTGACGAACAGTATCCGCACGAAAGATGACCGTCTGTTCAAAGCCGGACTGAGTGAATGGGAGAATGCGATGAATCATAATATTCCCATTAGTGCCACTTTCACGTTGTTTAAATATTTGCAGGTCAATCCTTCGGTGAATTATACGGAACGCTGGTACACCCGTAAAATCAATCAGCATTACAACGAGGATACTCACAAGTTGGAATCATTGCCGGGCGATTCTCTCAATGGTTTTTATCGTGTATCCAATTACTCGGCAAGCTTGAGTTTGAGTACGAAGTTATATGGTATGTATAAACCGCTTTTTGCGAAGAAGAAGGAGATACAGATTCGTCACGTGTTCACGCCGCAAGTAAGTTTAAGTGGTGCTCCGGGATTCAGCAAGTACTGGGAAGAATATACGGATTATAACGGTAATACACAGTATTATTCTCCTTTCACCGGACAGCCTTATGGCGTGCCTTCGCGTGAGGGCTCGGGAACGGTAAGTTTCTCGATAGCTAATAACTTGGAGATGAAGTATTATGATGCGAAAAAAGATACGGTCAAGAAGGTTAGTCTTATTGATGATTTGAGCGCGAATATGTCTTATAATATGGCTGCCAAGGAAAGACCGTGGAGTGATTTGTCAATGAATCTACGTTTAAAGCTGACCAAGAATTATACCTTCAATATGAATGCCCAATTTGCTACCTATGCCTATACATTCGATAAAAATGGTAATGTGGTGACAAGTAACCGTACGGAATGGTCATACGGACGTTTCGGACGTTTTCAGGGCTATGGTTCTTCTTTCAACTATACTTTCAACAATGATACATGGAAGAAATGGTTCGGCCCGAAAGAGGATGAGAAAGGCAAGGATAAAAAGAAAGGGGATGGCGAGGATGATGATGCGGAAGGAACGGACGGAGAAGATGGTACTGCAACCAAGAAAGTGGAAAAGGCACAGGCAGACTCGGATGGTTATCAAGTGTTTAAAATGCCTTGGTCATTAAGTCTCAGTTATTCGTTTAACATTCGTGAAGATAGAACGAAGCCTATCAATCGTCATTCCATGCGATATCCTTATACTTATACGCATAATATTAATGCGAACGGAAATGTGAAGATTTCCAATAACTGGTCTTTATCTTTCAACTCAGGATATGATTTCCAGGCAAAAGAGATTACACAGACTTCCTGCACTATCTCTCGTGACTTGCACTGTTTCAATCTGTCGGCCAGTCTTTCGCCTTTTGGACGCTGGAAATACTATAATGTAACAATCCGTGCAAATGCAAGTATCCTGCAGGATTTGAAGTATGAGCAGAGAAGTCAGACACAAAGCAATATTCAGTGGTACTAAAATAAGTGGAGAGTTGAGTTGAGAATGGAAAGTGAAAGTTTTCCATTCTCAACTTATCCAATTACCATGTGATTTCAGTTTTTCCGTGTGCTTTCAGATAATCGTTTGCACGACTGAAATGTTTGTTTCCAAAGAAGCCATTGTAGGCGGAAAGGGGAGAAGGATGAGCGGAAGTAAGTACCAAGTGTTTGTTGCGGTCGATAAATGCTCCTTTCTTTTGGGCATATGATCCCCACAGGATAAATACCAGGTTTTCTTTTTCTTCTGCTAAAGCGCGGATGGCAGCGTCGGTGAATGCTTCCCAACCACGGTTTTGGTGTGAGCCTGCTTGGTGGGCGCGTACGGTCAAGGTAGCGTTGAGTAGCAATACACCTTGTTCCGCCCAACGTGTCAGGTTCCCCGTTGTGGGGGCGTCAGTGCCTATATCTGCTTTGATTTCTTTGAAGATGTTCACCAATGAAGGGGGGAAGGGGACTCCGTCGTTCACAGAAAAACAGAGACCGTGTGCCTGTCCCGGTCCGTGGTAAGGATCTTGTCCGATGATTACAACTTTCACTTTGTCGAAAGGGCAAAGATTGAAAGCGTTGAATATCAGTCTTCCCGGCGGGAATATCTGATATTGGCTATATTCGCTTTTGACGAAATCGGTCAGTGTGCGAAAGTAGTCTTTGTCGAATTCGGGTGCCAGATGTGTTTTCCAGCTTTCTTCAATCTGTACGTTCATAGTAATTATATAAGATGTATTTCAAGTTCCGCACATTCCTTGCGCATATCTTCGGGCCAGATGCTGGCTTGTATTTCTCCGATATGGGCTTTGCGCAGGTAGAACATACACAAACGGGATTGTCCGATACCACCGCCGATAGATAATGGAAGGGTGTCGTTCATCAGTCGCTTGTGGAAATAAAGTTCAAGTCTTTTTTCTTCTTTCTCTTCTTTTAACTGACGTTGCAGGGCTTCTTTGTCTACACGGATACCCATGGATGACAGTTCGATGGAGCGTTGCAGCACATCGTCCCACAACAGCAGGTCACCGTTGAGTCCGGGAAGGTCGTTCAGGCCTTTTGTTGTGTAGTCATCATAGTCCGGTGCACGTCCGTCATGTTTCTTGCCGTCACTTAGTTTGCAACCTATACCTATGATAAATACAGCTCCGTATTTTTTGCAGATAGCATGTTCGCGGCATTTCGGTTCCAGGTCGGGATAGAGTTGGCGTAACTCTTCCGAGTGAATGAAGTGTAGCTTCTGTGGCAAGCATGGCTTGATTTGAGGATACATTTCATATACCATATATTCCGTGCGGATCATGGCCGCATAGATGCGGTTTACGATTTCCTTCAGGAAGTGTATGTTTCTGTCTTCGTTAGTGATGACACGTTCCCAGTCCCATTGGTCTACATAGAGGGAGTGGAGGTTGCCCAGTTCTTCATCAGAGCGGATGGCGTTCATGTCTGTATAAATGCCATATCCGGGTTCGATATGGTAATCGGCTAATGTCAGTCTTTTCCATTTAGCCAATGAATGAACCACTTCTGCTTGTGCGTCGCCCAGGTCTTTGATAGGGAAAGAAACAGGACGTTCTATTCCATTCAAGTCATCATTGATACCCATTCCTTTCAACACAAACAGGGGGGCGGTCACACGTCGGAGGCGCAATTCGGATGATAAGTTTAACTGGAAGAACTCTTTTATTTGTTTGATTCCCAGCTCGGTCTGTTTGAGGTCGAGTAGCGGGTTATAGTTCTTTGGTTTTATCAAGTAACTCATAGGTTTGTTGAATGTTAATTGTCGGCAAAGATAGGAATAAAATTGATATATGTAACGGATATTCTCTAAAAGATTGTCAAATTGATAAAGTAAGTGCTCTAAAGCATTTCAAAATAATAGAGACCGGATGATGAGAAGTGACATGAGAAGTATAAAAAAAGAAGAAACATTAGGAAAATGAGAAGTTTTTTTATACTTTTGCCATCGCATTTGAAAAGAATGGCCCCGTAGCTTAGTGAATAGAGCGTCAGATTCCGGTTCTGAAGGTCGTGCGTTTGAATCGCACCGGGGTCACATTAGAAAACCGCAATAACTTCATCAAGAAGTAGTTGCGGTTTTTCTTTATGATGTTTTCAGTACTTGTCTGGTATCTGCTAAAAATATAAGTGATGATGTATTTATTCTTCTTCTTTTATCCGAGAAGTACAAACTAGTTTTTTATCAGTGTTTGCTGGAGTGTTTTTTTTATCATAATATTCCCACTCCCTTTCAAGTCTTTTGGCTACGTCTATTTTTTCGGTAAAGTAGACGGGGGCTTGCTTTGCTACGTCAAAAATGGAGTAGAAAAGAATTTCCTGTTCCTTTTCTTTTTCATCCGTATAATAATCTTTGGCTAAAAAAATCTTATACTTGCCATCTTCCCGAACACAGTATTCTTTATTCTTCTCGAGATTATAAGTACCAGAGACATCTATTATATCCGTAGCATCAGGATTTTCCATTTCTACGATAATTTGTTTTGGTTCTCCCGTTTCCAGAGTCTCTGTTGAATCGTTATTGCAAGAGAATAACAGAACAACGAATAATAATTTAAGTAATTTCATATTTGTATTTTATAGGTTTTATATTTTTTCTTTGTTTACTGTGTTAAGCTTGATTTTATTTATAAAGTTTGCAAATGTACAACTTTTGCATTATATATCAACAGTAATTGAGGCTTGAGAATTAGAGCTTGGACATAGACGGAAAATCGGATTCTATGCCCAAGCTTGTTTTTTGAGGTTCTTAGCTTCTTGAGACTTGGAGTCCTTTTTCGGAAAGCGTCATTTCTACGAAGCGGGCACGAGGATTAGGAGCATGCTCCGTCAGTATCCGGCGGATTTGTCCTGCCGCTTGCGGGTCTTTGGCTACCATGTATAAGTAACCGCCCCCACCTGCTCCGGGAAGTTTGTATCCTAATGTATAATCCTTAATCATCTCGATAATAGCCGCTACTGCCGGTGGATTCGTGCCGCAGTCCAATGCCTGGTTTTGTATCCAGGTTTTGCCTACCAAATTGGCGAAACTACTAAAATTGCCGCGTAGAATAGCTTCGCTCATATCCATGGCGTGTGCTTTCATTTCAGCCAACAAGCTCAGATGCATACCCGAATTGAGGAACATGGAGCTGACAATCTCGGCCAATATGCCTTTGGCCGTGCGGGTGATTCCTGTATAGTATAGCAAGTGGCAGTCGCGATAATCGGGATGGACAAAGAGTTGGTCGGGTAGCCAGCGTACTAGAGGGTTTTGTTCAAAACCGGCTTCGGATTGGAGCAGTTTGACGCCTGAGAATACACCGCCGTATTGGTCTTGCCAACCACCGCCTGTGGTCAGGAATTGTTCTAATACTAATGTGTAGCTGCAAATATCATTCTTGTCCCATGCCAGTCCGCAGAAATCATTGATAGCTCCGAGAACGGTGGACGCCAGGATAGAACTGGTTCCCAAGCCGGAGCCTGCCGGGATGGCAGCCAATAGCGTAATTTCTATTCCCGATCCGAAAGCTTTCAAATGCTCTTCCAACGAGGCGTAAATTTCAGCAGAGAACGCTGGTACAAAGCCTGCCAGGCTAAGCGCTGCTTTGGGAATGGAGAACGGAGAGCCGACTTTCTTATAGTCTTGCAGTTCTTCATAATTCCTGATAATTTCCATTGCTCCCATGTCGATGGAGCGGAGTACGATGTGATATTCTTTACAGGGTTTCACATATACCTGTAATGGTGGCTGCCCGTTCAATTCGATGGCGAGATTAACTACACTTCCGCCGGAATAGAGAGAATAGGGCGGAGTATCTGTCCATCCCCCGGCAACATCAATCCGCACGGGACTGCGTCCCCATACGATTTGGTCGGAATAGACACTGAGCACAGGACGGTTTTTGCGTTCCGGCATAACTCCCAGTAAACCGTCACGAAGCAGTTGGAAAGCTGCCTGTTCTTCCTTTTGCCAGGAGTCGTCTCCACGTAACTTCATAATCCGTGCACGAAGCATCCGGTTGTGTATCCGGACCATTGGTGCGGCATCCTCTTTCAGAGCATTAGGAACATTTAAATCTAAACGTACAAATTCATTGGCAGCGTTCTGTAAATCGAGTTGATAGAAAACACTCTTTTCGTAGTTGGTTGCCAGCCCTTTCCAATTTTCTTTGCGGAAACTGCTGCGTTGTGCATAAAGGCGTTTAAGATTAGCGCCCGCCGAAATTTCATCAGCCGAAACTTTTTCTGCTTTCAACCAAAGTTCTTTTCCTTCTTCCAGTTGCGGCTCTGATGTCATCCAGCGTACTAATATACCCAGCTCTTCTACGGAAGCGACTTTTGGGAAAATGGAAGCTGCTTGCAAATCGTCCGTGCGGCCTTTTATGTCGTTCCATGTAATCCCTCTTTCTGCCATCCATTGTGGGAACGGGATATTGAGGTAAGTAGTCGTGGCTTTTTCCAACGCTCCTTTGAATACATCATCCAATCCATATGGGCGGGCTACGAAATCATGTTCCCCGACAGGAATAATATCCACACAGATACCATCCGGCAGACAAATGTCCCAATGATTCTCTGGTACTCCGGTGATGATTTGGCGGGACCCCAGTTTCCAGCCTTCTCCTATATGGCTGTTCTCAATCCAAAGGTTGGCATTATCGGCAGAAAGAGAAATCTGCGTGATGGAATTCTGAATGAAAATGGCCGGATTGGGCTTTACTTTCCGGTGCATGATTTTTCTTTGGTCGCGTACCTTATCTTGGATGGACAGTGTGGAAGAAATCAGTTCATGGCTTGTGCCATAGTGATAAAATTCTCCGCCTGGTAAAGGCAATATGGCTACGGACAGTTGGTTGATTTCTTTATCTTCTGTTTTGGGGTGCTCGCCCAAAGCCAGTCCGTAGTCCGAATATAAATCATAATAATTAATATCGTTCGTCCCTTCTTTTAATGAACGCTTCATCAATACTTCCACGGCACGGTCGCTCAGTATCCAAATGCCGATGTCCATCAGGAAAAGATGCGTCTTGGATAAACTCTCCAATTCTTCGAGTGAGGGTTTCTGCAACATGAAGTCAAGAACTTCCGGGCGCTTCCGGTCGGATACAAACACACCGTGGTGCGTTGCCAGGGATGGGTTCACCCAAAGACCGTAGCACACGACGTCTACATTGGGAATGTCTTGCAATGGCTTTTCCGAACGGATATACACATCTCCGCTGGCTATCAAAGTGTTCAGCCCGGCGGGGGTCTGCTTCATGATTCTTTCGTATAATGGGAGCTGTAATGACAGCAGATTCTGTCCTAATTTTTGTCCCCGTTCCCAACTGAAAATGGGAATGGGAGTTAATATCTTACCGGAAGGCCCGTAACTTGGCAGACGGCGACTTTGTCCGCCTGCATGAAGCAGTATTCTCTTCTCACGCCCTATCCAGTCGCTAAAAGTATCCTGAGGTGCGAATTCCTGATGGCAGGCTTGCAGCAGCCAGGTAGTTCCACCGCCGGAACCCAGTTTGCTTCCAATAGGGTCTGACGTACAAAACCAGTCGGCGTGATTCACTTCTTCCAGTTCGTGAAAACAATGGATTAAGTTAGGGGGTAAGGATAATAACTTTTGCATGGTAGAATCGGTATTTTAAAGATAAACGTATTAATGAATGAAACAGATGTTTATATGTCCAGGTTGTCCCAGGCATCACAAAGCGCTTGCATGGAGGGGAATAACAAACCGGCTCCCGCATCCAGTAATACCTGTCCGTCCAGCGGCCCTGTGTTTACAGCAATCGTGAAGATACCTGCTTTGTGTCCGGCTTCCACTCCCAACGGAGCATTCTCTATAACAACGGCTTCGTCCGCGTTCAATCCGCCTTTTTTAAGCGCCATCAGATAAGGTTCCGGATGCGGCTTGCCGTATTTTACATCAAATGCCGTAACCATCAGTTCCTTTTTGAACATTCCCGGAAAGTTATGTTCCAGTCGTTCGAGCAGTGATAGCTGACCTGAGCCGGTCACTACCATAGGAACCAGTCCCTCGCTCTTTATTTTCTGTAATAACTCCCATGCACCGGGCATACGTTCCGCTTCCGCATATGAGTTGAACAGGACGCTTTTCTCCTGATAGATGCTTTCTATCTCTTCCTGAGTAGCTTCTCTGCCCAATTCACGTTGAAATACGATATTGATAGTGGCAGCTCCCGTCCGTCCTTCGTGCATATACGCTTCTTCGCGGCTGAGAGTAAGCCCGTGAGATTTCATTACTTTATGCCAGGCTTCGGAATGATAAGGCATAGAGTTGAAAAGTACGCCGTCCATGTCGAACAGGACGGCTTTCAGTTTATTTTTCATACTCAGTACGTCGTAGAATCTTTTTTTTCGTAATACTTATTTTTTTATTATCATTTTCTTCAGTTCGGGCAGGGTGACGACTATATCATAGTGATTGCCTGATTTCGTTCCGATATATCTGTAAGCTACGCTTTTGTCATTATTGATACAGGTTTTCAAGAATACCTGGGTTGCCGGGTCGGACTGTGCCGCCAAATTTGCTACAATTCCTTTCTTTACTTCTTCCGCATTTGTTTCAATCTGGCTGATGGGGCATACGTCTTCATCTACTTTACAGATATATACGACCGATTCGTCACTGAGTTCAATCTTCTCTATAAGAATTTCTTCACTTGCCTGCATCGGGAATTGCAAGTTCGCCATTTTCAGTTGCGCCTCGAGTTTGGCACGTTCGCTTTGTGACGGGTCGGATTCTGCCTTGAGAACTTCTTTCACTTCCTCGGGAGTGATGCCGCAAACCGCTTCTTCGCCCGAGTCTTTTCCTACGAACTTCATTTGAAGTCCTGCGTTACATTCGGCTACCAGTTTTAGCATTTCTTTGACATCCTTCGCCGGATTCCGGAACATAATCTTTATGGACTCTTTCATGCTTTCGGGATTGTCTTTCAATATGGCTATATCGGTAATACTCTCATTCATATTGAGCGTGTACACTACATTACCGCCATCATAAACAATGCTGGTAATTGTTCCGACTTCTCCCATGTCCATTGGGCATTGTTTATTTGCGATGGCAATCACTGCTTTGAGTTTGCTTTCCTGACAACTGCTGATTGATACCATCAATAATAATAAGCTACATAGTAGCACGAATCCGTAGGATTTCTTTAATAGATTCCGTTCCATTTTGTTATTTTTTTAGTTGAGTCGTTTTTTTAACTATCTCTATATACGAGACAAAGATAATGATAAAAAATGAGAGATGAAGTAGAATGCCAAGATAGTTGTAAACAAGGCTATTATGTGATTAACTACACAAATGTTTGTTGTTTAGAAGATTATGTGTATTTTTGTAGCATTATAAACTCGACGATAGCATGAAAAAGAGAGTATTATTGTTGCTACCATTGTTTTTAGGCGCTTGTTCCAATAGCGGGGAAAGTCCTGTGATTAAAATCGAAAAGCTATATGTGAAGGCTGAATCGAATAGTGATGGAGCTAAGGAAGAAGACTATGCCAATAAGATGGATGAACTGCCGGACTTGAAAGTGGGTGATGAAGTAAAAGCCCTTTTGTTTCTGGATGGGAACGGTGCCGAACTGAAAACCTTTAAACTTCAGAACGATGACGAACTGGATACCAAACTTTTCTATGAAAAGACAGAAGTATCTACCGAAGGAAATCTGACGGATGAAGAGAAAGGACAACTGCGTTTTAAAGACGGTGTGAAGCAAACCAGAATTATGGTGCGGGCTACCATTGAGCATGTGGATAAGAATGGTGATGTAAGACTGGAATTCTATCTTTCCTCTAAAGCTGAATGTGAAGGAGCTCAAGAAGAAATCGGCTTAAAAACAAAAGTCGATGACGAAAAAGAATAAAGGTGACGAAGAAGAATAAAAACAACTTCGGTACAGTATATAAAAAAAGAAGCGATTTACAGAAAATCGCTTCTTTTTTTATATACAGACTTTATTCTATTACAGTTTAGCACGAATAGCTTTAGATTCTTCTTCGTAACCCGGTTTGTCAAGCAGAGCAAACATATTCTTCTTGTATGCTTCTACGCCCGGTTGATTGAACGGATTCACACCCAGCAGATAACCGCTGATACCGCAAGCCTTTTCGAAGAAATACAGCAGACCGCCGATATTGTATTCGCTCAATGAAGGGAGAACGATACGCATATTAGGTACGCCACCATCTACGTGAGCCAACTGAGTGCCGAGTTCCGCCATCTTGTTCACTTCGTCCACACGTTTGCCGGCTAAGAAATTCAGACCGTCGAGGTTAGCCTCGTCAGAAGGAACTTCCAGTTTATGGTCTACCTTATCTAGTGAGATGACAGTTTCGAAGATAGAACGTTCACCTTCCTGAATCCATTGTCCCATAGAGTGAAGGTCGGTAGAGAAGTCTACTGATGCGGGGAAAATACCTTTGTTGTCCTTACCTTCTGATTCTCCGTAAAGCTGTTTCCACCATTCGCTTACATAATGCAGTTTCGGGCAGAAGTTGACGAGAATTTCGATTTTCTTTCCGCTTCTGTACAGTTCGTTACGGGTAGCGGCATAGATAGCAGCAGGGTTTTCGGCAAACGGAACGTCTGCACCGCATGCTTTTTCCATATCGGCAGCACCGGCAACCAGCTTTTCAATATCGAATCCGGCAACTGCAATCGGCAGCAAACCAACCGGAGTCAGAACAGAGAAGCGTCCGCCTACGTTATCGGGGATGATGAATGTCTTGTATCCTTCCTTATCGGCAGTAACACGTGCAGCACCTTTCTTGGCGTCTGTAACGGCTACGATAACCTGCTTTGCAGTTTCCTTGCCACGTTGGTCTTCGCATTGTTTTTTCAACAGACGGAACGCAAGTGCTGTTTCGGTTGTTGTTCCCGATTTGGAGATATTGATAACACCGAACTTCTTGTCTTTCAGATATTCAGTGAGTTCATACAGATAGTCTTCGCTGATATTATGTCCGGCATAAATCATGACAGGAGCCGTTTTCTTGTCTTGCAACCAGGTGAAACTGTTAGACAACGCTTCGATTACAGCACGCGCGCCCAGATAGCTGCCACCGATACCGGCAATGATTACTACTTCGCAATTATCCCTCAATACTTTTGCAGTAGCGTTCAGATCTTCCAGATGTTCTTTGGTGATAGAAGAAGGCAGGTGTAACCATCCTAAAAAGTCATTACCTTTGCCTGTTCCTTTTTCAAGCATTTCCTGTGCGGCTTTTACTTCAGTTTCGTAAGCAAAAACCTTTTCTTTGGAGATAAATCCAAAAGTCTTTTCAATGTTCAAGCTAATCATATCTTTCTTGTTTAAAGGTTATCTAAAAGAATCAGTTAGTAATTTAATCTCGATCATAGGCGAGATACGTTCGTACAGGATGTTGTATACAGCGTCCAGTATCGGCATATTGACATGATGATGCTTGTTGATTTCTTTGATACACTTCGTACCGTAGTAACCTTCGGCAATCATTTCCATTTCAATCTGTGCGCTTTTTACGGAATATCCTTTTCCTATCATCGTACCGAATGTCCGGTTACGGCTGAAGTTGGAATATCCCGTCACCAGCAAGTCACCCAGATAAACAGATTCATCCACGTTTCTGTTCAGCGGATGCACCGTATTCAGGAAACGGTTCATTTCCTGGATGGCGTTGGAAATCAGTACGGCCTGAAAGTTGTCGCCATATTTCAGTCCGCTGCAGATACCAGCGGCGATGGCATACACATTTTTGAGTACCGAGCTGTATTCGATGCCTGCGACGTCATCGCTGACAGATGTCTTGATAAAACTGCTTCCCAGCCGACGCGCGAAGATACGTGCTTTGTCTTTGTCCGGACAGGCGATGGTCAGGTAAGAAAGGCGTTCCAAGGCTACCTCTTCTGCGTGGCAGGGACCTGCCAGTACAGCGATGTTTTCGGGAGGGACGCCATATTCTTTGGTGAAGTATTCTGATACGATAACGTTATCATCGGGTACGATTCCTTTGATAGCGGTGATGATAAACTTATCCCTTATCTTGGTTTTCAGCTTTTTCAGGTGAGCCTTCAGATAAGGGGACGGAGTGACGAAAATCAGCGTATCCGATTCTTTCACAACATCATTGATGTTGGAACTGAAAGTGATACGCTTTGTGTCGAATTTCACTCCTGTCAGATAAGCCGGATTGTGCCCTAATCTCTTGAAATCGGCGATACGGTCATCGCGTCGCATATACCAATTGATAGAGTCTTCTTGAGCCAGACACATCTTCGCAATAGCTGTGGCCCAACTTCCACCGCCCATTATCGCTATCTTACCGGGTAATTTCATTTGTATGGATTTGGATGAAGAACTTATTTAATTTTCTGTATCCATTCAGTTACATCGTTTACCGACGGATTGGCCAATTCTAATTTGTATTTCTTGTTGATGCCGCAAATGTCCTGATGCAGTTTTTGCGCATTGACATCTTTCATGTCTTCTACAGTGTTGTAGCCGGCTTTCTGAATAACCGGAACCCATTCTTCTGCGATTCCCAATTCCATATATTTGGCGGCTGCATCTTTCTTCACTACCTTTTCCGGACGCATTTGCGGGAAGAATAGTACTTCCTGGATAGTAGTCTGACCAGTCATTAACATAACCAGACGGTCGATACCGATACCGATACCCGATGTTGGAGGCATACCATATTGTAAAGAACGCAGGAAGTCCTGGTCGATAATCATTGCTTCGTCGTCACCCTTGTCAGCCAGGCGCATCTGTTCTTTGAAACGCTCTTCCTGATCAATCGGGTCGTTCAATTCCGAGTAGGCGTTAGCAAGTTCCTTGCCGTTCACCATCAATTCGAAACGTTCGGTCAGCCCCGGTTTGGAACGGTGCATTTTGGTCAGCGGAGACATTTCAACAGGATAATCGGTGATGAAAGTCGGCTGGATGTAAGTACCTTCGCAGAATTCGCCGAAGATTTCGTCAATCAGCTTGCCTTTACCCATTGTGTCATCGATTTCCTCCATCTTCAGTTCCTTGCAGACTTGGCGGATTTCTTCTTCACTCTTGCCGTTCAGGTCGTATCCGGTCTTTTCCTTGATGGCATCAAGGATAGGCAGACGGCGGTAAGGAGCTTTGAAACTGATAGTCTTTCCGTCAACAACGCTTTCCGTACAACCGTTTACAGCGATACAGATACGTTCCAGCAGTTTTTCGGTGAAATTCATCATCCAGTTATAATCCTTGTACTGGACATAAAGTTCCATGCAGGTAAATTCCGGATTGTGAGTTTTATCCATACCCTCGTTGCGGAAGTTCTTGCCGATTTCATATACACCTTCAAAACCGCCTACAATCAGTCTCTTCAGATAAAGTTCCGTTGCGATGCGCAGGTAAAGGTCTATATCCAGTGAGTTATGGTGAGTGATGAACGGACGTGCGCTTGCTCCGCCGGCGATGGATTGCAGGATAGGAGTTTCCACTTCAGTATATCCGGCTTCATCGAGAGCGTTGCGCAGTGTTTTCACTACGGTGGCACGCTTCAGGAATGTTTCTTTTACGCCATCGTTTACCACCAGGTCTACATAGCGTTGGCGGTAACGGAGTTCGGGATCTTCAAAAGAGTCGTAAGCTACACCGTCTTTGTATTTTACGATAGGTAGCGGTTTGATAGATTTTGCAAGTACGGTCAGTTTCTTTGCATGGATACTGATTTCACCCATTTGTGTGCGGAATACAAAACCTTCGATACCGATAAAGTCACCTAAGTCGAGCAGGCGTTTGAATACAGCGTTGTACAGTTCCTTGTCTTCTCCCGGACAGATGTCGTCGCGGGTGATGTACACCTGGATGCGACCTTTAGAGTCCTGTAATTCGATAAAAGAAGCTTTACCCATTACGCGGCGGCTCATGATACGTCCGGCTACAGAAACCTGGCGCGGCTCGTCCTCGTCCTTGAATTCAGCTTTAATATCTGTAGAGAAAGCATTGGTTACATACTCTGCTGCAGGGTATGGGTCGATACCCATTGCACGAAGCTCATTCAGGCTGTTGCGTCGAATGATTTCCTGTTCACTTAGTTCTAGTATATTCATTTCGTTACGTATTAACTCAATTTTGTGGGCAAAAATACGAAACTTTTCTCATATATCCCGTAATCTGTCTCTTTTTTGTATCTTTGCGCCCTCAAACTAATAGGTATGACAGGACAAAAGACACCCACTGCGTTGGGAACGGAAAAGATTGGGAAGCTTTTAATGCAGTATGCCATTCCGGCAATTATCGCCATGACGGCGTCTTCTTTATATAATATGGTAGACAGTATTTTCATCGGTCACGGGGTAGGGGCAATGGCTATCTCCGGATTGGCGCTGACCTTTCCGCTAATGAATCTCGCTGCCGCTTTCGGCTCGCTGGTCGGTGTGGGAGCGGCTACATTGGTCTCGGTGAAACTGGGACAGAAAGATTACGACACCGCACAACGGGTACTCGGCAATGTGCTGGTACTGAATATCATTATCGGACTTGTTTTTACGGTGGTCACACTGATTTTTCTCGACCCTATTCTGGTTCTTCGTCAAATTTGGTGGTAAATTCTTTATCTCTTTATTTCCAAGTTAATAATTATCCCTTTTTACTCACTTTCATAAGAAAATATAGGCACTGACTGAATTAGCTAAATGAGCGGAGAAAAACTTACCACCAAATTTGACGAAGAACCCCTATTCTTTATTTCTTCGGTGGTAGTGACGCCACGGTAGGTTATGCCCGTGATTATATGGTCGTTATCTTATTGGGTAACGTCATCACTCACCTTTATTTAGGGCTGAATGCCGTGCTTCGTTCGGCGGGACATCCGCAGAAGGCGATGTATGCCACAATTGCTACGGTGGTGATTAATACAATACTCGACCCTGTTTTTATTTATGGCTTCGGCTGGGGGATACAGGGAGCGGCTATTGCTACTATTACGGCACAGGTCATCGCATTGGCATGGCAGTTCAAACTGTTTTCTAACAAAGAAGAACTCTTGCATTTCCATAAAGGAATTTTCCGGTTGAAGAAGAAAATAGTAGCCGATTCTTTGGCTATTGGTATGGCGCCTTTTCTTATGAATCTGGCAGCCTGCTTCATCGTAATTCTAATCAATCAAGGCTTGCAGCATCATGGCGGCGACTTGGCTATCGGAGCGTTCGGAATAGTAAACCGGCTGGTATTCCTCTTTGTCATGATTGTAATGGGACTGAACCAGGGTATGCAGCCGATTGCCGGCTACAATTATGGAGCCAAACAATATCCGCGTGTGACAAAAGTATTGAAAATAACGATTTATGCTGCAACGATTGTTACTACTGCCGGATTCCTGATGGGAATGTTGATTCCCGATTTAGCGGTTTCTATCTTTACGACGCACGAAGAATTGGTGGATATTTCTGCCAAAGGGTTACGTATTGTGGTGATGTTCTTCCCCATTGTCGGTTTTCAAATGGTGACTTCCAATTTCTTTCAGAGCATCGGTATGGCAAGTAAGGCAATCTTCCTTTCGATATCCCGCCAGGTTCTTATTCTCATTCCCTGCCTACTGATTCTTCCTCACTATTATGGGCAATTAGGAGTCTGGATAAGTATGCCGATTTCCGACCTGACAGCCAGCCTGATAGCGGGAACAATGCTTTGGTGGCAGTTCCGGCAGTTCTCGTTGTCGAACAATAATATGAAACATTAAAAAATGAAAATATGATAACTGCACAAATGACATACGAGGAGTTGGCGAATGAGGTAGTAAAAGATTATGAGGATGTGTACATGATAATGCGAAAGAAAATACCTGATGCTCTAAAGTCTCTTACTAGTGTCTCTATTGGTTGTTTTTAGTACAGGATGTAGTAAAGATGATGATAACAAGCCCATTCAATTACATTATGCCATTTATAATGACAAGCCAAATCCGGTAGAAGGTAATCGGGTTAGCTTATTGTTTCCTGCATCTGACAAAACTCAATTGATAATTTTCGGTGGTGATGGTCATTATGCTATCAGCAACTCGGACGAAACAGTAGTTAATGTTACTCTGGAGAGTATGCATATTAACATTACTCCGCTCTCTACGGGAAATTCGACTATCACAATTACCGATAATTCAGGAGGTTTATACACGCTAAACATTGAGGTTCTTTATCGTAAGGCAAATTAGTGAATTTGATTATTTTGCTTCCGCTGCTTTCAAATAGTGAGCGAATGTATTTGTCCTGATACTTTATCATGATTCTTGTAGATTGGTTCATTTGTCCCGATTCAAAAACGCGGCTGCCAGTTCCGGCGAGTTCAGCAGTTTTGCTGAAAAATCTTCAAGATTCTCAGCCTCTTCATCATCCGATATGGAGACAAAGAATGTTATCTCTTCCGAGCGTCCCCCGAATGTTCCCGCCTCCTTGAGTTGTTTCATAGCGGATATGATGGCATCGAAGAAAAAGGCTTCGCCCGGCAGATTGTCGTGATGTTCCCACAGCAATTTGCTGAGTTTCGACAGTTCGCTGTTGTCGGCGTCAGAATACCCCCATTCATCGGGATACCATTTGCTCTCGCTGTCCGGTCCGCCGTTCCCATTCAGAAACTCAACGGTGTTTACTGCGAGGAACAGGGTGCAGCAGTATCTGTCGGTGACCAAGGCTGCCGTATAAATATGTTCATCTCCTATTTGCTCAAGAACTTCATGCAAATCTTTTTCGGCAGCCTCTCTGATTCTTTCTGCCAATCCCTGATAAAACGAATCTATATCCTTTGTTTTCTTTACCCGTTCATCAGATTCGTACTCCGATGAATTTATATATTGTAGATACTCTTTTGCTTCCTCCGAATCGAGTTTTGCAGCATCTTCGAAATATTGGTAGCCAAGTTCTATATCTTCATCGGTGCCACGACCGAAAGCGTATGCCACCCCCAGCGCATTGAGCACCTTCCCCTTGATGCTATCCCATAAATCGTCCATTCTCTCTTCAACTTCCTGAAGATACTCCAACGCCGCGTCATCGTCCTGCACCACTCCCAAACCGTCCTGACAGCAAATGCCGAGATAGGCGGCTGCCTGCGTCTTGGTGACGTCGCTGCATTTGGGATTCTCATACGCCTTTTCAAACCATTGTACAGCCTTGGCGTAATCCTGTTCCACACTGCCGCATCCTTCAAAATGATAGTAACCCATCTCGAACTGTCCCGCGGGATGTCCTCCTTTGGCAGCCATTTCATAGAACTGATAGGCGACCTCGATATTTTCCTCCACTTCCTCGCCTCCCTCGTAGGTGTGACCGGCATTGTACGCACCCTGTGGGTCGCCACGGTAAGCAGCTTTAGCGTAGTATGTCAGAGCTGCTTGAGGGTTTTTCTTATCATGCCCGAGATAATGTCCGTAGTTGTTGCAAATCACCGGGGAAATCTCTGCGAGGGCTTGGTAATAAGCTTCAAAGACATCTTTTTTGATGTCGCACAGTCCCGACTCGCGGATCTTGCAGTAGTTGCCCCAACCGGCACAGATGCGTCCGTTGAAACTGCGCTCATACCATTCTTTGGCTATCAGGTAGGCCCAGGCATAGTATTTGTTCTCTGTTTTGAATTGCTTGGCAAGTTCTGGTTCGACAAGTAGATAGTCGCCCCAGTAATAGACATTGCCTATCATATAGCAGCAAAACGCATTGCCACGCTCCGCCTGACTGAGAATCTCCTCGAAAGCTTCCTTGAACGATGCGAAAGGCATCCCCCGCTGCACGGCAGGGGTGAAGTTGCCGCTTCTTACAGCACAGAGCACGCCGGTGGCACTGCCCATCAACGCACTTTTCTGAATTAGCTTTGAGGCATTGGCATTGTCGGTGGCGAAGCCGGCTCCGCTCCACACATATTCCTCACCCATAAAGCACCGGGCAACGAATGCCAGTGCATCGGCGTCGCCTTGCTGCGCCGCCTGGAAAAGCATCGCGTAGCCGCGTCGTATTTCTTCACGGTCGAAACTCGTCCAGATCATATCTACTGCCTTCACTACGGGCAAACTGTATTTACCGTTCATCGTTATCTAATTTATCTTCTTCGTCTAAAAACCTGAAAGCCAATCGTTGGAAATAGTCGGTCACATCAAAACTCTCCCATTCAGGTGTGGGGTCAGGAAATTTGCGACCATCGACCAGATTCCACAGCCAGTTCCGCAAGGGGTTGACATCAGATATGACAGCCCGGTATCCGGTCGGTGTCGGTTCAGTCCATCTGACACATTCCACTTTGTACTTTGCTGTGTGTATTGAGTCATCGCCACACCGTCGAATGTTTATATACCCTCCGTTCTCGCAGGTAAAATCATAAAGCATCCATACGGATTTGCCATCGATAATATTTTCAAGAGCTGCCACAACATCAGCACTACCGAAATAGCGGAAATCTTCGCCATCGACACTAAGGCTTGATTCACTCTTTCGGGGTACGGGGTTCAATTCCTCGCACGTCCAGTCCGACATATCGGACAATCTGGCTGACTGAAAGAAATCGCACATCATGTCGGCCGCCGCCTCGCAGGAAAAACCGCTCTTAACCATTCGGAGCACCTTTTTCCTTACTCTGAAATAAACTGCAATGTGTGAGTCGCGATAGAAACTCATGGCGAAATACTCAGCTTCCCGTACAAGACGGACCGGACGGCATTTTTCAAGAGTGACATACTTGTTGGAGGCAATTTCATACACAGCCTTCATGATTTTTGGCACGGTCACATGACTTGTGCGCTCCTCGCCATTCCCGGTAATGAGCACATACTGTGGCTTCATTGTCGCTGTGCCCGGGTATTTGCCCTGTGGATGTTTTGGATCAAACCTCGTCATAAAAAATCTAATTCAATCTGAGTGCAAAAATATTCATTTTCTATGATAACCTCTTATTAGTTGAACGTTTTTTTTTACTTTCGGAGTTTGTCTGCCCATTTTCCGGCACGTCTTATACCAACGCATAGTTCCCGAATTGGTGAACAATTGTTTCTGGATGATGATACTCTGCTTGCCTATCTGGAAGCTCACAAAAAAACTTGATTTAGAGGCGGATTACCTGTCGAGAGTTGTAGAAAATTGGAACGCGATTTTATCCAGTCTAAATATGATGATTTGCTCTATGTTTTAAGAACTCAAAAAGTGTGCAAGCCTTTGTATGCAATCATTATCCGTGAACTGGCTCAATTAATCTATTCATCCCGAAGCCCGTGATATTTTCTATTCTATCTCCACAGGAGAACCAATAGAGAAGGTTGCTCGCCGGCATCGAATCACTTACGATCGTACATTGCAGATTTATAATTCTCATCTAAAAGGTTTGATGTTGAGAAAAAGTATATTGGCTACTTATCGAAAACGTGCCATGAATGCCCGCTTTCTATTTTTGGCAGAAGATAGTAAGAGAGTAAATAAGAAGCAGGATGAAAGAGTTCTTAATCTGTCTGTCCATGAAGTTGCCGATACTCGTTTGGCTAATATTCTACATAATAAGGAGATAGGAACAGTTAAGGAACTATTTGAAATAGTATTAGTAGGGGGTTGGAAAAGCATATTGAAAATAGAAGGTGTCGGAAAAACTTCGTATTATCGGTTGTTGTCCAAACTTCATATATTAGGTGTTGTTGATGAAAGTTTGGAACGGCTACTTTGGGGACATTCTGCATCGGGAATTTTAGCGGAGAAATGATATTTTCTTGCTTAGTCTATAATACACATTATGTAGAGGCAAGTTCCGCCCGAATCCTGCTCAATGATTGGGGTGTTATCCACAGATAAGAAGCGATGTGTTTTAAGGGTACGTATTGCAACAGTTCCGGAGTCTCTTTGATAAGAGTGAGATAACGCTCTTTAGCTCGTGGGCTTCCGGAACTGATAAGCCAGTTTTCCTGTAAAAGTAATTGATGCTCCATAAGGCGAAGGCCCAGATTGGCAAGTCCGATAGAGGAAGAAAATAGCTGATTCAAAGCGGCACGGGAAATGCGATAAGCTACGCTGTCGCACATCGCTTCAATATTTATCAGTGAATAAGCATTATCCACATATCCCCAGACGGAGAAAGCAGCTTCTCCGTCTGAAGCAAACCAGATAGTGGTGTCTACTCCGTCTTTATGGTAATATGCCCGCCAGATTCCTGTTCTTATGAAATAAAGATTGTTGTTCTTTGTTCCTTCGCGTACTATCAATTCTCCTTTTTTGAAATGTACTTCTTCCATACAGTCCAATAAAGTCTGTATGTCGTTTTTTGATACTTTATATCTGTCGCTAAGTTTCTCAATGAATGCATCCATACTGCAAATATACTCATCATTGGCGGACAATGAATCGGTCTTTTAGATAAATTCCGATAATATAAAGTGTTGTCAGGAACTCGGCTAACGGAACAGCGAGCCAAATACCCTTCACGCCAAGAAGCGGTGGTAATGCAAAGAATCCGATCAACATAAAGACGATTCCTCGGAGAAGGGTAATGATAGTAGCTCTTTGTCCCCGTTCAATGCTTTGATAATAACCGATTCCTATCATATTCACTGCAAAGAAAATAAATCCGATACCGAAATAAGGAATGCCGTTCACTGCTATATCAAATGCCGGATAGCTGCGGTCGATGAATAATGCAACAATTTCCTGACGGCACAGAGCGGTGATAACGAGGAAACTGATTCCGCAGATTAGAGCTGTCCGAAGAGCAAGATGCAAAGTTTTCCTGACACGTCCGGCTTGTCCGGCTCCGAAGTTATAACTTATAATCGGTTGGGCGGATTGCGCAATGGCATTGTAGACCATGAAGATGATAGGGAAGAAGTAGCAAGCAATGCTGAATGCGGCTACTCCGTCTTCTCCGAGATGACGGATGAAAACGTAGTTTCCTAAAAACATCATACAGGCGATAGATGCCTCACTGATAAAAGCGGAAGTTCCCAACTTTATCATATAGCCTACATTACGCAATGTCAGCATCAGGCTTTTAAGGCTTAACTTGATGCGGTACAGTTTGATAGAGCGGGAGAACCTGGTAAGGTAACCCACTGTCATAAATCCCCCTACTACTGTTCCCAAGCTGGTGGCAAAAGCGGCTCCCATCATTCCCCAGCCGAACTCGAAAATGAAAATATAATCTAAAATGATGTTGAGTATTGCTGCTATGGCATTGCACATCATTGCATAATTGGGCGAACCGTCCAGGCGGATAAAGAACATACCTGTGCTCAATAACTCGTAAAACACAAGGAAAGGCAGATACCACAACATATATTCTATCACAAGCGGCAACAACTTTTCCGAACTGCCGAGCAATCGTCCCAACGGTTCTACAAAGTAGAAACACAAAGCTGACATAATCAGTATGATAAGTGCGGAGAAAGCAAGTGCCTGAGTGATATTAATACTTGCCGCCTTCCGTTTGCCTTGCGATAAATGAATGGAGGCAACTACCGAACCGCCAATTCCGAACATCAACCCGATACCGGCGGCAATCATAAAAAGTGGTGTTGTGATATTGACGGCTGCCAGTGCATCGCTACCAATTCCTTTCCCTACAAATATACCGTCCGTAATAACGAA
This sequence comes from uncultured Bacteroides sp., assembly GCF_902491285.1. Lineage (GTDB taxonomy): Bacteria > Bacteroidota > Bacteroidia > Bacteroidales > Bacteroidaceae > Bacteroides. The sequence goes on along the minus strand of NZ_CABUHK010000030.1, from coordinate 29,608 downwards.
TATAGCGGAGAAAACCATTCCAAGAACCGTAGGTATCAGTAATTTACGGAATAACGTGGAGATGTCCATACTGTCGAAATCTATACTATCTTTCATAACTTTCTATCTTTTTTTATTAAAGCGGGTGCAAAGGTAGAGGTATGAAAGGAGATAAAAATTACCATTTGGTAATTTCTGTCCGGTCAGTGAGATTTTCTTATGTTAGTGATATATTTGTACGACAGATTGATGGTATATGTAGAAAAACTTCATTTGATACGCACTCTCATCTCTTGAGCATCGAATGTCACCGATTCATTACGAAAAAGCCTTTCTATATGTCCGCTGGTTATCATTTCCGAAGTGGGTAAAGTGTACATATACGGGTTATCTATCAGCATAATGGAGTCACAAAGCGATAATGCGATGTCAAGGTCATGTGTGGAGAACAAGATACATTTGCCTTCTTTTTGTGCCAATTTTTTCAGTAGTAAGCAGAGTTCATAACGATTGGGCAAGTCAAGAAAGGCAGTCGGCTCGTCGAGCAGGATAACCGGAGTATCCTGCGCAAGTGCACGGGCAATCATGATTCTCTGACATTCACCGTCGGACATCTTATCCATTGTCTTTTCTGCATAGCCGGACATGCCGACCAACTGCATGGCATTATCCACTATTTTCTGGTCTTCTGATTGAAGCTGACCGAGCCAATTTGTGTAGGGAGCGCGTCCTAACGCTACCACATCCTTGCAACGAAGATTGGTGATGCGTACTTTGTCGGTGGTTACGAAACTGATGTTCCGGGCTAGTTTTTCCGGTTTTTGTGAAGCTATGTCTTTTCCTTGCAGATTGATTTTTCCCGATTGGGGACTTTCCAGTCCCATAATAGCACGTAGGAGGGTACTTTTTCCAGTTCCGTTGCGTCCCAACAGTGCGACGAGTTGTCCGCCTGTGATTCGGGCATTTACCGTTTTCAACAGCGTGCGCTGTCCGTATCCTAGTGTCAGTTCCTTAAGCTCAATCATTTGAATCTATACAAGTTTTTAGCTATTACCCATAAAATGACCGGAACACCGAGCAAGGCGGTGATGCAGTTCACCGGAAGCAGGAATTGCTTGGCGATGATGTCGCAGAGAAGCATGCTGATAAGTCCTGTCAGCATAGTGCCGGGGACAAGTATCCGGTGGTCGGCGTTGTTAAATAGTAACCGTGTGACGTGCGGCACTGCCAGCCCGATAAAACCTACCGGACCGCAGAATGCGGTCACCGTTCCTGTCAGCAATGCGGTAGAAATGAAGATGAATGTGCGTGAGCGCTTGATATTCATTCCCATTGTCCGTGCGTAGTTTTCTCCGAGAAGCAACAGGTTCAACGGTTTGATACAGGCTACGGAAATGAGTAGTCCCAGACATAGCATAGGCGTCATGATTCCCAGTTGGGTAGTGGTGATGTGTCCGAGAGAGCCCATTGACCAAAGTGTGAACATTTTCAACTGTTCGGCAGAACTCAGATATTGTAGTATCTGGATAATGGCGCCTGCCACATAACCTATCATGACTCCCATAATCAATACACCGAGGATATTTTTTACTTTCCGGCTGATAATGGCTACTCCCAATAAAATGACAGCCGTTCCTATCCAGCCGGAACCAACGATGCCTAATGACTGAAGTAGTGGAAATTCCGACCAACCGAGTAATGGGGCTCCCAGTACAAACAAGGCAACCCCTAATCCTGCCCCCGAACTAACTCCCAGCAAATAGGGGTCTGCCAATGGGTTTTGGAAAACCGTCTGCATCTGCAAACCACTTATAGAGAGTGCTATACCTATCAGTGCCGCTACTATTACCCGTATAAACCGGATAGAAAGAAGAATGTTGCGTGTCATTTCATCACATTCACCCCCGGTGAGCACTGCCCATACTTTGGAGACAGGGATATACGTGTCTCCGGTTGCCATATCTATGACTAGTAATGACAGGGCGGTTATGCCTAGCGCGATAAATAAAAGTGCGGTATGTTTGCGAGGTTGTTTCATTCCAGACGCCTGTAATAATAAAGTGAGTCGGATACAAGTTCCGGATGAAAAATATGAATCAAGTCGCGTAATACAACATCGGGACGGACAACTGCCGATTCCCAATAGTCGTTTCCGCCTGTCGGTGTCAACCGTAAGTTATTGTTATAAACAGTCTTTGCATTCACGGCTTTTGCGTCTGCGAATTTGGGGTTGACAGCTTTCAGCTCATCAAGCGTAGTTGCTGAACCGACATTAATCCAGTAATCGGCTTTTTGTATCAGTCCATAGGCTGTTTCCAGTCCGATTGGGGTTGAACTGTTGGAACTGTTTTCTTTATAAATGTACTCTGCACCTGCATCGGCAATCAGTCGTGCCATATAACTTTGAGTGGAAGGCATTACCCAACTATCGTTCCACGGAGTGTTGAACATTACGGTAGGGCGCTGGCTGACGGAATCTGTGAGGGCTTTCAGTGCATGATAACGTTGGGGGATTTCCCGGAATATTTCTATTCCCTTTTCCCGTTTGTCTGTCAGTTCGGAAAGAACAATCATCCATTCGGCTTTGCCGAGCGGTGATTCTTCCAAGTATTCTCCCATATATAAATAAGGTATGGAAAGTTCTTTTAGTTTGTCTGTTACAGCGGTTTGGGCGTCACCTATGCCATAGAGCAAAACTACATCGGGTTTTAATCCAATCAACAGTTCGTAGTTCATTTCAGGCCCCATATCCTTGATTGAATCTTTGTGGGCAAGAATGTAGGGATTGGCGATATAATCGATACCCGAAACTCCGACGATCCGGCTAATTTCTCCCAATGCGTCAAGCATGGCAATGTAGGAAGAAGACATACATACAATCTGTTTTGCTCCGGCAGGGATAACGGGACCATTGAATCCGGCAGGCGCCTGCTCACCGTTGCGCGTAACAAAATAGGACATTGTTACATCGTTGGCGCCTTGCCACGGATTGGTAATCTGTATTAGTGTGCTGGCGGCGTTCTCGGCACCCAGAATTTTAAATCCCGAAGCATATTCAGGGGTATATACATCTTGGTTGAATGTTTCCAGAGATGTTTTATTACGGGTGATACAGCTTGCCAAAAAGAGCAGGCAAAGCAACGTGATAGTCAGAACAGGAGATTTCACTTTTATAAGAATTTTAATTAGATAAAAATAATAGTGGATCCTTTCGAACGGCAAAGATAGGACTTATTATTAGTTTGTTTTTATTTTAATTGGATTTTTCTTCCATTTTCTTTCTATTTGTGTATCTTTGTCTCCAAGAAATTTTGGTGTCACTTTTCCGATTCTACGGAAAGAGTGGTGAAAAGGGAATCAGGTGTAAATCCTGAACAGACCCGCTGCTGTAAGCTCCGCCAAAAGTTTTCCTACAATACTCAAATCCACTGTTCCGCTTTGGAGGAATGGGAAGGGCGTTAGGGAAATGGAGTAAGTCAGAAGACCTGCCAAAGTTGAATTCTTGAAACTTTCCGGGATTAAAGTTTGAAGAGTGCAGTTTTTAGTAATCACATAGTACTTGTTTTTATGCGACGTACAAAGTGCGCAGTGTCTGTTTGTGCAGGACGCTGGCTTATGCTCTTTTTGAAGGGGAGCAGACTGCCCTTTTCTGTCTTTGTGTATTCCTGAAAGTTTATAATCGAAAGAAAATAAACAGACGAGATGACAGGAAGAATGATTCGAAAAATTCTATGGACAGTAGGTTGTTTAGGACTTCCGGCGTTGCTGGGAGCTCAAAGCCGTTTGGATAGTTTGCAACATTTGGATGAGGTAGTGGTTACGGCGAAGCCGTATAAAGAAGTAATCCCTGCCCAACGGCTGAACGGGCTGCAACTGGAACGGCTGAATACGCATAATGTAGCTGATGCCTTGCGTTACTTTTCGGGTGTGCAAATCAAAGATTACGGTGGTATGGGCGGATTGAAAACGATAGATGTCCGCAATATGGGTTCTCACCATGTCGGGGTGTTTTATGACGGCATTCAGATTGGAAACGCACAAAACGGAGTGGTTGATTTGGGACGTTTTTCGCTGGATGATTTGGAAGAATTATCTCTTTATAACGGACAAAAAAGTGAGATATTCCAGTCTGCCAAAGACTTTGCTTCGGCTTCGGCTGTATATATGAAAGCCCGGAAACCGAAGTTTGAAACAGGAAAGAAAACGAATCTGCTGGTACGCTATAAGGTAGGAAGTATCCAGTTGATTAATCCTTCCATCCGGTTGGAACATAAACTGAACGATAACCTTAGCTTGAGTCTGAGCGGTGAATATACGAAATCCGACGGGCAATATAAGTTTCGTTACAGACGTTTGAATCAGGAGGGTAAAGTGGCTTATGATACGACAGCTACCCGATGGAACAGTGATATCGAGGCTTATCGTATCGAAGCCGGTGTATATGGCACTATTCATAACGGCTATTGGCAGGCTAAACTGTATTATTATGATTCGGACAGAGGACTGCCCGGAGCTATCGTGAAAAATGTATGGCAGAATGGAGAACGGCAGGAGGATAAGAATTTCTTTGCCCAAGCTACATTTGTGAAAGATGTCACCCCGAAATATAAGTTGCAACTGAACGGGAAGTTTGCCTATGACTATACACATTATCTGTCAAGGGATACAGTGCAGTTTCTGCAAGAGAGTGTGACAAAAAAGATGCAGTTCGATAATACCTATTATCAGCAGGACTGGTATTTATCGGTGGTGAATATGTATAGTATTCTGCCTGTTTGGGATGTTTCTTTATCTGTCGATTTTCAATATAATAAGTTGAATGCCGTCATGCGTGGAGTAGGGACTCCTTTCACGTTCCCGCAACGCTATACAACTTGGGCGGCACTGGCTACGGCGTTGAATCTGGGAAAATGGAAATTACAGGCTGATGTGTTGGGGACATTCGTTATCGAGAAAGTCCGTAATAATGTGCAAGCTCCTGACAAATCGGAACTTTCTCCGGCATTTATCGTCGGGTATAAACCTTTCCACAACCATGATTTTAATTTGCGTGCTTTCTATAAGCGTATCTTCCGTTTGCCTACTTTCAATGACCTTTATTATGCGCAAATAGGCTTTAGTCAGTTGAATCCGGAATTTACCGACCAATTTAATATTGGTGGAAGTTATCAAAAGACATTCAAAAAAGGATTTATTGACCGGATTTCTGCACAGGCTGATATTTACTATGCCGCGATTACCGATAAGATTATTGCTGCGCCTACCGGGAGCAGTTTTCGCTGGATGATGACAAATATGGGAAAAGTGGAGAGTAAGGGGGTAGATGTTTCGGCGGCTGTATTCGGTCATGCAGGACCGGTAAGGATGAATGCCAATCTTTCTTATTCTTTCGCGAAAGCGCAGGATTTTACAAAAATCAACGGGAAGAAACTGTCTTCGTATGGCGACCAGATTCCTTATACTCCCTGGCATAGCGGCTCGGTGATTGCGGGAGTGGAATATGGTACGTGGACGTTGAATTACAGTTTTATTTATGTGGGTGAGCGTTATAACGGGGCTGTGAATAATATTCCGCGTAACTATGTGGAACCGTGGTACACACATGATTTTTCCTTGCAAAAGGAGTTCCGGATTCGTAGTCGTTATCTGTTGAAGGCCTCGGTAGAGATGAACAATGCGCTGAACCAATATTACGATGTGGTACTCAATTATCCGATGCCGGGGCGGAATTTCCGGTTTATTGTTAGTCTTAGCTTATGAAAAAAATACATTTTATATATCTGCTGATACTTTTTATGAGTTTGTCGGCTTGTCGGGAGGATGAGCAGATTTTCCTTTCGGACAGTGTGCAAGTGGCGCTTCCTATGGTAGGAACCCGTATTAAAGGGTTTTATCAACTCAACGAGGGAAATATGGGAATGAACCGTGCTTCACTTGATTATTTTGATTATACGACAGGGCATTATACCCGTGATATTTTTTCCGAACGTAATCCAGAGATTGTAAAAGAGTTGGGAGATGTGGGGAATGATATTAAAGTATATGGGCAGAAAGTATATGCGGTAATTAATGTTTCCAATCTGATCGTAGTGTTTGATGTGCGTACTGCGCGTAGAATCAAGGAGATAGAGGTTCCTAATTGCCGTTATCTGGCATTTTGGAAGGATAAGGCGTATATCAGTTCCTATGCGGGTCCTGTGCAGATTGATCCGAATGCGGAAGTCGGGTTTGTGGCGGAAATAGATACGGCTAGCTTGGAAGTGACCCGGAAAGTGCCGGTAGGATATCAGCCGGAAGAAATGGTTGTGCATAATAAGAAACTGTATGTGGCTAATTCGGGAGGATACCGTGCACCGAATTATGACCGGACGGTGTCTGTGATTGATTTGGAAACATTTGAAGAAGAAAAGAAAATAGATGTAGCTATCAATTTGTATCGGATGGCGATTGATGAACGTGGGGATATTTATGTGAGTTCGCGTGGAGATTATAAGAATACTCCTTCTAATCTGTATGTGATAGATAGTACGACCGATGAAGTAAAGCAATGTTTGGATATTCCGGTGGGAGGAATGTGTATAGACGGCGATAAGCTTTATTATTATAGTGTGGCTTATAGCATGACATCGGGCGGAAATAAGGTAACATATGGAATCTTGGATACCCGGACTAAGAGACAAATAACGGATCGGATTATTACCGACGGCACTGATAAGGATATTATGATACCTTATGGCATTGCCGTTAACCCTGAAACTAAAGAGATATTTATGTCGGATGCTCAAAATTATGTGGTGACCGGCTTCGTCTATTGTTTCTCACCCGAAGGAAAGTTGAAATGGAAAACAGAAGGGGGGAATATCCCCGGGCATTTTGCTTTTATAACTGAAAGTTTGATTAAATAATATATACACATTATTAATACCTCTTATTTTTATGAAGAAGAAAAGTGTAAAATGGATGTTTGCTCTAATAGGGGCAGCATTACTGAGTGGAAGTTTGTTGACCGCTTGTTCTGAGGAAGAAAAGAACGGAAATGAAGGTGGCGAAGGAGGAGGAAGTGGAGAGCCTGAGCCGGAGTTGAATTTTGAGGGTAGTCCTTACATTACACAAGTACTTGATTATCGTCCTGCCCCGGGGCAGTTTGTTAATACGATGCCGTCCTACGAGGAGGGTGATACACAGGAAACTATGAATGCGAAAGTACTGTCTACTATCGGAAACGGAAAGAACGGTGTTATTACTTTAGGAGCTTATGGGGGATATGTAGTTGTTGGCTTCGACCATACTATTCAGAATGTGGAAGGAGAAAAGGATTTTCGGATAGTTGGAAATGCATTTATCGGTAATAGTGAACCAGCTATTGTGATGGTAGCTTATGATAAAAACCAGAATGGAAAACCGGACGCTGATGAATGGTATGAATTGGCTGGCAGTGAGTATTATAAAAAGCCTACGATTAAAGGGTATGAGATCACTTATTTCAGAAACGAAAAAGACCACGTACCTACTCCGGATCTTGAAAACTATTTATCCGATGACACGTACTGCCCTTGGACTGATAACCAGAGTAGAAGTGGCTATGTGTATAAAAACATATACCATGACCAAGATTATTTCCCGAAATGGATTACTGATAATCAGATAGTATTCAAAGGTACATTATTGGCTGATAATGGGGTTGATAATGGACCTGACGCCTATGCACGTTGGACATTGAATGCTTATGATTGGGGGTATGCCGATAATACAAAAGATGGAGATGTATTTGATATTGGTTGGGCTGTCGATACCGAAGGACAGGTTGTAAAGTTGCCAGGAGCTGATTTCATAAAAGTATATACTGGAGTGAATCAATACTGTGGTTGGCTTGGGGAGACTTCTACGGAGGTTGGTCGGATTGAGGATCTTCATGTGTTAGCAAATCAATAATTTTTTAATATAGAAAACTGAAGAAAATGAAAAAGTATTTTTTATTGGCGTTTGTTGCGCTTGGCATTGGCTTTACAGCTTGTGATGATGATGAAAAATTGGAGTATGTTGAAGTTATAGAGGATTCACAGCCGTCTGCTGTCATTCCGGCGAAAGGCTTTTATGTAGCTAATGAGGATTGGTTCGGACATGATAATGGTACTGTGAACTATTTTAAAGTGAATGGAGACGGTTACGATGTCGTATATCGGGCTTATCGGGCAGCTAATGAGGACGAAACATTAGGTGTGACAACTCAATTTGGAACAACATGGGGAGATAATATCTATTTGCTTTCTAAACAAGGAAACCGCTTTGTTGTAGCAGACGCAAACACATTGAAGAAGAAAGCGGTATTTACGGATATAGGAGGAGACGGACGTTCTTTCGTTGGAGTAGATGATAAATTGGGGTATATTGGCTACAGTGGTGGTATCCGTCAGTTTGATATAGCTAATTTGCAACTGGGAAATCCGGTGGAAGGTATTTCCGACCAGATGGGAGCAATGTGCTTTGCGGAAGGACGTGTTTTTGCTTTGACAAATAAAAAAGTCTATATCATTGATGTAGCGACCAATAAAGTCGAAAAGACATTAGAGGGGTCATTTAATACTTTAACGAGAAGCAAAGATGGAACAATATGGATTGCTACGGCTGATAACTTCTTAAAAGTAAATCCTGTCACATTGGAAAAAGAAACGATGGAATATCCTGGAGAAGTAAAAATCAGTGGCTCTTGGGGAGCTTGGAATGCGGGAAGTCTTTGCGCTGGTACACAAAGTAATACTCTCTATTGGACAAAGGGTGGTTGGAGCAGTACTATAGTAGTGAAATATGATATAGATACCCAGACGTTTAATTCGGCTTTTTATACTTTGGGAAAACATGAAAATAAACAATTGACTTTCTATGGAGCCGGTATTCGTATAGACCCTATTACAGATTGTGTAATTGCCACAGTAGCTCGTGGATATGAAAATTATAACTGGGTTTATATCATCAGCCCGAGTGGAGCTTTGGAAAAAGAAATAGAAGTGAAAGGTGGAGGAGATTCCGGAGAAAGTGGGTATTACTGGTTTCCTGCGGTACCTTTCTTTGAGGATGCCAACAAACCGGAAATCTTAATTAATCAGATAGTATTGTCTCCGGGAGAAACCAAGGCCATTGATTTGGCTGAAAAAATAGTTGATGCGGATAATACTTCTGCTTCAATCATCCGTCAGGTGGAATTTGCAGAAAATAAACTAGTAGACTATTCTTTGGAAGCTGGAATGTTGACTGTGACTGCTAAAGAGCACATTGGTAGTACAGAGTGTAAGATAACTGCTATTTCGAATGGAAAGAGAGTAGAGAAAAAAGTACGTGTGGATGTAGGTTTAAATAAATAATTAGCAACTACTAAAAATGCGGCTAAAAGCAAGAATAAGCCACTCTTGCTTTTAGCCGCTTTCTTTATACTCTCCAGTTTTCGGAAACTATGCTTTCGTCTTGCTATTTTCAAAGGTGATTTTCAGATGTACGTATCTATGCTTTGTGTGATTGGAATGTAATTTGTTTTAATAAAACGAATAAAGTAGTAAGTTTTCTAAATAAACTTCTTAATTTTACATGCATTATTGAGGCTCAAACTAAAATACAGACTTATACTGCTATTGACATGAAAACTTGCAGACTAGGCGGATTACTTTTACTGTTATTTTGTGTACATACAATAATGTATGCACAACAGGCGAGGACTGTCAGAGGAAGGGTACAAATGCTGGAAACCGGAAGTGAAAAGAAACAGCCTTTGCCTTCTGCCAGCATTGTCGTTCTGGAAAAGACGGATTCTACTTTTGTAAAAGGTACGGCAAGTGATAAAAATGGTCGCTTTACTCTAACTTATCAGGCGCAGGACAAGAAAGAATACCTGTTGAAAGTTTCTTTTATGGGAATGCAGTCTTTCTATCGCACGCTGGGAGATTCCACATCCATAAATGCAGGCATTATTGTGTTGAAGGATGATGATCTTCGGATTGGTGAAGTGGTAGTGACCGGAAAATTGCAGGAAGTGGTAATGGAAGGGGATACGACCGTTATCAATGCTTCCGCCTATAAAACTCCCGAAGGAGCTTATTTGGAAGATTTGGTGAAACGTATTCCGGGATTGGTGTATAACAAGAAAGATCATTCACTGACTTACAACGGTCAGCCCATCAGCGAAATCAATGTAAATGGGGAGTCCTTCTTTTCAGGAGATAAAAAGACGGCACTCGAAAATCTGCCTGCAAACTTGATTAGTAAACTAAGGGTGTATGATAAGAAATCAAAAGAGGAAGAGTTTACGGGTATCAGCTCGGGAGAAAAGAAATATGTGCTCGACTTGCAAACCAAAGAGGAATTGAACAAAACTTGGCTGACAAATGCGACGGTAGGGTATGGTAACAATAAGAAGAGGGATTTGGAAGGGCAGGTGAACTATTTTAGCAAGGACGGACAGAATCTTTCTTTTATCGCCCGTTCTACCAACCGCTATCAGAATAGTACATACAAAGATAATATCAATAATTCCATCGGGATGAATATGACACATAAATTTGGCAAGAAGTTTACTCTGAACGGAAATGTGAGTTATAATCTCAACCGGAATGGAAACATTACTTCCATGTATCAGGAGCAGTATCTAAAGACCGGTAACCAGTATTCTGCGTCTGCCAATGAGGGTAACTCTAAAAGTCGGTCGATAAATTCCAGTTTTATGGGATTCGGTAAGCTGGATAAACGTACACAGGTTCATTTCAATGTAAATTTAGGTTTTTCTCCTAATCAGAATGAAAGTAACAGCCAGAGCGCTTCTTTTGACGCTCCGCCCAGTGTGAATCATGAAAGGTTGTTTGAAGATTTTGAATCTATCCCTGAAAGTATAAAGGTGAATCGTAGTGAGAACCGTTCGCTCTCGGACGGAAAATCCAATAATACCAGTTGGACGGTAGGGATTATGCGGCGTCTGAATGAGAAAGGGACAACTATTGGGGTGAATATTATGAATTCGGAATCGTGGGGAGATAATGAAAGTTTTGCGCTGTCGCAGACAACGTATTTTAAGTTGGAAGACAAGTATGGAAATGATTCGGTGCTTTATCGGAATCAGTATTTGGATTCTCCCCAACGGAATAATTCATGGCGGGTAGGGGTGAATTTCACTCAGCCCGTCGGTAAAAAGATACATTTCCGGGCGGCATATAATTGGAGTACCCGGTATGAGCGGGATAATCGCTCTACTTATGACTTGGCTTCATTGACTCATTCGGCGGGTTTCGGTGAACTGCCTTCCGGTTATGAAACCGGATATGTGGATAGTTTGAGCAACCGGAGCCATAGCCGTAGCAATGGTCATGACTTGAATGTGGGATTCAATTATTCGGATGATGTCTGGATGTTTAATGCGTCGTTGGGCGTCACTCCGCAAAAACGTACCATCGACCGGAAAGTGGGGACGCTTCATGCGGATACTGCGATGAATATCATTGACTATCAGCCTATGCTTTGGGTGGGGTGGCAGAAAAAGGAGAAAATGCGTGTCAACCTGAGTTATGACGGCAGAACGCGGCAGCCTTCTTTATCGGCCTTGATGCCGCTGACGGATAATAGTAATCCGTTGTACATCACTCGTGGAAACCCGGACTTGAAGCAGATGTTTATTCACAATATCCGTTTGAACTTTCAGTATCCTACTAAAGGCATATCGGCTAATGCGGGATGGCAGATGGAGCAGAACAGTGTGACACAAGTGATGCTTTATGATGTACAGAGCGGCGGGCGGGAAACGTATCCTATAAATATCAATGGCAATTGGAATACCTATGGAAACGCGGACTGGTGGAAGCGTTGGGGACATTTTTCTTTAAGGCTGAATTCGGGGGGAAGGTATGACAACCGTGTCAGTATGGTAAATGAGGACAGGAATGTGCAACCGGAGAAGAGTACGACGCGTGATGTCGGACTGGATTGCGAAGTGCGGACGGGCTATCAGCCTGCTTGGGGCGGACTTGAACTTGCCGCTTCCTGGAATTACCAGTATTCGCTTAATTCTCTGAATGATAATGATAACTATACCCGCTATTATAATTTCCGTTTTGACGGTTATGTGGATTTTCCTTTTGGTTTGCAGTTGCGTACGGATGCCGCTTATATGTTGCGTAGCGGTACGAATATCCAGAAAGGGGAAGATGACGAGATTGTGTGGAACGCGACTGCTACCTGGCGGTTCCTGAAAGAGAAGAAGGCGGAGTTATCGGCTCATTGGGCGGATATATTAGGGAGACGGAAAAGTTTCAATCGCATGCCCACTGCCGATGGTTTTTATGAGTTCCGCACGCAGGAAATTAAAGGATATTTCATCGTTACTTTCAAATATAACTTTCGTCTGATGATGTGAGTTTTAGAAATAATTCGTATGTTTGCTACCAAACCATAAAACAAAATGTACTATGAGCGGTAATTATGTAATTAACATCGGTCGACAATTGGGTAGCGGCGGCAAGGAAATCGGAGAGAAGTTGGCAGCTCGTTTGGGAATCGACTTCTATGATAAGGAACTGATTAATTTGGCTTCCGAAGAAAGCGGCCTGTGTAAGGAATTCTTTGAGAAAGCGGACGAAAAGGCTTCGCAGGGAATTATTGGCGGATTGTTCGGTATGCGCTTCCCGTTTATCAGTGAAGGGGCGATGCCGTGTACTAATTGCCTAAGCAATGATGCTCTGTTTAAGGTGCAGAGTGATGTTATCCGTCGTTTGGCGGCAGAGAAGTCCTGCGTGTTCGTAGGGCGTTGCGCGGATTATATCTTGCGTGAACATCCCCGTTGTGCAAATATCTTTATTTCAGCTTCCAAAGAAGACCGCATTGAAAGGGTATGCCGGATTCATCAGGTGAATGAAGAGGCTGCGGAAGAGATTATTGAGAAAGCAGACAAGAGACGTTCGGAATACTATAATTATTATAGTTATAAGACTTGGGGAGCGGCAGCTACCTATCATTTGTGTGTGGATTCCTCTTCTTTGGGGGTGGAAGAAACCGTGCGGTTTGTGGAAGAATTTGTAGTGAAGAAATTGAAGTTGATAGTATAAAACGAACATATGTAAAATAAATAAAGCCGGCATATTCCTTTGAAAGATATAGCCGGCTTTACTGCTTATATGCTAAGCTCGATTTACATCATCGCCAATAATATCATCTGTCCTGTCAGAATACGGAGGAACATTGATAATGGATAAACGGTAGAGTATCCTACTGCGGGAGCATCGCTCGATGTTACTTGGTTGGCATAAGCCAATGCGGGTGGATCGGTGTTGCTACCGGCTATCAATCCCATCAGGGTAAAGTAGTTTACCTTATAATATAACCGTGCGACAGCACCGATGATAAGTAGCGGAATGACTGTGATAAGGAAACCGCAACCTACATATAGCAGACCGTCACCTTCGACTACCGTTTGTACGAAATTGGCACCGGCATCTATACCGACACTGGCAAGGAAGAGCACGATACCGATTTCACGAAGCATCAGATTGGCACTCATTGTCGTATAAGTCACCAAGTGGAACTTATGACCGAAGCGTCCGATAAGGATGGCAACTACCAGCGGTCCACCGGCCAAGCCAAGTTTTAATGGTGTCGGCATACCGGGGAAAGCGATAGGCAGGCTGCCTAAAAGAATTCCTAAGAAGATGCCAACGAAAATAGTGATGATGTTCGGTGTGTCCAAACGTTTAAGTTGATTACCCAATACACCTGCTACGCGTTCTACAGCATCTTGTTGGCCTACTACCATGACACGGTCGCCCACTTGTAACACAAGGTTCGGGTCGGCAAACAAATCCATACCGGAGCGGTTAACGCGGGTTACATTGACTTCGTACATACTGCGGAAGTGCATGGAACCCAAAGTTTTTCCGTTGATTTCCGGTTTAGTGACCAGGATACGGCGGGATACCATCGGAAGGTCTTGCTTCTCCCAGTCTATATTCACCTCTTTACCTATAAATACGGTAATGGCAGCAGCATCATCTTCAGAGCAGACAATGAATAACTGGTCGCCAACATTGAAAATGGTTTCGTGATTGGGGATACTTACGTGTCCCTCATGACGGATGCGGGAGCAGACGAACTGGCGTCCTAAGAATTCCTTAACTTCCAGCAGTGTCTTCCCGTTGATAGATTCATTGCGCACCTCCAAGCTAAGCATGTGAGGCATTAAATGTGCATCTCCGCTCTGTGTTTTCAGACTTTCTTCTTCCTTCGCCATGTTGACACGGAAGATGTAGCGGATAGCGATGATAGAGCCGATGATACCTACTACACCAAGTGGGTATGCGCATGCATAACCCAGCGCAATCTGCGGGCCGTTGTAGCTCAATTGGTTCAGGGCTTCATTGGCGGCACCAAGTCCCGGAGTGTTCGTCACAGCTCCGTAGAGGATACCTACCATCATCGGCAGTTCCACACGACCGTTCCAGAGGTAATAAAGCCCCAATGCAACAGCAATATTTAACACTACGATGCCTACAGCCAACAGGTTCAATGTCATTCCTCCTTTTTTGAAAGAAGAGAAGAAAGATGGCCCCACCTGAAGACCGATACAGAATACGAACAAGATCAATCCGAATTCACGGATGAAATGTAGGATGTGTGTATCGGCTGTGAAGCCGAAATGTCCCATTAGGATGCCGGCAAACAAAACAAATGTGACGCCCAAAGATACACCGAATATCTTTATCTTACCGAGATACACGCCGGCTGCCACTACGAATGCGTAGAGGAACACGATGTGTGCCACGGAACTGGGGTCCCACAATAAACTTTGTAACCAATCCATAAATATAGCAGTTTTTATAATGTCTTTTTCAAAACGGGTGCAAAATTACTTATAACATTGATGTAAATCAAGTATTTCTTCTCTTTTATTTTATTCATCAAATGTCCGACATTCTGCAAGCGGGCTATGCGAATTTTCTATAAAAAAGAGCTTTGTTTTAACTAATTAGTTATATTTGCAAGTCGAACAACAGACATTTGGAAAGAGACAGATAAAAATAAAGACAATATTAATTCTTGTTTTAATTTTAGATAAACTATGGCAGACAAAAAAGAAAAACTCTTCTCAGACTTTTCTCCTGTCTCCACCGAACAATGGATGGAGAAGGTTACAGCCGACTTGAAAGGTGCTGATTTTGAGAAGAAGCTCGTTTGGAAGACAAACGAAGGGTTCAAAGTGAAACCTTTCTACCGGATGGAAGATCTGGAAGGTTTAAAGACTACTGATGCGCTTCCCGGAGAATTCCCGTATCTGAGAGGAACTAAGAAAGACAACAATGAGTGGCTGGTTCGCCAGGAAATCAGAGTGGAATGCCCCAAAGAGGCCAATGCGAAAGCACTGGATATCCTGAACAAGGGTGTCGATTCACTTTCTTTCCATGTAAAGGCAAAAGAACTCAATGCAGAATATCTTGAAACTTTGTTGAATGATATTCAGGCTGAGTGTGTTGAACTGAACTTCTCTACTTGCCAGGGACACGTTGTAGAACTGGCTAATCTGCTGGTAGCTTATTTCCAAAAGAAGGATTATGATGTGAAGAAGCTGAAAGGTTCCATCAATTATGATTTCTTCAACAAGATGCTGACCCGCGGCAAGGAAAAGGGCGATATGGTACAAACTGCCAAAGCACTGATTGAAGCTATCCAACCGCTTCCTTTCTACCGTGTACTGAATGTGAACGCTTTGACTTTGAACAATGCCGGAGCTTATATCTCACAGGAATTGGGTTATGCGTTGGCTTGGGGTAACGAATATATGACCCAACTGACCGATGCCGGTGTTCCTGCTGCTATAGTGGCTAAGAAAATCAAATTCAACTTCGGTATCAGCTCCAATTATTTCCTTGAAATTGCTAAATTCCGTGCTGCACGTCTGTTATGGGCGAATATCGTAGCTTCTTACAATCCTGAATGCTTGCGCGACTGTGAAAACAAAGGCCCTAACGGTGAATGTCGTTGCGCGGCGAAAATGGCGGTTCATGCCGAAACTTCGACTTTCAATCTTACTCTGTTTGATGCGCACGTGAACCTGCTCCGTACACAAACTGAAGCGATGAGTGCTGCATTGGGTGGCGTAGATTCAATGACTGTCACTCCATTTGACAAGGCTTACGAAACTCCGGACGACTTCTCAGAACGCTTGGCCCGTAATCAACAACTGTTGTTGAAAGAAGAATCGCATTTCGATAAAGTAATTGATCCGGCTGCCGGTTCTTACTATATTGAAAACTTGACAATATCTATTGCACAGCAAGCATGGAATCTGTTCTTATCAGTAGAAGAAGCCGGTGGTTTCTATGCTGCATTGAAAGCCGGAACTGTTCAGGCTTCTGTGAACGAAAGTAATAAAGCCCGTCATAAGGCAGTGGCTCAGCGTCGTGAAGTTTTGCTGGGTACTAACCAATTCCCTAACTTCAATGAAAAGGCCGGTGATAAACGCCCGGTTGAAGCAAAATGCTGCTGCGGTGGAAAAGACCATACCTGTGAGAAAGATGTGGATACATTGGTATTCGACCGTGCTGCCAGTGAATTTGAAGCACTCCGTCTTGAAACGGAAGCATCGGGCAAACGTCCGAAAGCGTTCATGCTGACTATCGGTAACCTGGCTATGCGTCAGGCACGTGCACAATACTCTTGCAACTTCTTGGCTTGTGCCGGTTATGAAGTGGTTGATAACCTCGGTTTTGAAACAGTAGAAGCCGGAGTGGAAGCTGCGATGGCTGCGAAAGCTGATATTGTCGTAATCTGTTCCAGTGATGATGAATATGCGGAATATGCAATTCCAGCATTCAAGGCATTGAACGGTCGCGCTATGTTTATCGTTGCCGGTGCTCCTGCTTGTATGGATGAACTGAAAGCAGCAGGTATCGAAAACTTCATCCATGTTCGTGTCAACGTACTGGATACCTTGAAAGAGTTTAACGCCAAACTATTGAAGTAAGATGAGAAAAGATTTTAAGAACTTAGATATATATGCCGCATTTCAGCCAGTTAACGGTGCTGAATGGCAAAAGGCTAACGGTATCTCCGCTGACTGGAAAACGCCGGAACACATTGAAGTGAAGCCTGTTTATACAAAAGAAGACCTCGAAGGAATGGAACATCTCGGTTATGCTGCCGGACTTCCTCCTTATCTGCGTGGTCCGTATTCAGTAATGTACACCCTTCGCCCCTGGACTATCCGTCAGTATGCCGGATTCTCTACTGCCGAAGAATCCAATGCTTTCTATCGCCGTAATCTGGCTTCCGGTCAGAAAGGTTTGTCAGTAGCGTTTGACTTGGCTACTCACCGCGGTTATGACCCCGACCACGAACGTGTAGTGGGTGACGTAGGTAAAGCAGGTGTATCTATCTGTTCATTGGAAAACATGAAAGTTTTGTTCGATGGTATTCCTTTGAACAAGATGTCTGTATCCATGACGATGAACGGTGCTGTACTTCCGGTTATGGCATTCTATATCAATGCCGGTTTGGAACAGGGCGCTAAACTCGAAGAAATGGCAGGTACTATCCAGAACGATATTTTGAAAGAATTCATGGTGCGTAATACCTATATTTATCCACCTGCATTCTCTATGAAGATTATCTCTGATATCTTCGAATACACTTCACAGAAGATGCCTAAGTTTAACTCTATCTCTATTTCCGGTTATCACATGCAGGAAGCAGGTGCTACCGCAGATATTGAGTTGGCTTATACATTGGCCGACGGTTTGGAATATCTCCGTGCCGGAACAGCGGCAGGTATCGATATCGATGCATTTGCTCCGCGTCTTTCTTTCTTCTGGGCAATCGGAACCAATCACTTTATGGAAATAGCCAAGATGCGTGCTGCACGTATGTTGTGGGCGAAGATTGTGAAACAGTTTAATCCGAAGAACCCGAAATCACTGGCCTTGCGTACTCACTCACAGACTTCCGGATGGTCATTGACGGAGCAAGATCCGTTCAACAACGTAGGACGTACTTGTATCGAAGCTATGGCCGCTGCTTTGGGACATACTCAGTCTTTGCATACCAATGCATTGGATGAGGCTATCGCTCTTCCGACAGATTTCTCCGCACGTATTGCCCGTAATACTCAGATTTATATTCAGGAAGAAACCTATGTCTGTAAGAACGTTGACCCGTGGGGTGGTTCTTACTATGTAGAGTCCCTGACGAACGAACTGGCTCATAAGGCTTGGGAACACATTCAGGAAATCGAAAAACTGGGCGGTATGGCGAAAGCTATCGAAACCGGTATTCCGAAGATGCGTATTGAAGAAGCTGCCGCACGTACACAGGCCCGTATCGACAGCGGTCAGCAGACTATTGTTGGTGTGAACAAGTATCGTCTGGATAAAGAAGCTCCAATTGATATTCTTGAAATTGATAATACTGCCGTTCGTCTTGAACAGATTGAAAACCTGAAACGTTTGAAAGAAGGACGTAATCAGGCAGAAGTGGATAAAGCATTGGCTGCTATCACTGAATGTGTGAAGACTGGCAAGGGTAACTTGCTGGAACTGGCAGTTGAAGCAGCTCGTGTTCGTGCTACTTTGGGCGAAATTTCTTATGCGTGCGAACAGATTGTAGGACGTTATAAAGCAATAATTAGAACGATATCAGGCGTGTATTCATCAGAAAGTAAAAACGATAGCGACTTCAAGCGTGCTTGTGAACTGGCAGAGAAGTTTGCGAAAAAAGAGGGACGTCAACCTCGTATCATGGTTGCAAAGATGGGACAAGACGGTCACGACCGTGGTGCCAAGGTGGTAGCGACAGGTTATGCAGACTGCGGTTTCGACGTGGACATGGGGCCATTGTTCCAGACTCCTGCGGAAGCGGCTCGCGAAGCAGTAGAAAACGATGTTCACGTAGTGGGTGTTTCTTCACTGGCTGCCGGACACAAGACATTGGTTCCGCAGATTATCGAAGAGTTGAAGAAACTGGGACGTGAAGACATCGTAGTGATTGCCGGTGGGGTTATTCCTGCACAAGATTATGATTTCTTGTATAAGGCAGGTGTAGCCGCTATTTTCGGTCCGGGTACTCCGGTTGCGAAAGCTGCTTGTCAGATTTTGGAAATTCTTATGGATGAAGAATAAGGCAATCAACGGGTTGTATAAACCATGAAATGATAATTAAAAAAGGGTCAGTTGCTGACCCTTTTTTTGTATCCTATTATTGAAATATTCCCTTTGGGGGATTTTATAAAAAGTACCTTAAATTTGATTTATTGAAAAAATATTCATAATATTGTCATCACTTTGTTAACTATTGGACCGTACCTTTGCGTATAAAATTCTAAACTATGGTAGATTTCATGGATGATAAACAATTATTGGGGGAGCTGAAAAGAGGCAATAATGTGGCTTTTGAGTTTCTGTTCAAGAGTTATTATCCTCGTTTGCGAGGGTATGCTATCCGTTTTATTGAAGATGAAGAAACAGTCCGTGATATTATTCAGGAGTGTTTCTTGCGATTTTGGGAACGTCGTGAAATGTTATCTGCTCTTTCACTCACTTCTCTTCTTTTTTCTATGGTTCGTAATGGATGCCTGAATTATTTAAAACATCGCTCGATTGTTGAAAAGTACCGGGTGGAGTATCTGGCAAAGGTGGATGGAGAAGAAAGACTCTACTACGCAGACTTTATGCAGGATGCGGAACATAAATTATTATATAATGAATTACAGGAACAGATTGCTTTTGTGCTCAATCAGTTGCCGGACAGGTCGCGTGAGATTTTTCTGTTAAGTCGTTTCAGAGGATTGAAGAACAGGGAAATCGCGGAAAAACTACAAATATCGACTACGGCAGTCGAAAAACATATTGCAAGAGCTTTACAATATTTTTCCAGGCATTTCAGTGAGCACTATCCGGTGGATTTGTATATGATGATATTGGCATGGCTGATGATGGAGCAAAACTGATTAATTTGCTCTTTAGTTATATTAAAGAATAAGAAGCAGGAAAGTTTTTTCTGCTTTTTTTGTTTCGGGAGTTGGGTAAATGAAATATGGGTTGTTACATCTTATAGAAAGTGAATATAATGAAGCAAGAAGAAAATATCCGAGAATTGGCTATTCAGTATTTTGAAGGACGTATATCAAGAGCTGACGAAAAGACCCTGTTTGAATGTATTGAACAGACTGAGGGTGGCTATGGCAGATTCCGTCAATGGGAGAAAGAATGGATGAGCAACCGGGTGTCTGATTCGCAGACTGATGCCGAATGGGAAGCATTGAAGCATAAGATGTACACGCAGGAAGCTATTGTTCCATTATTGAAGAAACCGAAACTGAATATATGGAAGATAGCCCGTATCGCTGCCGTGGTAGCGTTGATTATCAGTAGCACGCTGGGTATCCGGCAAACTGTTTACCTGTTTACACCGAAAACGTTCTTTGTTTGCGAAGCCCCGCTGGGGGATAAGAGTAAAATACAGCTTTCGGATGGGACTATCGTATGGCTGAATTCAGGTTCCGTACTAAGATATTCGAATCATTTCAATACTGCCGACCGGGTTGTGGAACTGGAAGGAGAAGGATATTTTGAAGTAACCAGGCGGAATGGAAAGAGATTCACGGTAAAGACGCAGGAATATGATGTGGTGGTGAAAGGTACGAAGTTTAATGTATCCGCCTATCCGGACGATTCTTATATAACTACTACCTTACAGGAAGGAACGGTAGAGTTGAATTATAAGGAAGAACAAATACGGATGTCGCCGGGAGAATCCATTTCTTTGGATTTGCAGACAGGGCAGTTGAAAGGAAAGAAAGTCAATGCATGGCAGGCAATGGCGTGGGCGGAAGACAGAATCGAATATGACGATATAACATTGGGAGAGATGGTGAAGAAACTTTCCCGTCAGTACGATGTGCGTATTCAGTTGGAGTCCGAGAAGTTGGGCGACATGAAGTTCCGTGTTTCGTTGCGTAATAAAGAGACAATCGTAGACGTAATGGATGCGCTTAAAGAAATCATACCTATCAAAGTAGAATACAAGGAAAAGGATATATATATAAGATAAGAACTCTATGTTTAATTGTAAAGAAATCAAGTATGAATATTACTCAAATAGGCAGATTGGGGATGCTGTTGATGATGGCATCTGTTGCAATTTCGTGTTCTGACTCTAATCCTTTAGACTCATATACCCGTGTTCCATTTGAAAAGACGGAAACGGACGATGGAACTAGTGATGGTGACGGAGACGGTGCCAGCGGTTTGTTCGAGAAAGGAAACGGAACGGACAGCAAACCTTATGTGATAATGGATGGGACGCAGATTAAGAATATGCGTAGTGTATTGAAATCGGGAATAAAAGTTTATTTTCAGTTGGGCGCTGACATTGATATGGCAGGTATTGATGATTGGCAATCATTGAATGGCTCAGGAGATTTCCCTTATGAGATAGACTTTGACGGAGACAGTCATGTCATTAAGAACTTTAAATGCTCTGCCGGTGATTATCCGAGTTTCTTTGGGGTGTTGTGTGGTGATTGCCGTAATGTAGGTTTTGTTGACGCTTCCGTTTCGTCCACTCGGCAAGGTATAGGAATTATCACCGGTTATCTTGGACTTAAAGATAAGGGAAATGGTAGTAAGACGGGAAGAATTGTGAATTGCTATACGACCGGTGAGGTGATAGGATCCGGTGCTGCTGGTGGAATCGCCGGTGTGTTGGCAAACAGCTATGACGGACAGGAAAGCTATATAAAGAACTGCTATTCAAGTGCAACGGTCAACGACCAGGCTGCAAGCGGTGGAAAAGCGGGTGGTATTGTCGGGCGGAAAGTTGGTGTCGGTGGCTTTATTGAAAACTGTTATGCATATGGGGCGGTCAGCGCGACAAAAGGAGGCATAGGTGGTGTTTTAGGACAAATCGACAAGAATAGTGATATTGCCATCAAGAACAGTGCAGCATGGAGTAATATGACCGGAGTAGATACTTCGTCAACCGTAGGACGCATTGTCGGTGTATCTGCTTCATTGGGCAGCTATGAGAATTGTTATGCTTATGATGGTATCGTACTGAAAGTGAATGAAAGTATAATTATTCCATCGGACGAATCGTCGGCTACGGGAACGACATTTCACGGAGTGGCAAAAACGACCGGAGAGCTGGAAGATATTATCGTAGCTTGGAATCCGAATCTTTGGAAAAAAGGAACGGACGGTTATCCGATATTCCAGTGGTCTGAATAATAAGAGCCTATAAATACAAAAAGCAGAAATAATCTGCTTTTTTGTGTTTATAGGAGTTGGGTAGATGGACGATGAGTTGTTTTATCTTATAGAGGCGGTTCTTGGAAATTACTACAATCGAATATATATATATCCTTAAATATAAATCACTTTAAATTGTAACAACTTAATTGATAAAATTATGAATGACCGAAGAAACTCATTTTTTAGATTGTTTCTCCTGATTCTGTTATGTATGGGCGTCCAGTCATTTAGGGCGCAGACAGTTACGAAGGTCTTTAAGAATGAGCCGCTAAAAGCGGTATTGAAAGAAGTTGAGCGGCAGACAAAGTACTCCATTATCTATAAAACAGACGAGGTTAATGAAAACAAGCGAATAACAGCTTCCTTTCAACAAACAACTGTAAACAATGTGCTTGCTGCTGTTTTGGATAAAGACGTAGAGTACAAGCTACAAAACCGGATGATTATCATCACAAAGAAAACAGCACGCAATACCGCTACTGTCCCATCACAGTCCTTACACCGGGTTGTGGGGAAAGTAGTCGATGTGAATGGCGAACCGATAATTGGTGCCAGTGTACAGGTGGTGGGACAATCTATGGGGACAGTCACAAACTTGGATGGTGAATTTACGTTGTCGTCCGTTCCGGTCAATGCGGTAATCGTAGTGTCATATATCGGGTTTGAAAAGAAAGAAATCAAAGTCTCCGAGTTGCAGAAATCTTCGAGAGTGATGCTCCGTGAGGATACAGCGACGTTGGAAGAAGTGGTAGTCGTTGGTTATGGTACTCAAAAGAAAGTCAATCTGACGGGAGCCGTAGCTGTAGTAGACACTAAAACGATGGAAGACAGACCTGTGCCGAGAGCTTCGCAGATGTTGCAAGGAACAGTTCCTAATATGAATGTTACTTTCGGGTCGGGCTATCCGGGGGCTTCGGCAACTATCAATATCCGTGGTGTCAATTCTATTAGCGGCAATGCATCGCCACTGGTTCTGATTGACGGTATAGAGGGAGATGTCGATCGCTTGAACCCGAATGACATCGCATCTATTTCAGTGCTGAAAGATGCCTCTTCTGCTGCCATTTACGGTGCGCGTGCCTCTTATGGTGTTATTCTTGTGACTACCAAAGAGGGGTCTGCCCGTAAGACTACCGTTTCGTATGATGGGAGATACTCATGGAGTAATCAGACGACTTCTACCGATTTTGAAACCAGAGGCTATTATTCGGCTGGTATTAACGACCTGTTTTATACCAACTACAATGGAAAGCCTTATACTAATTATACGGAAGAAGATTACCGTCAGCTTTGGTTACGGCGGAATGATAAAACGGAGAATCCGGAACGTCCCTGGGTAGTGACCGACCAACGCG
Source organism: uncultured Bacteroides sp. (assembly GCF_902491285.1). Taxonomy (GTDB): domain Bacteria; phylum Bacteroidota; class Bacteroidia; order Bacteroidales; family Bacteroidaceae; genus Bacteroides. Next base: position 6,009 of record NZ_CABUHK010000030.1, on the reverse strand, counting down.
ATGGAAGGGACACATATGTATATTACGGTAATTTTGACTGGTATAATTATCTCTATCGTAAAAACAGACCGATGTGGGAGCATAATATCAGTGTTAGCGGGGGAAATGACAAGCTGAACTATTACTTATCAGGAAATACAGTTGACCAGACTGGTATCTTCAGGCAGAACCCCGATAAGTATAAGGTATATAACTTCAGAAGTAAAATCTCGGCTAAAATAACTCCGAGGCTGACCATCAGCAATAATACGAAGTACCATTACAATAGTTACTCTTATCCGGGACTGTCGGGCATTAATAACAACTTTAATACTGCTGTGAATCATGCGTTGGCTAGCTTTGTACCTGTCAATCCTGACGGTAGTGCCGTGTATCTGACCTCATTGAGTAATTCCGCAGTTTTGGATGGGATGGGGGCTATCCTTGCTTATGGAAAGCATAAAAATGAAGACCAGCGGTATGAGTTTTCCACAACATTTGAGGCAAGTTTCAATGTAATGAAAAACCTGAATATCCGTGCCAATTACAGTTACCTGCACTATAATTATCAAACCATGAACAGAACGGTGAATGTGCCCTATTCCAAATATCCAGGTGAAATATCCTACCTGACTACCGGAAACGGTGTGAATCAGTTGAAAGAAACACAAACCAATCATTGGTATCAGGCCTTCAATGTGTATGGTGACTATATGTTGGATTTTGCCGGTCATCAGTTCAAGATTATGGCTGGTTATAACTATGAAACCAAGCGTCTGAAAGACATTAAAGTCTCCCGCCAAGGGTTGCTTTCCGATGACCTGAATGACTTGAATCTGGCAGTCGGTGACGCAATGACTATGTCCGGCGGACAGAATGAATACGCACTTCTAGGTGCATTTTATCGTCTTAATTACTCCTACAAGGGCGGCCGTTACTTATTTGAGACGAGCGGACGCTATGACGGAAGTTCTCGTTTCAGAAGCGGACACCGTTTTGGTTTCTTTCCCTCAGCTTCCGTAGGATGGAGAATCAGTGAAGAACCGTTTTTCGGAAACTTAAAGAAGAATATTGATAATGTGAAATTACGCTTGTCGTACGGTTCGTTGGGAAATCAGCAGGTAGGATATTATGACTATATACAAACCATTAACACCAATGGCACAATGAATTATATATTTGGTGATCAGAAGAAAGGCTCTTATGCCAGTGTTTCCGATCCGAATTCCGCCGACCTGACTTGGGAAACCGTTTCGACTTGGAACGTGGGACTAGACCTCGGCTTTTTGAATAATCGTTTGAACTTGACTGCCGATGCTTATATCAGGGATACCAAAGGTATGCAAACTTCCGGCAAGAAACTTCCCGGTGCTTACGGAGCTAATGAACCCAAGCAAAATGCAGCCAACCTGCGTACCAAAGGTTGGGAATTGATGCTGACATGGAACGACGCTTTCAAGCTGGCAAACAAGCCTTTCCGCTATAACCTGTCCGTAGGCTTGGCGGACAATACATCGGAAATAACGAAATTCGATAATCCGTCCAAGATATTGAGCGATTATTATGTCGGGCAGAAACTGGGAGATATTTGGGGATATGTAGTGGACGGACTTTTCAGAACGGACGAAGAAGCGGCAAACTATAACGTTGACCAAACGGCAGTGAACTTCGTTATCAACACGGCACAGGTGAATCCGGGACTTCATGCCGGTGATATGAAGTTCGTAGATTTGGACGGTAACAATAAAATATCTTCCGGTTCGAATACAGCGGATGACCCGGGTGACCGGAAAATAATCGGAAACTCATTGCCGCGTTATACGTATAGTATTCAAGGTGGTTTCGACTGGTACGGTTTCGACTTCTCTATCTATCTCCAGGGCGTAGGACATCAGGACTGGTATCCGGGCACTAACTCCGTATTCTTTTGGGGACCGTATGCGCGTCCGTACTCATCATTCATTCCCCGTGATTTCTTGAGTAATGTATGGAGTCCGGAAAATCCGGATGCTTATTTCCCGCGTCCGATAGGGTATCTTGCTTTGGGCAATAATCGTTCTTTGGGAGTGGTGAACGACCGTTATTTGCAGAATCTAGCCTATTGCAGGGTAAAAAATATAACAGTAGGTTATACGATTCCCGCCGTATGGACGAAGAAAGTGAAGATAGAACGCCTGCATATCTATTTCAGTGGCGAGAACCTGTTTACTTTCTCTCCACTAAAGAGTGATTACATTGATCCGGAACAGGCATCGGCGGAGAACTCCATTAAGTCGGCAAATGGTAACGCTAAACTGTATCCTTGGTCGAAGACCTATTCTTTTGGAGTGAACGTAACTTTTTAAACTAAATAATATCTGAATTATGAAACCTGTTTATATAGTATCTTGGTTGCTCGCATTGGCGGTATCTTTCGTATCTTGCGACGATTGGTTGGATAAGACACCTAAAGACCGTCTGTATCCTGATGTGTACTTCAAGACTGAGGATGAGTTGCGATTGTTTACGAACCAGTTTTATAATAACTTGATTCCGGCTGCCGCCGATATCTATTCCGAATCATCCGATTTAATTGTCAAGTCCGATTTGATGCTCGAAATGTCCGGGCAGCGTATCATCCCCGATGAGGGAAACGGCTGGAATTTTACTGCACTCCGGGATATTAATTTCTATTTGCAGTATTCTCACAACTGCACGGATGTGAATGCCCGTAACCGTTATGATGGTGTCGCCCGTTTTTTCAGAGCTTATTTCTATTTTGAGAAGGTGAAGAGGTACGGTGACATTCCCTGGTATGACAAAGCACTTGATTCGGACGACCCGGATTTGTATAAGGCCCGGGATTCACGGGAATTCGTCATGCAGAAAATGTTGTCCGACCTGGATTTTGCGATTACCAATCTTCCGAAAACAAAAAATGCATATATACTGACCCGGTGGACAGCCTTAGCACTGAAATCCCGTGTCTGTCTGTTCGAGGGGACTTTCCGCAAATATCACGGATTAGAGGATTATGAGAAATATTTGGATGCTTGTGTCTCGGCATCCGAAACTTTTATGAATGAAAGCGGATATACGCTCTATAAATCGGGCAGTACACCTTACAGGGATTTATTCGCTTCCATGAATCTGCAAGCGGATGAAATCATTTTCGGTCGCGACTATGAAGCCTCTCTTTCTGTTCTTCATAATGTGCAGAATTATGAGAATGCCACTACGATGGGGCGCCCGGGATTAAATAAGAAGATTGTGAATTCTTATCTGATGGCGGACGGAAGCCGTTTCACGGATAAAGCCGGTTATGAAACAATGACTTTCGAGCAGGAATGTCAGAATCGGGACCCACGACTGGCACAAACTATCCGTACTCCCGGATATACGAGAATAGGAAGTACAAAGAAAGAGGCTCCGAACCTTGCTTACACAATGACGGGATATCACCTGATAAAATATTCGATGACGGCTAATTATGATGAATATAATAAATCATGCAATGATATTCCACTGTTCCGTACGGCAGAGATATACTTGAATTTTGCAGAAGCAAAAGCCGAATTGGGAACTTTGAAGCAGGCGGATATTAATAAATCCATCAAGTTACTCAGAGACAGGGTAGGGATGGGGAATCTGGATATGGAACTGGCTAATTCAAAACCGGATCCGTACCTGATGAGTGCTGCCACAGGTTATCCGAATGTGAAAGGAGCTAACCAGGGGGTAATTCTTGAAATTCGCCGTGAACGGACTATCGAACTGGCGATGGAAGGTTTCCGCTATTACGATATCATGCGCTGGAAAGAAGGAAAATTATTCGAGAATGACTTGCTGGGAATCTATATCCCCGGTCCGGGTACTTACGATTTGGACCAGGACGGTACGGATGATGTCTGCTTCTACGTTGGAACGAAACCTGCCGGAAATGTACCTTTATATCTGGAAATTGGCGAACAGATTCGTTTGTCGAACGGTGAGAGCGGTTATATCATCTGTCATAGTCTGATTACTAAAAAATGGAATGAAGACAGAGATTATTTATATCCTGTTCCTATCAGCGAACGTACTTTGTCCAATGGTGCAGTCACACAGAATCCCGGTTGGAATGACGGATTGAACTTTAATTAATTAGATTCAGAAATATAAATTCTTATGAAAAATATGATTTCTTATATATGTCTTCTGGCAGCAGTGTTTGCCAACTTGTCCTGTGCCGATGACATGGACAACTCCAAGTTCGATAATATGATACCCTACGGCAAGCAGGAGGTTTCTTATACTTACCCGAAAGGAGAGGATAATCTCAGAGTACTGACTTTTAACATAAGGCATTGTGCCGGCAGCGATGGCGTGATTAATTATGACAGAACTACCGCTATTATCAATGGAATGGAGCCTGATATTGTTTGCTTGCAGGAAGTGGACTATATGACTACCCGCAGCAATAAAGTCGACCAGTTGAAAATCTTGGCAGATAAAACAGGAATGAACCACTATTTCAGTAAGTCAATCAGCTATCAGGGAGGTGAATATGGAAACGGTCTTTTATTTAAAGGAACACCGGTCAGTACACGGACTTACCCGCTTCCCGGTGCCGAACTTCGTTCTGCTGCCATAGCCGAATTTGAGAATTATGTAGTCATCTCCACGCATCTGGCTCTGGAAGAAAATAACAGAATAGAGTCTGCGAAGTTATTGACACAGCTTGCCAAAGAATACAAAAAGGTAGTGTATATGGCAGGTGACTTTAATGAAGACTTGATGAACGGGGCATTCTTTACGGAGTTGAAAAAGGAATGGAATGTAGTTAGTTCTACGGAAAATACTTTCCCTACGGGGCAATCTACCAAGCGCATCGACTTTGTTGTGGCATTGAAGAGTCCTGCAACGAGTGTGGTGAAATCGAATGTCGTGTATAATCTGGACGGTGTTAACGTTTCGATGGCTTCCGACCATTATCCTCTTTATTGCGATTTCCGCAAGGTGACGGCACTCGAAGAATTTCCGAAAGCCGCGGGCGATTTGCGCATAGCTAATTACTTCATGAAAAACTGTGCCGGTACGGACGGAATTATTGACTATGACCGCATCGCTGCTGTTATAAATAAAATGAATTCCGATATTATCTGCTTGCAGGGACTGGATAAGGAGACGGAGCGCTCAAGCGGCATAGACCAGTTGAATACATTGGCGCAAAAGAGTAATATGCATGATTATTTTGCTAAAGCGATTGATTACAAGGGCGGAGAGTTTGGCGTAGGTATATTGACGAAAGACGAACCAATCAGTGTGGACAGGTATCAGATGCCGGGAAAGAGTGAGATGCGTGCGGCAATGGTAGTGGAATATGAGAAATTTGTGGTAGCTAGTACGAATTTTGATACGGATATGGCTAAACGTATTGAGGCGCTTCAGACATTGCATACGAAGTTGTCCGCTTATAACAAGCCGGCATTCTTGGCTGGCTATTTCAATGAAGGCAATTTGGAAAGCGACTTCTTCAAGAAAGTAAAGGAAGATTGGAATCTTCTTAGTGCGGACAAGTCGACCGAAAACGGTGGAAAACAGCGTCGTCTGGACTTTATTGTATCTTTGAAAGACCATGACGTTACTGTGACGCAAGCCGACGTGATGGAATATCTGACCGGAGCCGACGTTGCGACCGCTTCTTCACACTATCCTCTCTTCTGTGACTTCACAGGTTTGAAATAAAACATGATTGGGTGCGGAATGCTATATGGATACTAATTGACTAAAATGTAATAATCCCGTTTTTTCACTCCAGATAGATAGAATGAAGAAACGGGATGTTATTTTGCTCGTATTCTCATTATGAGTGCTTTACTTTGGTAGGAGTAACATATTCTGCAGAATATTGTTCTTTTAGACAAATATTCGTGTAACTTTGCAAACTGTTAGTATAAAAAACAAGAGGAGAAAGAATGATAGTTTGCATAGCCGAAAAACCATCTGTAGCACGCGATATAGCCGAAGTACTCGGCGCTCATACCAGAAAAGAAGGATATATAGAAGGAA
>NZ_CABUHK010000029.1 GCF_902491285.1 uncultured Bacteroides sp. | reverse complement strand
TCGTCGCGCCTAAAAAGTAGTATCTAATAGACTATATTTCAATTATTTCAAAGAACTATTTATCCACTTTTACGGGACAGTAATGATAAGTTATATTTAAATAAATGTATTTTGGATACTAAGTACGTCTTGGTGAAATTTGCTATTTTTGTTTTGTGAAATGAACAATTGCCAAATGAAAATAAAATATATCTTTTCCGGACACCATTTATTGGTCCTTTGTTGTTTATTTATTTGCATAGGTGGCATTGGGGCATCTATATCGCTGTCCTCATGTTCTTCCTCAGTGAAGAATCCATTATTATTGTGTGCTGATTCATTAATGGAAGAATATCCTGATAGTGCCTTGTCTGTTTTGGAATCAATTTCTTTTCCACAGGAATTGCCGCGTGCCGACAGGGCGCTTTATGCGCTCTTACTAACGCAGGCAAGGTATAAGAACTATATTACCTTAGAAGATGATTCGTTGATAAAAACGGCTGTTGAATACTATGGAGATAGAAAAAAGAGTGTGCGTGCAGCAAAAGCCCACTATTATTGGGGAGCTACTTATCGGGATAGGGGATATACTTCTTTTGCTGTAGAAGAATATTTGGCGGCAATTCGGTTGATGCCTGTTAAAGATGAGTTTTTAGCGATGATATATGATAATTTGGCGGAATGTTACAAAGAAGACGGATTATATGATGTAGCGATAGAGAATTATCGAGTAGCTTATCAGATATTGAAAGGGAGTAGTGGTCAAACATTTCCGTTGAGAGGCATTGCACATGCATTTTTGATGCAAAATAAGAAAGATAGTGCATTGTGTTATTATCAACAGGCTCTTGATTGTGTATTAGCAGACCAGGACTCTAGTTTTATAGGTGCAATTTATCATGATTTTGCTATGATTTATAATGAGGAGGGAGATTATACTCAGGCAGATGAATATGTATCAAAGGCTATTGAGATAATGGGGGAGGATAAAGCTACTAATGCCTGTTTGTTAAAGGCTGAAATTATGCTTAATTTAAATATGCTAGATTCTGCTAGTTATTTTTATTGTAAGAATATAGATCATCTTGATATTTATGGTCAAGTGGTTTGTTATGATGGGATGTATCAGATAGCAAAGAAAAAGGGTGAGTGGAAGACTGCAACAGAGAATATGGATGTGTATAAGATACTTTATGATTCTATCCAAATCATGACCGATAATGAGGAGCTTAATAAACTTATGGATAAGCATCAGTTAGAGGAACATAAAAGAATGTTGTCAGAGCGTGCTAAAATGCTGGTTGTTGGTTTGGTTATTGCGTTTTTTTTCTTAATGATTATATGTGTTTTTTATTTTATGTGGAATGATAGGAAAAGAAAAAAACGCTATATAGCTTTACAAGATGAATTGACCCAGAAACGAGTTGATAATATGCTTTTGAAAGAGGAATTTTCTGAGTCTAATAAAGAAGCCATTGATAAGAAACGAACAGAATTAACAGAGCAGCAAATTCAATTATGCATATCTATGCTTAAAACTACTGATTGTTATGAGCAATTAGAAGCATTAGAGAAGGCAACTCCTAAGCAATTATTAGAGATGCGTAGCTTGAGAAAAGAAATGCGTTCTGCTATTTCCAATTCGTTTATTGATGTGATGATGAATTTGCAAGGGCGTTGTCCGGCTTTAACAGGTGATGATGTCTTTTATTGTGTCCTTTCATTGCTTTGTTGCTCAAAATCTGTCATAATGGAATTGATGGGAGCTACATCTGATGCACTTAAAACACGTAAAAGCCGTATAAAAAATAAAATGGATACGCAAATTTTTGAACGTGTGTTTGGCGTTGATAATCAGTAGGATATAATAGTGTTGCTTTTACTTGTTTCATTTTTAAATGAAAGGCTGTTACCATTGTTACCACATAAAAATCGTTTTTTCAACTCTATCTGTGTATTTTTGGGGCAAAATTTTAAATACATTTATTATGAAAGCTAAATTCTTACCTTTTTTATTGTTGGCTGTTTTACTGCAGTTGAATATGTTTTCTTATGCAAGAGAGATGAAATCTTTGCGGCAAATTAAGCTAAGTAATACTACTAAGGTGGAGCATCGCTCTATCCCTATCTCCCCTATTGCTTTTGTTGAAAGCCCGATGGTATCCATTGATCTTCTTTCACCTGTTAATACTGTGACAATCATCATAAAGGATGCAGAAACAGAGGAAGTGGTTTATACATCTACTAATTTGAATGTAGAAAAGCTTAATATCAATCTCATCGGTGAGAAAAAAGGTAAGTACGTTTTGGAAATACAACTTCCAACTAATACCTTTACTGGAGAATTTGAATTGGATTAAATATTTGCAATTACATAATAGACCCAAATTATTAACGGTTGAAAGCCCCGCTATTGAATATATAGTGCATTGCTGAAATGGCGATTGGATGTTGACCGAAAGGGGAAAGAATCGGTTGATTTTGACTCGTGGGCTTAATATACCTTACGAAAAGTATTAGTGGTAATTAGGTATATTACACAAAATAAGTTTAAATCACTTATTATGAATTGGCTTGCTGAAGACTGGTTGGGTGTTCGAGCGAACTGGTGATTCGAATAATAAAGTTCATTTAGCAACAATTCGATACGTCTGTTTGTAGATGTGATATCTGTAATAGATGTATTCACTGTGAGAAAGAGTCTTGGACTTCCGAAACAGAAGTCCAAGACTTTTTTTGAGTATATAGACTAGTAAGTATAATAGACGATTAGAGAAAGCTGGTATAACTGTTATCTCTGATTAAGATAAATACGAATAACGGAATTTTTTCGTAATTTTGCGCCTACGATATAATATAACTCCATGGATAGTGTAATGAAGATGAACCAAATAAATTCCGTATGCGTATATAGTGCCTCCAGTACCAAAATAGATCCCGTCTACTTTAGAGCAGCCGAAGAACTCGGTCGTTTGCTTGCCGAACATCGTATCCGCTTGATAAATGGAGCCGGAAGTATTGGCCTGATGTGTTCCGTAGCAGATGCGGTCTTGAAAAATGGTGGCGAAGTGACCGGTGTTATTCCTCATTTTATGGTAGAGCAGAACTGGCATCATACAGGATTGACGGAACTGATAGAAGTAGAATCCATGCACGAACGCAAACAGAAGATGGCAAATCTGAGTGATGGTATCATTGCTTTGCCGGGTGGATGCGGCACACTTGAAGAGCTGCTTGAGATTATTACCTGGAAACAATTGGGGTTATACCTCAATCCTATTATTATTATCAATGTGAACGGATTCTTTGACCCGTTGCTGGAGATGCTTGAAAAGGCTATTGAAGAGAATTTTATGCGCCAGCAGCACGGAGATATATGGAAAGTAGCCCGGACGCCTGAGGAAGCCGTAAAACTCCTTTATGAGACTCCGGTGTGGGATGTTTCCATTCGTAAATTTGCAGCTATATGATAGGCGGTACAATAGGCGTTCAACGAACTGATACTCTGTTGCTTTTCAAACAGGGGCGGTTTGTCTCGGCAAAGGCGGATAGTGATAGCCTGCAATTGGCTGCGACTCATGCCGTGCAGGAAGTTGGTTCAGGTTTTGAGGGAATCCCTATCCCCTACTCTCCCCGTACGGATGATGCGATTTCGTTGACATTATTGGTCTGCTTCTTCCTGTCTTCCATCGCGTTGTCGCGTGGAAAGAAATTTCTGTCTCAACAAGTAAAAGACTTTGTGCTGCATCGTGAACGGGCAAGCATCTTTGATAGCTCCACAGCGGCTGACATGCGTTATCTTCTTGTACTTGTATTGCAGACCTGCGTGTTGGCAGGAATCACATTTTTCAATTATTTTCATGATATCTCTCCTGCCCTGATGAGCCATGTATCCCCTCTCCTTCTGCTGGGAATTTATGTGGGTTTCTGCCTGGCTTATTTCTTACTAAAATGGTTGCTTTATATGTTTTTGGGATGGGTATTCTTTGATAAAAATAGGACAAATATGTGGCTGGAATCTTATTCTGCACTCATATATTATGCCGGATTTGCCCTTTTCCCGTTCGTGCTTTTTCTAGTTTATTTCGACCTAAGTCTTACCAATTTGATTATAATTGGTTCTATAATTCTAATTTTCGCTAAAATATTGATGTTTTATAAGTGGATAAAGCTTTTTTTTCATCAGTTTAGCGAGCTTTTCCTTTTAATTGTGTACTTTTGCGCTCTAGAAATCATACCTTGTCTGCTACTCTACCAGGGTATGATTCAAGTGAACAATATTTTGCTAATAAAATTTTAGGACGTTGAAAATTAAAAAAGTACTAGTGTCGCAGCCTAAGCCTGCGTCAGAGAAATCTCCCTATTACGACATTGCAGAGAAGTATGGCGTAAAAATAGATTTCCGGCCGTTTATCAAGGTTGAAAGTCTTTCGGCGAAAGAATTTCGGCAACAGAAAATTTCGATTCTCGACCACACAGCCGTTATATTCACTTCGCGTCATGCTATCGACCACTTTTTCAGTTTGTGTACAGAACTGCGTGTTGCGATTCCCGAGACAATGAAGTATTTCTGTGTGACGGAAGCAGTGGCATTGTATATTCAGAAGTATGTGCAATACCGCAAGCGTAAAATCTTCTTTGGGGCTACTGGAAAGATTGAAGACCTGATTCCTTCCATCGTGAAGCATAAAACTGAGAAATACCTCGTCCCGATGTCGGACGTACACAATGATGATGTGAAAAACCTGCTCGACAAGAACGGTATTCAGCATACGGAAGCTGTGATGTACCGCACAGTGAGCAACGACTTTACATCAGAAGAAGAATTTGATTATGATATGTTGGTGTTCTTCAGCCCGGCAGGGGTGACTTCTTTGAAGAAGAACTTCCCAGATTTCAATCAGAAAGAGATTAAAATCGGAACTTTCGGCTCTACTACCGCGCAGGCTGTACGTGATGCCGGACTTCGTCTGGATCTTGAAGCGCCTACGGTGCAGGCTCCGTCAATGACGGCAGCACTCGACATGTTTATCAAGGAAAACAATAAATAAGCAGAGTGGGTATATATACTTTGTGCAAAGCCGAAAGGCTGAATAGTAAAATACAGATCGGAAAGATGTTTGAGGGCGGCGTTTCGAAGTCGTTTTCCATCTTTCCGATACGTGTTGTATATATGCCTGTCGAACAAGGCGAGGCTTCGGCTTCCATACTTATCAGCGTGTCGAAACGGCGGTTTAAGCGGGCGGTAAAGCGCAACCGGGTGAAACGTCAGATACGAGAAGCCTACCGGAAAAACAAAGAACTTCTGATAGGTGAGCTGCAGCGTCGGGAAAAGCGTCTGGCTATCGCCTTTATCTATCTGTCGGACGAGCTTATTGCTACTGCCGAATTGGAAGAGAAAATGAAAATAGCGCTTTCGCGCATCTCCGAAAAACTGTCCTCATGAAATCCCGTGGTTCCGGGATATCCGCTATATGGGTATCTGTAAAAGGATTTTTTAGATGGATATTTTCGCTCTTGCTACTTATTCCCATCTATTTTTACCGGATTTGTATTTCGCCGCTGACACCTCCTTCGTGTCGGTTTACACCAACCTGCTCGGCTTATGCAGTCGAAGCGATTAAGAAACACGGCCCTGTGAAAGGGCTGTATCTGACCGTGCGGCGTATCCTGCGATGTCATCCCTGGGGAGGATCCGGCTATGACCCAGTACCTTGAAATTAATAAAATAAAGAATCAGATATGGAAGGCAAGATGATTAATGCTATTTTGGATATCCATGCCCATAAGCAGGAAGCCGGTTCTGAGTGTAAATCCATCATTAACTATTGGTTGTCGGAAGGTTCGTCCTTTCAGGAAGGCTGTTATTATTCTGTCGGCATCCATCCCTGGAAACTGACAGTGGCTAATTTCGACCAACAATTGGATTTTCTTATTGAACGATTACCCGATAAGCGGGTGGTAGCCATAGGAGAGGCGGGATTGGATAGATTGACAGATACTTCGATGGCGCTTCAGACACTGGCATTTGTAATGCAGATACAATTGTCGGAAACATACGGTTTGCCGTTGATAATCCATTGTGTAAAAGCGATGGACCAACTGTTGGCAGCGAAAAAACAGTTTCAACCCAAGCAACCTTGGATATGGCACGGTTTCCGGGGAAAGCCTGAACAGGCGGCGCAGTTGCTGAAACAAGGGTTCTATCTCTCTTTGGGGGAACATTATCCCGATGAAACGATGAAACTGATACCTGACGACCGCTTGTTCCTGGAGACGGATGAGAGTTCGCTTGATATTGAAGAAATTCTATGTCGGGCCGCCGAAGTGCGTGGAGTAGAAGCTGAGGTGCTGCGTGAGACTGTCTGCGGAAATATTCAAAATGTCTTTTTTAAGGCGTAGGAGTTGTAACTTCCGAGAAAGAGTCGTACTTTTGTCGCATACAGGATTGAAATACAATAAAAAAACTAATAATTAAAGAGTAATACGATGAATTTTGTAGAAGAATTGAGATGGCGTGGCATGTTGCAGGACATCATGCCGGGAACGGAAGAGTTGTTAATCAAAGAGCAGGTGACTGCCTATTTGGGTATCGACCCGACTGCCGATTCGCTACACATTGGTCACCTTTGTGGAGTGATGATCCTTCGTCATTTCCAACGCTGCGGTCATAAACCGTTGGCACTGATCGGTGGCGCTACAGGTATGATTGGTGACCCTTCCGGTAAGTCGGCAGAACGCAACCTGCTGGATGAGGAGACATTGCGTCACAATCAGGCATGTATTAAAAAACAACTAGCCAAGTTCCTCGACTTCGAGTCGGATGTACCCAACCGTGCCGAACTGGTGAACAACTACGACTGGATGAAAGAGTTCAGCTTCCTTGATTTTGTTCGCGAAGTAGGTAAGCACATCACTGTGAACTATATGATGGCAAAAGACTCTGTAAAGCGCCGTCTGAATGGCGAGGCGCGTGACGGACTGTCATTTACCGAATTTACTTATCAGTTGCTTCAAGGATACGATTTTCTTCACTTATATGAGACAAAAGGCTGTAAGTTGCAGATGGGTGGTTCTGATCAATGGGGGAACATCACTACCGGTGCCGAATTGATTCGCCGTACCAATGGGGGAGAGGTTTTTGCGCTGACTTGCCCGCTGATAACAAAGGCTGACGGTGGCAAGTTCGGAAAGACAGAATCCGGAAATATCTGGTTGGATCCCCGTTACACTTCTCCATACAAGTTCTATCAGTTCTGGTTGAACGTGAGCGACTCTGATGCCGAACGTTATATCAAGATTTTCACTTCTATCGAAAAAGAGGAAATTGAAGCATTGATTGCCGAACATCAGGCAGCTCCGCACTTGCGTATCCTTCAGAAACGTCTTGCCAGAGAAGTGACAGTGATGGTTCATTCGGAAGAAGATTATAACGCAGCGGTAGATGCATCAAACATTCTGTTTGGTAATGCCACTTCCGACGCTTTGCGTAAATTGGACGAAGATACCTTGCTGGCTGTATTCGAAGGAGTACCTCAATTTGAGATTTCCCGTGATGCATTGGCAGAAGGAGTGAAGGCGGTAGACCTGTTCGTGGATAATGCGGCTGTATTTGCTTCGAAAGGTGAAATGCGTAAGTTGGTTCAAGGCGGTGGCGTTTCGTTGAATAAAGAGAAGCTGGCTGCTTTTGACCAGGTTATAACAACTGCCGACCTGCTCGATGAGAAATATCTGCTTGTTCAACGCGGTAAAAAGAACTATTATTTGCTGATTGCGAAGTAATAATTCACGATTTATTGGGTAGCAAAGTAAAAAAATGAATGAAATATTTGGAGGTTTGCTTGCAAACCTCTATCTTTGCACCGCTTTTTAACAGAAAGCACATAAGTTTGGACTATGGTGTAATGGTAGCACAACAGGTTTTGGTTCTGTTTGTCCAAGTTCGAATCTTGGTAGTCCAACTAAAGAAAAGCCCCGAAAGAGAAATCTTTCGGGGCTTTTCTTTTTTCTCCTATTCTTTATTGCTGCCTGTAAAGCGGCATAATTTCAACTTTATCATCTTGATTTCAGTAATAGTTTATCTGTTGTAAGAAAACTATTACGCACTGTTTGTATATAATATTAACTGTTTTGATGATTGCTTTATTCTTTTGCGAATAAGTCTCTGTTTAGTCAGCAATAATATCTTTACAGTTCTATAATAAACCCGGATACTGTTTTTAATAAATAGTTGGAGGGTTTATTATAAACGGTATCCAAGTTTATTAAAAACTATTTTTTGGAAATTTCGGGATATTATAGGAATAATATAAACAAAACGGGAGAAAATCAGTGCTGATTTTCTCCCGTTGTAGTTCTTCCATATATGGAAATATATGTTCGATAATGTGCTATTATGTCTTGATTTTTATATAACTCATACTGCTTTTCTCTTATTTGGGTTCTTCAAAGATACAAAATAAAAAGGGGAAAGTCAATAGCTGGAGCTATTTAATGGTGAAAGAAGCTTTTAGCTTTGCATTGGAGTCTCCGCCTATCCATAGTTTGTATTCACCTTTTTCCTGTCCCCAAGTCATGTCCTTGCGTGTGAAGGAAAGGTCTTCGGGCGACAGGGTGAATGTGACTTTCCGGCTCTCTCCGGCTTTGATTAGAACCTTCTTAAAGCCTTTGAGCTCCCTTACCGGGCGTGTTACACTACCTTTCATATCGCATACATAAAGCTGGACCACCTCTTCACCGTCTACCTTGCCCGTATTGGTGACGGTCACGCTGAATTGGAGTTTGTCTCCTTCTTCGGCAATGACAGAAGAGGGTTGAATATCCGAGTACTCGAATGTGGCATAGCTCAAGCCATATCCGAAGGGGTAAAGCGGTTCATTCGGGCAGTCGATATAGCGTGACTTGTACTTCTCGCTCGATACGGATTTCAGACCTAGCGGGCGACCCGTATTCTTCATGTTATAGTAGAGGGGGACTTGACCTGTGACTAGCGGGAAAGTCATCGTCAGCTTGCCGGAAGGATTGTAATCACCGCTCACGACTTCTCCTAGTGCCGTTCCTGCCATCGTACCGGGATTCCAGGTGAGCAGGAGAGAGGAGGCCCTGTCCGCCACCTCTTTAAGCTCTACGGGACGGGCTGCCACAAGCAGGACAACAATCGGTTTTCCGGTCGCTTTCAGCTTTTCAAGCAATTGTATCTGCACTTCCGGCAGTTTTAATGAAGTCATGCTTGACGCTTCGCCGCTTTCCTTTTGGGATAGTCCCATCGTGTAGAAAATCACATCCGCTTTTTGCGCCTGGGCTATGGCATCCTTGAAACCGTCGGGTATCTCTTCGTGTATCCGGCAGCCGGGAGCGAAGTAGACATTCTGTTGTCCGTACCTGCTTTCCAAGCCTTCCTGGAAAGTGACGGTACGTTTCGGGTCGGGAGCAAGCACCCATGAACCTAGCATTTCTCGTTTGTGGTTGGCAAAGGGGCCGATAAGGGCAATTTTCTTTCCCTCTTTTACGGGAAGTACGTTATCCTTGTTCTGTAACAATACCATCGATTTCTTAGCCAGTTCTTTGGCTGCGAACAGGTTACTGTCGTTGAACAGCGTATTCTTTTCCTTTTCCTCACTTCCGTAACGATAAGGATTGTCGAACAATCCCAATTTATACTTTATTGTCAGAATCTCGGCACATAACTCGTTGACAGTCTCTTCGCTAACCGCTCCTTCTTTCACCAGCTTCTCGCCGTGGAAAAGATAGAGATTATCCACCATACACATATTCACTCCTGCATTCATGCCCAGACAGGCGGCTTCCTTGTCATTATCGGCGACACCGTGTGCTATCAGCTCTTTTACAGCCGTATAATCCGATACGACGAAACCTTTGAAGCCTAATTCCTTTCTTAACAGGTCACGCATCAGAAAGCTGTTTGCCGTGCAGGGCACACCGTCATATTCGTTGAATGCGCTCATTACGGTGGCGGCTCCGGCATCAATGGCAGCCTTGAAGGGTGGGAGATAGGTGTCCCGCAGTTCCCGTTCGGAGATGTCCACCGTGTGATAATCCCGTCCTGCCTGCGCAGCACCGTAAGCGATAAAATGCTTGGCACAAGAAAGAATGGTATTGTCTTTTGACAAATCCTCCCCCTGATATCCCCGTACCATTGCCGCTGCGATAAGCCCGCCGAGATAAGGGTCTTCGCCCGAACCTTCGGACACACGTCCCCAGCGTGGGTCGCGGCTGATGTCACACATCGGAGAGAACGTCCAGTGCAGCCCGACGGAAGAAGCCTCTTCCGCAGATATCCGTGCGAAGCGCTCTATCTCTTCCAAGTCCCATGAAGCTGAGATGCCTAGGTTGACGGGGAAGATAGTCTTGTATCCGTGGATGACATCACAACCCAATAACAAAGGAATCTTCATGCGGGTGTTTTCCATCGCCAGCTTTTGCAGCCTGTGGGCTTCCGAGGCAGTGAGTGCACCGAACAGATTGCCGCATTTCCCTTCCTTTATCAGTTCCTCGATGTTGTCTACCGAACCCGTAGGCCCTGTTATATTGCCTTTGGTGGGATAGATTATCATTTGTCCCAACTTCTCCCCCAATGTCATCTTTTTCAAGAGAGAATCTACTTTATGGGCGATTATACGGTCGGAGTCATCCGTTGTCGTACGCCGGTTTCCGCACGACGATAGTGTAAGCAGGCTAAAGACAGCTATGTACAAAAAGTTTCGTTTCATGAGTTTTTATCTGTAATATTGAGTTTGTTTCACATTCAGCATATCCGATAATACGGCGGTAGGAATGGGCATGGTATAATTGCGCGGCACTTCCAGCTTGTTGCAAAGAGGAATCAGTGTCCTGAAATTCTCCTGGGTAATCGGGAAATTAGGCTTGTTGATGGCGTTCCACCCGTTTGTATTATTCAGGTGTTGTTCGATGCCGTTGAACTCGTCGTTCACTTTGGCATCCATAGCTGCCATCATATAGCCGGGATTCAGTTTGTCTATGCGCACCAGTTCATAATAGCGGTTGCTCCATTCAAGGGCTATTTCGAGGCGTTTATCCTTCCATATCTGTTCCAGTAGCGCTGTACCCGATGTTGCCGGAGAATCTTCCAGATTCGCCCGTTTCCGCACGAGATTCAGCCATCTGACAGCCAGTCCGTCCTCTCCGGCGTGATATGCGGCTTCCGCTCCTATCAGCAAGACTTCACCCATGCGGAGTAATTTCAGATTACTTCCCCCCAGATTTGTCTGCGGAGTATTGCTCGTACTGACCGGTTTTTCCTGCGCTGCCTTTCTCGAATAGCGGTTCGGCCATCCGGCAGCCAGCAGGTTCTTATTGTTGAATGCCACCCCGTTAATCAAGTCACCGTTTATCTTTCGGAACGGACTGTTGTTGCCCGGATGCGCCATGCCGCTGAGCGGATTGGTAACGCCGAACAGAACCGTTCCGAAATAACGCGCGTCAATAATCTCTCCCGTGCTGTTTTTCTCGTACTGGTTGATGAGGTTCAGCGTAGGGGCAACACGCCCGTATCCATTGTACGACCTCGGTTGTGAAGGCCGCCATCCGGCAAAGCGGGTGTCGCCGTTGGCAGTAGATTCCGTCCCTATCTCGAAAAGGGATTCCGAACAATAATTGCCTGCTCTCCGGAATATTTCCTCAAAATTGCCGTATAGCGGATACTCTTCTTCCATTGCTTTGACAATCTCCACAATCTCCTGATAGCACTTTTCCGCTTTCTCCTGGTCATGGTTGAAGTAGAGTTCGTTGGCGGCTTGGTAGAGCAGGGCTTTTGCCAATAAGCCTTGTGCAGAGCCCAAGTGAGTATGTCCCTGCCAGTTGATGCCGTATAGCTCCGCCCATTCCTGTTTGGTGGGAATGTACTTCACAGCCTGGCGCAAATCTTCCACGATATAATCATAGAGTTGCGTGACGGACTTGTCATTGGTCAGCCTGGCATATTCGGCGGGAGTGATATCCCCCTCTTCGGGCAGGATGACGACCTCTCCGAATGTATTGACCAACATCATATAGAAGAAAGCGCGCACCACCCTGTTTTCGGCAATCAGCCCGTTCTTGTACTTGCTCATAAACTCGTCAAAGTAACTGTCCAGTGCACGGATATTGATATTGGTGCGGTCGATGCCCTTGTAGCTCGCTGTCCATATGTCATTGATGAAATTGGTGGAAGAAGGGGCAATCCCGTAGAAGTTCTGGAACTGGTTGTACATACGGTTGTGCGTCACGTTTCCCGCATCGCTTAGTATAGAGCCTCTTAGCGCATTGTCCGAAGCGATTTCCCCCATGCTGCTGAAAGCGTCCCCTTGTCCTTCGCCTAATGTGAGTATGGCACTGTAAACGGACGAACTCAGCCTGACGGGGTCGTTCAGGGAGACGGAAGGAGTCATGTTGTGTGCCGGTTTATCGAGAAAGTTATCCATGCAAGAGGATAAGAATCCGGCAAGCAGACCTGCTGTGACAGCAGTTATAATGATTCTTTTGTTCTTCATGATGCTTGTTTTTTAAGTTTAGAATGAAAAGGAAGTACCTATTGTGAAAGTACGGTTGTCGGGATAGAGCCCGAAATCATCTATACCGCCCCTGTTGGCGTTGCCGGTGGAGCTGATTTGCGTCTTGTATCCGGTTGCTTTGGTGAACGTGTGCAGGTTGGCTCCCGACAGGAAGATACGTGCGTTGTTCATGCGAATCTTTTTCAGCAGTTTTCTGGGGAAAGCATAAGAGAGCTGCACGTTGGCTATGCTCAGATAGTCTCCGTCTTCAATGAAATAACTGCTGTCGAGGGATGACGCGTCTCCACGGACAAATACGCGCGGCGTGTGATAGGACGTGCCTTCACCGTGCCAGGCATCCAGCATGGCAGTCGTAAAGTTCTGTGCATCCTGACGGTATTGGGTGTGCCGGTTGTAGACCTTGTGCCCCAGTCCGCTGGTAAGGTCTGCCATCAGTGTAAAACCCTTGTAAGAGAACTTCGCGTTGAATCCGAGCTGTACTTTCGGGATATAAGCCCCCAGGTACACATAGTCGTTGGTGTCTATCACCTTGTCACCGTTTACGTCCTCGAATATCAGTTCTCCCACACGTGTTCCGTTGATATGCGGCAGGCTTGCCAACTGTTCGTCATTCTGAAAGACTCCGATAGCGTTGTATCCCCAGAAGCTCCCGATAGGATAGCCTTCCAGTGTCCGGTTGGGGGCATTGCTGATACCGCCGATATTATCATTAATCTTTTTCACGTTGTTTTTCACGGTAGAGCCTGTCAAGGTAAACATACTGTTTACATTCCCCAGTTTGGGGGAATAAGCAACGTTCCATTCCAGTCCTTTGTTGGTCACGGTTCCGATATTGCTTGTCACATTAAACTTTGACGGCTGAATCAGCAACGGCATCATCACTTTCGACGTCTCCTTGTAGAACCAGTCTACCGATACGGAAAAGAGGTTGCGGAAAGCGGCGAAATCAACACCGAGATTGAAAGATTTCATCTCTTCCCAAGACAGGGTGGTGTCGTACATTAATTTCAGCGCGTCAGTCGAATAAATATCATTGTTGGGGCCTGTGACAATGTTTACGCTATTGGCATAAAGTGTCTGTGCATTGCTTACGCCCTTGTCATTGCCCACTACGCCGTAACTCGCCCTGAGTTTCAGCTTGTCCATCCATCGGGCACCTTTCAGGAAATTCTCTTCGGACATTGTCCAACCGAGCCCTAATGACGGGAAGAATCCGTAGCGGTTGTTCTTGGGATAGGAAGAAGAACCGTCCACGCGTCCCGTGGCTATCACGTTATAACGTCCTTTCAGAGTGTAAGTGATACGTCCGAGGTAGGACACATAGCTTTTTTCCGAACCACCGTCGGCGCCGGTCACGGATGTTCCTTGCCCTACATACCATAAGTTACGGTTCTTCCAGGCTTCCCACGGCAGTCCGGTGGCGAACAGGTTGGCATATTGCGTACGGTAATATTGCATGGTGAAGCCGCCCATAACTGTCAGCCGGTGGTCTTTCTTGTGCAGGTTGTAGGTCAGCGTGTTCTCCAGTTGCCATGAGTTGTTGTTGGCGCTGTTGTGAGTCAGCCTTGAAATCTTGTAAGGCGAGTTGGAGTCTTCCACGTTTTCCATGAAAGCCGGAAGGAATATCTTTTCCTCGGTATTGGCGTAAGTCGTGGAGAATGATGTCCTGAACTGCAACGGCTTGATGATATTCCATTCCAGGAAATAGTTACTGTTGAACCTGTTGATTTTCCGGTAGCGGTCGTGTGTGTAGTGCAACAGGGCATACGGGTTGTTGTCTCCTCCGTTGAAGTCGTTCTCACTGTCGCTGTCACTGCTCAGGTTATATACGGGAGCGTCCGGCAACCGCTTTCCGGTCAGGGAGAAAACATTGTTTTCCACTCCGCCTTTGTTGTCGGTGGTAAAGAGCATGTTCACACCGATTTTCAGGTTTTTATAGAGCTGGTAGGAGGCGTTGATTTTTGCGTTCAGGCGCTTGTAGTCGGTGTATTCTATCACCCCTTCCTGGTGCAGATACCCCAGTCCGGCATAGAAATTGGCTTTTTTCGTGCTTCCCGAAACACTGACCTGGTAGTTTCCCGTCAGTGCTGTCCGGTTGGCAAGGTCTTGCCAGTCAGTACCTTTGCCTGCCGTCTGCCATTCGGGGTAAGGAATGGAGTTGGCGGCATCCGCGTTCTGATAGTTGTTGGCCAGATATTCAAGGTTACGTATCTGTTGATACTGGCTTGTATTCGCCAATGGAAGCAAGCGTTCCATTTCGGACAGCGAGAAGTTGACGGACGCGTTCACACGGGTGATTCCCTGTTCGCCGGAGCCTTGCCGGGTAGTGGCAAGGATTACTCCATTGGCTCCCCTCGAACCGTAGATGGCGGTGGCGGAAGCATCTTTCAGCACGGTGATAGAGAGGATATCGCTTGTATTGATGGCATTCAGCTCTTCCAGTGTCATAAACTGTCCGTCCACTACGCAGATAGGTTCCGAGTCGTTGTAAGAGCCTACGCCGCGTATTCTGACAGAAGCCGTCTCACCCGGTTCGGAAGTTCCTAAGACCTGCATTCCGGGGATTTTGCTTCCGATGGCATCGAGCAGGTTCACGGTCGGGACTTCGCTCAGTTCTTTTCCGGAAAGGGTGGAGATGGCTCCGGTCAAGTCCTCTTTCCGTTGCGAGCCGTAGCCGACTACAATCTCTACCTGGTCTAACTGATTGACTGTCGGGTTCATTTGAACACGGAGCCTGCTCCGTCCTTTCAGTTCCACTTCCCGTTTCTCATAACCGATGAATGAGAAGACCAGTGTAGCCCTCGGCCCTGCTTTGAAAGTAAAGCTTCCGTCGATTCCTGAAGTAGCGCCCCGTTGGGTTCCTTTTATCTGAATGGATACTCCGGGGAGCGGTTCCCCCGCTTCGTCCAGTACCACTCCGCTCACTTCGATATTCTGCGCTTGCGACAATCCCGCTATCATAAGCAGGCAAATCGTGAACAGCGTCTTGCACATAAGCTTGACATACATATTGTTTTTCATATCTTTCTGAATTTAAGAGTCATAAAATGATTATTCCATGCAACGCTGAGGCACTTCGTACTGCTGTTGCAGCTTGGCCAGTTCCTTTTTCAGCTTTGCCGTTATTTTCTCCGTACCTTTCTGGCCGTAGATATTATGCATTTCCGTCGGGTCATTCTTTAAGTCGTAGAGTTCCCATACTTTGTCCTGATAGAAGTACATCAGCTTGTAACGCTCTCCCTTCACTCCATAATGCTTGTGCACGCTGTGGAAGCCGGGGAACTCATAGAAATGATAATATAGATACTTTCTCCAGTCCGGTGTCTTTTTGCCTTCCAGCAGTGGCAGGAAAGACACGCCCTGCATCTCCTTCGGGACATCAATGCCGCACATCTCCAGGAAAGTGGGAGCGAAGTCGATGTTCTGTGTCAGTTTCGTGATATGTGTTCCTGCCTTGATTTTCGGGGGGAAACGCATCATCATCGGCATTTTCATGGACTCCTCATACATGAAGCGCTTGTCGAACCATCCATGCTCGCCTACATAGAATCCCTGGTCGCTGCAATATACGATGATGGTGTTGTCGAGCAACCCTTCTTTCTTCAGGTAATCCAGCATTTTGCCTATGCTTTCGTCAAGAGAGGCAATCGTAGCCATGTATTCACGTGCGTAGCGTTGGTATTTCCAGATGGCGAGGTCTTTCCCCTGCGGGTTCTGCTCCCAGAAAGAGTCGTTTTTCGAACGGTAGTTGTCGTTGAACCGCTTCCATTGTTCGGGTGTCATCCGTCGGTTCAGGTGTTTCCACGGGTCGAACCGCAGGGAATCGCTTCCTTTGGCCACGTTCATCTTCAAGTCGTGTCCTTCGTACATGTCGCGATAGATGTTCATCTTCTGCTTCTTGGCGGCTTCGCGTCCTTCATAGTCGTCGAAGTAGTTTTCGGGAACAGGGAAGTCCACATTGTCATATAAGTGATAATGGCGTTCGGCAGGCCACCAGTTACGGTGTACGGCCTTGTGGTTCATCATCATGAAGAAAGGCTTGCTCCGGTCGCGGTGTTCCAGCCAGTCCATTGTTTTCTCGGTGATGATGTCCGTGACGTATCCGTCTACGCGCACCGTGTCGTTTTCGGTGATAAAGTCGGGGTTGTAATATTCACCCTGGTCGTTCAGGATAGTCCAGTAGTCAAATCCGGTAGGTTTCGTGACGAGGTGCCATTTGCCGATGAGGGCAGTCTGGTATCCGTTTGCCTGGAATACTTTCTGCACTAATAGCTGCGAACCGTCGAACTTGTTTCCGTTTCGCATAAAGCCGTTGGCATGGCTGTGTTTTCCGGACATCACGGAAGCGCGGCTGGGGCCCGACAGGGAGTTGCAGCAGTAATTGGCTTCGAAAAGCGCTCCTTCGTTGGCTATCCAGTCGATGTTCGGGGTGGGAGCCAGGCGGGAGAATTCGGAACCATAGGCACTGATGGCTTTCTCGGCATGGTCGTCGGACATGATAAAGAGAATGTTGGGTGCGGACTCCTTGGCTTTATTCTGCGCATGAGTTCCGGTAAGTGGGAGCAGGGGAAGCACTGCTCCTAATAATAGTTTGTTCTTGGCGACTGTTTTCATAAATTGCATTAATTTTTCGTTGTGATGCAAAGAAAAACATTGTTTGGCGAGACATAAAAACAAACAGTGCCATTTGGTTACGTCAGCTCGGATTTTCTTAGGAAAACGGATACTACATCACTACTTCATTCTGCTTTTTATGCTTGTTAAGTAGTTAATAATAAGTAGATTGTGATACGCCGGATTATGAAACGGAAACAACTCCCCGGACACTTAGAAATCAATGAGGAACTGTACCAAATCGACATTCGAATCCAGTTCCATCTTTTTTCTTAAACGATATCTGGCTGTTTCTACTGCACGCACTCCTATATTCAGCATATCCGCCATGTCCTTCGTGCTCATATTCAAGCGCAGCAGGGCGCATAACTTCAGGTCGTTGGGTGTCAGTTCGGGGAAACGCTGCCGGAGATTCCTGAAGAAATGTTCGTGAATCAGGTCGAAGTTCGACAGGAACAGATCCCACTCTTTCCCTTTTGAAGTGGCATTGTCTATCATGTCTATCAGCTTCTGATAGTATTTGTTAGGGTATTGGCTGCCCAGCATCCGTTTGTGGTTCTCTATCTCCTCTTTGATGGCGAGCAGTGTCCTGTTGTTCTCGATGATAGTCATGGTAGATTGCGTCAGCTCCTTGCCTTTGAACAGGATTTCGTCGTTGAGCCTTTTGTTTTCAAGCTCGATGATTTGCTGTTCACGTTCTTTGATGATGTGGCGTTGCTGGCGTAACGTTCTCCGGCGGACACCTGCATAAATAGCCAGAAGAATCACCGCCAGAAGGAAGATGTAGCCGGCATATGCCCACGGGCTCAGATACCATGGCGGCAATATGCTGAACGAGAAAGAAGCGGTAGCCACGGCTGTCCCTTTTTCGTCGATAGCCCTGCATTTCAGGTAGTAGTTGCCTGCCGGAAGCCGCTGGATATTGATGGAAGGCGCATTTTGTTTCTCTTGCCAGTGTTTCTCTATGCCGTTCTCTTCCAGCTTGAACTGAAAATGGATGTTCTCATTATAGGCAGGATATGCCACCTGGACGTCCAAGCTGTTAAAATCGGACGTCAGCCGGCAGACGGTATCTTCCGTGCGGACAGGAAGGCTCTGTTGCTCGTCTTTCAATATATTGTAGGAGATGATATGGTTGAAAATCAATTCCTGGTTGGGGGAAGACGGGGCGGCTTCCGGTTTGTTGGGGATGACTACGAGCACATTCTCCGCACAAAGGATGGAATATTCGGGCGTGACGGGCACGATGCTTTCGAAGTCCTTGTGCATCCGCAGGTTGTAGTTGTCGAACAAGAGTACTTTTTCTATCACCGGAGTGTCGGAAGCCGCCATATTGACCAGTGCGACTCCCGTGTCCGTGATAAACCAATAATAGGTGTTGTCCACCTTTACGATATGCCTGGTGTGGGTGATAAATTCCAAATGAGTGTTCAGGCGGTCGTAAGGAACGATAGAGTCCGAGAGGTCATTGTAGGTATGGAACTGCTTTCCGTCAGTGAATACAATTCTTCCGCCGACGTTGAATACGCCTATCTGCGTGCGGCTTGAATCTCCGATGCAGGAGATAAATTCATTTCCGGTAAATTCAGTCCGGTTCCTGTCCATTTTCAGCTTGTATATACCTTTTCGCGTGTGAGCCACCCAAAGGTTTCCGTTATTGTCGAATTCCATGTATCGCGGGTAGCCGTTGAAGTTGGTGAGCCGTTGGCGGAATAAGTAGTTGCCGGACGGCTCTATGTCGTAGAGATTTATAGAATTGTAACTGCCCAGCAGGAAGCCTTTGCGCTGCTGCGGGTAATGAATCTCCGTTCCTGCCAGTGCCCCGCCGGTGGGATACATTTCGGACAGTTGGTTCTGCCTGTTCAGCAGGTAGGTGGCTTTGCTGTGCCCGATGATAAGCCCTTCGTTGGTTTTCAGTAGTTTCTGTACGAAGCCGCCCGGCAGGTTCACCCGTTCCGGGGAGAAGTTTTGTTCCTGAGACATGAACGTGCCGGCTTTTATCCGCCACAGGCCTTGGTTAGAGGCGATATAGAGATAATCATTCCACAAGGCGACGTCGAAGATAGAGCCGATATTGTTCTCTTTCAGATAGTGGAAGGAGAAAGAGTCGTTGGTAAAGGCAAGTGAGAGCCCTTTTTCCAGTCCAATCCAGATGTTGTTGGATTTGTCCTTGAAGAGGGACAGGACGGTGTTATGCTGTAATTTGGTCTGATAGTCGAGTTTGTAGAGCAGGCTACCTTGCGGGTCGAAACAGAGCAGCCCGTTGCTGCGCGTTCCTGCCAGCAGGTTGCCGTTTCCGGCATAGAGCGCTTCATTGTTTCCGGAGATGTTCGGGGTTTTGTTGATGGTTGCCTGCGGGGTATATTGTCCCTGGTCGTAAATCCAGAATCCCTGGTTTTCCGTTTGGATGAGCAGGCGGTTGCCGTCGTAGGGCAATATGCTACGTACGGGGCTTTGAAGGGGAGAACTGGTGGCGGGCAGTTTGGTAAGGGTGTTCTTCTCCAGCCGGTAAAGTTCGTCCTGGACTACCGCATAGATTTTGTTCTCTACCTTATACAGGCGTTGCATCATGTTCTTTACCGGGTAGAAAGCTACTTTCCTCGATTGGGTATCAAAAGAAAAGTATCCGGCAAAAGATTGGAAATAAATCAGGTTCTCTTCCTGCTCGATGCTCCATATGTCCTTGTTCTTCAATTCCTTGTGACGGAACAAAGAGGAGATGGAAGAGTAGACCAGCCTGCCGTATTCGTTTCTTTCGAAGTAGCCGAATTCTTCATAGCTGCCGATGTAGATACGGTCGTCCGGTGCGATATGCAGGGAACGGATAGTCCGGTTTTCGTTGGTGGTATAGGTCTGCCATGTCTTTCCGTCGTAGCATACCAGGCCGTAGCGGTTGGCAATATAGATAATGCCTTTACTGTCTTGTCCGATGTCCCAGTTCTGACACATCACTTCCTTGTTCGTGAAGTTCTTGACGAAAGGGATGGAAGCTGCCAAAGCGGTAGCTGTGGCAAATAATATGGTAATGAGCGCACAAATGTATTTCATAGTTGCAACATCGTATAGGAAGTTCATTGCAAAAATACAAAACTTTGGCAACGGTACAAAGGGAGATATGAAAACTTATTCTTACTTATATGCGGTTGTGCCTGTATATAGACACTATGATACCGATACATTGACACGGCTTTGCCTATATATGGACACTGTAGTACCCATATATAGGCATAAGCCGGGAATATGCTCATTCTTACGGTACAACTACTTCTTCTCCGTTTTTATATGCCTTACCGTTTGCCGAAGTTACGGTAGAGCCTTCCAGAGTATAGTTGGCATTGTTTTTGAAAACCTCGCTAAAGCCTTTGGTAGTTGCTGCGTTTTGGCTCCATCCTACCATGTAGCAAATGATGGCATCTTTGGTTCCATTTGCCTTGGCTGATAATATTCCTAGCATCTGGGAAGTCGTGGCAGGAAGTTTTGCTAGTAAGCCGGGAGCGGAATTGCCCAAGAATCCTCCGAGCCATACGGTTCCTGTCTGGGATTCAGTAGAGATGGTAGTACCCTTTTCAACAGTACATATTGCATCAGCCATACCGTTAATGGCAGGGACTGATACCATCCCGCCGATGATTCCTCCTGTGTGGGCATTTTGTGTTCCCTGATTATCCACTTTGATATTTCCTTTGTAGGATAAGTTACAGCCTTCCACCGATGAAGTACTTGCTAATTCACCGATTATTCCTCCGGTTTTTATATCTCCTTTCACAGTAGCTTCTACAGTTATGTCGACTTCCGAACGAATATTACCGGATAATATGGTGTTGTTTGTAGCTTGTCCTATCAATCCTCCCGTCTGAGTGGCATCCGTTGCTGTGATATTGATGGAGCCGGCAATAGTCAGATTCATGATTTTAGCGGCTTTGGTATGGGCGAAGAATCCGATACCTTTTGATGTGTTTGTTCTGGAAATCTTCATTCCGCTGATTGTTTTACTATTACCGTCCAATATACCGGCAAAGGGAAGTGTATTGCTTCCAACAGGTTCCCAGTTTTCTCCGTCAAGGGAAATATCGGCATCCAGTTTGAAATATTTTCCGGCAAAGTCTGTGATAGCATCGCCTTCGTGCGAGTCGCGGCTGATAGCACGCAGTTGTCCGGCAGTTGTGATAATCCAGGGACTTTCTGCTGTACCTTCTCCCGTTTGGGTGTAGTCATCATTTGGTTCCGGCTCCGGTTCTTCGTCTTTGGCTACGGCTATTTCAAACGTGTGCTGCTTTCCTTTTTCGAAGGTGATACCTTCCAGGGTAGCGGTGTAGACTTCATTATTTGCATCTGTAACGGATACGGTGAATTGCTTGCCGCTCAAGTCGACAGGGACGATTAACAGATTAGCTTCCAACTTCTGCAAGGTGCCGCAATCTTTCAGGTTCAACGTTACCTTGTTAGTGCTTTCGTTGGTTGTCAGTTTGAAGTTTGCGGCATCGGCCGGATAATTGTTGCAATTGACCGACTTGATAAAATCCTTGCCGCCGGTGCTGATTTCCAATGTCGAAGGGATGAGTGCTTCGGGCAATGTGATTTTGAATGTCAGTACGGACATCTGCGGCTGAAATTCAATCGGTTGGATGATACCCTCTTCATAAGTGCTGACACCATACATATAGTAGAAAGCAGAAAGATGCCCTGTTGTGGCATTTCCTTTTTGGGTAAGTATGTATTGAGTATCGGTAGGGTCGGTACCGGGGGCGGGCAGGAGAGTACCTGTCACGTTTGCTTTCTCTTTGGCTTTTCCTGCGGGATAGAATGCACGTATATAGTCACCTTCCTGCGGGGTGGGAAACGCTTTCTTGACCGCTTCAAACGTAGCCCGGTTCACTTGCGATTCTTCGGTGTAGAAGAGTGTCTTTTCAGCGTCCGCCTTCTTCGCGTATAAGGCAATGGTATTATCCGTATTCCATTGCAGAGGTTCCGGGATGACGGCTTCGGTGGTGGTGATGCCTTGCTTGTTTCCGCCCTGTGCAGCGTCATCGTCGTCGGAACATCCGCCGATGAATAACGTGGTGGCGAGTGCGATGGCACATTGGATAAAAATAGTATTTCTCATATTGGTGAATTTATAGGTTGTTGATTATTGCTTGTCTCCGACTTCTTCCTGAGTCTGCCGGAGTGTTTCTTTCAATTCGTTTATCACTTTCTCGTACTTCTTGTTCCCGTACTGGTTGGTCATTTCGTGCGGGTCTTCCTGTAAGTCGTAGAACTCCCATACAGGCTGGAAGCCGGGCTTGTCGATGGAACCTTTCGTTCCGCAGGATTTGCCGTAGAAATAAATCAGTTTGTAACGGTCGGTACGCAGCCCGTAGTGAGCGGGGATGTTGTAGCCCTTGAAGTTCATCCAGTAACGGTAATAGGCTGTTTTTCGTGCGTCGGGGGCCTTTTTCCCGGTGAGAGAGGCGCAGAAACTTCTGCCGTCCATATAACCGGGAGTCCGGATACCTGCATATTCAAGGAGTGTCGGGGCAAAGTCAATGTTCTGCACGAAAGTTTGACAAGTGGTATTTGCCCGTATTTTCCGGGGGTAGCGGATGACCAGGGGCATACGCAGTGCTTCTTCGTACATCAGCCGTTTGTCTACAAGCCCGTGTTCGCCCATGTAGAAGCCTTGGTCGGAAGTGTAGACAATGATGGTGTTGTCCAGTTGCCCGTTCTTTTCGAGGCATTCGAGCAGGCGTCCTACGTTCTCGTCTATTCCGGCAATGCAAGAGAGGTAAGTGCGGATATATTCCTGATAGGCATCTTTCACCCTGTCTTCCTTGGGCAATGTCTTGTCGGCAAAGCGTCCGCCGGAAATCTTGTTGTGTACGGATTTCAGTATGGGACGGTTGTCGAGGTTCTCGTACAGGTTGTCCGGTTCGGGGAATACGACGTCTTTGTACAGGTCTTTGTGACGTTCCGCCGGGGTAAAAGGCGTGTGTGGGGCTTTGAAGTGGCACATCAGGAAAAAGGGCTTGTTTTTGTCCGCTTTCTCCATCCAGTCGATGCATTTGTCCGTGATGACATCCGTGCAGTAGCCTTGGGTGCGTACGGCATGTTTCACGTCGAAAGGAAGTCCGCTCTCCATGAAACCGGGATTTTCATATTTGCCTTGTCCGGGCATGACGCTGTAAAAGTCGAACCCTTCGGGCTGTGTGCCGATGTGCCACTTGCCGATGATGGCGGTCTGATAACCGTTCTTTTGGAGTTCCTTTGCCATGGAAGGGTGTCCGGCGGGAAGTTCGTCGGCGAGGGTATATACCTGGTTGTGGTGGCTGTATTGTCCCGTCAGGATAGCTGCCCGGCTGGGGGTGCTGATGGAGTTGGTGACAAAACAGTTGTCCATCCTGACCCCTTCGTGCGCGATACGGTCGATATTCGGAGTTTTCACGTAGTCTTTCAGTACCGACGCATATACGCCGATGGTCTGGAAAGAATGGTCGTCGGACATGATGTAAAGTATGTTCGGGCGGTCTTCTGCGGCAAAGGCGACTACGGCGCCCAGAGAGAGGGCTGCCGTGCTGATGCCCTTTTGAAGGAATGGGGTTTTCATCTTAGGTTAATGTTTAAAGTGTCTGTTAATTTATTGTCTTTATACATGTTCAGGCGGTATGCGCGCTTGCTCCATTGGCCGTAGGGAAGCAGCAGGGTGTTGATGCCTTTGTCTACTGTGTCGGGGATAACCTTGCGCACCGTGTCTCCGCAGCTAAGGGTGAAATGGATATTCGCTGAGGCTGTATCGCTCCAGTATCGTATCATGTACTTCTCCGTATCGGGGTGTGCGGTCAAATCGGCCGCCCCTGTCTGAAGATTGACGGGGTTCTGGCAGAATCCTTCCGTATAGGCGGATTCCCTGAATCCTGCCAGTTCAAGTCCCTTGCGGATAGGTTCGCTTTGCCAAGCCAGTTTCCAGATTAGTCCGGTACGGTAATTTTCGATAATGGACACGATGGGCATTACGGAGATGGATAAATATCGGGAGTCTGCCCAAGCCAGGCTTGTATTGTACGCGTCTGTAATGCCGTAAGTTCCTTTCATGCCGGGTGTTTGGTAGAGCGAGTTAATGACTTGCAGGGCATAGAATGGAGTGACCGTGACGGTTCCCATGGCTCCTGTGGCGCAAATAGTGCCGTCATCGCGTCCCTGCGCGGGTGAACGACCTTTGTAACCTAGCGGTGCCGGGCCGTAACAAGCGCTCAGCCCCCAGTTCCGCTCGTCGTACAGATACTCTTTCGGGGCGTCATTCAGGCAGTATTGCCGGTTTATCAGTGCGTGGTTGGTGCAGAACTCCCAATAATCTGCATAGTTATCCTGATAGATGAAAGGGTTTATCCATAAGAACGGGTGTTGTGTGGTGAAGAGCGGGCCGCCTTTTTCTTCTCCACCCAGTTCGAACGTGTATCCGTAGGTAGTACGTCCCTCGTTGAAGAACTTCTTCCCGCGCCATCCGTGAGTATATACATCTTCTGTAATGGCAAACTCTTCGGGGGCGGATAATGCCAATAAGTAGGCGGGGAGAGCTTCGCACGGACCGGTTATTTTCAATGGGGCGAAGCCCAGGTTCTTGTCCCATGCCCAATAGAGGGTTTGCTCGCCGTTGGTGTAGAAGTTCCAGTCTATTTCGTTGTGGAACTTTGCCACAAGTTCCCTTGCATTGGTTTCCGTTGCGTCTTCCGAGTCAAAGTACTCCGAACAGATGAATAACCCCATCATCATAAAGGCAGTCTCTACCAAATCGCCTGCCGACTGCTGTTTGGGGTTGAAAGGCGAGCCTGCTCCCGTCTTTCCGTTCATCCAGTGCGACCATGCACCGTGATAACGCTCGGCTCTGTTGAGGAAAGTACACATATCCAAGAAGCGCTGTGCTCCTTCCTTCCTGCTTATCCATCCGCGTTCTACGGCTACGGGAATGGCGGTGGCGGCATAAGCCGACCCGGCTAACGCCACGTTTATTGCGGGACGTTCCGTACCGATAAGCGCCATCTTGCTATCTTTCTGATAGTCTTCATAGAAGAAACGGAAATAACCTTGCTGTATGTCGGTCAGTGTCTGTCTTTGTTTCTCCGGCGTATATTCCAGTGAATCGGCAAAATAGCTCCCTTCGGTAATGGCTGGGAGAGACGGTAGCTCCGGCTGTTCGTCCGAGTGGAAGACCGGTTCGTCCGAGCAACTGCACGAACAGGCGGCAGCCAGCAGGAAGAGACAGAGTATCGGTTGAAGTTTCATATTCGATAAGGGGATTAGTTGAGTTGGACTTTTATTTCTGCTTTCACTTTGCCATCCTTCAGCAGACGGATGATGCAGCGTTTTGTATCTTTCAACCCGCTGCGGTCGAAAGAGAGCAGGTTGAGACCTCGCGGATACTCTTCCGCCCGGATTTCCGAAAGAACTTGCGTACCGGTTTCGTTTGCAATCTGGAAAGAGGCTGTACCTGCTTCTTCCAGATAAAAATCCAGTTCGTACATTTTCCTGTCCGGGTGACGGAGCATATCGTAATAGCCTGTGCGCGTATCCGCAATCGCATACGGGAAGCCTGTGGGATGGACGGGAAGATGTATGTCTGCCTTTTCTATTCCTTTCCGGATGTCGGGATGATTGGCTAGCAGTTTCCACAGGAAGCCGCTGCGGTAGTTCTCTATCATAATAACAACCGGTGCCTGGTCGATGGCGATTCTACCTTTGAAGTACCAGTTGTCCACAAGGCTGTAACCGTCGCCGAATCCCCCCGGAGTGCGTAGCTGCGGGCAGTTGTAATGCAGGTTGAGCAACATCTGTATGGAGTAGAAAGGTGTGTAAGGCATGGACGAAAGGGCAGCGGTAGGAGCTATCACGCCGTCATCGCGTTTCGGAGTGCGCGGCTTGTACCCCTTCTTGACAGGCTGGTTGGGGCCTGAACCTGCACTTAGTCCCCAGTTGAACGCATCGTATTGATATTCTCCGGGCGCTTCTTCCATACAATAATGCCTGTGTATCATGGCGTGGTATGTGCCATATTGCTGGTAGTCTGCGTATTTGTCCTGTATTGTCTTGGGATTCATCCCCAAAAACGAATAGTGTGACAGGAAGAGCGGGCCGCTCAGATGGGTTCCCATAACAAAAGGGTAACCGTAGTGCGCCTGCCGGGGCTTGAATATCTTGCCGTTCTGCTGCCATCCGTTTTTGTATACATCCGCATCGACAGCATACTTGTCAGGGGCACCCATGGCGAGGATATAGGTAATCAATGCTTCGTTGTATCCGCGTAGCGGCAATGTAAACGTTTCGTTGGTACGTTCCCATAGCCAGTAAAGTTCTCCGTTGTGCACGAACTCATTCCATTGTATCGTTTTACGGAAACTGTCCACTGTTTTCCGTATCTCTTTTTCTACAGCGTTGTTCTCCGTCAGATAAGCCTGGGCTGCATAAAGCCCCATCATCATAAAAGACGTTTCTACCAGGTCGCCGGATTCTATCTGTTTGCCGAACTTGACAGGCTTCCCCTCTACATTCATCCAGTGCGACCATGCCCCTTTTATGCGTTCGGCTTTATCCAGGTAGCGTACAAGTGTGAGAATACGCTTTGCCCCCTCTTTGCGGGTAATCCATCCCCGTTCTATTCCCGTCAGTATCACCATGACGCCGAAGCCGCTGCCACCGGTGGTCAGGTTCTTGTTATTGACGTTTGTGCCTGCGTGAATCATACCGGTCTGTTTATTGGCGAATTGCCAGAAATGATTGAATGCGGCACGTTGCTCTTCTTCTAATATCGCACGTACCGAATCGGGATGGTAGGAGAATGTGGCGGTCGCCCGGACAGGCGCGGCATATCCCGATATATATGTGACACACGCCAACAGGAGACTGAATACTGTTTTTTTGAGTAAGGAGTGATTCATAGCTTTTTTATTTTGGGGCAAAGTAAAGCTTTTCTTGTTATTCACTCAAATTCCGGGCATCGTATCGAATACGTCAGGATGAAAAAATGGAGAATCGGACTACTATTTCTATACTACACAGATGAATAATCGGTTGATAATGTGTGGTTTGTATCTTGAATATATCTTCCTGTCTCTTTTCATCCGCCAAAGTATGATCCTAGGCGGACGGTAATTGTGAACGGTTCATGGCGATGTTACGAAAGAGGTCGGACATCTGGTTTACCTCCTGTTTGATGACTTTGTTCCGGAATACTAAAAAAAGTAAAGCTTTCGCGCTTTTTCTTTCATATAGGTGAAAATCTCCTTCCAATCGTATTATAGTTCGTTAAAAAAGTGTACATTGCAACAATTATGGACATTTTTGGTGGATAATTGGAACAAAATTGCAAGGTTAACCCGTTTTCTTTTGCTATTTTTGCACCGTGTACGTAAACGACGTGCACGTAGAAAGAGAACTTATTCAATAACTATAAATAGATAAGGTATGAAAACGAACTATGAAATTCGCTATGCTGCGCATCCTGAGGATGCAAAAAGTTATGATACTACAAGAATCCGCAGAGATTTCTTAATCGAAAAGATATTTGTCCCCAATGAAGTGAATATGGTGTATTCCATGTATGACCGTATGGTTGTGGGTGGAGCTCTTCCGGTAGGAGAGGTGTTGACGCTCGAAGCGATTGACCCGCTGAAAGCCCCGTTCTTCCTGACCCGCCGCGAGATGGGTATTTACAATGTGGGCGGCCCCGGTATCGTGAAAGCAGGCGACGCTGAATTTGAACTTGATTATAAAGAAGCCCTTTATTTGGGTTCGGGCGACCGTGAAGTGACTTTTGAAAGCAAGGATGCTGCGCATCCCGCCAAGTTCTACTTCAACTCGCTGACTGCACACCGCAACTATCCCGACCGCAAGGTGACGAAAGCCGATGCAGTAGTGGCTGAAATGGGTTCTTTGGAAGGTTCCAAC
Organism: uncultured Bacteroides sp.; assembly: GCF_902491285.1. Lineage (GTDB taxonomy): Bacteria > Bacteroidota > Bacteroidia > Bacteroidales > Bacteroidaceae > Bacteroides. Next base: position 27,175 of record NZ_CABUHK010000029.1, on the reverse strand, counting down.
CATCGTAACATCAATAAGATGCTGGTAAATCAGGTATTGCCTACCTGCCAACTCCAGATGGGTATGACGGAACTGGCTCCGGGAAGCGTATGGAACACGATGCCGGCTCACGTACACAGCCGTCGTATGGAAGCTTATTTCTACTTCGAAATTCCTGAAGACCATGCTATCTGCCATTTCATGGGTGAAGTGGACGAAACGCGTCACATCTGGATGAAAGGCGACCAGGCGGTTCTTTCGCCCGAATGGTCTATCCACTCGGCTGCCGCTACTCACAACTATACCTTTATCTGGGGTATGGGCGGCGAGAACCTCGACTACGGCGACCAGGACTTCTCATTAATAACAGACTTGAAATAAACAACTACAATAAGTTTTCTTAATTTAATAACAAAAAATTATGAATCAGTATTTGAATTTTTCTTTGAAAGGTAAAGTAGCTCTCGTTACAGGTGCTTCTTACGGTATCGGTTTTGCTATCGCATCTGCTTTTGCAGAACAAGGTGCTACTGTTTGTTTTAACGACATCAATCAGGAGTTGGTAGACAAAGGTATGGCTGCTTATGCAGAAAAGGGTATCAAGGCTCACGGTTATGTATGTGACGTAACAGACGAACCGGCTGTACAGGCTATGGTTGCTACTATCGCTAAAGAAGTAGGTACAATTGATATTCTTGTAAATAATGCAGGTATCATCCGTCGTGTTCCTATGCACGAGATGGATGCTGCTGATTTCCGTCGTGTAATCGACATCGACTTGAACGCTCCGTTTATCGTTGCTAAGGCTGTTCTTCCCGCTATGATGGAAAAACGTGCCGGTAAAATCATCAACATCTGCTCTATGATGTCTGAACTGGGTCGTGAAACTGTATCTGCTTACGCTGCCGCTAAGGGTGGTCTGAAGATGCTGACTCGCAACATCTGCTCTGAATATGGTGAATACAACATCCAATGTAATGGTATCGGCCCGGGTTATATCGCTACTCCGCAGACTGCTCCTCTTCGTGAGCCGCAAGCAGACGGAAGCCGTCACCCGTTCGATTCATTCATCTGCGCCAAGACTCCGGCCGGTCGTTGGTTGGATCCGGAAGAGCTGACAGGCCCTGCCGTATTCCTTGCTTCTGAAGCATCTAACGCTGTCAACGGTCACGTTCTTTATGTAGACGGTGGTATCCTCGCTTATATCGGAAAACAACCGAAATAATACAAGATAGAAAGTTAATCCGTAAGGTGATAGAATGGCAAAGAGCATCCTCTTTTCATCTGTCACCTTATTTTTTATTTAATAAGAATCAATCATGAAAAAGATATTTTTTCTGCTTGCTGTTGCTTTGACGGCTTTTGCTTCCTGTGCCGACAGTAAACAGACAATGACGGTCACAGTGACCAATCCCCTGGCTTTGGAACGTGTAGGGGAAATGGTTGAAGTACCGATGGGTGATGTAGTTGCAAAGTTGCAACTGGCAGACACGGCACAGATTATAGTACTTGACGCTGACGGTCAGCAAGTGCCTTACCAGGTGACATATGACGAGAAAGTCGTTTTCCCTGCTACGGTAAAAGCAAACGGTACAGCTACTTATACCATCCAACCGGGTACTCCGGAACCTTTCAACGTAATTGCCTGTGGTAAATATTACCCCGAACGCCTGGATGACGTTGCCTGGGAGAACGATCTCGTAGGTTTCCGTGCCTATGGCCCTGCTTTACAGGCTAGAAACGAGCGTGGCTTTGGTTACGATATCTTCACGAAGTATAATACTACCGAGCCTGTCCTGGAAAGTATGTATGCTGAAGAACTGAATAAGGAGAAGCGTGCCAAGATAGCTGAACTGAAAAAGACAGACCCGAAAGCGGCTGCCGAACTGGGGCGTGCCATCTCTTACCATGTTGACCATGGTTACGGAATGGACTGCTACGCCGTAGGCCCTACATTGGGCGGCGGTACGGCTGCTTTGATGGCTGGCGATACGATTATCTATCCTTACTGCTATCGTACTCAGGAAATCCTCGATAACGGCCCGTTACGCTTTACTGTAAAACTGGAATTCAACCCGCTTGTGGTTCGTGGTGATTCTAACGTGATAGAAACACGTGTCATCTCTTTGGATGCAGGCTCATACCTCAATAAGGCAGTTATCTCATATACTAATCTGAAAGAGGCAATGCCTGTGACTACCGGACTCGTCTTGCGTGAACCGGACGGTGCAGTTGTAGCAGATGCCGCAAACGGTTATATCACTTACGTTGACCCGACAACCGACCGTAGCGGTGCGAACGGCAAGATATTTGTCGGTGCCGCATTCCCTGCACAGGTAAAAGAAGCTAAAGCGGTTCTTTTCTCGGAAAAGGAAAAGAAAGAACGCGGAGGAGCCGACGGTCATGTGTTGGCTATCAGCGAATATGAACCGGGTTCTGAATATACTTATTACTGGGGTTCTGCCTGGGATAAGGCGGCTATTAAGACGGCTGATGTATGGAATAAATATATGGCTGAGTATGCTCAAAAATTACGTGCTCCGCTTTCGGTAGCATATTAGTATCCAGTTTGAGGATTAGAAATAGTTGAAAAGTGGGGATTCCTGTAATTATATGGGAGTTCCCATTGTTTTTTAGTAGAAATAACCTGTCGGCTATCGGCTGATTACTGGCGGATAATTTAGTCTGTATTTGTTATGGAAGTGTTTGATGTGGTTATTTAGTTCTTGCAGAACTTGGTGCATTACTGATAGTGAACTTTCCATCCAGATTGGTGGTAGTTCCTATAGTCGTGCCTTTCACTAGTACGGATGCCCCTACAACAGGCTGGTTGTCTTCTTCCGAAATGACAACACCTGTGATTTCTTTAGGTGTTTGGGCAATTGCCAGACCGATTCCTGCCAATAAGCAGGCTAATAACAACACAAATCTTCTTTTCATACGCTCCCTAAATATTTGGTTAATACAATAGTTGTCTATTTGTCTGTAGGTTTTTGCAAAAATAAGCACATTTTATTAAAAACAAAGCAAAACAACAAAAAAATATCAAATTTATTTGCGGGATAATTTGAAAGGATATCTGTTTGATACGTTTTTCTAAAGAGACTATATAATGTGTATTTAATAGCATATTGCTATTATTAATAAGGTGTATTGCTACTTTTGGGGAAGTGAAAGAATTTCAAACCTGTAAAAAAAGAAGTTTAATTATATGAAAACTAGGCATATGATATTTTTATAGGAGTTAAGATTTGATAGATTGCATAAAGGGTAAATGAGGATGAGAAATAACTACTTGGTGTATAAAGTTCCTCTTTTTCCTAGTGGCTATATTTAGACAAACAAGATAGAACTAACAAATAAACCGAGTATTAAAGAATTCACATATCCTTATCACACACAAAAGGGACTTTTCTATATTTATTGATATAATAATTGGCATCTAGCATGCATGGTGCATTTCTCTGTCTCTCCCCCCTGCGTATATCCTGCATCTATCTGAAATATTTGCAAAATAGAGAGTCGTGAGTATCATTTTGACAGTTTTGTATTAGGAGTATTATATTGACAATTATTCCCGAATCTGTAAAATAAACATTCTTTAATATTAAGTTCTGCAAGAACTTTGAAAATTAGCTACATCGGTATGAAAACCGAAGAAGTACCCATCAAATCGGGTATAATGAAGATTGTTTTAAAATCAGATTCGGAAGTTTTGCAGGAAGTGGTTGTAACGGGTATGACAAAAGTCGATAAACGTCTTTTTACCGGTGCGGCGGATCAACTGAAAGCAGCCAATGTGAAACTGGACGGTATGGCTGATATAAGTCGAGGTTTGGAAGGGCGTTCGGCAGGTGTTTCTGTACAGAATGTATCAGGAACGTTTGGTACAGCTCCTAAAATCCGTGTGCGTGGTGCTACTTCCATATATGGTAATTCAAAACCTTTATGGGTGGTGGATGGTGTTATTATGGACGATGTGGTAGAAATCGGTGCCAATGATCTTTCTTCAGGTGATGCCACCACGTTGATAAGTTCCGCTATTGCAGGTTTAAATTCGGACGATATTGAAAGTTTCCAGATATTAAAAGACGGTTCTGCCACTTCTATCTATGGCGCGCGAGCTATGGCGGGGGTTATCGTCGTAACAACCAAAAAAGGTCAGGCAGGGAAGAGTTCGCTCAATTATACAGGTGAGTTTACTACTCGTCTGAAACCTTCTTACAGTACTTTCAATATCATGAATTCTCAAGATCAGATGGGTATTTATAAAGAATTGCAGGATAAGGGTTGGTTGAACCTGTCGAGTACTTATCGTGCTGCCAATAGCGGGGTATATGGTAAGATGTATCATTTAATCAATACTTATGATCCTGCTACCGGGCAGTTTGGCCTGATGAATACTCCATTGGCTAGAAATGCTTATCTGCGTCAGGCTGAATATCGTAATACTGACTGGTTTGATTTGTTGTTCAGCAATTCCATCATGATGAACCATTCTGTCAGCTTGTCAACCGGTACGGAGAAATCAAACTCCTATATATCCGTAAGTGCCATGACAGATCCGGGTTGGATGAAAGGTACCAATGTTCAACGCTTTACTGCGAACCTGAATTCAACTTACAATATCAATAAGGATCTTGCTTTGACAGTAATCGGAAACGCGTCTTATCGTAAGCAGAAAGCTCCCGGAACTATTGGACAGACCCGTGACGCTGTATCCGGTGAAGTGTCCCGCGGATTTGATATCAACCCTTATTCCTATGCGCTGAATACTTCAAGAACATTGGATCCTGACGAATATTACACACGCAATTATGCTGATTTTAATATATTTAATGAGTTGCAGACGAATAGCATCAATTTGAACGTAGTTGATATGAAGTTTCAGGGAGAGTTGCGCTGGAAACCTGTGATGGGCTTGGAGTTGAGTGCTTTGGGGGCTGTTAAATACAATTCTTCGTCACAGGAGCATAAGATACGTGAAAGTTCAAACCAGGCGATGGCCTATCGGGCTATGGATGATGCTACGATGCGTGATGCTAATAATTGGCTGTATACAGACCCAGATGTTTTGAACTCTCTTCCTTTCAGTGTATTGCCAAAGGGAGGTTTTTATAACAAGACTGATTATCGTATGTTCAGCTATGATTTTCGTGCATCCGCCACTTGGAACAAGGTTTTTAATGATGACCATATCCTGAGTCTTTTTGCCGGTTTGGAGGCGAAAGCGCAGGATCGTTCCAATAATGATTTCCAAGGTTGGGGAATGCAATATGAGAACGGTGAAATCCCTTATTTTGACTACCATGCGTTTAAAAAGATGCGTGAGGGAAATTCAAACTATTATAACCTGAAGAATACAAAAAGCAGGACTGTTGGTTATTTTGCCAATGGTACTTATTCTTATCAAGGACGTTATAGCATAACCGGAACATTCCGTTATGACGGCTCCAACCGTTTGGGGAAAGCCCGTTCAGCGCGTTGGTTGCCCACGTGGAACGTAGGAGGAGCATGGAATGCCCATGAGGAAAGATTCTTCAAAAAGCTGCAACCGGCATTTTCGCATTTCACACTCAAGGCGTCTTACAGCCTTACGGCTGATGCAGGTCCTACGGATGTAACCAACTCGTATGTCAACATTAATAGTTTCACCCCGTGGCGGCCAAGCGCATCTGTCGGTGAATCGGGACTGAAAATCGTTGAGCTGGAGAACGGTGGGCTGACTTATGAAAAGAAACATGAATTGAATGTCGGAGTTGATTTAGGCTTTTTGGATAATCGTATCAATGCAGAACTGGCATGGTACAAACGTGACAATTATGACCTGATAGGTGCTGTGTTAACACAAGGAGTAGGAGGGGAGACCCGTCGTAACGCCAACCTTGCCTCTATGAAATCTCATGGTTTCGAGTTTTCACTTTCCACACGTAATATCGTGACGAAAGATTTCCAATGGACAACGGATTTTATTTTCGGTTATAGTAAAACCGAGATTACAGACTTGAAATCGCAGACAAATGTGTTTAACCTTGTCACCGGTTATGGTCAGCGTGAAGGCTATGATTGGGGAAGTATCTTCTCTATCCCGTTTGCCGGACTGGATGCCGACGGATATCCCACTTATATGTGGAATGGCAAGTTGATTAATAAGACAAATTATGGCGATATTAACTTCCAACAGGTGGAAGATGTGGATTTCCTGAAATACGAAGGTCCCAGAGACCCTACGATAACCGGTAGTTTTGGAAATGTGTTTGCTTTCAAGAATTTTAAGCTAAATGTTTTCATTACTTACTCGGCGGGAAATAAAGTTCGTCTGGAACCACAATTCTCTAATAAATATGATGACTTGGATGCTACTCCGAAAGATTTCAAGAATCGCTGGATGATACCGGGTGATGAGAATGTGACGAATGTTCCGGTGATACCGAATGCACGTGATAATAATAAATATAGCAACTTGAAGGTGGGATACAATGCTTATAATTATTCGGATGCACGCATTGCCGATGGTGGGTTTGTCCGCATGAAGGAGATTTCTTTATCCTATGATTTTCCGCAGTCAATGCTGGGCAATCAGAAGTTGGTCAAGGCTCTTTCGCTGAAAGTACAAGGTACTAACTTGTTTTTGATTTATTCAGATTCCAAGTTGAACGGACAAGATCCGGAGTTCTTTAATTCGGGCGGTGTGGCTGCGCCTGTGCCTAAGCAGTTTACATTTACGGTAAGAGCAAGTTTCTAATAAAAAACAGTGAATAATTATGCGAACAAAAAATATATTATTATCATTTCTGCTTACAATAGCGCTGGGGAGTCTATCTTCTTGTGACAGTTTTCTTGATACAATGCCGGATCAGCGGACTGATGTGGATACTTCTGATAAAGTGAGGGATTTGCTGCTGTCTGCATATCCCACTCTTCATCCGACACTCATGTTCGAGTTTATGTCCGATAACTATGAGGATAATGGAGATGGATATAGTAACACTAATAATCTGGTTGAAGAATCTTATTATTGGAAAGATGCCATAGAATCTGACTGGGATTCGCCACAGGAGGTTTGGGATGCAAATTATAAAGCTATTGCCGCTGCCAATCAAGTATTGGAATCTATTGATGAATTAGGAGATCCCGAATCATGCCGTGCTTATAAAGGCGAGGCTCTGTTGTGTCGTGCATACGGGCATTTTCAGTTGGCTAACACCTTTTGTATGGCATACAATGAACAAACAGCCGCTACTGAACTGGGCATTCCTTATATAACTTCTCCTGAGAAAGAAGTGGGAGTTGTATATGACAGGGGGACGTTGAAAGAGGTATATGAGAAGATAAACGCGGATATTGAAGAAGCTTTGCCATTGATAGAAGCCGCGAGGTTTGATGTTCCGGTTTACCATTTTAATGCGAAAGCTGCCTATGCGTTTGCCGCCCGTTTCAATTTGTTTTATGGCAAAGATTATGATAAAGTGATTCGTCTTGCTACACAGGCTATTGGTACTGACCCTACCTCCGTGTTGAGAGATTTGAATGGTTATGATAAGTTTACTACCGGTAAGGAGTGGACATACGGCTATATTAATAAAGATGAACCTGCTAATCTGCTATTGATAACCAACCGTTCTTTTTTCGGCCGTGTCCATAATAAAAGATATGGGATAACGAACGCCATCATGCGTTCGCAACTGGTTTGGTCAAATTTCCCAGGCAACACACAACTCAAAGTATATAATACAGTATTCCATTATGATTATGTGTCTTATTTGGTACCTAAGATGCAGGAGATCTTTGAAGTGACTAACCAAGTGGCTCAGACAGGTCAGCCTCATGTGGTTGTACCTGCATTTACCACGGACGAAACGCTGTTGTGCCGTGCTGAGGCTTATATCTTGAAGAAGGAATACGATGCTGCGGCTACTGATTTGTCGTATTGGTATAAGAAGAAAGGCGTATCGGGGTGTACTGCTGACGAGATTGCCGATTTTTATAAGGCAAGCAGTGCTGAAACGAATGCCAAACCGTTGAATACTGGTGTTGCTTATGATGAGAAGCAAACGAATATGTTGTATGCTGTATTGCATGCTCGTAGAGTGGAAGGTATCCATGAAGGAGTACGTTGGTTAGATATAAAACGGTATGGCATAGCTATCAAGCATATTATTTATGGTAGTTCGCCCATTGTTCTGGAATCAGGTGATTATCGCAAAGCCATTCAGATTCCTTCTCAGGTTCTGGCTGCTCCGGGCAATATGACTCCTAATCCGAGATAAATTCATTAACAAAGTAAAATATAACTATTATGAAATATACATATCTGTTTTTCTTATGGCTGTTCTTTACCGGTCTGTTTGTTTCTTGTCAGGAAGACGACTTGAATAGTACCAGTATCTTCGATGATGGTCTGGAGACTGAAAAGAATGCACTTGATATCTGGATAGAGAAAAATTACCTGTATCCTTATAATCTTGACTTTAAATACAGGATGGAAGATATAGAGTCTTCTTTGAGTAATAATCTGGTGCCGATAGATTATGATTTGGCTATTCAGATGGCGCGGATAGTAAAACATGTCTGGTTTGAGGCATATGATGAAATCGGAGGCATTAGTTTCACACGTATGTATGCTCCGAAGGTGATTCATCTCATCGGTTCAAGGCAGTGGAATCCCAATGGGACTATTACTTTGGGATATGCCGAAGGCGGACTGAAAGTTACGCTCGTAGGTGGCAACTGGCTCGATCCCACTGATATTCCTGATATGAACGAGATGTACTTCAAGACCATGCACCATGAGTTTGCCCATATTCTTCATCAGACGAAGAATTATCCGACGGAATATAATAGCCTAAGTGAAGGACATTATTCACCTTCCGGTTGGAATAATCGCCATAATATGGCTGATTATGCGCCATTCGGCTTCGTCACTGCTTATGGAAGCAGTGAGCCGGGAGAAGACATTGCCGAAGTGACGGCTTGTTACTTGACATGGACTCCGGAGCAATGGACTCAATTGAAAGCAGGAGCCGGTAATGAAGGTTGGAGCATTATTCAGCAGAAGATTACCATCATGAAGAAGTATATGAAAGATAATTATGGCATTGATATGGATAATCTTCGTTCTACTATTGACAGGAGATGTACAGAACTGCAAACGATGGATTTGACAGAACTTCCCGATTAGTTTACATATAACAAATACGAATCATTATGAGAAGAAATATTATATATATAACGTGTTTAATCATCGCAGGATTATTGCAATCTTGCACCAATGAAGTGGACGACCTTTTTGACAGCTCGGCACAGCAACGAATGAATGAAGAAGTCAAGGCTTGCAGGGAGCTTCTTGCCAGTTCCGAACTAGGGTGGAAACTCGACTATTATCCTTCTGCTAAACAAAGTTATGGCGGCTACGCCATGACCGTCAAGTTTGATGAGACTCATGTGACGGCAGCTTCTGAAATAACTGGTGATCCAGCCGTTACGATGTCCAGTCTTTATTCCCTGAAATCGGACATGGGACCCACATTGAATTTTGATACTTACAACCCAATCTTGCACTTCTTTGCTGACCCTGATAATTCAGCCGGTGCAGGTTTGGGTAAAGGGTATGAGGGTGATTATGAGTTTATCATTCAGTCACGTTCGGAAAACGAAATCGTCCTGAAAGGAAAAAAAACAAAGAATATCATGAAGATGACCCGTCTCACAGAACCGAGTGAGGATTATCTAGCTTCTGTAATGGCTACCGAAGCGAAGATAGCATCCATTGTGGGAATATTGGGATATACCGGCAAACTGAACGGGCAAGATGTATCTATATCAATTCCTGCTGATCGCCGGATGAATATTCAAATAGGCGGAGAATCATTGACTACGACAGGTTTTATGTATACTGCCAATGGGATCCGGTTCTATCAGTCGGTGATGGTAGGAGGGAAGGAAGTCAGCTCTTTGCAGTGGTCGGAAACCGGACAGACATATGTGTCGGATGATGGTCCGTTTGTTTCTGTGCCCGATCCGGCTTATACCAAATACGAGCGGTTCTTGGGAGAGTATACCATGAAATACAATTATGGTAATACGCCAAGAGAAGTGCCCGTTAACTTGAAATCTCTGAAATATTCGGCATCTGAAAAAACATATGAAGTAGAAGGGTTGCCGTTCCCGCTGGTTATATTCTATAATGTGGAAAAAGATTGTATGGAGATTCTTACTTATAGTACAGGACAATGCAACGTTGCCATGTGGGAGGTTATAGGAAACGGTAATTTGAGTTGGGGAGCAGGTCTTGGAATGATCGGTCAGTTGAAGGAAGATACGGATAATGTCTATGAGTTTGTTGATAACGGTGTGTGGGGTACCTATATTGCTCGCGCAATCATCTTGTGGAGTGCTTCCGGAGAATATAGAGGGTATGGAGGTGATACCAGATTCCAAAATATAGTCTTCATAAAGAAATGAATAATTTAAAAGCACAAGGATTATGAAAAATATATATGCTATAATGACATTGATGCTTTGCATCTTGTTTGTAGGGTGTTCGGATGACGATGGTAATGCCGGAGTGCAATTGTTGAGAGTTGTCTCTTCCGATGTGTCTTTTGATTGTAAGGGTGGTACAGGCAGCATACGTGTTGAGTCTTCTTTAGCAATCAGTGCCAGTGCTTCTGAGGAATGGTGCCAACTGTCAGTGAAAGAGAACGTCGTTGATATGACAATATCCCCTAATCTGCTGATTGGAAGTCGTTCGGCAATGGTTGTTATCCGTGCGGGGGAGGAAGAGGCACGAGTGCCGGTTTATCAGTTGGGTGATATTTTTGATACGGATATGAAGAGTACTGACTTTACCGCAAATGGTGGTGAGTTGACTTTCAGTGTGAAGTCCAATTGGAATGTCAGTTTTGAAGAGGTTGATGAAACATGGATTACTTGTACTTATTCGGCAGAGGATGAACAAGTGACCGTTAAAGCTCTTCCTTTGACGGAAGGCGGTAAGTATCGAGTGAATACGGTAAAGGTGAAATCAGGCACACATGAATTCCCTGTTACGTTTACACAGGTTAATATGGCAGGTAAATATGCTTGCTATATTAATGGCGGAAGCGGTGGCTATGGAACTTGTCTGATTGAGGAGACAGAAACAGATTTTCTCTACAAGATAACTCCTACCGGAAGCGCATACGATGCTCCATATTATGCAAAATGCAGGAACGGACAGTTTGTTATCTACTTCGGTCAATATTTGGGAGTTTCTTCCAACGCATCTTTCCCTTGCGTTTATTTATGTTCTTATGATAAAGCAGGACGGCTCTCTTGGAATACATCTATTGAATATGTTGCTCCCTTAGACGCTGTGTACTCTAATGGGCAGATGTTTCTCGTATTTGAGGACAATGGTACGTGGAGCGGGCAGAAAGTAGACGGCTTTTATTATGGATTGTTTACTGATTTATTAGAAAACGGTGGAACGACAACCGGAAGTGGAATTGCTGCTGTTACCGATTTGGTTTGGCTAAAGGTTGAGGACGAATAGGTATATAAAGTAATTTGTATGGAATAATATGTTTTGAATATGTGTAAGCGAGCGCGCTTCAAACAAGCTGAATCATAAGTCCCCTTAAAGGAGATTTGGCTTACATTAATTAAGTAGAATGGCTGTCTTGTGATAAGACGGCTATTCTTATTTGTGTATATCGAATATGGTAAGTCATCAATGGTTTATACTTCTTTTTCTTACAGATTAATTGTCTATTTCTTTGTAAGAAAGAAAGTTTTTCTAATTATTGTCTTTATGGGAAAGAAAGAATTGCTAAAACAACTGATTGTTGGATTTCAAGCATCATTGCCGGTGGAGGTTTATCCTCGTGAACTCTTTTTACCTGTCGATAGCGGGAAGATTATAACCGTGCCCGGCGTGAGACGGTGTGGTAAGTCTTCTCTCTTTTTATTGTAAATAAACCAGCTTATTCGTGAACGGATTGTAACGAAGGAACAGGTACTGTTCCTCAACTTTGATGATGAACGTTTGCAACTGAATGCAGATAATTTGGATGAGATTCTCCAGGCCTATCGGGAACTTTATCCTGCGATTCCCTTGAAAGAAGTATATATGTTCTTTGATGAAGTACAAATGGCAGATGATTGGCAGCCTTTTGTACGGAGGGTTTATGAACAGGAATGCAGGCATATTTATAATGAATTGAAGTCGCAGGGAGTCAGCATTGGAAAGAATACGTTGTATGATGTGATTGTACAGACTGAGTCTATTTACCTTTTTTTCTCTTTAACTAAATATGAACCGTCGCTTGTAAAAGAGAATACAGGAGATAAGAAGTATTATTGCATTGATAATGGTTTGCGTTCCCCACAGAGTGAGGATAATGGAAAATTGTTGGAAAATGCTGTTTTCCTTTATTTGAGAAGAACGTTACGGATTCAGGAAGAGTTGCATTATTATAAAGGCAAAAAGGAGTGTGATTTTGTGGTTACAGAATTTGATAAAGTGACGCGATTGATACAAGTAAGTTATCAGATGGGTGATGAGGAAACCCGCAAGAGGGAAATAGACGGGTTATTGGAAGCTGCCCGGGCGACAAATTGTCAGGAACTCGTTATTGTCACAATGGAGACAGAGGCCGAGTGGAAAGAACAGGATATGCTGATTCGTGTGTTGCCAGCTTGGAAATGAATGCTGGGTTGAGGGTACCATATTGATTGTGGTACCCTCTGACTGATATAAATTATGGGGATTATAGTGAATTGCTTATTGAGTGATTTTTTTTAGAGAGTCTTTTTCGTATAATTCCCATCCAGGCTCTTTCCAGTGGTATTCCCATACAAGTGTGGCGGAAGAAATCTCTAGGATTTTCATGATATCGGGGTCTTCATAATCGTATCCCCCATCATTAGGATAATAAAAGATGAGGTGGACGGCACCATTTTTCAATTCCCATTTACCTGTTTCACCGGGAGTACTTGCTCCTTTGGAGTAGATGTTGAAAGTCATGTCGGATTTGAGTTCGTATCGTTTGCCGACGTTGTATGATGAATTGTCATCTTCACGTACTCCGTCTTCTATTTCATATCCGGTATGTTCGATGACTTCCCACATACCTGTCAACTCGTCTACTGAGCCTATGGAGTCTTCGTCGTCATCTCCACAGGAGTAAAAAGACAATGATGTCAATGCGATAGCTACACAAGTAGCTAGTTTCCAGATTGTTTTCATATCATTAATATTATTTTAATCATCATCCAGAGAAGCGGTATCTATGTTTATTCTATAAAATCTGAAAACATAGACACCGCATGAATGATATTGAAAAGGTTTGATTTTATTCTTCTACTGATTCACAGATACCAGAATGATGCGTCTGGACATGTTTGCTAGAAGTTATATCCTATGCTGATAGATAGATTCTTGTTCTTTACAGAATAACCGTCTTTTGCGTCTTGGAGAATGTTTGACAGGCCGAATTGATAATTCAGACCAAAGAAGAACTTACTATAGGTGAATCCTGCGCCTATGCCAAGGCCGGCATCAAATCTGTTGAGGTATTTATCTTTACCGAACAAGTCTTCTTTTTCTTCTTCTTTTTCTCCCTTATAGCTCCATTCTTCCTTGTACTTGCCACCTATGCCGTAAGCAAAGTAAGGACCGAAGTTTACTTGTAATTGCGCATTGTCGCTGAAGTCATAGCGATACGATGCCATAACTGGGATTTCAAGATATGAAGGAGTTGCTTTTGTGGTATATTTTTCATCTCCGTCATTTTCTTCGACTTTGTAACCTTTGGTGGTGTAATATAAGCCGGTTTGCAGATATAAACTTTGCAACATTGGGATATCTACACTGACGCCTGCGTTAAATCCTATTTTGTTATCAGGGGAATCACTGTCATCCTCTCCGGAGAATTTCATGTTTGAAGAGTTCATGCCGACACGAATTCCGAATGTTACGCTCTGCTCAGCCTTTTCTGTGGAGAAGAAGGTGGTGGAAGAACTGCTTGCTCTTTGTGCAGAGGCAGTGAATGCACATACTATGCATACTAAAATAAATAAAATCTTTTTCATTGTTTTTGCACTTTATATTATTACTAAAAGAAATCAAGGTTGCAACTATTGTAAGTTGAAGTTCATTTTCCAAACATTGTATATTCTATCTGCCGAACCACGTTGTGAAAGGAAAAGAATGCTTTTCCCGTCAGGTGCCCAAATGGCGGACAAGTCATTTCCAGGATGATAAGTCAGTTGCGTGAAACCGGTTCCGTCTGTACGTATCACAAAAATGTCAGTGTTGTTTATTTGTTCTTTTTCAGATATGCTACTGCCGGTACAAAGGAGCCACTTTCCGTCGGGCGAGAGTTGTGGTGTAGTAAAGCTTTTACCGGGTTGGGCAAGTATCACTTCTTCTACGCCTGTCTCGAAGTTGATTCGCCAGATTTCACTTTCTTTCTTGTCGGTAAATCTGCCGCAATATATGGTGTGGGGATTGTCAGGTATCAGACACGGAGTCATGCCGCGTGAGTAGTTCGAAAATAGATTGCTGTCTCTGTCGTAGCTCCATAAAGTGTAACTGGCCAGACCTTCTCCGCGATGAAAAAATATTGTTTTTCCATCTCTGCTGAGTACTCCTCCCAAATCATTTTCGTTTCCATTGGAGATTTGTTGTACAACGGATCCCTGATCTGCATTCACAAGGTAGATGCCGTGATGCCCGCCGCGAATTTCTGTGAAGCATAGAGTTTTTCCATCATGGCTCCATGTGAAGTCTTCTACGTTGGTTCGAAAAGTACGTTGAACGCTTGACCCACCTTTTGAGGCACTTTTAATCATGATATTCGAAGTCTTGTTTTTGTAATTAATATAACCGATTTTCTTGCCGTCCGGTGAAATGGCTATCTGTGGGTTGACCCACCAATCTAAAGTTGATTTTTTCATTGAACCCAGAAAACTTGAGTTCTTACCTACTAAAAACTCTGAGAATATTCCATCAGCGTCTTCTGTGATTCTTTCAAACTTGATACCTCCTTCTTCGGGAACGACGACAAGCGAATAATCAAATTTGGGTTTCTTGGAGGCTTCTATGCTAATTGTTAGCAAGAGCAGCAATACTGTAGTTAATAGTTTTCTCATTGTGATATATTTTTGTTTGCAAAGATATGTAAATAAGCAGGGTGGGTTCGTTGAACGATAGTTCCGGATGTTTTACGAATGTGTATCGTTTTTGGCAACAGTAATGTTGCAAATAAGTAAGCGGCTTAATTTCTAATAGTTGATTTAGGGCTTTTCTTTTGCTCCTATTGTGTCGGAAATATCCTGAAAAAAATTGTGATGAAGTATGCAGGAGATACGCCAGAGCAGATGAATGTCAATATTTTCTTTTTTGAATATTTTATAGACGTTGGGACGTGTACAGCATAGCTGGGTAGCGAACCAAGTCACTGTACGTCCTTGCTCGTGAAGTGTGCGTTCGATAAGTTGTCCCGCATGAATCATGTCTGTCTTTGCTATATTCGTCCCTTTGATTTCCCTTGACGGACGTGGTTGCTATAGATGATAGGGATATATAGAAAAGGCGTGGGAAATCTCTCACCTTCGCTCGCTCCGAATTCAAGGCCTTCGCAATGCCCTACCCCGAGAACGAGCAACGCAGAAAGCCCACGCCGATATGTACAACATCCGCAGCCCCTCTTTGTTTGGTCAAAGCGGGGCACGGATGTATATAAATACACATCAGGAGGACGTCTTGGTTGCTGTTCATCATTCCGGGGTCAAAGTGTGCGAAGTTTTGAATACGAATGACAAACGCTTGTAAACGTCTTCTCAATATAAACAGATCTCTCCACCAACACCCGAAGGCTTTCTGCGGAAGAGTCCGTTGCAAAATTATAAAAATAAGTTTGACGATGGTAATAATGAGCAATAAACTTTCTGGAATATACTGTTTAAGTTGTTTTTTGCCCTTTATCGGGCAAATCTGTCTTGCAATACCCAAATGATAGACTATAAAGAAAACTGCCGATTTTGAGCCGGAAAGTGGCTTTAAATGAAGAAAGGGGTTGTGTCAAAATGCTGACACAACCTTTTTTTATGCGCAAAGCCCAGACTTTCTCAAGCCCGGGCTTTGTTATTACCCAAAGTTTTCGTATCTTTAGGTATAAAGTTTTTCGTTATGGCAAAGTTACATTTTCGTCCTTACATTCCCAACCAAACCGTTCTTTTTCCACAAAGAATTGATGAAAACATAGCTGCGACCGACCCGGTCCGCATCGTGAATGCTGTTATTGACAATCTCAATCTTGAGAGTTTCAAGAAGCTTTATAAGGAAACGGGCCGTTGTCCTTATCATCCTAAAATGATGCTTAAGGTGATAATCTACGCCTACATGAATAATATCTATTCTTGCCGTAAAATAGAGAAGCACCTCCTTCGTGACATTCATTATATTTGGCTTGCCGGTAATGAGCATCCGGATTTTATCACGATCAACCGTTTTCGTAACCGTGTAAAGGAGGAAATAAATAATGTATTTACCCAGTTGGTTCTTGTCCTTGCCGATAAAGGTTTCATCAGCCTTGATGTGGAGTATATCGACGGCACCAAGATTGAATCCAAAGCCAACAAATATACTTTTGTCTGGCGCAAGACAGTCGAACGGAACCGTACGAGACTAATGGATAAAATCCGTATTCTCTTGGAACAGGTGGATGAAGCCATTGCACAGGAGAACTCTATAAAAGACACATCCGTGGAGTTTACTCCCTGCAGGCTCTCTGACATAGTGGATGAACTTAAAGAAGCCCTGGAACGCCAGCCTGCAACAAAGGATAAGGAAGAAAAGAAAGCCCTGCGCAAAAAGAAGAAGCAGGTCATGGAACTTGAAGGGTATCGTGACAAGCTGATAGAATACGACAATCACCTTGATACCCTTGGAGAACGTAACTCCTATTCCAAGACCGATCCTGGTGCCACATTCATGCGCATGAAAGAAGATGCCATGAAGAACGGGCAGACCAAACCCGGATATAATCTGCAAATAGGTACTGAAAACCAATTCATCACAGACTTCCGTCTGTTTCCCAACCCTACCGATACACTGACCCTCATACCTTTTTTCCACTCTTTCCAGTACCGCTATAACCGTTTACCGAATATCTGTGTGGCAGACTCCGGTTACGGTTCGGAAGAAAATTACCGGTTCATGCAGGAGAACGGGATAGAAGCTTTTGTTAAGTACAACTTCTTCCATAAAGAACAGCGTCCCCGTTATACTCCCAACCCGTTCCATGCGGAAAGTCTCTATTACAATGCAGAAGAGGATTATTACGTTTGCCCTATGGGCAGCATATGAACCGTATAGGGACCAAACATGACAAAACTGCAAGCGGATACATCACAGAAAGCGGCCGGTATAAAGCACAAAGATGTCAAGGATGTCCTTTGCGCGGTAGTTGCTTTAAAGCACGGGGGAATCGTATTATAGAAGTCAACTACAGATTAAACCAATATAAACAGCAGGCACGGGAAAGATTGCTCTCAGAAGAAGGTCTCAAGCATAGAGGCAGGAGGTGTATAGAGCCCGAAGCTGTGTTTGGACAAATGAAATACAACATGGCATACCGCCGGTTCCGGCATATTGGAGAAGAAATGGTTACAATGGACTTGGCATTCTTTGCTATAGCTTTTAATATCAAAAAGATGTGTGCTAAACTGATAAAAGAAGGAAAGCGGCTCATCAAAGCTGGTAAATTTATGTTTATTGGGCTATTGGTAACAAAGGACAATTGGAATATAGCAACTTGTTACCAAATGAATCAAAAAAACGCGGCATAGAAAAAAGAGAATATACCAGGACTATAAAATATGAAAAAGAGGGTGTGTCAGCATTTTGACACATCCCCTTTATATTTTCTCGAAATTTCTTCTTCGGGTAAGTCTTTATTCTTATAGGCTACAATACTTTAAACTCATACCCTTCCGCTTTCAGGAACTCGATGGAACGGGGAAGTGCATATTGCAGGTTCCCGTTGTTCCAGGACTTCAACGAGTCGTGGAAAGTGATGATAGAACCGTTGCGTACATACCGCTTTACGTTGTTCAGCACCTGTTCCGGACGCATCCGCTTACTGTAGTCACGGGTGACAAGATCCCACATGATGATGCGGTAATGATTACGCAGCGTATAATACTGCCGGAATCCCATATGTCCGTGTGGTGGGCGGAAGAGATTCGAGTGAATAATTTCGTCCACCTTTCTGGCATTTGCCAGATAATCCGGGTTGGAATATTCAAATCCGCGGATGTGGTTGAAAGTATGGTTGCCGATGCGGTGTCCGTGCTCTACCACCATCCGGTATTCGTCCGGATGTTTCCGTATATTGTCGCCTACCATGAAGAAGGTGGCCTTGATAGCATGCTTTTCCAGTACATCCAGTACCCAAGGAGTTACTTCGGGGATAGGACCGTCGTCAAAAGTCAGATAGACTGCCCGTTCGTTCGGGTCCATCCGGAAAATAGCCTGTGGATACAACGCCCGTAAAAGCCAGGGTGGTTGTTCTATAAACATTTTGTGTAGCGGTTAGTGGTTAGTCACTACTTACTCCCTTTCATTCTCGTCACATACTCGTTATATAATTGGTCGAGCTGTTCGGAGTAGTGTTTTGCGAGTTCTTCTGATTTATATTTCTCCATCAGGCGGATTTCAGCGTCAAGCAGGCTGGCGTTATATACGAAATTCTCGCCGGCGATGGAAAGCTGGTTGTCACTCAGACTGAGATACCAGAGCATGTACTCAAGCGACTTGTTGGCAAGCTCGTCGATAATCTTGTTGGCTTTCTCGTTTTCTCCCAGTTGGTAGTAAGACTCTGCCATCTGGAAGGCGCCGTTTGCCCAGTCGTACGGTACGTTGTAGGCCGGAATCATCTTTTCGGCATAGTCCAGTGCGGCAAGCGCCTTGTCCTTTTTGCCTTCCTTGATGAGCTGCCCTACAAGCTGTGTGAAGATACGACGGTGCGTGTAGCACATACGCATCACGTTCTCGTCAATGTAGATACCCGGTTTGTCGATGCCGCCGAACTTGAACTTGTTCATCAGGTTGTCGTACATCTTTTCGCTGTCTATCTTGCTGTCGAGCTTGTCCGTATCGAACGGAGTGAAGCGGTAGGCAAGACCTTCCTGCGTGAAGTGGTTGCCCATGCCGAGATGATTCTCGCTGCCTACGGTGATTGCCATATAGATAGGACGTTCCCAGTTAGCGTTGGCAAGCATTTCGAGCATCATCAACTCACTCTTGTAGAGGGCGCGTTTCGGGTTGCCGTTGGCGTCTCTCAGGGTGATAGTCATGTATTCGGGGATGGAGTCGCCCAATGCTTCCGGTATCTTCATGCCGGAGCGGCGTACGGCTTCCTTGTCTATCTTCATTACGATGCTGTCCGTAGGGATAAGCGGTAATTGTATATCCTTGCCGGACTTCTTGAGAAGCTCCTTCAACTGGTCGTTCTTGCCAAGCATCCAGCGGTTGATGATTTCCTTCAGTTCATAAGGGTTCTCGCCGAAGATGGAGTGGACGAGCGACAGTATGGTCGTGTCTCCCTGTGCAGCCAGTTCATTTGCCTGCTTGAAGTAGCTGTCGATAAGGGTTTTCATTTCCGGACGGATAGAGATATACTCATTCTGTCCTTCCACGTACTGTACGCGGTCCCAGGTGATAGGCAGCGACGGAGAGTCGTAAGCCGGACGCTTCATCTGGTCGATATACCAGTCGGTTTGCAGGTAGCTCAGGTTACAGGTGCGGGCATCCGTACGGAAACCTTCCGTTTCCTG
Source organism: uncultured Bacteroides sp. (assembly GCF_902491285.1). Lineage (GTDB taxonomy): Bacteria > Bacteroidota > Bacteroidia > Bacteroidales > Bacteroidaceae > Bacteroides. The sequence continues at coordinate 7,369 of NZ_CABUHK010000029.1, read as the reverse complement.
GTTGTACCACAAGGGGAAGGTATCGTTGTCACCGTTGGTGTAGATAATCGGGTTGCCCTCTTCCTGCAAAGTCATCAGGTAGTTCTGACCGAAGTCACGGGCTACGAAACGTCCGCTGCGGTCGTGGTCGTCCCAGGTTTGTCCCGCCATTTGGATGGGGACAAGCAGACAGAGGACAGATGCCAGGGCGGCTGCCGGAAGTTCCTGCATTTTGCAGTATTCACGCAGCATGCGGATGATGCCTGCCACTCCCATACCTACCCAGATGGCAAAGGCATAGAACGAGCCGGCATACGCGTAGTCTCGCTCACGCGGCTGTGCAGGCGTCTGGTTGAGGTAGAGCACGATGGCGATACCCGTCATGAAGAACAGGAAGAATACCACCCAGAATTGCTGGATACCCCGCTGGCTGTGATAAGCCTGCCAGAAGAGCCCTATCAGACCGAGAATCAACGGCAGACAGTAGAACACGTTGTGTCCCTTGTTATTCTTGAGATCCTGTGGAAGCAGTTCCTGATTACCTACCAGCAGGTTGTCGATGAACGGAATACCGGTAATCCAGTTGCCATGTTCTATCTCCCCAGTGCTTTGTATGTCGTTCTGCCGTCCGGCAAAGTTCCACATGAAGTAACGCCAGTACATAAAATTCAACTGGTAGGAGAAGAAGAACTTGATATTCTCCCATTGGGTAGGCATATTTACCATCACCATTTCCCCGCACTGGTCGTAAGGCACGTTATAGCCTTTGATGTCCACCCATTGCTTGTAGAGCGGGGCATGTGACGAGCTGTACATACGCGGGAAAAGCATATTCTGTGCGTATTCGTATTCGATACGTCCGGGGAGTTCGATATAAGAGTCCTTTTCGTCCGGCGAAGTCTTTTCCTTGCGGACGTACTTGCTTCCCGTTTCCGATTGGCGCGGGATGCAATAACCGTCTTTTACGTCGAGTGCCACTTTCGAGGAGAAGGCGGGGCCGTAGAAAAGCGGACGGGTTCCATATTGTTCACGACCGAGGTATTCACCCAGCGTGAATATATCTTCCGGTGAGTTCTGATCCATCGGAGTGTTGGCGGTGGAACGGATGACGATTAGTGCGTAAGAAGAATATCCGATGACAATCATCATGGTGCACAGCAGGGCCGTATTCATGGTGCGGGCGGAAATGCGCCATTTCTCTTTAATCTTGGCCTGTACGCCCGGAGCAAGATAAAGTCCCAATGCGGCAATAACCAGAATACCGATAACGATGCTGCTTGCTCCGTGACCGTAGAACGGGATACCGAGCAGGGCGATTGTCACGATAAAGGAGATAGCCATGCGCATCTTGTTCTTCTCGGTGTAGCTTTCGTACACACCCCAGATAAGGGCGGCTGCAAGGAGGAAGATATAAACTACTACGCCGGAGTTGAATGACATGCCGAGTCCGTTGACAAACAGCAGCTCGAACCAGCCGCCTACCTTCACAATGCCCGGCACGATGCCGTAGAGAACGGCGGCTACCAATACGCCGGAACCGATGAGTGCCAGCAGCGAGCCTTTCGCAGTGGCGTTCGGAGTTTTCTTATAATAGTAAACCAGCACGATGGCGGGCAGACAAAGCAAGTTTAGCAAGTGCACACCGATACTCAATCCGGTAAGGTAGGCAATGAGGATGATCCAGCGGTCGCTATGAGGCTGGTCGGCTACGTCTTCCCACTTCAGAATCAGCCAGAAAACGACTGCGGTGAACAGGGAGGAGAAGGCATATACTTCACCCTCTACAGCCGAGAACCAGAATGTGTCACTGAACGTGTAGACCAGTGCACCGACCAGTCCGCTGCCCATGATGGTGACAAGCTGTCCTTTGGTGATGTTATTTTCATCGGTGATAATCAGTTTGCGAACCAGGTGGGTGATGCTCCAGAAGAGGAACAGGATACAGGCACCGCTCATCAGGGCACTCATATAGTTTACCATTTTCGCTACGGTGGTCACATCGGAAGCAAATTGGGTAAACAAGTTCGCCATCAGCATGAAAAAAGGTGCGCCGGGCGGGTGACCGACTTCCAGTTTGTAGCCGGTAGTTATAAACTCGGGGCAATCCCAGAAACTTGCAGTCGGTTCTATTGTCAGGCAATAAACCGTTGCCGCAATGATGAATGTAAGCCAACCCATGAGGTTGTTTACGGTTCTGTACTGTTTCATTAGCACTATGGTAGTTTATTCGTTAAAAACGCGTTATACGGGCGCAAAGATAATGATTTAACTGCATAATGCAGAAGAAAGTAAGATTTATTAAGTATAAGGAGACGCTTTGGGTGATAATAAATCTAAATCTTCCGACAGGTATTAACCGATAAGGTTGTCAGGTATTGCATCCTTTATGATGGTGATGCTCTCCCAAGATACGGTGTGGCAATGTCCCGTGTCCGAGCAGTTCGATTGGGCAGTTGAAGTTCCTTTCCAACCATTCCGTAGTGACACCGGTGTCCGGATGGTAATCCAGTGTTTCGTTGACACAGGCGATAGATTTCACTTGTTGCAGCACGGTGCCGATATCGTGGCTGACGAGGATAATGGCACACTCTTTATTGATTTCAGCCAGTAACTCATAGAGACGTGCTTCAAAACGCTTGTCGATATATGTGCTGGGCTCATCCAGAATAAGCACTGAGGGGTCGGAGATAATGGCGCGTCCTAAGAGGGCACGTTGCAACTGTCCGCCGCTTAATTGTCCGATGGCACGGTGTTCGAGCCCTTCGAGTCCCATGCGGGCGATGACTTGTCCGCCTTTCTCCCTCTGTTCGGGTGTGAATCGGGATGCCAGTGACTTCTGTATGCTCAGTCCGGAGAGGATAACTTCTTCTACCGAGATGGGAAACTTCCGGTCGATGGTGCTGTATTGGGGCAGATAGCCCAGTGAAGGCTTGCAATTGAATGCAATCTCCCCGCCGGTGGGCTTTAGCAGTCCCAGGATACATTTTATAAGCGTTGTCTTTCCACCGCCGTTCGGGCCGATAATACCCAGAAAATCCCGTTCGTAGACAGTAAGGTTAATGTCATGGAGAACGTTACGGCCGTCGTATCCGGCAGAAAGATTCTTTATTTCGATAATTGGCTTTGTCATTGGGCTTTCTCTGATAGTATTTTCTAATCGTTTATTTGGGGGTTCCGGCAGGAGCGAGGGCTTTGGCTACATCCAGCATCTCTTCTTCCCAGTCGTAGCTGAGCGGATTGATGGGGACAACCTTCGTTCCGGTCTGCTGCGCGATGGTTTCCGCATTGCGTTTGTCAAATTCGGGTTGGACGAAGATTACACGCACATCTTCCGCTTTACAGAGGTCTATCAGCTTTTTCAGATGGGCGGGAGAAGGCTCTTTTCCGCCTTCTTCAATAGAAATCTGATGCAATCCGTAGTCGCGGGCGAAGTAGGAGAGGGCGGGGTGATAAATCATAAAGGATTTGGCAGCTTCCGGTGCGGAGAGCTGTTGGCGAATCAGACTGTCGGTATGCTGGATACGTTGGCAGAGAGAGTCGTAACGCGCCATATAGTAAGCGTCATTGGCTTTATCCAGTTGGCTGAGGGCTTTGTAGGTGTTTCCGGCGATGATTAATGCATTGGCGGTAGAATTCCATACATGCGGCTCTACGGCGTGGATATGACCATCGTGAGTGCCATGTCCGTGGTTGTGGTCATGGTTGCCATTATTCAGAATAAGGTCGATGCCTTTAGAAGTGTCAAATACTTGAATGTGGGGTGTGTTGTTCATCAAACGTTCCATCCAGGTCTGTTCGAAGCCGATGTATCCGATACGGAAATATGCTTTACTATCTCCCAGGGAAACAAGCTGCTGGGGGACAGGGTCGTATGTCTCTGGGCTGGAACCTTTGGGCACCATGCTGACTACCTTGAACTTGTCTCCTGCGATGGCTTCGGTGAAATAACGTTGGGGTTCGAGTGTGACGGTAATCACCGGCTTTTCTTCATCCCCGTTATTATTTTTGGACGCACGTCCTGTGCAGGCTGCCAATAGCAGGCAGGAACCGAGGAAAAGGAGCGTTCTTATATCTTTTAGTTGCTTTCTCATGGTTTTTCTTTTATTTCGAGGGTTTCTTTTTATCTTATTCTTGTTTTTACTCTTGTTTACGGGCGCGTAAAATCTCCCGTTTACCACCCGGAGGCCCCGGAAGACGTTCTACGATGAATCCGGCTGTCTGCAACATTCGTCGTACAATGCCTTTGGCACAGTAGGTGGTGAGGATACCGTCTTTAGCTAATAAAACATAAAGGCGGTTGAATAGTTCTTGCGACCACATTTCCGGCTGCTTTTCCGGGGCGAAAGCGTCGAAGTAGACGAGGTTAAATTGAGAGTTGAGAATTGAGAATTGAGAAATGGCTGCGCTGTCATTGGTAATGTTCTCTTTCAACTCTCCATTCTCTATCCTCAGTTTATTAAAGTCCGCCTGTACTTTCCGTAGAGTGAAGTGCGGGGTTAAGTGTATTTCTTCTTCCCAGGGAGACGTGTGGAACTGTTTAAACAGTTCGATAGCTGTTTGCTGTCCGCCGTTCACCGTTACTTGTTCATCGTTTGTGACGTAGTTCAGTTGCTCTATCATCTGCCATTCCAAAGGATACAGTTCCAGTCCTGTATAGTGTACGTTTCGTCCGCTTCTTTCTGCTTCTTCGAGTGTGAGCCAGGCGTTTAGTCCTGTTCCGAAGCCTATCTCAAGGACACGTGGAGAAGTGGCGGCAGATGCTTTCAGCCCCATATCAATGAAGATATGTTGGGATTCCGTGCGTGCTCCCTTCGTTGAATGATAATGTTCATTCAATTCCGGTACAAACAGGGTGGCACTCCCGTCTTCGGTTTTCTCAATAATTCTTTCCATTACGCAATCTCTGATACCTGATAATATTTGATATCTAATACTTTATACCTATTACTTGAAAGAAACTTTATCCTGCTACTGCATCCCAGGCGCTTTCGAGCACATACAGAAGAAGGATATAGCGTACTAACTTGCCGACAAACATGGAGCCTACGGTAAGCCATGTATTGCTTCGCATAAAGCCCAGTGCGATGGCGATTACTTCTCCAATGGCGGGAAGAAAGGCGAAGAATGCCATCAATGCTCCCTTTCCTTGCAGGAAGTTCACCATTTTGTCGACTTTTTCTTTCTTTACTTTGAAATATTTTTCAATCCAGCTTATTTTGCCCAGACGCCCCATATAATAACAGGTCATTCCACCTGCCGTGTTGCCTAAGGTGGCGGACAGCAGGCAGGCGACGGGGGGAAGGCCGAGTTTCACCAATGCCACCAGCACCAGTTCGGAACTGAAAGGCACGATGCTTCCTGCCAGCAATGCCGAGATGAATAATCCCGGAAGTCCCCACTCTATGAGGAGTTGTACTATCGAATCTATAAAAGCGTCCATATATTAAATGCAAATAAGAGGATGAGACTGACCAGTGAGACAATGAAAAACACATTGGAGCTTTTACTGTTGGTCAGTACGAAAAAGTGCCCGATCAGGATGCTGCAACTTATCATAAGCAGCGGCAGCAAATCGCTGCAATAGTTCGGCTGGATGGCTATCAGCAGGAAGAGGAAGATGGTGAGGTCTATCAGGAATTGCAGATAGGCGCGTGTACGTATCTTGTCCTCAAAACCGGCAGCGATACAATGAACGGCGCTGACAATGAACAGTACGAACAGATAACCGAGTACCGCCAGTTCCCAGGGCTGAAGAGTCTGTAAGTTAAAGACTTCGCCAAAGGTTGTCAGTTCGATGAAAGGACGGTAGAACAGTTCCATTTCATTGTAGAAGAAGGCGTGTCCGAACAGCATCCAGTAGGGGAGTGTCCATCCTACCAGCGCGCCGCAGAAGCTGCGTGGTGTAAGTGCCTGAAACCGGTAGGCTTCGAGCAGCCAAAGCACCGATAAAACGGTGAGCTGGGGGAAAAGGATGCTTCCCGCCCCGATGAAGAGGAAGGAATAGAACAGATAACCTGCCGAGTGTGATTGCTGATAGCTTTTGAATAAGAAATAAATGGAAATGAGGAAAGCCAAGGCAGCAATGTCACCTGCATATAACAGGTGCATCTCCGGACAGGCGGTGACCAGCAGAAAGTAAATGGCTGTCTGCATGGAGGCCCTCATGCGGATAATGCCGAACTGGTTGTTGAGCTCTATCAGGAAATAACCGATGATGGCGTACACAAAAAAGCTGACGATTCGCTCTGTCCAGTCTGCGAACAGGAAGTCACGGGCAGATTGCCAGAACGAGGATAAACTTTCTTGTGTGGCAGCGGTTATGAGGTTGGGAAATAAAAAGTAGGTCGACACCCAGCAGAGGGTGCAGATAAGGACAACAACAGGTAGGGTGAGCCGTCCTGCCGTTACTTGGTTTTGCAGCTTTTTATTTCTCATGAAATTATACTAAATTTAGGCACGGATTACGCGGATTACACCGGTTGGAACAATGGTTGCCATAAAACAACTGTGAAATCCGTGTAATCCGTGCTTAATTATTTTGCTTCTTACAAATCGAACCCGATGTCACGACGGAAGTATTTCTTGTCGAAATCAATCATGTCCGCCACTTTGTAACTCTGTGCCAGCGCTTCTTCTTTCGTTGCGCCGTAAGAGCAGACGGCAATGACACGTCCGCCGTTTGTGACTACCTCACCGTCTTTCAGGGCTGTTCCGGCATGGAAGATGATGCTGTCCGTAGCGGCAGCCTGTTCCAGTCCACTGATAGGGAATCCTTTTTCGTATGCTTCGGGATAACCGCCGCTGACAAGAATGACGCAACCGGCCGAACGCGGGTCCATCACCAGTGTTTTCTCGTTTAGGTTACCTGCGGCTGTGCCTTCAAGCAGTTCGACGAGGTCGCTCTGGATGCGGAGCATCACGCTTTCTGTTTCCGGGTCGCCCATGCGGACGTTGTATTCGATAACCATCGGTTCATCTTTCACCTTGATAAGACCAAGGAAAATGAAACCTTTGTAGGTGATCTTTTCTTCTTTCAGACCATGGATGGTCGGTTCGATGATGCGTGTGCGTACTTTCTCCATAAACACTTCGTCAGCAAACGGAACCGGAGTCACGCTACCCATACCGCCTGTGTTGAGGCCTTTGTCGCCTTCACCGATACGTTTGTAGTCTTTGGCTACGGGGAGGACTTTATAGTTTTCTCCGTCTGTCAGTACGAATACAGAGCATTCGATGCCGCTCAAGAACTCTTCAATCACAACGGTTGCCGATGCGGAACCGAACATGCCGCCGAGCATTTCTTTCAGTTCTTTCTTGGCTTCATCGAGCGTAGGAAGGATGAGAACTCCTTTTCCGGCACAAAGGCCATCAGCTTTCAATACGTAGGGAG
>NZ_CABUHK010000028.1 GCF_902491285.1 uncultured Bacteroides sp. | reverse complement strand
CTTGTTTTCTGTATTTCTGTATTTTCGCTTCTACTTCAGCCGGATAATTGGAGGGAGTAAACCGGAATCCCTTGATAAAGTTCTTCATTATTATAGGATGTTTTTTAATCGTATTACAAAGGTACGAGAATTAATGGAATTTACCATTCATATGAAACACTAACTTGTGGTATCCATTCCCATCTTTTTCGTAGGGCATTGTATTGATATTGCATACCGGTTTTAATCTTCCAGTTTTCTGTATGGACGATGGAGAATAGGAAATGCTGCTACAAATGATAAATGAATAGTGATTATTTCACAAAAGATGGGGATACTTTCCTTTTTTTATGTTTGCATTGTTTGAGTTGGTAGAATATCCGTAAAAAAGAACTTCATAATTTGTATATATCATATATATCATATATATTTGCTAGATAACAACAATGACTTATGGACGCAACGATTAAAAATACAAAAAGAAAAGTGATAGACATTCCGGATGATATTTTCCGCTACTTGTCTATTAAGGCAGCAGCTAAAGGTACGAATTTGAAAAAGTATATTGAAGGGTTGCTTGTGAAAGATGTGGAAAGTATGATAGAAAATATGGATGATAATGAAGCATATAGATTGCTTTCAAAAAACGAGCCGGAAGGGCTTACACCTGCTAGTGATGTAGAGCAGGAAGAATTTCGTAAATGGCTTGGAATATGAAAGTGGAATTTTCTAAGACTTTCATTAAAGCTGCAAGTAAATTATCTGGTAAAACAAAAGAATCTCTTCAGAAAGCTATTTTAGAAGTTGAACAAGCGGATAATATCAACAAGATTACCGACTGCAAAAAAATGGTAGATTTCGATTATATCTATCGGATTCGTATAGGAAGTTATCGGGCTTTCTTTATTTTTCATGTACAAATAAAAGACGATGTTGTCTTGTTTCAATATTTGTTATCAAGAGGGGAAGCATATAGTAAAAAGAATGAAGAAAGTTTGAGACTAAAAGATAGATGATTAAATGCTCTTTCTGTAACTATTAGAACTATATCTAGAATAATTTATTAGCTTTAAATACCGGTTGTATCTTCTGAATCTCCGATTCAAAGCCGAACCAGTATCCATGCCCTTCTTCGTCAACGGGAAGAAAACATAATCGTAGATTCTCACGATACGAGCCATATTCCACTTCCCATTTTTCAGGGGGAACTTGTCTTTTTGTCCTTACTCTTTCTGCTGGAGCTTTTTTAAGCGACATACCTGCTTCTATCCATGCGATGCTGACTTGCGTCAGGTAATCCGGATAATGATTTTTACAGAAATCGTATAGAATCAATCCTCTTCTTTCTAAACTTAAAGGAGTATCGATGACATCTGTTTGCACCAAATGGTCAAGGAATTCATGTAAGAAAGAAGGATTCTCCAAAATTAGTGTCCGGGTAATTTTTTGCCAGGTAGAAGTATTGTAGAATCCGTCTAACATACGGGATAGGTAATGGGCCGTTTGCAGTTCGTCTACTGATATTTCACGGGTCTGTAACACTTCGTACGGTGGGAGCGGTGAGTATTGGATGCCTAATTCCTCTGCTCTTCTTCGCATTTCCGTGCCGGGAAGCAGCTTTAGGGATTCCAGTTGGATTTCTCCTGCGCCATATTCTGCCAAGGTGCGGACATCTTCGAATATCTCGGATAAGTGATAGAGTGGGAGTCCTGCTATCAGGTCGGCATGTGTCTCCATATTTTTTAGAGAGCAGAGGTATTTTAATCCTTCAAGAGCGTCGGATAGCTTTCCGATGCGTCGGCTTTGTTGTAGAACCGGTTCTTTTAAACTCTGGATTCCGGCTTCCAGGTGTAATAAACCTTTAGGGAGAACAGATAACTCCTTTTTAAGTTCTTCGGAAAGGAGAGCCGGATGGATTTCAAGATGGAAACAGATGTCCGGATAGTTGCGGAATAGGTCGAGTAATTCTTTTGCCCGCTTATTGTTGTAATTAAAGGTACGGTCGAGGACACGTACATTCTTGATTCCATGCTGGTGAATGTCATTCAGACGTTCACGGATAGCTTCCAAAGGGATGGTGCGGACGGGCTTTTCACCGCCGCTGACGCAAAAGGCACATGTGTTGAAACATCCCCGGGTTGTCTCTAGTTGGACAAAGGGCTTGCTCCAATTGAAGAAACAGCTCTTTTCAGGGGATATGAGCTGGGAGAAATTCATGACGCGGGCGATGCCGTTGTCTTGATATTGATTGTTTTCATCAAGATAACAGAGGCCTGTTATTGATTTCCACTCTTCTTTTGGGTGATTCCACACTTTTAGCCATAAAGGGAATACTTCTTCGCCTTCTCCGCGAAACACTCCGCTTACAAATTTGTTCTTATATAAGAAAGCTTCGTTGTCTCCTAAAAACTCGGGACCGCCGAGTATGATGCAGCAATGAGGTAATAATGCTTTTGCACGTGAAACGATGTGTAATAGTTGCTCGTGATTGAATAACCAGTTTGTGGCTGCAATGATATCCGGCCGGTGACGGTAGATTTGATTGACAACGCTACCGGTATTTTCATTGATTGTGGCAGAGACTACACACCATTCGATAGTAGTATCATCTGCTATTTGAGCATGGAGTGCAGGGAGTGCCAATGAGGAGTGGGCATAGGAGCTATTTAAATCGAGCCAAAGAAGTTTCATGTAATTTTTTTAATATTATCGGGGCAAAGGTACAAAAAACTTATGGCTTGAAGCGTATAGTAAAATAAAAACGCTAAATTTGTATTTATAAACGCAATAAACTGGAAAATTATGAAAATGATTAAGAGATATGCAGGTATCTTAATGATGCTGACTTTATTGGTTGGCTTTGCTTCGTGCGAGGACGATGAAGATTTAGAAGAGCAGATGTTCGGCAGGATATGGACAGGAGATGTCGGCATGAGTGCTGCCAATGGAAGGTATATATATAGTGAGTTTACTTTTGATCCGGATGGTTTTGGTGAAGAATATCAATATTATCGTAACGGTGAACTATATGATCATTTTCGTTTTCAGTGGTATTGGGAGGAACGTTACAGTAATAACCTTATTTTGGATTATGGTAGAAATGGAATCTCCTACATGGATGATGTGAACATACGTCGGGGGTTAATGACTGGAATTTTTTATTTGACAGGAGATTCAGAGGGTTTCCCTTTTACATTGGAAATGCAATAGAAGATGAATATTTTAATATAAATAAAAAGCGGAAGTCTCTTTTTTAAAGAGTTCCGCTTTTATTTTTTATTTCTTCAGAAACAACTTCTTGAAATCTCCCGGATAAGGTGTCTCAAACTCCATTAAATCTCCCGTTACCGGATGATAAAAACAAAGCTTGAAGGCATGAAGGGCTAACCGTCCGATAGGATTCGAATAGTTTTCTCCGCCATATCTTCCATCACCGACAATCGGATGACCCAAATCCTGCATATGTACACGAATCTGATTCTTGCGTCCTGTCTCCAGGTCGAGTTCCATAAGAGAATACCCGTTCGCACGTTTGATTGTTCTATAATGGGTGATTGATTTTGAACCGCCATCATCATATTCGCTGGAACTTACATACAAAGTCTTGTCGGTCAACCAGGATACTACCGTATCATAATCTTTTTCCATAGTTCCTTCCACTACGGCTACGTATCTGCGGTCGGTCACTATTTCGTGCCAGTTATCACGCAGAACCCGCTGGGTCTTCTCGTCTTTGGCAAACATCATCAAGCCGGAAGTGTCCCTGTCCAGGCGGTGAACGACGAATACGCGAAACTGACGTCCCGAACGTTGTACATATTCATTAAGTATTGTATAAGCGGTACGCTCTTTCTGACGCTCCGTATTGACAGACAAGAGTCCTTGCATCTTCTCGACAACAATGATATAAGCGTCTTCATACACGATTTTCAGCAATCTGTTGTTAAACTCTTTCTTTCCTTTTTGCTTGCTGATTTTCACCTTCATTCCCGGTTGAAGGGGGAAGTTGAATTGTGTAGTAATCACATTATCAACAAATACCACCCGCTTGCTTAACAAAGATTTCAGCTTTGTGCGGCTTGCGTCCGGCATCTTGGCAGCCAGAAAGTCCATGAGTTCCATCGGTTCTCTGACTGCATAATTCGTATATTGGGCACGTGCTTTTTCAGCAGGCGTCTTTCTTGGTCTTTTTTCCATTTCTTTTTTCTTTTATCGAAGTTCTAGCAGTACTACATTCTCCACATGATGAGTGTGAGGGAACATATCTACCGGCTGCACTGCCTTCACCTTGTATTTACCATCCAGCAACTGCAAATCGCGTGCCTGGGTAGCAGGATTACAACTTACATAAACAATACGTTTGGGCTCGGCAAACAAAATGACATCAACCACATCCTGATGCATACCCGCACGAGGCGGGTCTGTGATGATGACATCCGGACGTCCGTGCTGATTGATGAATTCCTGAGTCAGCATATCCTTCATGTCGCCGGCATAGAACAAAGTGTTCTTGATATCATTGATTTCCGCATTTACTTTTGCGTCTTCGATAGCTTCCGGCACATACTCGATGCCAATCACCTGACGAGCCTGGCGTGAGACGAAATTGGCAATCGTTCCTGTTCCGGTATAAAGGTCATACACCAGCTCGTTTCCGGTCAGTCCGGCAAAGTCGCGGGCTATCTTATACAGGTTATATGCCTGTTCCGAATTAGTCTGATAGAACGATTTCGGGCCTACCTTGAAACGCAGTCCTTCCATCTCCTCAAAGATATGATCCTTGCCTTTGAATACGTGCACATCCAAATCGTTGATGGTGTCGTTGCACTTATTATTAATAATGTATAATAGAGAAGTAATTTCCGGGAAAGAGTCGGCAACGAACTGAAGCAGTTGCTTGAACAGTTCCATCTCGTGGTCTTCCGTGATTTTGCAAATGATGATTACCATCAGCTCACCTGTCGAGGAAGTACGGACAATCATGTTCCGCAACATGCCTTCCTGCGTGCGCAGATTAATAAAAGAATAATCGTGCTCGTAAGCATAATCGCGTATCGCGTTACGGATACGGTTGGATATATCGTCCTGCAACCAGCATTTCTCGATAGCCAGTACCTTGTCGAACGCTCCCGGAATATGGAAACCGACAGCATTCATCTGGTCATACTTCACATCCTGACGGACTTCCTCGTTGGTCAGCCAACGTTTATTGGAGAATGTGAACTCCAACTTGTTCCTGTACCATTCGGTTTTTGCCGAACCGAGAATAGGGGAAATTTCGGGAAGTTCGATCTTGCCGATACGTCTCAGGTTATCTTCCACTTGTTTCTGCTTATATCTGATTTGCTCCGGATAGGGGAGCACCTGCCACTTACAGCCGCCGCATACGCCATAGTGCTGGCAGAAAGGAACGGCGCGGTCGGGCGACAGTTCATGAAACTTCACCGCTTCTGCTTCGGCATATTTATTCTTCTTACGCTTGATCTGAAGGTCTACGACATCACCCGGCACTACGTAGGGAACAAAAATCACCAGGTCGTTTACTTTTGCGATGGCTTTTCCTTCGGCAGCCACATCCATGATTGTTACCTTCTCCAATAAGGGAAGCTCTTTTTTCTTTCTTGCCACTTTTACACCAGTCTAATAATTACTTTGCAAAAGTAGGTATTTTTTTTGGAAAATTTTCGTGTCTGTTGAAATAATCCAGATTGTAATGTCGAAATTGCATTTTGATAGAAAGTTTTTTCGCAAAAAGTTTTCTGGTTTGCGAAATATCCTTAGATTTGCGAACAGAAAAAAGTCATAATGTAACTTTAAACACAATATTATGGATAAAAAAAGAGTTTATACCTTTGGAAATGGTCAGGCGGAAGGAAAAGCCGACATGAAGAATTTGCTGGGTGGTAAAGGTGCAAACCTTGCCGAAATGAATTTAATCGGAATTCCAGTCCCTCCCGGATTCACAATAACTACAGATGTTTGTACGGAATACAACACGTTAGGACGTGATAAAGTGGTTGAATTGCTGAAAGATGAAGTCGTTAAGGCTATCTCTAATGTAGAAGGCTTGATGAAATCAAAATTTGGTGACATTGAAAATCCTTTGTTGGTGTCTGTACGTTCCGGCGCCCGCGCATCCATGCCGGGTATGATGGATACTATCCTCAACCTTGGTTTGAATGACGAAGTGGTGGAAGGAATTATCCGCAAGACAGGCAATGCACGTTTTGCATGGGATTCTTACCGTCGTTTTGTACAAATGTACGGTGATGTGGTTTTGGGAATGAAGCCTACTAATAAGGATGACATCGACCCGTTCGAAGAAATTATCGAAGAGGTGAAAGAAGCGAAAGGGGTGAAACTTGATAACGAGCTGGAAGTGGAAGACCTGAAAGAACTCGTGAAGAAATTTAAGGCTGCCGTAAAAGAACAGACCGGAAAAGATTTCCCGACTTGTGCATACGAACAACTTTGGGGAGCCATCTGCGCTGTATTTGATTCGTGGATGAATGAACGTGCTATCCTCTACCGTAAGATGGAAAGTATTCCTGACGAATGGGGAACAGCCGTAAACGTACAGGCAATGGTATTCGGTAATATGGGAGATACTTCCGCAACCGGTGTTTGTTTCTCACGTGACGCCGGTACGGGTGAAGACCTTTTCAATGGTGAGTACTTGATTAACGCGCAAGGTGAAGACGTAGTAGCCGGTATCCGTACTCCGCAACAGATTACCAAGATCGGTTCTCAACGCTGGGCTCAACTGGCCGGTGTAAGCGAAGAGGAACGCGCTGCGAAATATCCTTCTATGGAAGAGGCTATGCCGGAAATCTATAAAGAACTGGATGAGCTTCAGACGAAACTGGAAAACCACTATAAAGATATGCAGGACATGGAGTTCACCGTACAGGAAGGTAAACTCTGGTTCCTTCAGACACGTAACGGTAAACGTACGGGGGCTGCCATGGTGAAGATTGCTATGGATTTGCTTCGTCAGGGCATGATTGACGAAAAGACAGCTTTGATGCGCGTAGAACCGAATAAGTTGGACGAACTGCTTCACCCTGTATTTGACAAGGATGCTTTGAAGAAGGCAAAAGTATTGACCCGCGGTTTGCCGGCTTCTCCGGGTGCTGCGACAGGCCAGATTGTATTCTTCGCTGAGGACGCTGCCGAATGGCATGCTGCCGGAAAACGTGTGGTGATGGTTCGTATCGAAACTTCTCCTGAGGACTTGGCAGGTATGGCTGTTGCCGAAGGGATCCTTACAGCCCGTGGCGGTATGACTTCTCATGCTGCCGTAGTAGCCCGCGGTATGGGTAAATGCTGTGTATCGGGTGCAGGTGCTCTGAATATTGACTATAAGGCACGTACGGTGGAAATTGATGGTGTGGTGCTGAAAGAAGGCGATTACATCTCTCTGAACGGAAGTACGGGTGTGGTATATAATGGTAAGGTAGAGACGAAAGCTGCCGAGCTTTCCGGCGACTTTGCCGAATTGATGACACTTGCCGATAAATATACCCGTCTGCAGGTACGTACCAATGCGGATACTCCTCATGATGCGGAAGTGGCCCGTAACTTCGGTGCGGTAGGTATCGGTCTTTGCCGTACGGAACATATGTTCTTTGAAGGTGAGAAGATTAAGGCAATGCGTGAAATGATTCTGGCAGAAGATGCCGAAGGACGTCGCAAGGCATTGGCTAAGATTCTTCCGTACCAGCAGGCAGACTTTAAGGGTATCTTTAAGGCAATGGCAGGTTGTCCGGTGACTGTACGTCTGCTCGATCCTCCTTTGCACGAGTTCGTTCCCCACGATCTGAAAGGACAGCAGGAGATGGCGGATACCATGGGTGTAAGTTTGCAGTATATCCAGCAACGTGTAGAATCACTGTGTGAACACAACCCGATGTTGGGTCACCGTGGTTGCCGTCTGGGAAATACATATCCTGAAATTACTCAGATGCAGACACGTGCTATCCTGGGTGCTGCATTGGAACTGAAGAAAGAAGGAGTGGAGACTCATCCGGAAATCATGGTTCCGTTGACCGGTATCTTGTATGAATTCAAGGAACAGGAAAGTGTGATTCGTACGGAAGCAGCGAAGCTGTTTGAAGAACTGGGAGACAGCATTGACTTCAAGGTAGGTACAATGATCGAAATTCCGCGTGCAGCTTTGACAGCCGATCGTATTGCTTCTTCTGCTGAATTCTTCTCATTCGGTACAAATGACTTGACGCAGATGACCTTTGGTTATTCTCGTGATGATATTGCTTCTTTCCTTCCTGTTTATCTGGAAAAGAAGATTTTGAAAGTAGACCCGTTCCAGGTGCTCGACCAGAATGGTGTGGGACAATTGGTTCGTATGGCAACAGAAAAAGGCCGTGCTATCCGTCCGGATTTGAAATGCGGTATTTGCGGTGAACATGGTGGCGAACCTTCTTCAGTGAAATTCTGTCACAGAGTAGGATTAAACTACGTTAGTTGTTCTCCATTCCGCGTGCCTATCGCAAGATTGGCTGCGGCGCAAGCAGCAATAGAAGGGTAGTTGAATACACTGGTTAGGTACTTAACTATCTGATAAATAGGCTGTAAATACTTGAGAAAGTATTTGCAGTCTATTTTTTTTGTGAGCTGATAAACTGTGTATTTTATAAAAAACTAACTAAAAAGTTGTTTTATCAAGAAAAGGATTATACTTTTGCACCCCGAAAAATAATAAGGTATTTCGGGGATTGCCCCGTAGTGTTTAATTAAAGACAACGATAAAATGAAAAAGATTGTAATTTTGTTTTTTGTGGTAATGGTAGCATTGTCTGCCAAGGCTCAATTCTATGTAGGTGGTAATGTTGCATTGTGGCATAATGATGATGCTGATAATACTTCTTTTTTGATAGAGCCGGAGCTTGGATATAATTTGAGTGAGCAATGGGCAGTCGGGGCTACATTGGGATTTGCACATAACAGCGAAGAGACGGCCGGCTTCAAAAATGCTTTCAGTTTTGCTCCTTACGTTCGCTATTCATATTATGAAAATAAAGTGGTACGCCTGTTTTTGGATGGTGGTATCGGAGTTTCCTCTGTAAAGTGGGATGGAGAATCTGAAGGTGGTTTTGAATTAGGTATCAAGCCGGGACTTGCTATAAAATTGAACGATCATTTCAGCTTGGTGACCAAATGTGGTTTTCTAGGATATAGGGATGATTATGTGTATGGCACTAACGGTTACGGATTTTCATTTGGCAGCGAGGACTTGTCATTTGGCTTCCACTACGAATTCTGATAAGGAGAAACGAACAAAAAACAGGAAAGGGAGTCCCTTAAAAATAGGGGATTCCCTTTCTTTATTATAAACTAAGTTACGCATTTATTTTAATCCGACAACTTCTTCAACTTCTTGAAATGCTCAATCACAGCCAGATAATCTTGATCCGAGCAAGCATCGAACCTATTCCAAAGGTCACCCAGTACGACAGCCCCACCAAAACCGAAATCTTTAATTTCGAGTAAGTTATCTTCGTTGATACCGCCCAATGCCATTACTTTGGAGTCAATGATTCTGGCTTTTTGAGCCTCACGCAATTCTTCGGCGGTATATGTAGAATAGTAGTTCACCTTGGAGATGCTGTCATAGATAGGACTCATGAAAACATAATCATAGAAATGCTTTCTATTTTTCACTTCTTCGACAGAATGGCAGGAACAACTGACGTGCCCCGCATAGTCATGCGGCTCTTTCGGATTACGTGCATTCAGATGAATCCCCATCAGGTTGAATTCTTCTTTCAAGTAAAAGTGCTCGTGTGTGACAATGCGACGGTGATATTTTTCAGGGATAAGCGTCAGTAACCGTTCTGAATACATGGCCGGAGTCTCCGGTTTCCTAAGATGTAGAATGTCCAGTCCCTCTTCGAAAAGAGCAGTAATAATCTTATCTTCTTCAACGAAGAAAGTGGGTGTGGTGACTACAATTAATTTCATTTCCTTTGTTAACTTGGATTGTTTAGCAAAGTTAGTAATTAACTATATCACAAACCAACGTTTATAGTGAAAATTTGTTAGATTGCAATGTCCGCAAGTCAATAGTCCATAGCTCGCCCGCTAAAACGTTGCCAAAACCACAGATTATTTTCAGGACTTCTGTAGCTTCAATGCTTCCTACGACAGCGGGAGTTATTCCCATTACGCCTTTAGGTGGCGGTGGCATCCGCTTCATTTCTTCTTCATCGGGATAAAGGTCGCGGTAACTTTTCTTCCGGTTTCCATAATTGAATACCGAAACTTGTCCTTCGAAACCACAGATAGCACCGTATACGTACGGCTTTCCCTGTTCGATACAAATATCATTAATCAGATAACGTGTGGCGAAGTTGTCGCAGCCATCCACAACCATGTCGTATTCCCGGATAATGTCGCGGGCATTCTCCTCTGTCAGCCGGGTGGGGTAGTGGTGTACCTTGATTTCACTGTTAAGGGCAGAGAGCCGTTCCGCCGCACAAACTGCCTTAGGCCTGTCCAGCTCTTTTTCGGAATAAAGCACTTGCCGTTGCAGATTGCTGATGCTTACCTTGTCATCATCTACCAGCCCGATATATCCCACACCGGCACCCGCCAGGTAAAGGGCTATGGGAGAGCCCAGCCCTCCCACGCCTACAATAAGCACTTTGGCTTCTTGCAGTTCTCTTTGACCTTCTTCTCCGATTTCGGGAAGAATTATTTGCCTGTCGTACCGCATCCGCTTATCTTTTGAAATCGAATGACTGATCCCAATCCTTCCAGATGGGTTCACGGCCTAATTTCTTCAAATCACGTTCCACTTCAACCGCTTTCCGTTCGTCACTGACATGGAATTGCTCCAATGTCTGGGGATAACTGTAATATCCTCCCGGCTCTGTCTTGCTTTCCGCACTCATGGTCGTAACACCCAGTGTTGCCATATTGTTCCGGATTTCTGCACTTTCACGGGTAGAATAGGAGATGTCTACATCATGGTCGAAGATACGCATGGCGAATGTCAGTTGCGCCAGTTCCCGGTCGTTCATGATAACATTCGGTTGGAAACCGCCATTCTCCGACGGACGCATACGGGGGAAGTTTACGCTATATTTGGTTTTCCAGTAGTGCTTTTGAAGATAACGCAGATGATACGCCATCATCGTTACATCTGTCCGCCATTCTTCCAGGCCTATCAGGACACCCATGCCGATTTTATGTACACCTGCCTGTCCCATGCGGTCAAAACCATTGACGCGCCATTCAAATTTAGACTTCATGCCTCTTGGATGGTACGTCTTGTAGTTTGCCTTGTTGTAAGTTTCCTGAAAACAGATTACGCCGTTCAGTCCATGCTCCGTCAGTTCCTTATACTCTTCCGCTTTCAGCGGCATTACCTCGATTTGCAGATTACTGAAATAAGGTTTTGCCAAATCCAGCGCACGGGCGATATACGGAACTCCGGCTGCCGCAGGGTTCTCGCCCGTCACGAGCAGAAGATTCTCAAAAGGAGCCAACCGCTTGATAGCCTTGTATTCATTGATAATCTCTTCCTCTGTCAGTATTGTCCTCTTCATCGGGTTACTGATGTGGAAACCGCAATAGACACAGGAATTAGTGCATGAATTAGTCAGGTAGAGCGGGACAAACATCGAGATTGTTTTGCCGAACCGTTCCATCGTGTATTTTTGGCTGAGACGTGCCATCACTTCCAGATAGGGAGCGGCGGCAGGTGAAATCAGCGCCATAAAGTCGTTGACGTCCAAATGCTCTTTCTTGCCTAGCGCACGGCGTACGTCGGCATCTGTTTTGGAATAGATGGCTTTTGTCGTCTCTTCCCAGGATATTTTTTCTAATTCGTCTGAGAACATTGTATTAATCATTTTTTTTACTCTTTTTTAAATCACGTGATAACCGCATCGCACAGAAGTTAGGGCCGCACATCGTGCAATATTCACCGTCGATATGATGTCCGGCACGGAAATACGTCTGTGCCCGTTCCGGGTCGAGGGACAAGTCGAACTGGTCTTTCCAGCGGAATTCATAACGTGCTTTGCTCAATGCATTGTCTCGTACCTGTGCGCCCGGATGCCCTTTGGCAAGGTCGGCGGCGTGAGCGGCAATTTTATAGGTGATAACTCCTACGCGTACGTCCTCTTTGTCCGGCAGGGCAAGATGCTCTTTCGGAGTTACATAACACAGCATTGCCGTACCCAGCCAGCCTATCTGCGCTGCACCGATAGCGGAAGTGATATGGTCGTATCCCGGGGCAATGTCCGTCACCAACGGGCCGAGCGTGTAGAATGGCGCGTCATGGCACTTCTCAATCTGGCGTTCCATATTCTCCTTAATCTTGTGCATCGGCACATGGCCGGGGCCTTCGATAAATGCCTGTACATTCTTGTCCCAAGCACGGAGTACGAGTTCTCCCATTGTATCCAGTTCTGCAAACTGGGCTTCATCGTTGGCATCGTAGATGGAACCCGGACGCAGTCCGTCACCTAAAGATACCGCTACATCATATTCCGCCAGAATATCACAAATATCGTCAAAGTGCTCGTACAGGAAACTTTCCCGGTCGTGAACCAGACACCATTTGCTCATGATACTTCCCCCACGGCTGACGATACCGCACAACCGCTTGTCGGCAAGGTGCACATTGTGGCGACGGATACCTGCATGAATCGTAAAATAATCCACTCCTTGCTCACATTGCTCAATCAAGGTATCCCGGTAGATTTCCCAAGTCAGGTCTTCCACTACACCGTTCACTTTTTCGAGCGCCTGATAGATAGGAACCGTGCCGACCGGAACAGGACAGTTGCGGATAATCCACTCGCGTGTCTCATGGATATTCTCTCCTGTGGAGAGATCCATCAAAGTGTCACCGCCCCATTTGCAGCTCCACAGTGCTTTTTCCACCTCTTCGTCAATGCTCGAAGTAGTAGCCGAGTTGCCGATATTCGTATTGATTTTTACCAGGAAGTTACGTCCGATAATCATTGGTTCCGCTTCTGGATGGTTGATGTTGGCAGGCAGTACGGCACGGCCTTCAGCTATTTCCTGGCGGACGAATTCGGGAGTGATATGCGTCTTGATTCCCAATTCCTCGCAATTCATATTTTCGCGGATGGCTACGTATTCCATTTCGGGAGTTATGATACCTCTTTTCGCATACGCCATTTGTGTGATGGCTTCTCCCTTTTTCGCACGATAGGGCAGGGCGATATGTTCAAAACGCAGATGGTCGAGACTTTTGTCATCCCGTCTCATCCGTCCGTATTCAGAGGTGATTTCAGGAAGCTGTTCCACATCACCGCGACTGACAATCCATTCTTCGCGCATTCGCGGCAATCCCTTTTTAAGGTCGATATTCATCTCTGTATCACTGAAGGGCCCGCTGGTGTCGTATACATATACCTCAGGATTCGGTGTCGCTATCTTTTCTTCGCCTTCAAAACTGACACTGGGCACTTGTTCCACTTTCCGCATGGCCACACGGATATTCGGAAAAAGTTTGCCGGGTAAATATACTTTCTGAGAGCGGGGGAATTTTATTCTTTGTTCCATAATTGTTGTTTTATAGTCAACTACTTGTTCATAATTATTTATCCAGAAAAGCAGTTAAAGGTGAACTCGCCTCCGCTATAAAATTATCGGCTTGCAGTCCTAATCCCGCTTCGTAAGCCTGTCTTCCGGCTTCGGTGGCAGCTTTGAAAGCCTTTGCCATCTCTACCGGGTTTCCGGCAACGGCGATTGCCGTGTTCACCAATACGGCAGAAGCTCCCAGTTCCATCGCTTCGGCAGCATGGCTTGGCGCACCGATACCGGCATCCACTACAACGGGAATACCCGCCTGTTCGATAATGATTTGCAGGAATTCTTTGGTTTGCAGGCCTTTGTTCGTGCCAATCGGCGCACCGAGCGGCATGACGGTAGCTGCGCCGGCTTCTTCCAGGCGCTTGCAGAGCACAGGGTCAGCCTGGCAATAAGGCAACACGACAAAGCCCAGTTTCACCAGCTCTTCCGTAGCTTTCAATGTCTCGATGGAGTCGGGGAGCAGATAGCGGGGGTCAGGATGTATTTCCAGTTTCAGCCAGTTTGTTCCAAAGGCTTCACGAGCCAGTTGTGCGGCGAATACAGCTTCTTCCGCATCACGCACACCGGAAGTATTGGGCAATAACTGGATATTCGGATGGATAATATGTTTCAGCATGTCGTCCTCTTTGTTGTCCATGTCGATACGTTTCATGGCAACCGTAACCATCTCTGTGCCAGATGCCAGGATGGACTGTTCCATTACTTCATTGGAATTGAATTTTCCTGTTCCCAGGAAAAGGCGGGAGTTAAACTCGCGTCCTGCAATTACTAACTTTTCCATGTCTTTGGGAATTTTAGAATGATAGTTTTTTATTTATGAGTTACTTAAAATTCTGCGTGTTTCCGCTACCGGATTCTCCGCCCGAAGAATCGTGCCGGACATGGCAATCCCGTTGACTCCTGTACGGAGGATAGCGGGAATATCCTCAGCGGTAATTCCACCGATGGCCACTACGGGCAGTTCGATATTCACTTCTTTCATCTGCGACATGATAGAGGCATAGCCTTCCAAGCCCAGTACAGGGCTAAGGTTCTTTTTGGTGGTGGTAAACCGGAAAGGGCCGATGCCGAGATAATCGGCTCCGGCGCGGTAATGCTGTACGACATCTTCGAATGTATTTGCCGTGCCGCCGATGATAAAGGCTTCTCCGAGTACTTGTCGTGCCTGGTCGATGGGCATGTCTTTCTTACCCAGATGCACACCGTCCACTTCCAGCTTCTTTGCCAGTTCGACGTGGTCATCGAGAATTAAGACGGCTTCGTGCTCCTTGCAGAGCGGCTTCAGTTGCAGGGCTACAGCTTCCACCTCTTCGAGAGGAGCTTCCTTCATGCGTAGTTGAATCCATTTGCATCCACCTTCGAGAGCCATGCGTGCCGATTCGAGGTACGAATACCGTTCGGTCTGATGCGTGATAAATTGTAGACTGACCATTCCGTTATCCCCCGCAAGCAGCTTTGATAATTACCAGGTTATCGTTCTCATGAAGCGTGAAACGTTCCCACTCGGTGCGGGGAATCATTTTGTTGTTTACGGCGATAGCGATGCCTTGAACCGGAAATTCGAGTTGCGCTGTCAGTTGTGTAAGGGTAGAGCCGGGAGTCGTTTCCACCTCTTTGTTGTTCACTTGTACTTTCATTGTCCTATCAGAATAAATAAGTTGAAAGTAAATACAAAGAGCGTGCTTTTATAGAAAGGCGATAAGAAGAAACACAATCCCTACGTCAGTGCTAACTGCCTCAGGTTCCTAGGGTATAATCTCAGCCCCTCATGGGGCACCCCTTTGTCTTTACGGGAGCAAAGTAAGCGAAAAAGAAACAGAAAAACACTAAATCAGCAGATTTTTTTTCATTTTTCTTCCGGTTCCCTTTTTTTGATTGGATGAAAAAACAAATCGCGCGCCATTCTTATGGTCTTTGTCAATCCATATATTTATTCTTATACAAAAAAAAGGCCGCTGTGATTTTCACAACGACCTTTTCATTAGTATAGTTTAGTCAGTCAATCCGGTTACATCCTTTTTTCAACCACATCCCAGTCGATGATATTCCACAGCGCGTTGACGTGGTCGGCACGGCGGTTTTGGTAATCCAGATAATAAGAGTGTTCCCACACATCGAATCCGAGAAGCGGTTTCAATCCGGCACGTACAGGATTGCTGCCGTTTCCTTCTTTGGTGATGTGCAGTTTGCCGTTCTTATCAACGGACAGCCATGCCCATCCCGAACCGAACAATCCTACTGCTGCTGCGTTGAACTCTTTCTTGAAGTTTTCAAAGCTGCCGAAGTCGCGTTTGATAGCTTCTCCCAGTTTGCCTGTCGGTTCCTTCTTTGAGGGTTTCGGTGCAAATTGCAGGAAATACAGGTTGTGGTTCAATACTTGTCCGGCGTTATTGAATATAGCTCCATCCGGTGCGGCTGCAACGATTTCTTCTACCGTTTTACCTTCATATTCTGTTCCGGGCACGAGGCTATTCAGATTATTTACATACGTTTGTAGATGTTTTCCGTAATGGAAATCTATTGTTTGCTGACTGATTACAGGTTCCAACGCATTGTTTGCGTAAGGAAGTTTAGGCATTTCGTAAGTCATGGTCATCATAATTAAAGACATTAATATAGTATTCATAATGTTACAAGTTTTAATTGGCTTGTTATACTATAATAACAGAAGCCTTCTGCAAAATGTTCACAGTATCTTATTTTATTTATAAATATACTGTATCCGTTCCACTGCTTGCGGGTTGTCGCGGTTCGTGCGGCAAATCCATTGTCCCGTATTGTCATATTCGTAGTAAGAATTTCCATCAATACGGTTCCCGTATTTATCGTACAGGCAGGTCAGGCAGCCGGACGTTTTCTGGTTGTTGCCCATAATCCGCTGGTAGACAATCTGTGTCAGATAACCGTATTTATCATACTCGTAAGCCTCTTTTTGTGAGATAATCTGGTCGGGGGAGTTGGCGAAAAGCAGGTTCTGATGTTGCGATGCGACCAGTCTGCCTTTGTCATCATATTTGTTCGCAGTGTATGTCTGGAGTTCCCCGTTTTTGTTGTATTCTTTGGCTTCGGTCAGTAATCCTTGCTTGTCATAAGTGCTGATAATAAGTCTTCCGTCCGTATATTTAAGGGAATCGCTCTCGATGCTTCCATCGGTACCGATGCGGCGTGTCCGTCGGTAAATGTCCGTCTTGGTTTTCGGATTCGTCTGCACTTCAAAGATACAATGCCCCTGCGGGTCATATAATCTGTTTGTTTGTATCTCATTGCTTGCCTGCCCGTTTTTCATGGTCAGTGCGAGGGTGGAGACGAGCTGCCCTTTATCGTCGTACGAATAAGTGGTCGAAATATTTCCTGTGCTGTCGTTTTCGGCAGACTTTATCAGTCGTCCCGCGTTATAATATTTCACAGATGTAGGAGTGGAGACGATTGCTTGCAGGATAAACGGCGTCCGCAACGCATTGGCTTGGTCGCGGAATTCTTTGTATTTATGCGTACTCAGAAATTCCTGCAGCAGATCCAAAGATTCGGAACTGACGATAGCCGGCTTCAAAAGCTCAAAATCCGCTTTCTCACTGAGATACTCTAGGTCATTCAGATGCTTGCGCGCCGTGGCATCCAGATAAGGAGTACGTTTGTAGTCGTCAATAATTTGCCGGATGGCGGTCGCATTTCCTCCTTCCCGCAGGCTGTCGATGCTATGGAACAGGTAATTGTCATATAACGCTTGGACTTCAGCCAGGAATGGACGGGTATCCTTGTCCGTGAAGAATTTCTGCATGGCGGGATTATCAAAGAAAGCCTTGAAATTCTCCGGTGTAGGATTGCTTTTCACAATCTGGTAGAGCCGTTTGTTTTCGGCGGCATTGATTTGGGAGACGAACTTCCCGTTCGGATATTCCGCCATATACATCTGATAAATGCCGGGTGCAGGTGCTTTCAGCATGCCTTCCAGTAATGCCATTTCGCGGATATCCCGTATCTTCTGCGTCAGGGCGGAGTCTGCCGGATAGCCGCTTGAACGGATACTGTCCATTAATGTCCGGCTGAACGGAATCCGGTCTTTCGAAGCCTCTAATATGTAGATAATAGATTGCTCCGCTTTGTCCTGTACGTTGGAAATCTGAATTTTCTCCTCTTCACAGATGTTGGGGAAGTAGGATTTGGCTGCCTTCTCGTAGCATCCGAAATAATTGGTAGCAGCCTGTTCGCTTTGGTTGTTCCACAGTTCGTTGAGGACATCCAGCAGTTCCAGTTCCTCAGCATAATATGCCTGCGTTTCATCGTCTACCTTTTCTCGGTTTTTCTGCCATTTGTCAGCGTCGTTATCATTCAGATATCTGAGCAGCTTTTCCATGCGGCTCTGCTTCTGTGCCATGGCCTGTGGAATACAGGCGACCAGGGCTAAACTCAAAATAATCGATAAAAATATACCTCTTTTCATTGCTTTTGGGGGTTAGGTTAAAATAGTTAGTGATGAAAAATCGTAAAAATACCTTCATTCTCGAATGAATATTATACTTTTGTATTGAGAACAAAATTGAACGCCAAGAGTTTGTTAAAAAACTACATTGTTTTTATAATGCTGTTTATGAATACCAATTATATAGAGGAATTGAATGAGAGTCAGTGTGCAGCAGTGACTTACAACGACGGGCCTTCACTGGTGATAGCCGGTGCGGGTTCGGGGAAGACGCGCGTATTGACTTATAAAATTGCCTATTTGCTGGAGAACGGTTACAATCCGTGGAACATCCTTGCGCTGACCTTTACCAATAAGGCAGCCCGTGAGATGAAAGAACGTATTGCCCGCCAGGTAGGTATGGAGCGGGCACGTTATTTGTGGATGGGGACTTTCCATTCCATTTTCTCCCGTATCCTTCGTGCCGAAGCGCAGTATATCGGATTTACTTCCCAGTTTACTATTTATGATACCGCTGATAGTAAGAGTCTGCTCCGTTCCATCATCAAGGAAATGGGGCTTGACGAAAAGACCTATAAGCCGGGAGTCGTGCAATCCCGCATCTCCAATGCCAAGAACCACCTGGTCACTCCGACGGGATATGCTGCCAATAAGGAAGCGTACGAAGGCGATATGGCAGCCAAGATGCCCGCTATCCGTGACATTTATACCCGTTATTGGGAAAGATGCCGCCAGGCGGGAGCCATGGATTTCGATGACTTGCTGGTATATACCTATATTCTGTTCCGTGATTTTCCGGATGTGCTCGCCCGCTATCGGGAGCAGTTCCGCTATGTGCTCGTGGACGAGTATCAGGATACCAACTATGCCCAACATAGTATTGTCCTGCAACTGACCAAAGAGAACCAGCGTGTCTGTGTCGTAGGGGATGACGCGCAAAGTATCTATTCTTTCCGTGGGGCGGATATCGACAATATCCTTTATTTTACGAAAATCTATCCTAATACGAAAGTCTTCAAACTGGAGCAGAATTACCGTTCCACACAGACCATTGTCTGCGCTGCCAACAGCCTGATTGAGAAGAACGAACGTCAGATACGGAAAGCCGTATTCTCAGAGAAGGAGAAAGGGGAAGCTATCGGTGTGTTCCAGGCATACAGTGATGTCGAAGAGGGTGATATTGTGGCGAATAAGATAGCCGAACTGCGCCGTGAACACGATTACGGTTATGCTGACTTTGCCATTCTGTATCGTACGAATGCGCAAAGCCGTATTTTTGAGGAAGCTCTTCGGAAGCGGACGATGCCTTATAAGATTTACGGTGGACTTTCCTTCTATCAACGAAAGGAGATAAAAGACGTTATCGCTTATTTCCGGCTGGTGGTGAATCCGAATGACGAAGAAGCGTTCAAGCGTATCATCAATTATCCTGCCCGCGGTATCGGAGATACTACCGTCGGCAAGATAATATCGGCAGCCACCGATAATGGAGTCAGCCTGTGGGCAGCGCTTTGTGAGCCGTTGAGCTATGGTTTGAATATCAACAAAGGGACACATGCGAAACTTCAAGGTTTCCGTGAGTTGATAGAAGGCTTTATTACCGAACAGGCAGAAAAAAACGCATACGAGATTGGAACGGATATTATCCGTCAATCCGGCATTATCAATGATGTCTGTCAAGACACTTCTCCTGAGAATTTGAGCCGCAAGGAAAACATTGAAGAGTTGGTAAACGGTATGAACGATTTTTGTGCTTTACGGCAGGAAGAAGGCAATCCGAATATATCCCTAACTGATTTCCTTTCGGAAATTTCATTGCTTACCGATCAGGACTCCGATAAGGCGGATGACGGGGAAAAGATAACTTTAATGACCGTTCATTCCGCTAAGGGATTGGAATTTAAGAACGTGTTTGTGGTCGGTCTGGAAGAAAACCTGTTCCCTAGCGGCATGGTAGGAGATTCGCCACGTGCGTTGGAAGAGGAGCGTCGTTTGTTTTATGTGGCTATTACCCGTGCGGAAGAACATTGTTATCTGTCGTTTGCCAAAACCCGTTTCCGTTACGGAAAGATGGAGTTTGGAAGTCCCAGCCGTTTCTTGCGTGATATTGATGTTCATTATTTGCGGATGCCGCATGAGGCGGGAGTCAGCCGCTTGGTGGATGAAGGTGCGGGACGTTTCCGCAGGGAGATAGAAGGCGGATTTACCCGTTCTGCTTCTCCGTCACGTGCACCTTTTGGAAGTACTTCTTCTTCTTCTTCTGAACAGCGCGAACGGCCGAAAACGCAGATAATAGCTCCCAGTGTGCCGAGAAACTTGAAGAAGGTAAGTGCGGTAGGTAGCAGTGGGGGAACTCAGGTATCGTCTTCCGGCTCTGCATCGGTGGCAGGAGTGCAAGCCGGACAAATGATAGAGCACGAACGTTTCGGACTGGGAGAAGTGATGAAAGTAGAAGGAACGGGAGATAATGCGAAAGCCACCATCCATTTTAAAAATGCGGGTGACAAACAACTATTATTGCGTTTCGCTCGTTTTAAAGTGGTAGAATAAGAAAAGTAACACTAAATAGAGAGGTTCATGAAGAAACAACTAACAGTAATTTTGCTTTCCGCCTTGATTTTGAGCGGATGTGCGTCGGGGCGTATGGGGAATCCGGGAGCTATCATGGCAGGTGCTTCTATCGGAGGCAGTCTGGGTGGTTCGATAGGTGGACTTATCGGAGATAATAATCGTGGCTGGCGCGGCGGTTACCGTGGTTCTGCCATCGGAAATATTGTAGGAACCATTGCCGGGGCAGCTATCGGAGGCGCGTTGACTGCACCTAAACAAGACCCGATAGAAGATGACGCCTACGTTCCTGAGGTGCGTGAAGTCCGTGTTCAGAAATACAAGAAACAGCCGCAGCAGGTTCAGCGCCCGCTTACCCAACTGAAATTGCGCAGGATTCGTTTTATTGATGATAACCGCAGTCATGTGATTGATGCAGGGGAGAACAGTAAGATAATCTTTGAAATTATGAACGAAGGCCGGAAGCCCGTATATAATGTGGTTCCTGTCGTAGAAACGGTCGGAAAGGTGAAACATCTCGGCATCTCTCCTTCGGTGATGATAGAGGAAATCCTTCCGGGCGAAGGTATCCGATACACTGCCTCGATTCATGCGGGCGAAAGACTGAAAGACGGTGAAGTGACTTTCCGTGTAGCAGTGGCGGACGAGAACGGAATGATTTGCGATTCGCAGGAATTTACCCTGCCTACACAGCGCGGAAACTAAGGAAAACAGCCGGAAATATTCGGTTTAAATATAGTGACGGTATGTGCCCGGGATAGTGACGCTATCCTGAGCACATACCGTCACTATGTTGGTGGGATAGCGTCACTATTTTAATAGCCATCTCCATATAGGAATTACATGTATTTTTTTGTTGTCGATAGTTATTTCCTCAGTTTCGTCATCAGTCAGAATTATTCCTTCGGTGAGGCTATAGGCATTAAGTGCGGAAATTTATTGTAAAGATATAGAGACCTTCATTAGAAACGAATGGAAAGAAGTAAAAGCTCTCATTAGTAATGAGCGAAAATATATAAAATCGTTCATTACTAATGAATGCTATTGCACTCAAATGATTTTCGCTTGTTTTGCATGTATGTTAAATATGGGTATTGATGAATAAAAAACATAATAATAGCTTGTATATGATACTAAATTTAGTATCTTCGCGTAAACCAATATGAAATATGGGTACAAAAGAAAAGCTTATAGAACGTTTCCTTACGCTGCCCAAGGACTTCACGTATGATGAAGTGAAACGTTTGTTCGGTTTATTTGGCTATAACGAGGGCAGTAAAGGCAGTACGTCCGGTTCACGTGTTGAATTCATCAGTTCAGATGGAAAGGATTCATATATTATGCACAAACCTCATCCATCAAACATAATGAAAGGATATGTAATGAAGCAATTACTAGTCTACATTCGTGAAAATAAGCTGATTGAGAAGTATGAACAGAGTAAAGAACAAAAAGCAAAGTAGTTATGGGACAGTTAAAGTACAAAGGCTATTCAGGTAGCGTGGAATATAGCGAAGAAGATAATTGTTTGTTCGGCAAGGTTCTTGGTCTTAGAAAAGATAGCATCACCTACGAGGGTGAAACCATCGGTGAATTGAAAAGTGATTTTGAAGGTGCTATTGATGATTATCTTGCAAGTTGCAAAGATCGTGGAGTGGAACCTGCTAAACCTTATAGTGGGAAACTCATTGTCCGTATGCCGTCCGACCTTCATGGAATGGTGGCGATGGCAGCAGCCAATGCAGGTACGACTATTAATGAATTTATTAATAGAGCTGTATCAAAAGAGCTAGAAAATGATTTGGCTATTTAAGTGTTGATTGAAAACATGATAAAGACAACGCTTCCATTCATACTGGGAGCGTTTCTTTTTATTGATAGATAGTATATTACATTCTTATTTTTGATAGGATATTGTTTTTCTTTTATTGGAATTGGCTATTCATCCTACTGCCGAGGAGGTGAAGGCTTGGTTGGAGAAACTACTTTCATATTAAAATAAGACCATGTATTAAAATAGGGCACTTTATTTGAAATCAAACAGTATTCTGCTTACCTTTGCTTGCACGAAGAAATAAAAGTGATTTATATGAAAGAGATGTTTAGAAGATATCCTATTGGCATACAGAATTTTGAGCAATTACGTAACTTAAATTGCGTATATATTGATAAAACAGCATTGGTTTATCAGTTAGTTCATACTGAAAAGTTTTATTTCTTTAATCGTCCCCGCCGCTTCGGAAAAAGTCTTCTAGTCTCTACTCTGGAAGCCTATTTCTCCGGGAAAAAAGATTTATTTAAAGGACTGGCAATAGAGCAGTTGGAACAGGAATGGACTGTTTATCCTGTGTTGCATATTGATTTCAGCAGAACTAAATATACCGCTATTGAAGATTTGCAGGAACAATTGAATCTTTATCTGAGCGGATGGGAGAGGACTTATGGGAAAAATGAAGAAGAAACGAGTTATGCAGCCCGTTTGACAGGTTTGCTTCAACGAATTTATCAACAGACAGGAAAGCAGGTTGTCGTATTGATTGACGAATATGATGCACCTTTATTGGATAGTAATAGTGACTCTGCTTTACAAGGACAATTACGAACCGAGATGCGTAAATTCTTCAGTCCTCTCAAAGCCCAAGGGCAATATCTTCGTTTTTTATTTCTGACAGGTATCAGTAAATTTAGTCAGATGAGCATATTCAGTGAGTTAAACAACCTGCAGAATATCAGTATGAGTGATGATTACAGTACTATTTGCGGTATTACAGAGCCGGAATTGCGGAGTCAGATGCAACCGGATATTGAGAGGATAGCCCAAGCGAACAATGAGACTTATGAAGAAGCCTGCCAGCATTTGAAACGGCAATATGACGGTTATCATTTCAGTGAACATTGTGAAGATATTTATAACCCGTTCAGTCTTTTCAATGCTTTTTCTCAAAGAAAATATAAAAGTTTCTGGTTCTCTACCGGCACACCCACTTTCTTGATTGAGATGTTACAGCGAATGGACTTCAATCTCAATCTCTTGGAGAAGATGGAAGTGAAAGATGAGGACTTTGATAAAGCGACAGAGGTTATCACCGATCCGATTCCTATACTTTATCAGAGCGGTTATCTGACTATTAAAGGATATGAACCTCTTTTCCGTACATACACGTTAGGTTATCCTAACGAAGAAGTTAAAATAGGCTTTATTGAGACGCTGATCCCTTCCTATCTCAATCAACCCACCCGCGAAAGTAATTTCTATGT
Organism: uncultured Bacteroides sp.; assembly: GCF_902491285.1. GTDB lineage: Bacteria > Bacteroidota > Bacteroidia > Bacteroidales > Bacteroidaceae > Bacteroides. The sequence continues at coordinate 32,100 of NZ_CABUHK010000028.1, read as the reverse complement.
AGTCTCTTTTGTAAGGGATTTGATGAAAGGTGATATTGAGCAATGTCTGCTTCGTACCCGTTCTTTCTTCTCTTCTATTCCTTATGATTTGGAGAATAATCAGGAAAAACACTATCAAACCATCTTTTACTTGCTGTTCCGTTTGATGGGGCAATATGTGGATGTAGAGGTAAAGAATGCCATTGGCAGGGCCGACGTGGTAATCAAAATGCCTGACGCGGTTTATGTACTTGAATTCAAGGTGGATGGTACTCCTGGAGAGGCATTGGCGCAAATTAATAGTAAACAATATGCCATCCCTTATGAGATAGACCATCGCAAGGTTGTTAAAGTTGGAGTGAATTTCGATAGCGCAACGCGGACTTTGGGAGAGTGGGAGATAGAATATTCTTAGACAGAAATAAATTGAATCATATATACTTGAAATCAAACATTTTCTGCTTACCTTTGTTTGCATGAAAAAAGAAAACGGGAAAGGAGACGAACTTATGGCAAGTAATTATATTCGTTTCGATTGGGCAATGAAACGCTTGTTGCGTAATAAAGCCAATTTTGCAGTTCTCGAGGGCTTTCTTACCACTCTTCTAAATGAAAAGATAGTCATTCAGAAGCTGTTGGAAAGTGAGAGCAATCAAGAGGATGAGTTTGACAAGTATAATCGGGTGGATATGCTTGCGGAAAACTCAAAGGGTGAACTTATTTTGATTGAAGTTCAAAATAATAATGAGTATGCGTATTTCCAACGTATGTTATTCGGCACTTCGAAATTGGTGACCGAATACATAAACCGCGGGGAAGGGTATGACAAAGTAAGGAAAGTATATAGTGTCAATATTGTATATTTCTCTTTAGGGAGTGGAAAGGATATTGTATATCATGGAAAAACTGAATTCCGCGGAATCCATCAGGGAGATGTTTTGGAATTGACTCCTTTCCAGAAACAGACGTTCAAAGTAGATAGTGTCAGTCAGCTTTATCCCGAATATTATATTTTGAAGGTCAATGATTTTAATCAAGTGGCCCGGAGTCCATTGGAAGAATGGATTTATTATATGAATACTGGTGATATACCTGATAGTGCGACAGCGCCGGGGTTGGATGAGGCTCGTCAACGCCTGAAACTGGATAAGATGACTAAAGAAGAATTAAATGCATATTATCGTCATTTGGATAATATAGTGATTCTACGTGACAATATATATACCGAGCGTGCGGAAGGTCGCATGGAAGGACGTATGGAAGGTCGTGCAGAGGGACTTATGGAGGGTCGCATGGAAGAAAAAAGAGAAATGGTACATAATATGAAATCTTTGAATATTCCACTTGATACCATTTCTCAAGTTACAGGACTATCCATTGAAGAAATAAAAAGTTTGTAGTAGGATTGCCACAGAAAATTGTGAATTTTAAAATGATAAAGACAACGCTTCCATTTATACTGGGAGCGTTTTTTTATTCATAAAAATAGGATACTGTATGCGTTTCTCTTGCTTGAAATCTGAACAGTGCATGGCGCGCAAGCAAATATGCGAGTAATCAGGCATTATGAAAATCTGTATTGCTTCTGCTTATATGTTATTGTGGTGCATATAGTTTGTAATAAAGTGCTAATTATGATATTTCGTCAGAGAATTGTGGGGCTATATCGTATTTTGCTACATCAGTTTATTGTAGTAAAAAGCATGGAATAGCTGAAAATATGCAGGTTGTTTAGAGTCACACCGATGAATACATCGTTGGTCGGTGAGAAAAGCATTGATCCTCACCGACCAACGATGCGTTCCTTTTAAAGGAACGGAGCTTAATCAAGAGAGAATAACTTGTTTTTATTCCTCATTTATGCAGTTTTTAGCTCATGAATAGCATATTCTTGCATTAATTTATGCATTTATTTTTCTATTTGCTCGATTTTGAGTTGAATATTAAAAGGGAGAATCTTAAAAATAGAACAGAATCTCTTATTCTGAGAGACACGGTTGACATTCCATGCTCTGTTGAGACTGCAAGAATCTTGCTTTTCTCACTATAGATATTGTTTGGCTTATTCGTGAATTTAATTAAATAATGTTATCTTTGTGGTTGAAAAGGAACTAAAATGAAACATGATGAGAACTTATAATGTTATTTTGTTGTTTATTGTTGCCTGCATTGGTGGAGTTGTATTTTTCTTTGCTTGTAAATACACTTATGAGTCCAAGCTATCTGTTTTTAAACAAAAGGCAAAAAGCACTTTTATTGAGGCTGTTGATCAGGAAGTGAAAAGACGGAATGTGGAAGGTCCTTTGGTATCATATTTTGATCCAAAATATGTAGCTGCTGATGTACCGGATTCTGTTTGTATTAGAGATTCTTTGGGGATACATGAGTATCCTTTAGATCGGAATAAGCATTATATGAATATAACAAGCAATAGAGATTTACGTGCTTTGCATAGTTACACCTTTGGGAAGCACCCTATTATTGCAGATTCATTAAATATTATTTGGAGAGAATATTTGTTGGAAGCTCATCTTCCTGTTGAATCTGCTTTGTCTGTTTCAGTAACGGATGAAAAGGGAAAAGTAAAATCTTGTAATAAAACACAATGTGAATGGTGTAATTTCTCAAATATAGTATTTACAGTTTATATTGGTTATGCTTGTGAAATAGAAGTGAAAGGGTATATCTATTATTCCATATGGAGTATAATACATTTTGAACTTTTACTCTATTTATTACTGTGTATTTTTATTGTTTATGGAATGTATAAAACTTGGATCTTAGTTCGGAAAAAGCTCGTTTTAATGCAACAAAAGAATACTATAGAAGTCTTAAAAATAGTGAAAGAGATAGATAGTACTCCTGTACGTTCCTATATGTTAAAAAAGGATATGATATTTTATGCGGAGAAAAAGACTATAGAATTCAGAGGGATAAAAACAAGACTTTCCCCTCAGGCTAATGAATTGTTGGAGTTGTTTTTGAATAATAAAGAAAAGCATTATATTTTAAAAGATGATGAAATAATGAGTAAATTGTGGCCTAATAGGAAGGAGCGTGTGGAAAATGTTCATAAAGCGGTAGGTCGTTTACGTAATATACTTCATAAACTAGACTCTGATATTGACATAAAGAGAGGAGTTGAAACTTATCAATTGATTCTTTAGTCATTTTAGCGAATAAATTAGAAGATTATAAGTGCCGATGAAATCGGTGTTTTTTGAAAAAATGCAGTTGGTCCGAAATGGTCCGCTGCTTTTTTTGTCTATATCCTACCAATCTTCTACTTTTGCTCACATAATTAATTCTATAAAAAAGTACAATGAAAAAGTTATCTGTTTTTTTATTTTTATTATGTATAGTGGCTATTGCAGCCATTAAAAAGCAAAGTTCTCATCAAGATAAAGTGAGTTCATTACTTTTATATAATATTGAAGCATTAGCTGCTGGTGAAACTATGCGACCGGTTAGATGTTTGGGTAGAGGATCCATAGATTGTCCTGCATCGCATGATAAAGTTGATTATGTTGCCGAAGGATACAGCCTTGAAAAGTGGCGTTAGCTTCCTGTTTCTTTGTCTTTTATTTCTGTTTTCTTGTAATAATAGCCATAAGGAATATGGAAAAAATGTATTTCCCTATTCTGGATTCCTGCAAGAAAAAGAATTGATATGTAGAGACATTGTTAATATGTTTTTATATAGCCTAATAATAAATATATAATAATACAATGAATATCCATAAATCATATATAATACTGTTTTTTATAGTATTGGTTGCTTGTTCAGATAAGGATGGAAGTAACTATCAAGATGCAATTACTATTGAATATAAGGATTTTACATCTATCCAAAAATTGACAGGGAAAGTATTTTTATCAGATAAAGAAGTATTAAAACCTATGCGTGTTTATGTCTGTGATACTATTTTAGTAACAATGAATCCAATGGAGAAGAAATTGTTTCATCTTTTTGATTTAAATTCTAAAAGAAAAATAGGTCAGCGGATTTCTTTAGGACAAGGACCGAACGAAATGATTCGTCCTTCTATTATAAAATTTGATGAGAATCAAATCATAATATTCGATGTTGCCACCTTTACGTTATTCACATATGATACAACAGATTTTATTTCAAATGAAAATACACTTCCTATAGAAAGAAAAACATTAGAATTACAGGCATATGGTGAAGTTGGTTTACTTTCTGATTGTTTTATAGGGTCGACTTATAATCCAAAGAACCAATTTATAAAATTTAATAATGCAGGAAATAAAGTCAGTGAATTCGGTTATTATCCAGAAGTGGCAGGCTTGTCATATACTGATGATGAAAAATTGGAGGCTTTTAAATTTTCTTTTGTAACTAATATGAAAGATAGGATTGCTGTTTGTTATAAATGGACAGATTTAATTGATATCTATGATCAAAACGGGCAATTGAAAAAAAGAATTCATGGACCTGAGCAATCGTATGCGCGTTTTAAGGAATTCCATAATGGTAATGCTATTGCCGCTACTCCTGATAAAGATAACAAAGATGCATATTTTTTTCCATATAATGTTGGAGATGATTTTTTTGTATTATTTAATGGTAAGCCTTGGAATCCGGATGCAAAGGAAGCGGAATTACCGGATCGTATATTGGTTTTTGGATGGGATGGCTCTCCTCAAAAAATATACTCTTTAGATCAAGGAATTATAAATTTTGCTGTTGACAAAATCCATAAAAAGATTTATGGAATTAGTAGCTCGCCTGAATTTCATGTCGTGGAATTTTCATTTTAATAATCGGACAGTAATGAAAGGTGGAATTTTCATATTATTGCTATTAATATTGATATCATGTTCAAATAGAAATGATAGTAATATAACTTCTCTTTTGAAAGAGTGGGAACAGAAAGAAATTCTGTTCCCTAAAAAAAATATATTTTACAACAATGTTGAGGGATACTATATATTATAATCTTAACTGTGAATATAAGATATTGACGTATGTTGATTCAATAGGATGTACTAGTTGTAAACTGCAATTACCGGCATGGGATATATTGATTAAAGAAATTGATTCTTTATATGTTGATAAGGTGAATTTTATTTTTTCTCCTCATAGAATTAAAGAAATTCATCATGCTATATTGACCTCCAATTTTAACTATCCAGTATGTGTGGATGATCTGGATAGTATTACAAAACTTAATAATTTTCCTTCTGATTCAAGGTTTCATACATTCTTATTGGATAGAAATAATAAAGTTATGGCAATTGGTAATCCGATACAGAATCCTCGTATTAAAGAACTTTATTGGAATATAATTTCAGGCAGACTAGATTCATCTTTGTTGGATAATCAACCGCTAACTACTGTTTCACTTTCTTCGTCTCAAATAGAAATGGGTAATTTTTCTTGGGAGAAGGAGCAAGAGGTAGAATTCGAAATCTGCAATACTGGAGAAATCCCATTAGTAATTAATGATGTGATTACGTCTTGTGGTTGTGTTACTGCAAAATACGTTAAGAAACCATTTAACCCTCATGAAATAGCAAAGATGAAAATAATTTATAAATCAGAGCGCCTGGAACGTTTTGATAAGACTATTACAGTTTATTGTAATGCATCTAATGCACCATTACGAGTGAAAGTTACTGGAAATGCCCATTAAAAGTGTATGAACAGGAATTTTAAATATACTTTAGTTATTGTACTTGTTATCATGTTAGTTGGAAAAGTAATAATAAACTCTCTTAGAAAAGAGAATGTTACTTCTTTGGAAACAGTGTTACAAGTGGCTGGTGAAAATAGACAAGAATTGGAAAAGGTGCTTCATTATTATCGAATAAATTTGCCAGACAGTCTAAAATATAAAGCAGCCAATTTTCTAATCGAAAATATTCCTTTTTATACTTATTCTGATAGAGAACAATTCCTTGTGCCATAGACTTTGTTCCTGTACGAAGTTATATAAATGCCGGGTATTTTTGGTTGACAATATGGAATAAGGATGGAGAGGAGTATATGACTGACTTCCCACAAAAATTGCGACCTGTACGGAAGAACTGGTGGTATCGGTGGGATGACAGTTCCAAAGTGTATAGATATACTTTTAGTGTGAACAGAGAACTGTATGAGCAAATGGTGAAGAAGTATATCCATTTTGGCGTTTGCCGAAATTTACGGACGTAACTCATGAATATGGCTATAGCTTTAAAAAAAAGTTAGTTATTCCTTTAGACAAACAGTATAAAACGAAACGGAGTGGAAAAATAGCTTATCTATGTGTCAGTGATAGAGATCGTTGGACTCCCGTTGACTGGGCTGAATATGATGCAGGTTGTCTAGTGTTTCAGTATGTACGGAATGGTTCGTTTATGAGAGTGGCTACTTATGAGAATGGAGAGTTATGCTTTTTGACCGATCCTTTTTATGTTGATAAACAGAGTAATGAGATTTGTTATTATCCTGCTGGGAAAGAGAAGGAGGATGTGGTATTATATGCAAAATGTAATATCGAAATAGAAAACAGGTTCAGAAATAAAATGATAGGAGGAGTTTTTGAAGGGAGTAACCATCCTGACTTTCTGGAAAAGAACATGGTGTGCTAGTAAATATGTGAGCAATCAGGTATTATGGAAATCTGTGGTGCTTCTATTTATATATTATTATGGTACCTGTTGTTTGCAATAATGCCCTAATTGTATATATCTGTCGGAAGATTGGGAATCTATATAATATTTTGCTATATCTGTTTTTGCAGAATAAGGCATGAAATAGCCGGAAATATACGGGCTATATCGAGCCATACCGATGAACACATCGTTGGTCGGTGAGAAAAGTATCGATCCTCACCGAGCAACGATGTGTTCCTTTTAAAAGAACGGAGCTTAGTTAGGGGAGAATACCCCGTTTTTTATTCCTCATTTATGCAGTTTTTAGCTCATAAATAGCATATTCTTACATTTGTTTATGCATTTATTTTTCTATTTGCTCGATTCTGAATTGAATATTAAAAGGAGAAATCTTAAAAATAGAACAGAATCTCTTATTATGAGGGACATAGCTGGCACTTCATTCTGCCATGAAACTGCTAAAATAGTGCTTTTTTATACTATGATATTGCTTGGCTTATTCGTTGATTGGTATAAATAATATTATCTTTGTGGTCAAAAATAATGTAAAATGAAACATGATGAGGACTTATAATATTATTCTGTTAGCCATTTCTGTTTGTATTGGTGGAGTTATATTCTTCTTTGCTTGCAAGTACACTTATGAATCGAAATTATCAGAACTTAAGAAGAAAGCGGAAGTAGCCTTTGATGAGGCAATAAATCAGGAGCTGATAAACAGGAATTTGAAGGGTGATATTTCGCTTAATTTTAATCTAGCTACAGTGACTGATGATGTTTCGAGTATTGTTTATTGGGAAGATGAGTCAGGAAGACATGAGTATTTGCTTGATATAGAGAAAAGTACCCTGAATATAACTGATGATACTAATGTACGTCTTTTGCATTCTGTTGCATTTAAAAAGAAACCACTTCAACCTGATTCTTTGAATGTTAGATGGAGAACACAATTGGAATTATCAACTATTATTTTAAAATCAGCTTTGTGCATATCCTTAACGAGCACTGATGGTGGTGTAAAATTGCAAAATACATATCAGAGCGAATGGTGTAACTCTTCCAATATAGTATTTACCCGATATATAGGTTATGCTTGTGAGATAGAAGTAAAGGGTTACTTATATTATTCTATATGGAGTATGATTTATAAAGAGATACTATTGTATTTATCATTATATTTGATTTTGGGATATGGATTTTATAAGTCTTTTATTGCTCTTCGTCGCAAGATACATTCATTTCATAGTAAAGAGATAGTGGAAATTATAAATGAGGTTCCTGTTGAAGTGATAAAGGAAGTTCCTGTAGAAATTCATGTAATCGAAGAAGTTCAGAAAGTGAGTACTACTCCCATACGCTCATACAAATTGGGTGAACATATAATATTTTATGCAGACCGTAATGTTGTAATGGTAGATGGCATTGAGAAAAAAAATCAGGCTCAAGCTTGTTTGCTTTTGGAATTATTTCTAAATGCAAGTAATAATGACTATATTCTAAAAGATAATATAATTATAGATACATTGTGGTCTGATGGTTCAGGTAATGACAAACGAATGCATAAAGCGGTTGGACGTTTACGTTCATTTATCAATGGAATAGATCCTTCATTAAATATATTAAGGAAAGTTGGTGCATATCAACTAATTATTTCAGAGAATCCTTCTTTTGAGTAAGACAGCTAAAATATCGATGAAATGGGAATATTTTAATTTGCATTTGATTATTAGAGAAAAAAATATTGCCATGTCCGAAATGGTCAGCAGCATAGTTTGCTAATCTGTTTTTTCACTACTATTTTTGTTGCCATAATTAATCTTATAACACAAAGATAGTATGAAGAAATTAATAGTTTTGTTATTGTGTATGGTAGCTGCTTTGTCTACTAAATATTTTGTTTCACATAGTAATAGTAAAGTGCATAATACTTTTCTATTATATAATGTTGAAGCGTTAGCTGCTGGTGAGCACGCGGCCATTACTCGTTGTTATGGAACTGGTTCCTTAGATTGTCCTGTATCTCATAAAAAGGTTGAATATATTTTTGGAGGATATAGCCTTGAAGAATAGTATTCTTCTTCTTTTTTTATTTCTCTTTATTTCTTGCAAAACGAAATATAAGGAATATGCAGACAATGTATTACCTTATTCCAGATTTCCGCAAGAAAAAGAATTGAAAGGAGAAGTAATAGAGCTTGATACAGCCTTGTTCCGTTATCCTTTTCGGATACGGATAGAAGGGGATAAAGCCATTGTGATGGATTTACATGGTTCCGATTATTATGGGCATTTATTCCAATACCCAAGTTTCCGGTATCTATCTTCTTTTGGTAGACGAGGCGATTCTCCCATAGAAATGTTGTCGATGGAAAACTTCCGTTTGTATAACCATGAATTATGGACTTTAGATGCTAACAAAAGCGAATTAACTAGGTTAGATTTTTCTTCATCCGGTGATTCACTGCTTCGTGAGGAAACGGTAACATTGGATGAAGATATACTTCGACCACTTGATTTTGCCATATATAATGATACGACATTTGTCATTCCTGACTATTCAGGTGAGAGCCGTTTTTTGAAGGTTAGTTGTGAGGGTAAGCTAATCGAGAAAATAGGAGCTATACCAACAACAAATGAGAAAGCCTTGCAAGAAGCTCGTCCAGCATTAGCACAGGCATGGCGTAGCTTTTTAGATTATAATCCTCATAATAGTATTTTGGCTGCTGTTACTCAGTTGGGAGAAGTGGTTGAAGTTTATAATTTAAAAGATAGTACTCATGTAATTCGTATCGGTGAGCATGACGAACCTGAATTTAAAATATCAGACGGATATGGTATACCGACGGGTATTATGGGTTTTAGCGATGTGCAAGTAACTAATAGTGCCATTTACGCGGTGTTTCATGGAACGCCTTTTAAGGAGATAGCGAGACAAAGTGGAAAACTTCCTGACGGAGGAAAATACATTTATGTATTTAGTTTGAAAGGAGAACCGATGTGTAAATATGTACTCGACCATTATATATATGGTATTTGGGTAGATGAAGCTACTAAAACAATAATGGCGACAGATGTAAATAACGATCAGCCAATACTGAAATTTAGCTTTGGTTGAATGAGATAATTAACCTGATTAAAAGGAGCAGAATGATGAGTTTGTTCATCTTGCCGGATTTGCTTACATATCATCTGCTCCTAAACCTTTAAAAAAGATTCCGATGCAAACATAAGAATAAAAAATTAATGTAGCAAACTATTGCTATTCTGTTGAAATGATAGATACGGAAGAAAAACGAAAAAGTACAAATTAAAAAACTACAAAATGAAAAAGAAAATAATGGGGCTTATAGCTGTCGTTGCTATTGCTGCTATCGCGGGATACAATATGTTTACTTCACCAAATGATGTGAAGCTGTCTAGTTTAGTTATGGTAAATATGGAGGCGTTAGCTCAAGGCGAATCCTCAGGAGGAAATTGTGAGCCCTCAGATAGTCAGGAATGTTGTGTCTGTAATGGCGTTCACTATACTTATCAGGCTTCTGTTAATAGAAGCTGCGATACACAAAGTGACTGTAGTCACTGGTAATAATTGAGTTGAATTAAGCTACCTTATAAGAAAATCATCAGTATTTATCTGTTAAGGTGGCTTTTATAAATATTACTATGTATAAAAATATAATTATAATTATTGTATTCTTTTTAATTAGTTCTTGTGCTTTAAAAAGAACTGATGTTCAAAGAATTAACTTGCAATCACAAGTGCTGAATGATGAAATATTCACTATGATGCCTGGAGATTTGCTCTTGGTTGACAATTATTTAGTTTGGTCTGATCCATTTGCTCGAGATTATTTCTTGCATGTACATAGTTCATTAACTGGTGAAGAATTAGGGGTAATGGGAAAGATAGGAGAAGGACCTAAAGAATTTGTTACGCCCGTAATTAATAGATATTGTGTAAATCATCAAATTTTCGCAGTAGATGCTAATGGAAAGACAATTGGTTACTTGTCTATTGATAGTTTGATAAATGGTAAAGAGCCATTTTGCGAGGTAACAGATAAAGAAAACGAGATGAAGATGGAAAAAATGGATCATGATTTGTATATTAAATCTACTGATAATGGTTCAGATGCATATTTTCGAACAATAATAGATGGGCAAAAGTCATTTTGGGGCGTTTATCCAATACCTGAAATGAAAGAACATATTGGCAGTTATAAATCTTACGATCCAGTGGAAGGATTATTTGTTTTTTCTTCTTTTAATTTCCCGTATTTAGCTTTATATAAGAGAGAAAAATCAACTTTTACTTTACAATGGGAGCATAAATCAGATGAAGAAAATTATATCATTACAAATGAGAAAATCGTCTTTGATAGAAAAATAAAGGGAGTACGTGATGTATGCATGAGTAAAGACTATATTATTACTTTGGAGCGTGATCGTGAAAAAGATCCTATGGATGAAACAACAGTTCGTCGAGATATAAGTAAATGTCCTCATACTGTGTTTTTGTATGATTATGCGGGACGTTTATTAAGGATTGTAGATGTCGGGATGCCTATCATGCGAATAGCAGCCAATAGAAATAGTAATATACTATATATGATAGGTGGTAATCCTGATTATGTATTAGCTAAATGTGAATTATGAGAATTAGATTGTTGACTATAGTGATTTGGGGAGAGATTTGTTTGATGGGTTGTGTTCCATCTTCATCTACAGTGGTGCCACTTGTATACAGCAACATCTTTCCTAAAGATACTACTGTCATTTTAGAAAAAGTGCCGATGTATCCTGCTCAATTTAATCCTCGGTGTATCTTGTTGAGTAATGAGAGAATTCTAGTACGTACTTCAACTTTGGATAATGCTGTCTATTCTGTATTTTCTTATCCAGAAATGAAACATTTATCATATTGTGGTGAACAATCTGAGTTTATTGTGCCTTTGGAGCAGTTTAATGATGAACTTTATTTGGTTCGTAATGATTCATTATATTTTTATAAATGGATTGAAGGTGACTCATTGAAGTTATCTTCAACCTCTTTTTTTTGTAATATAATGGGGCAACAAATGTTAGGAGTTGCTAAGCTGAATGATAATTTGTATGCTTATACTAACAATTGTTTTGATAAAGGAATGAACGAATTTTTTATGATAAATTTATCTCAAAAACAAAAGGAACCTAAAGGCGTATATCCAGATACACATGTAAATTTTAGTTCTATCAGTGATTTTAAATCAGCTTATGCTCACGAAATTATAGCAAAGCCTGATGGAAGCCGTTTATTGGTGTTTTACTATAGGACACGGCGTTGTCGTATTTATAACCCAAACGGTGTATTACTTCGTGACATTTTGTTGAATTACGAACCTTGCCAGACTATTATAGATACTGATATAAAGAGACGATTCTTGCATATAAGAGATGCATATGTTACTAATAATATGATTTATTTGTTGTGTCCGGATACAAAAGAAGCAAACTCACCTTCCAGTTTACTAGTTGCAAATTGGGATGGAGAATTTAAAGCTATATATCATTTAGGGCAAACTATATCTTATTTTTTTATAGATGAGTTATTGAATTGCTTTTATGGTGTAAACTCTAATGATCCCTATCATTTTTATAAGTTAAAATTAAGCAAGAATTGATTATGAAATATATTGTGTATATAATTTTTCTTTCCATTTGTATATTCTCTTGTCAAAATGAAAAGAGTATACAAGCTGAGAGAATATTAAAGAAATGGATAGATAAAGAGATTGTTTTTCCTGAAAATCTTCATTTTAGTATTCAAGGAAGTGAAAGAGCTTCGAATTTTGCTATACATGATAGTGAATTTAAGATAGTAGCATATGTAGACTCTATGGGGTGTACCAGTTGTAAGTTACATTTATCTGAATGGAACAATTATATTAATAATATTGATTCTATTTATCCTAATAAAGTTCAGTTTTTATTTTTCTTTTTTCCCAAAAATGGACGTGATATATACCTTACCTTAAGAGTGGAAAGATTCATATATCCAATTTGTATTGATACATTGGATGTCTTAAATAAAATAAATCACTTTCCTTCTGATATGCAATACCAGACTTTTTTATTAGATAAAAATAATAAAGTTATGGCAATTGGTAATCCGATACAGAATCCTCGTATTAAAGAACTTTATTGGAATATAATTTCAGGCAGACTAGATTCATCTTTGTTGGATAATCAACCGCTAACTACTGTTTCACTTTCTTCGTCTCAAATAGAAATGGGTAATTTTTCTTGGGAGAAGGAGCAAGAGGTAGAATTCGAAATCTGCAATACTGGAGAAATCCCATTAGTAATTAATGATGTGATTACGTCTTGTGGTTGTGTTACTGCAAAATACGTTAAGAAACCATTTAACCCTCATGAAATAGCAAAGATGAAAATAATTTATAAATCAGAGCGCCTGGAACGTTTTGATAAGACTATTACAGTTTATTGTAATGCATCTAATGCACCATTACGAGTGAAAGTTACTGGAAATGCCCATTAAAAGTGTATGAACAGGAATTTTAAATATACTTTAGTTATTGTACTTGTTATCATGTTAGTTGGAAAAGTAATAATAAACTCTCTTAGAAAAGAGAATGTTACTTCTTTGGAAACAGTGTTACAAGTGGCTGGTGAAAATAGACAAGAATTGGAAAAGGTGCTTCATTATTATCGAATAAATTTGTCAGACAGTCTAAAATATAAAGCAGCCTGTTTTCTAATAGAAAATATTCCTTTTTATACTTATTCTGATGGAGAACAATTAGAAAATTATAAATCTTACTATACATGGTTGAAAAAGAGTAAAGGTAAAACACCGCAACAAGTAGTTGATTCTATAAAGAAAATATATGGTCCTATGAAAGAGCCCAGTAAGAAGCGAGATATTATGGAGATAGATTCCGCTTATCTATGCCATAACATTGATTGGGCATTCAAAGTCTGGCAGGAACAACCTTGGGGAAAGAATATCTCATTTGAAACATTTTGTGAGTACTTACTACCTTACCGAATAGGGGATGAACCATTAACTTATTGGCGTGAAATGTACTATGAAAAATATAATTCGTTGTTGGATTCATTGCGTATGTCTGATTCATTAGATATTGAGGATCCGGTAGTTGCCGCTAATTATCTAATAGGTAAATTGCCTGATAAGAGCTATTATTATACTTCTGTAACGCCATATCCATTTGGACATATAGGACCGGAATATGTACAATACTTATCCGGTACATGTAGGGAAGTGACTGATTTTGGTGTGTATTTATTTAGAGCTTTGGGTATTCCTTGTGCCATAGACTTTGTTCCTGTACGTAGTTATGTAAATGCCGGGCATTTTTGGCTGACAACGTGGAATAAGGAGGGAGAAGAGTATATGACTGACTTCCCACAAAAATTGCGACCTGTACGGAAGAACTGGTGGTATCGGTGGGATGACAGTTCCAAAGTGTATAGATATACTTTTAGTGCGAACAGGGAACTGTACGAGCAAATGGCAGAATATGGTGAAGAAGTATATCCATTTTGGCGTTTGCCGAAATTTACGGATGTAACTTATGGATATGGCTATAATTTAAAGAAAGAATTGGTTATTCCTTTGGAAAAACTGTATAAAACGAGACGGAGTGGGAAAATTGCTTATCTATGTGTCAGTGATAGAGATCGTTGGACTCCTGTTGATTGGACTGAATTTGATGCTGGTCGTCTAGTGTTTCAGTATGTACGGAATGGTTCGTTTATGAGAGTGGCTACTTATGAGAATGGAGAGTTATGCTTTTTGACCGATCCTTTTTATGTTGATAAACAGAGTAATGAGATTTGTTATTATCCTGCTGGGAAAGAGAAGGAGGATGTGGTATTATATGCAAAATGTAATATCGAAATAGAAAACAGGTTCAGAAATAAAATGATAGGAGGAGTTTTTGAAGGGAGCAACCATCCTGACTTTCTGGAAAAAGACACTTTGTTTATTATACAGGGCAGACCTAATCGTTTGAATACGACTGTAAAGAGTTGGTCTGATAAAGAATATCGTTATCTTAGGTATTTTGGTCCGGCTAAAGGTTTCTGTAATATTTCGGAAGTCGCTTTTTATGAGAAGAATGATACTGTTGCTTTGTCAGGGAAAGTGATAGGGACTCCCGGATGCTATCAACATGACGGAACGCATGAATATACCAATGTCTTTGATGGGAAAACATGGACTTCTTTCGACTATTTTAAGCCTACCGGAGGATGGGCGGGGCTTGATTTAGGCCGAAAAGTCCGTGTAGACCGCATTGTCTATACTCCGCGCAATCGGGATAATTATGTTCGCCCTGATGATGTTTATGAGTTATTCTATTGCGACAGGGATTGGAAGTCTGCCGGAAAAATAAAGGCAACTGCCGATTCACTGGTATTTCGGGATATTCCTGTAAATACGCTGTTACTTCTGAGAAATCATACGCGCGGACTGGATGAAAGAATCTTTATTTATGAAAACGGAACTCAACTATGGAAATAAGAACTCATATCAGGCTTGTCGTGGCATGGAGAATAATTATAATCTCGGGTATTATTTCTCTGATATATGCTTGTTCTTATTCGGAGAAGAAGATTTCGCATCTTTCCGGTATTGCTCCTTCTGAACATACGTTATTGGCGATTGCTCCCGATGTTGGTATCAAAGTAATAGGCGATTCGCTAAACAAAAGTTATCCGCAGTTGAGAACCGGAAAGACATTTCCGATAACAGGTATTTTACGTGTAGACGGTAAAGTTTATCGTTTCATGGGAGACGATTCTTTGCGTATATCTCCTTTAGCTCCTCTTTCGGAGGATACTATCGGATGGACAGGGAAATACTCTTTTTTGTATCCGGGAAAAGGATGGGAACTGAGAGAATATGATGATTCTTTGTGGGATGAAGGTAACGGAGCTTTTGGTCCGACAAAGGGATATTATTATCCGGCTCATACCTTGTGGGGAGCGGAGAATATTTATGTCCGCAGGCATGTCAAGGTAGATAATAAAGATGTTTTGAAGAATCATAAAGTGTATGCCCGCTATGTATGCGACGACCGGATAAAACTTTTTTGTAATGGGGAATTTCTGTTAGAGAATGGATTTACGCATCTAACGAAATGTCAGCGCTTGACTGATGAAGCTGTTAACCAAATAATTGATGGAGATAATATTCTGGCTGCATATTGTCGTAATACGGGAGGTGCCGGCTTGTTGGATTTTGGTTTGTACATCGAAAATAAAACTTATGCTGAAGCGGAACCGGCAACTTTGAAAAAGATGAATGTGCAAGCCACGCAGACTCAATTTATTTTCCAATGTGGAGATGTGGAACTTCAGATTGACTTTGTTTCACCTTCCTTGTCGGAAAAATGGGATATGGCAGGCTGGCCTGTCGGTTTTCTTACCTATCAGGTTCGTACGAAAAGCGGAAAGGAACATACAGTGGAAGTTTTGTTCGACGTGGATACGGAATGGATGTTTGGTAAAAGGAAAATAGATAGTTGGGTCGATAAGGATTGGCGTTTTACGAAGTCCGATAGTTTGTATTTGGCTATGGTAGCTGATGAAACAACCTTTTCATGCGAAGATAATCATGTTATTCTATCTCAAAAATTGTATGCGGGAAATGAGAATAAAGGGGTATTACTTCTCGGATATGAAGAAGGGAAAACTTTCCAGTATAGTGGTGAGAGTTTACGCCCACTTTGGAATAAGGATAGAACAAGAGAAATAAAAGAATTGATGATGTCTGTAGGAGACAGATATCAGGAGTTGAAAGCAGAATGTAGTAAATTGGATTATCGGTGGAATATCAAGGCGTTTCAAGCAGGGAATAAAACTTTTGCCGAACAAATGCTTCCTGCTTATCGTAATTTTATATCTTCTCATAGGTTTGTGTCATCCTCGGATAATAAGCTTTTTTGTTTTGGTGATACTTTGGGTAATGTCAGAGAAGCTTATGAAAATTTTCCAACGTTGTTGTTTTTTAACCGTACCGACTGGATGAAAGGTTTGTTGAATCCAGTATTTGCATATTGTGAAGGTATTCATTGGGTGAAAAAGTATCCGCCTTACGATATAGGTTTGTATCCCATTGCCAGTAAACAAGTGAAACTGGAAGACTGTGCCGTAGAAGCGGCTGCCAATATGTTGATGATGACGACTGCTATTGTGGAAGCGGAACAGGATTTCGGTTACGCTGATATGCATTGGAAACAGTTGTGCTTGTGGGCGGATTATTTGCAGGAAAGAATGAAGAATATGACTTTTCCATCTGTTGGATTATTGGATAATGATGACGAACGTGTGAAATGTGTGTTAGGGCTGATGGCTTATCGTAAATTGGTTCAATTAAAGGAAAGCTTATGAACAAAGCGAAGAGAATTTTGGCAATATTGGAGAATTTGGCATTCTTCATATTCTGTATGGTGGTAATTCTATTCTTGATGCAACTGTTCTGCTTTACTTCATTCAGGATACCTTCGGATTCTATGGAACCGGCGTTGAAGGATGGCGACCGGATATTAGTTAATAAGATGATAAAGGGGGCCCGTTTGTTCGATGTGTTTGCAGCTTTGAATAATGAGGATGTTGTTATTCACCGAACGCCCGGATTTGGGAATTTCAAGAGAAATGATATACTGGTTTTCAACTTCCCTTATCAAATGAATCGTTGGGATAGCGTTCGGATGGATGTAATGCAGTATTATGTAAAGCGTTGTATTGCTCTGCCGGGAGATACGTTGGAGATTCGGGGAGGATTTTATAAAATACGTGGTTGTGACGAACAGTTGGGAAACTATAAGGCTCAACAATATCTCGCTGGATTACAGCATCCGGAACAGCATGGCATTGTAGTAGGTACATTTCCGTATGATAAACAAATAGGTTGGACTATCCGTGAGTTCGGACCTTTGCCGATTCCCAAGAAAGGTCAGATAGTAATGATGAACCGTACGAACTGCCTTTTGTACAGGCAGTTGATAGGTTGGGAACAGAAGCAGAAACTACGTATAAAAGACGGACAGATAGTATTGGGGGACAGCGTTATTACCCAATATCGCTTTAAAAAGAACTATTATTTTGTTTCCGGTGATAATATGGCTAATTCGCAGGACTCGAGATATTGGGGGATGTTGCCGGAAGAGTACATTGTAGGTAAAGCTTCCCGTATATGGTATTCGGAAGATAAATTTACGGAGAAACCTCGTTGGAATAGAATCATGAAGAAAATCAAATAAAGAACGAAAATAAAGTTGGAATTGATGCGGATGACACAGAAGAATATGGCGGATGTAATAACTCTTACAGGAGTTGCGGCAATCTTGAGCGTAGTAGTTTTTGCTACTTCGAATGATATTCCTGTCGGTGAAATGGCATATCAAAAACTATGGTTGGGACGCATGACTTTTGTTTTTGTCGCTTGTTGTCTATTATCCTTTTGTCTGAATAGAAAAAACTATTTGTCTTTTCCAACCATTGTGACGTGGGTATTGATTGTCCTGGGTGGAATGGAAGCTATCTGGGGGTTGAGGCAGATATACGGCTTGGCTGTTTCCAATCACTCTTTATATGCACTTACGGGCTCTTTCTATAATCCGGGACCTTATTCGGGATATTTGGCGATGATATTCCCGCTTTGCTTGTATGAATGGCTAAACTTGAAAGAAAAAACAGAACGTACATGGGTAGAACAGGGAAAATATTATGTGGCATTAGGAGTTATGCTGTTGATTCTTTGTGTACTACCTGCCGGAATGAGCCGTTCGGCTTGGATTGCTGCCGCAATATCGGGTATATGGGTGTATGGGATGCATGTTTCATGGGGAAGCAAACTAAAGGAATTTGGACGAAAATATAAGAAAAAACTAGTACTGGCTTGCATTGCAGGCAGCGTTATAATCATAGTGGCAGGTTATGCTCTTTTTCAGCTAAAAGCAACCTCTGCCAATGGACGCTTGTTCATGTGGAAAATTAGTAGTATGGCTATTGCCGAAAGTCCGCTTATAGGACATGGCACAGGGAACTTTGTTTCAGCTTATGGCAGAGCGCAAGAAAACTATTTTGCAAATGGGGAATTTTCGGAGACGGAAGAGTTGGTGGCAGGAAGTCCGGAGTATGCTTTTAATGAATATCTGCAAGTAGCGATGGAATATGGGATTCCTTTTTTATTGGTTGTCTCGTTGGTAATTGCGTTTTGTCTATGGAAAGGGAGTAGTGAAGGAAGAATAGGTCTTTGTGGCGGAGTAATTTCATTTTTGGTATTTGCCTTTTCTTCTTATCCGATGCAGATTCCCGGATTTGCAGTGACATTTTATTTACTGTTGGCGGCTTGTGTTATCGGGCGTTCTAAAGTAATATTATTCCTTTTTATTTCGATGATGGTTCTATTAGGAACGTATTATTGGAAAAACAATCAATATGTTGCATGCAAGGACTGGTATCGTGGTAAGATGCTTTATAATATAGGGGCTTACCAGTCTGCTAAAGAAGACTATGGGAAGCTATATCCGGAATTAGCGAATCGTGGGGCATTTCTCTTTGAATACGGATATTCTCTTCATAAATTGAAAGAATATGATAACTCGACAAGGGTATTGGAAGAAGCGATGGCGCATAGCAATGATCCTATGATTCTGAATATTATCGGCAAGAATTATCAGGCATTAGGAGCGTATGAGAAAGCCGAAGAATATTTAATTCGCTCTACACATCGGCTTCCGGGACGAATTTATCCGTATTATCTGTTGGTGAAACTTTATGCGGAACCGGAATATTGTCAGTCGGAAAAGTTAAAGCATGCCGCAGAGGTTGTATTGACAAAAGAACCAAAGGTGCAATCGACGGCAGTAAAAGAGATGAGGGAGGAAGTCAGGAAATTATTGAAATAAATGAATCTATAAATATGATGAAATATAATTGCTTACAGTTAAGAATGGTTGCATCTTACTCTTATCAGAAAATTATTACTGATAATCAGGATAATGGTATTTCAATTATGTTACTTTTGTAGTTGCATAAACATAAAGTAAAAACGCAATGAGAATAGTAGAAGTTATTTTGATATTTTTCCTGTCTTGTATAATATCAGTATCTTGCATCGGGAAAAAATCGGATGGAACAACAGTAAATAACGAAGTTGAGCTGCAAACGGAAGAAATACATTTTCCTCAACAGGATGTGCTGCAACTAAAGTCTTATTATTTGTCTTCTCCTGTCCATGGGGATTCTGTGAATATTCTTATAGGATATAATTATAGATTACATGCATTAGATTATCTGGATTTGGAATCAAAACGGGTAATTCAAGTAGCGTTGCCTGCCAAAGGTCCTTATGCCATATCCCGTTTATCCGGCATATATGCACATTCATTAGATTCGGTGTGGGTGTCTGATGATTCCGAACATGTTTTTCTGGTTGATAGTAGGGGAACTGTAAATTGTATTGTGGATTTGAGAGAGTATTTGGATAATACAGAGCAACTATTGATAAACACTAATTATGCCATTCATACTTCACGTCTATATTATAATAAGAACCGTCAGTCTTTGATGTTTTTGACGCAGAATTTGTCTTCCAAGGCATTTGCGGTCAAGGAAGTGTTTATTAATCAAAAGAAAGAAGCTGTTAACTATAAATTGTCACCATCCAATATTATTCCTGATATGAGCGAGGGATATTCTTATATGTCTTGTCCTAATGTCAATTATGCAGGCGAAAATATTATCTATAATTATCCGGCTGAATCTTCCATCTATACTTTGAATATACTTACTAATGAACGAAACTCTGTTACGGCAGAAAGTGGCTATACCTCAAATATGGTGGAAAAATGTACTTCAGGAAAAGATTATGCCGCATTGGAAAGGCATAGGTTGGAAAATCCTTATTTTTATGATGTAATGTATATTCCCAAATATAAGATGTATGCTCGTTTGCATATTGATAAAGTAGAGTTTGATGTCGATAGGGGGATTGAGAAGTTGATAAATGACCGTGATTTATATTTAATGTTGTTCAATGATGAGATGAAAAAAATGTGTGAAGTAAAGTTGGCAAAGCATAGATATAATTATTTTACAGGTTGGGGTGTCTCTTATGGCGGCATTGTTCTTTTTGTAGATAATATACTGGATACTGAGAATGATACGGATGAGCTGACTATGGACTTTGTTTATCCTAAATAAATGATGTGTAATTGATAGCAATATAGATATTATTATGAAAAAATACAATTGTATATGGGTACTGTTATGTTGTTTGGCTTGTGGGGGGACAACCTCATGCTCTGATAAGAAAAATAGTGCCGATGAACAGGAAAAAGGTGTCTCCACCGTTCTTCCTGACATAAAGAATGAAGTTACCACTCAAATTCTGAAGAAGCGGAATTTTGACCATGAACTGGTAAGCAACGGAAAGGTGAATGCTCGTAGCAAAGCTGATTTGCGTTTTGAGACAAGTGAAGTCATTGCCCGTATTTACGTGAAGAATGGCGACCGTGTATATAAAGGACAAAAACTGGCTGAATTGGATAAATTCCGTTTGGAGCAGAAATTGTCCCAGGCGGAAGACGCTTTGTTGAAAGCTGAACTCGAATTGAAAGATGTGCTTATCGGGCAGGGATATACGCCGGATGATTTCAGTAAGGTTCCTGTGGAGACAATGAAACTTGCGAAAGTGAAGAGCGGTTATGAGCAGTCGAAGTCACAATACGAACTGACAAAAAGAGAGACGGAACATGCAACGCTTACCGCGCCTTTTGACGGGGTGGTGGCTAATCTTTTTTCAAAACCTTATAATCCGGCTAATACCTCGGAAGTGTTCTGTACTATTCTTGATACGAAAGGAATGGAGGCAGAATTTACCGTATTGGAGAATGAACTTGCCTTTATTAAAAAAGGTGATAAGGTGACGGTTATTCCTTATGCCGGGGGAAGTTCTTTTGAAGGCAGCGTATCCGAAATCAATCCGTTGGTGGATACCAATGGAATGGTAAAGGTAAAGGCTGACGTAAACGGTGAAGGCAAGCTGTTCAGCGGTATGAATGTGCGGGTCAGTGTCAGACGGAACCTGGGTGAACAGTTGGTGATTCCCAAGACGGCTGTGGTACTGCGCTCCGGCAAGCAGGTGGTGTTTACATTGGAAAAAGGCAAGGCCATGTGGAACTATGTGCATACGGGACTGGAGAATGCGACGGAATACATTGTTTCTGATAAATCCCGGAAAGGAGTTGAAGACGGTCTGTTGGAAGGAGACACGGTTATTGTGGCCGGGAATCTGAATCTGGCGCATGAAGCGGAAGTAAATGTAAGATAATCAAAAAGGCACGGATTACACGGATTTCACGGTTTTAGAATTGTGATAGCATAAAGCAACAGCGTAATCCGTGTAATCCGTGCCTAAAACTAAAGTAAGCATGATAAAATTTTTAATCCAGCGTCCTATCGCCGTGTTGATGGCGTTCACCGCCTGTTTTATAATCGGCCTGGTTACCTATTCCACATTGCCGATATCGCTGCTTCCGAATATCGCCATTCCGGAGATTACCGTACAGGTTTCTGCCGCCAATACATCCGCCCGCGAACTGGAAAACACGATTGTGAAACCTTTGCGCAGCCAACTGATTCAAGTTTCCACCTTGAAGGACATTCATAGCGAATCGAGGGACGGGGCGGGTATCATCCGCCTGTCTTTTGAGTTCGGCACTAATACGGACCTTGCTTTTATTGAGGTCAATGAGAAGATAGACGCCGCAATGAACTATCTTCCCAAAGAAACGGAACGTCCGAAAGTTATCAAGGCGAGCGCGACGGATATTCCCGTGTTCTACTTGAATCTGACCTTGAAGAATGACAGTGCTTATAGTACTACTACCACGGGACAGCAATCCTTTCTTGACTTGTGTGAATTTGCCGAATCGGTTATCAAGCGCAGGATAGAGCAGCTTGAAGAAGTGGCTATGGTGGACGTGACCGGACTGGTGGAACGCCAGGTACAGATTGTGCCCGATGAGGACAAGCTTGCCATGATGGGACTTGCCATCGAGGATATTGAATCCGCCCTGTCGTCCAACAATGTAGAACCGGGCAGTATGACAGTACGTGACGGGTATTACGAATATAATATCAAATTCTCGACATTGCTGCGTACGGCGGAAGATGTGGAAAATATCTATCTGCGTAAGGGCGACCGCATTGTACAGTTAAAGGATTTCTGCAAGGTCAATATCGTGCCCGTGAAAGAAAAGGGCGTGTCCTTGTCGAACGGAAAGCGTGCGGTGACACTGGCTGTCATCAAGCAGGCGGATGAGAATATGGACAAGATGAAGAACTCGCTGGTAGGAACGATGGAGTATTTCCAGCGGGTCTATCCGGATATTGATTTCAGTATCAGCCGTAACCAGACGGAACTGCTGGACTTCACGATTTCCAATCTGCAGCAGAACCTTTCTTTAGGATTCCTCTTTATCTGCCTGGTAGCAGTCCTGTTCCTGGGTGACGTGAAATCCCCGTTGGTCATCGGGCTCAGCATGGTGGTTTCCATCGTCATCAGTTTCGTATTCTTCTACTTTTGTAATATGTCACTGAATATCATTTCCCTTGCCGGGTTGATTCTGGCTCTGGGAATGATGATTGACAGCTCGATTATCGTGACCGAGAATATTTCGCAATACCGCGGACGGGGATATTTCCTGCGACGTGCCTGTATCACAGGGACAAGTGAAGTGGTGACGCCCATGCTGAGCTCTTCGCTGACCACCATCGCCGTATTCGCTCCCCTGATTTTTATGAGCGGCATTGCCGGAGCCATCTTCTACGACCAGGCTTTCTCCGTCACGGTAGGGCTGATGGTGTCTTATTTTACCGGTATCATGCTGCTTCCCGTCCTTTATCTGCTGGTCTACCGTGCAGGTATCCACACCCGGAAATGGAAGTGGCTCTCCTTTAAGTTCAATAACCCGATAAAAGACCATACACTGGACCGTTTCTATGACGCTGGAGTAGACTGGGTATTCCGTCATAAAACGTTCAGTGTATTGTTTTGCGCCATTTCCATTCCGCTCTGCGTATTCTTCTTTTTCTTTATAGACAAAGAGCGGATGCCCGATATCGAAGAAAACGAACTGATTGTCCGCATAGAATGGAATGAGAATATCCACGTGGATGAAAACAGGAAGCGTGTGGACGCACTTTTTAAGGAACTGGACGGCCGCTCTCTGGAACAGACGGCTTCTGTCGGCAGGCAGGATTTTATCCTGAACCGGGAGAGGGAGCTTTCCTCTTCCGAAGCGGAACTTTATTTCCGGACGGAAACTTCCGGAGAGATTGCCCCATTGGAACAGGAGACATACCGACGGCTGAAAGAACGTTATCCGCTCTCCGTCATTTCTTTCTCTCCGCCGGAGACTGTATTCGAGAAACTTTTTGTAACGGGCGAGCCGGATATCGTAGCCGAATTTTATGCCCGCAACAGGGCACAGGCTCCTGTTGCGGAAACGATTCGCAAACTGGAACATGAACTGGCAGTAGAAACCGGAATCAATCCTACGGGCATCGCTTTTGAAAATCAGTTGAACCTGAGCATCAGCAAGGAAAAACTGTTGCTTTACCGTGTATCCTATAATGAACTTTACCGTGTCCTGAAAACGGCTTTCCGCGAAAACAGCGTGACTATGCTACATTCCTACCAGCAGTATCTTCCGATTAATATTGCGGGGAATGAGAAAACAGTGAACAGGGTCTTGCAGGAGACATTGGTACAGACACAGCCGGATAACCAAGGCAATATAGAATATATCCCGCTCCGGGAACTGGTAAAGGTGACTCCTGCCGAAGACCTGAAAAGTATTACCGCCGGGCGTAACGGGGAGTTTGTGCCTTTCGATTTTTATGGAGTGCGGGATGCGGACAGGCTGGTAAAAGACGTGAAGCAGGTAGTCGGAAATACAGGGGAGTGGGATGCCGGCTTTTCCGGCAGCTTCTTCTCGAACCGGGAAATGCTGGACGAACTGGTAGTGATACTTCTGATTTCCCTGTTGCTGATGTATTTCATCCTTGCGGCACAGTTCGAGAGCTTTCTGCAACCCCTGCTTGTCCTGGCGGAAATTCCGATAGACGTGGCATTCGCGCTTTTGCTGCTTTGGATTTGCGGGCATACGCTGAACCTGATGTCAGCCATCGGGCTTATCGTCACCTGCGGTATCGTAATCAATGACTCTATCCTGAAACTGGACGCAATCAATGAACTGCGCAAGGCAGGCGTCCCTTTGTTGGAAGCCATCCATGAGGCCGGACGCAGGCGCCTGCGTCCCATTATCATGACCTCGCTGACTACGATTTTCGCCATGGTTCCGCTCTTGTTCTCTTCGGATATGGGTTCGGAACTGCAAAAGCCGTTGTCCATTGCCATGATAGGGACGATGTCGATAGGCACGGCAGTGAGCCTGTTTATCATACCGTTGCTTTACTGGTTCATTTACCGGGAAAAAGAAGGCGGCAGGAAAGCGGCAGGAAACAAACAGATGACAACAACAGATTGAACGAAAACAAGTTGAGTTATGAAGAAACTATCTACTCTTTTTATAGTGGCGGCAATGTCGGGCGTATGTTTCTCCCCGCTGTACGCACAGAAACATCTGATACTGGACTTGAATCAGACGATTGCTTTGGCTAACGACAGTTCGCTGGAATCATTCCGCACACAGAATATGTATCTCTCCGGTTACTGGGAATACCGGACATACAAGGCGAACCGCCTGCCCAGCCTGACGCTGGACCTTACCCCGGCGCAATATAACCGGGATATCACGAAACGTTATGATTCGGGCTCCAACCTGGACGTGTACCGCACGCAGCAATCTTATTATGCCTACGGCGGACTGAGCGTGAGACAGAACCTCGACCTGACCGGGGGTACATTCTATCTGGAATCGAATCTTGCCTATATGCGCAACTTCGGGGATAATAGCGCGACACAACTCACCAGTGTCCCGATAAGGCTTGGATATTCGCAGAGCCTGGTAGGCTACAACCCTTTCAAGTGGGAGCGGAAAATAGAACCGTTGAAATACGAGCGTGTGAAGAAGGAGTTCCTTTATAACGTGGAGAAAGTCTCGGAAACGGCCACGAATTATTTCTTTTCCCTTGCCATGGCACAAGCTGAGTATAAACTGGCAAAGGACAATCTGGCTTCCACGGATACGCTTTACCGTATCGGGCAGCAACGCCACCGGATAGCCGCCATCTCACAAGCCGACCTGCTGACGTTGAAACTGGACCGTGTAAACGCGCAGAACACTTTACAGAACAAGGCAAGCGACCTGAAACGGGCGATGTTCTCTTTAGCGTCCTTCCTCAATCTGGATAAGAATACGCAAATCGAGCTGAAACTCCCTTCCCGTCCGGGCATGATGGATATTCCGGTGGATGAGGCTTTGAGTTGGGGAAGAAGCAACAATCCACAATTACTGGAATTGAAGCAGAATGTATTGGAAGCGGAACGGAATGTGGACAAGACTAAGAAAGAATCCCGTTTCAACGCCAGTGTGAATGCGAGCATCGGTTTTAACCAGGTGGCGGATAATTTCGGGGACGTCTATCATAAGCCGATGCAGCAGGACTTGGTGGCGGTCAGTGTTTCCATCCCGTTACTGGACTGGGGTGTCCGCAAGGGCAAGTATAATATGGCTTGCAATAATCTGAACGTGGTGAAGATTTCGGCACGTCAGGACGAGATAAGTATTGAGGAAGAAGTGATTATGACAGTGAGCGATTTCAATATCCAGCAGCAGTTGATAGCAAGCGCGGAAGAGGCGCTGGATTTGTCCGTACTTGCTTATAATGAGACGAAACAGCGTTTTATCATCGGCAAGGCGGATATAAACAGCCTGACACTTTCACTCAACAGGCAGCAGCAGGCACAACGGAATTATATTTCAGCCTTGCAGAACTACTGGCTGAATTATTATAAGATACGCCGGCTTACCTTGTTCGATTTCGCTGCGAAGCTTTCTCTTTCGGATAGGTTCGATTTTAATGGGGGGAAGTTGGTTAAATGATGATTCCCGTTTATATGAATGATGATAATGCAAAGTATGGATTCTGAAATAAATAAATCTCCGAAGGCTTCCGCTTTTACGCTGATTGTGGCTTTTGTCTGTGTGGCGTTGGTCGGGCTGGCACTTGTTCCTCTGTTGCCTGTCAAACTGAACCCGTCACGGACGCTGCCCGGCTTCACGGTGCGTTTCAGTATGCCCGGCACTTCGGCACGTGTGGTGGAGATGACGGCTACCAGCAAACTGGAAGCGATGCTTGCCCGCGTAAAGGGGATTCGGGGAATTTACTCCACTTCGGGAAACGGGTGGGGAAGTATCAGCGTGAACCTGGACAAGCATGTGGATGCGGCGGTCGCCCGTTTCGAGGCTTCCACCATTATCCGCCAGACGTGGCCGGAGTTGCCGGACGGGGTGAGCTATCCATATATTCAGATGCAGAGTCCCGGACAGAGCAGCCAGTCTCCTTTCATGGCGTTTACAATTAATGCGCCTGCTACGCCTGTATTGATTCAGCAGTACGCGGAAGAACATATAAAAACACGCCTGGCACAACTTCCGGGGATTTATAAGATTAACCTCAGCGGTGCTACCCCGATGGAGTGGCGGTTGGAGTATGATTCCGAACAGTTGCGCACGCTCGGGATAAGTACGGATGATATCCGTGAGGCAGTCCGGTTGCATTATCAGAAAGAGTTCATGGGTACTTACGATGTAGAGCAGGGTGCTTTGGACAAGCAGTGGATACGTCTGGCACTGGTTCCCGAATATGAGAGCCGTGAGTTTGACGCAACACGGATACAGGTAAAGATGAAAGACGGGAGAATTATCGGCCTGAATGAACTGGTGAAGGTTTCCCGTGTGGAAGAGCAGCCGCAGAGCTACTACCGGATTAACGGGCTGAACTCGATTTATCTGTCGATCGTGGCGGAAGAAACGGCCAACCAGTTGGCATTGAGCAAGGAAGTGAAAGCGTATATGGATGGTATCCGGTCGCTGCTTCCGGCAGGGTATGAGATTCACACCAGTTATGACGCGACGGAGTTTATTCAGGAAGAACTAGACAAGATTTATCTGCGTACGGGAGTGACAGTAGCCATTCTGCTGCTGTTTGTGTTGCTGATTACTTTCAGTCCCAAATATCTGTTTTTGATTGTAGTCAGCCTGTCCGTCAATATGGCGATAGCCGTTATTTTTTATTATGCGTTCGGGTTGGAAATGCAATTGTACTCTTTGGCAGGCATCACCGTCTCTTTGAATCTTGTGATTGACAATACTATTGTGATGAGCGACCACTATCTGAGGCGCGGGAACCGGAAAGCGTTCATGTCCGTGCTGGCAGCTACGCTGACGACGATAGGGGCACTGGCTATCATCTTCTTTCTGGATGAGAAGATACGTCTCAATTTGCAGGATTTTGCTGCTGTGGTAATTATTAATCTGGGAGTTTCCTTGCTGGTCGCCCTGTTTTTTGTCCCTTCCCTGATTGACAAAATCGGGCTGAAACGTCGGAAGAAAACGTCTCTCTCAAAACCGGGAAGGCGGATGGGGAGCGTGCGTTCCTTTATGTGGATACGTTCTAAGATGCGGCGTGTTCCGGTTTATTTCAGCCGTTTTTACGGGTGGCTGGTACGGATTCTCTGTCGTTGGAGAGTGGCGGTCTGCATACTGTTATTGCTGGCTTTCGGATTACCGGTGTTCCTGTTGCCGGAAAAGATGAAAGGGGATGACAAGTGGGCGGAAGCATATAATAAGACGCTGGGCACTTCCACTTATAAGGAAAAAGTGAAACCGGTGGTGGACAAGGCGTTGGGGGGAACTTTAAGGCTGTTTGTACAGAAGGTATATGAGGGGAGTTACTTTACCCGTAATGAAGAGGTGGTGCTCCATGCCAATGCCAATCTGCCGAATGGAAGTACACTGGAACAGATGAACACACTGGTTAAGAAGATGGAAACTTATCTGAGCGGATTTAAGGAAATCAAGCAGTTTCAGACTTCTGTGGAAAGCGCCCGCAGGGCATCCATTCATATTTATTTCACGAAAGAACATCAGAAAAGCGGTTTTCCTTATACGCTGAAAGCCAATATGATTGGCAAGGCACTCCAACTGGGCGGCGGTGACTGGAGCATATACGGATTGCAGGACCAGGGATTCAGCAATAATGTACGTGAGAATGCGGGCTCTTTCCGGGTGAAGATGTACGGGTACAATTATGATGAATTGTATGCACAAGCGGAAAAGTTGAAAGAAAAGTTGTTGTCCCACCGCCGTATCCGAGAAGTGACCATCGGTTCCGATTTCTCCTGGTGGAAGGATGATTATATGGAATTCTATTTCAACCTGGATAAACGACGGATGGCAGAGGAAGGAATTGGAGCCGGGAGACTGTTTTCCGCTATCCGTCCGGTATACGGGCGGAATATGGAAATCGGTTCGGTGGTGACGGAAGAGGGTACGGAAAAGATAAAACTTTCTTCGCGGCAGTCGGAAGAGAGGGATGTATGGGCGATGCAGTATTATCCTTTCGAGGCGGGCGGTAAGGAATATAAGCTCTCGGAACTGGCAACGGTAGAGAAAGGACAGATGCCGCAGGAAGTGGCGAAGGAGAACCAGCAGTACCGATTATGCCTGCAATATGAGTATATCGGCTCTTCGGAACAGGGAAACAAACTGTTGAAGAAAGACCTGGAAGAGTTTAACGAACTTCTTCCGATGGGATATACCGCCAAATCGGAAGAAAACAACTGGTCATGGGGTGGAAAGGCCAACAAGCAGTATCGTCTGCTCCTGATAGTGATTGCCATCATCTTCTTTATCACAAGTATCCTGTTCAATTCTCTGAAACAGCCGTTGGCAATAATCTTTGTGATTCCGGTATCCTATATCGGCGTGTTCCTTACATTCTACTGGTTCAAACTGAACTTCGACCAGGGCGGTTTTGCTTCCTTTGTCCTGCTTTGCGGCATTACGGTGAATGCGAGTATCTATATCCTGAATGAATATAATTCCGTTCGCAAGCGTTTCCCGCGTCTATCGCCGCTCCGGGCTTATGTGAAGGCTTGGAATACGAAAGTGATTCCTATTTTCCTGACGGTGGCTTCCACTATCCTGGGCTTTATCCCTTTCATGGTGGGAGCGGAGAAAGAAGGTTTCTGGTTTCCATTGGCGGCAGGCACTATCGGGGGATTGATAATGTCTGTAATCGGGGTATTTATTTTCCTGCCGGTGCTGACGTTGAAGAAGCATAGCTTTGCGACATCTAAAGCTATGCTTTAAGGATGCTAAAGCGTAGCTTTATCCGGTCTAAAGCTACGCTTTTCATTGTCTTACCAATTATTACCTGCATTACTGCTATTGACAAGCATTTCTATCCGTTGTTTGTATAAGTTCGCTCCTTCGGCAATATTCTTTCCTGCCTCTGCGGTTCCCATTCCGTAAATGACAATGGGAGTCTGCCACGCCATACCCGAATGAATCGCACTGCCCTGATACGGACGCAGAAGTTCGTCGATTGTGAACTTGTTTCGTCCGCCGCTGCGATAAGCATCGTATTCGGAACCGGTAGTTGTTACTACTGCCAGCGGCTTGCCCGCAACAGCCGGAGTCTTGGACAAGTAAGTGAATACTTCGTCCTGCCATTTCTTCAGTAATGACGGGGCAGCCATCCAATAGAAAGGAAACTGATAGATGACAGCCGAAGCATCAGAAATGATTTTACTCCATTCGTCCACATTGAAGGCGATTTCCTCCGACAGTTCGTAAAGGTTGAAAACCGCCACCCCTTCAATGTCACTTACAGCGTCGATTAATGCTTTGTTTGCCTGTGATTCTTTCATGTTGGGGTGTGCCAGCAAAATCACTACTTTTCTTAAATCTTTATTCATATTCAATCAGGTATTTAGGATGAAACAATTACGTGTATTATATAATAAGGTTTAAAAATAGGAAAAAGTTCTCGAAAAGCAATATCTTAATTAAAAATAAAACAATCCCTCTTTGCTTTTGAATTTGTATTTTTGCATCCACGTTCGTAAAACGTTACTTTAGATAATAAGATTGTATATGATAGATTTTACCCGGTTTCCTTCTCCCTGCTACATTATGGAAGAAGAACTTTTAAGAAAGAACCTGAGTTTGATAAAAAGCGTAGCCGACAGGGCGGGAGTGGAGATTATCCTGGCTTTCAAGTCGTTCGCCATGTGGCGCTCTTTCCCTATATTCCGCGAATATATCAATCATTCAACAGCCAGTTCGGTATATGAAGCCCGCCTGGCATTGGAAGAATTCGGTAGTAAGGCGCATACCTATTCTCCT
This sequence comes from uncultured Bacteroides sp., assembly GCF_902491285.1. Classification (GTDB taxonomy): domain Bacteria; phylum Bacteroidota; class Bacteroidia; order Bacteroidales; family Bacteroidaceae; genus Bacteroides. The sequence continues at coordinate 1,081 of NZ_CABUHK010000028.1, read as the reverse complement.
GCCTATACAGAACAGGATTTTCCGGAAATCATGCGTTGCAGCAGCCATATCACGTTCAACTCAATGGCGCAGTTTGAACGTTTCTATCCGATGACGGTAGCTGGAGGAAGCGGTATTTCCTGTGGTGTCCGTGTGAATCCCGAATATTCGGAGGTGGAGACGGAGCTTTATAATCCGTGCGCTCCCGGCACCCGTTTCGGCATAACGGCTGATTGGTTGCCGGAGACGCTGCCGCAAGGAATTGAAGGCTTTCACTGCCATTGCCATTGCGAATCTTCTTCTTATGAACTGGAGCGTACTTTAGAACACTTGGAAGAAAAGTTTGCCCGCTGGTTCCCGCAGATTAAATGGTTGAATCTTGGTGGCGGACATCTGATGACCCGTAAAGATTATGATACGGAACATCTGATAAAGCTGTTGCAAGGATTGAAAGCACGTTATCCGCATTTGCAGATTATCCTGGAGCCCGGTTCGGCTTTTACCTGGCAGACGGGAGTATTGGTTTCCGAAGTCGTGGATATTGTAGAGAGCCGTGGAATCAGGACAGCCATCTTGAATGTCAGCTTTACCTGCCATATGCCCGATTGTCTGGAGATGCCTTATCAGCCTGCCGTTCGGGGTGCGGAGATGGGAAATGAAGGGAAATACATTTACCGTCTCGGGGGAAACTCCTGTTTGAGCGGCGACTATATGGGGCTGTGGAGTTTCGACCACGAGCTGCAAATCGGAGAGCGGATAGTATTTGAAGATATGATTCATTATACGATGGTAAAGACGAATATGTTTAACGGAATCCATCATCCTGCCATCGCTTTGTGGACAAAAGAGGGAAAAGCTGAAATTTACAAGCAGTTTTCTTACGAAGATTATCGTAACCGAATGAGTTGATAATCAAAAAGATTGTTTCGTGGCGGGGGCAGAGTGTGCAGATTTCTTAAAAAAAAGTGCGCAGAATGTTTGCAGGTTTACGGAAAATCCCTACCTTTGCAACCGCAAACGAAAAAATGCGGAAATAGCTCAGTTGGTAGAGCATAACCTTGCCAAGGTTAGGGTCGCGAGTTCGAGTCTCGTTTTCCGCTCA